>NZ_BAGG01000062.1 GCF_000308695.1 Nocardia takedensis NBRC 100417 | reverse complement strand
TGAACTTCAACGAACCGGTGGCCGTGATGTTCATGGGCGTGCTCGGCCACGCGAAGTCCTACGACGACCTGCTGCGGATCGTGCGCACGGTGCTGGACGCGGTGCCCTCGGGCAGTTACCTGGTGATGTGGGACGGCAGCGACGACAGCGAGGCGTACGTGACGCTGTGCCAGAACTACAC
>NZ_BAGG01000063.1 GCF_000308695.1 Nocardia takedensis NBRC 100417 | reverse complement strand
CGGGCGAGGTCGGCGTGCGCGGCGCGCACCGCGGCGGCGACCTCGGGGGCGTCGATCATCGCCAGGACGTCGGAGCGGGTCAGGATCAGCGTCATCGGGCCTTCGCCTCTCGCAGGAACGGAACGGTGAGTGCGACCGGTGCGCGGCTGGCGCCGACCAATCCGCTGACGGCGAGCACCGCGAGCAGATAGGGCGACATCACCAGCACGGCGGTCGGCAGGTGCAGTCCGAACGACGGCGCCGCGAACTGCATGGCCTGGGCCAGGCCGAAGAACAAGCAGGCCAGCATGGTCGGCCACGCCCGCCAGCGGCCCGCGATCACCGCCACCACCGCCAGATAGCCCGCGCCGGCGGTGAGATTGTCGGTGAAGGCGTGCACGTCGGCAAGCGCCAGGTGCGCACCGGCGAGTCCGCCGGTCAGCCCGGCGAGCAGGACCACGCAGAAGCGCAACGTGGTGACCGGGATACCGCCGCGATCGGCGGTGACGGGGTCCGCGCCGACGGCGGTGACCGCGAGTCCGAGCCCGGTCCGATGGCTGAACAGCACCGCCAGCGCGACCGCCACCGCGATGCCGAGGTAGCCGAGAACGGTCTGCCCGAACAGCGCCGGACCGATCAGCGGGAGGTCGCTCAGGACCGGGATCTCGAGGCGGTCGAAGCCGGGGACGGTGCGTCCGCCGGTGAAATACAGCCGCGACCCGAACGTGGTCGCGCCCAGGGCCAGCGCGTTTGCGGCGATGCCGGTGACGATCTGGTCCGCGCGCAATGTCACGCTCAGCACGGCTTGCAGGACCGCGACCAGGAGACCCGCCACCAGGGCGCACAGCACGCCCACGCCGGCGCTGCCGCTGCTGTGCGCGCCGATCGCCCCGGCGAAGGCGCTGGTGAGCATCATCGCCTCGACGCTGAGGTTGAGGACACCGGCGCGTTCACTGACCAGTTCCCCCGCCGAGGCCAGCAGCAGCGGGATCGCCAGGCGCACACCGCCGTCGAGGAGTTCTCCGGTGGCGCTCATCGGGCGCCCCCGGTTCCGCGCAGGACGACCGCGGCGGCGACCAGGATGGTCAGCACGCTCTGCACGATCTGCACGGAGGAGGCCGGAACGCCCGCCGCGAGTTGCAGATTGATCCCGCCCGAGGCCAGCAGGCCGAAGGCCAGCGCGATCCCGACCACCGCGGTCAGCGATCCGCGGGCGAGCAGGCCGACGACGAGCCCGGCGAAACCGTAGCCGGAAGTGAAGTGTTCGGCCAGTACGAACGGCACGGTCGCGACCAGTCCCGCGCCCGCCAGTCCGGCGAGTCCGCCCGCGACCGACAGCGCCCCGAACCGCAGTCGCGCCACCGGCAGTCCCAGGCGCGCGGCGGCCGGTTCGGACAGTCCGACCGCGGCCAAGCGGGTACCGGTCACGGTGCGGCGCAGCACGATCGCGGTCACCACGGCGGCGACCACGGCCAGCAGCACCGCGATGGTGGCAGGCGAGCCGGGCGTGCCCAGCAGCGGCAGACGCGCGGGAGCGACCAGCGGCGCGGACTGCGGCAGCGTCTCGGCGGAGGTCACCGGCTGACGCAGCAGCCCTTCCTCGTGCACGACCAGGGTGACCAGGCCGAGTCCGACGAAATTGAGCAGCAGCGTGGTGATCACTTCGCTGGTGCGCCGCCACACCACCAGCGCGGCGGCCAGACCCGCCCAGGCCCCGCCCGCCAGGAATCCGGCGACCAGCACCAGTGTGACCGCGAGCGCGGGCGGCGTGGTCGCGGGCAGGGTCGTGCCGACCGCGGCGGCCGCGATGCCGCCGAGCGCGAGTTGGCCTTCGCCGCCCACGTTGACCAAGCCGGCGCGACGGGCGATGGTGAATCCGGCGCCGATCAGGGCCAGGACCGCGGCGGCGTTGAGCGCGCTGCCGAATCCGTAGGCGGAGTCGAACATTCCGTCGGTGAGCGCGTCGAGCGCGGTGCGCGGGTCGGCGCCGCTGAGCAGGACCAGGCCGAGGCCGACGAGCAGGGTGAGCAGGACCGCGCCGAGGTAGACGGCGAGGTCGCGGGGTAATCCGGGCGGCAGGACTGAACGGGTGGTGGAGGTCATGAGGCCGTTCCGAGCATGAGGTGGGCGATGCGGTCGGCGGCGCCGGCTTCGGTGGGGTCCACCGGTCCGTGCAGGCGTCCGCGATAGGCGACCAGGACGCGGTCGCACAGGCTGAGCAGTTCGGGCACTTCGTGGGAGACCACCAGCACGGCCGCGCCCGCCGCGGCGGCCGCGCGCAGTCGCCGCAACACCGCGTCGACCGCGCCGAGGTCGAGGCCGCGGGTGGGGTGGGCGGCGATCAGGCAGCGCAGCGGGTCGATGGCCAGTTCCCTGGCCACCACGACTTTCTGCTGGTTGCCGCCCGAGAGGGTCCGCAGCGGGGCGCGCGGCCCGGCGGCCCGGATGTCGTCGCGGTCGATGACGGCGGTGGCGGCGCGGTGCAGGGCGCGGCGGTCCAGCAGTCCGCGCCGCCGGAAGTCGGCGAGTCGGCCCAGGTAGAGGTTCTCGGCCAGACTCATCGCGGGCAGGCAACCCTCGTGGTGGCGGTCCTCGGGGATGACGCCCAGACCGGCGGCGGTGCGGCGGGCGGGCGGCGCGTGGGTGAGGTCGCGCCCGTCCAGTTCGACGCTCCCCGCCGCGGCGCGCAGTGCGCCGCTGAGCACGGCGACCAGTTCGCTCTGCCCGTTGCCCTCGACGCCCGCGATGCCGGTGATCTCGCCGGGGCGCAGGTCCACCTCGAGCCCGTCGAGGGTCGCGGCGCCAGTGGGTCCGGTGTGGCTCAGGTCCCGCACCCGCAGGATCGGCTCGGCGGTGATCGGCGGGCGGGCGGTGCGGGCGGCGGCGACGCCGGTGGTCAGCGCCTGGTCCAGTTCGCCCGCGTCGCGGCCGATCATCGCCTCGACCAGCGCGTCGCGGGTGAACGAGGACAGCGTCCCCGCCGCCGAGACGCGTCCGCCGCGCAGCACGGTGGCCCGGTCACCGACGCGTTCGATCTCGCCGAGTTTGTGGGTGACCAGCACGACCGCGCGGCCGGAGTCGGCGATGCGGCGGCAGGTGTCGAGTAGGCCCCCGATATCGGCGGGGCCGAGGACGGCGGTGGGTTCGTCGAGCAGGATCAGCTTCGGGTCGCGCAGCAGCGCCTTGACGATCTCCACGCGTTGGCGCGCGCCGACCGACAGCGCGCCCGCGCGCGCCCCGAGGTCGAGGACCAGGCCGAATTCGGCGGCGAGCGCGTCGGCGCGGGCGGCGAGTTCGCGGCGCGGCAACCGCAGGCGCAGTCCTTCGCCGAGCGCCAAGTTCTCCGCGACGGTCAGTTCCGGCACCAGGCTGAAATGCTGGTGCACCATCGCGATGCCGTGGGCGAGCGCGTCGGCGGGCCTGCGCGGCCGGTAGTCCGCGCCGAACAGGCGCATCCGGCCGCTGTCCAGGCTCGCGCCGCCGTAGACGAGATTGCACAGCGTGGACTTGCCCGCGCCGTTCTCCCCGAGCACGCAGTGCACCTCGCCGGTGCGTACGCTCAGCTCGATTCCGTCGAGCGCGCGCACCGGGCCGTAGGTCTTGCCGACGCCGCTCATCTCCAGAGCCACCGCCACGGTTCACCTCCTTATTGGTATACCGTTAACTTGGCGGTTCGGTGTGGCGCGGGCGTTCCGCGCATGTTTCGGCTGCGAAAACCCCTCGGCGATACGGTTACTGTGGATTGCTGTGACTGCCCCCGCCTCGTTGCGCGACCACGCCTACCAGACGCTCAAACGCCGGATCATCGAAGTGGAACTACGTCCGGGAGCACGTCTGGTCGAACGGGATCTGGCCGCCGAACTGGCGGTTTCCCGCATTCCACTGCGCGAGGCGCTGCGCATGCTGGCCACCGAGGGCCTGGTGCTGCTGGTGCCGTCCAAGGGCGCGCTGGTGGCCACCTTCTCCCCCGCCGACGTGCGCGACCTGTTCGACATCCGCGAAGTCCTGGAATCGCTGGCCGCCCGACTGGCCGCCGAACGCGCCACCCCCGAAACCCTCGCCCCGCTCGGCGACCGCATGGCCGAGGCCCGCGCCGCCACCGAGGCGGGCGACCTGCCGCGCATCGCCGCCGCCAACGCCGCCTTCCACGCCGAGATCATCGCGATGGCGGGCAACCCGCTGCTCAGCACGGTGATGGGTCCGCTGGCCGCGCGCACCGAATGGCTGTTCCGGCTCACCGCCTCGCGCGACCCGGTCGAACAGTGCTCCGAGCACGAGGAACTCTACGAACACATCGCCGCGGGCGCGGGCGACGCCGCCGCGGTCTCGGCCTTCACCCACATCACCGCGGGCCGCGAGACGAGTATCGCGCTGGCCGAGACCTGGTCCGACCCCGATTTCGACCCCGAGGTCATCGCGCGGGGCCGTCGCCGACGCCGCGTGGAACACTGACGCTCAGCCGCGCAGCACCTCGCGCAGGCGCGGCGCGAAAGCCGCGGGGTCGTCGAGGAATCCGGTGTGGCCGCCGGGGAAGATCATCGGCTCGAGTCCGAGGCGATACGCCAGCGCGTGACACGTCCGCTCGCACAACTGCCCGCTCGACTCCGCCCCCAACCCGACCACGATCCGGGTCGGGGCGGCGTTCAGGGCCGCAACGTCGGGTTCGAATGAGACGGTGCCGAGGATTTCGTGCTCGAACCAGTACCGTTCGTCGGCCAACAGCGCCGGATCACGGTTCGGGCCGAACATCTCGGTCAGCACGTCCTCCGGCATCTCGATCCCCGCCTGGGCGAAGAACATCCGCCACGCGCCCACTCCGTCGCCGGAGCGGTGAGCCCGCACCAGCTCGCGGGTGCCCCGGTAGAGCTCCTCGCGATCCGCCAGCACGTCGATGAGCGGCGGTTCGTGCGCCACCACCGTCGTCACCAGATCCGGTGACCGCTGCGCCAGCGCCAACGCGCTCACCGCCCCGCCGCTGGACCCGAACACCACCGCCGGACCGATCCCGAGGTGGGTGATCAACGCGGCCAGATCCGCGCCGCGCGCCTCGGGGGTGGAATCGCTGTCCGGATCGGCGAGGGCGCTGCGCCCGTGACCACGCGGGTCGGTGGTGACCACGGTCCGGTCGGCGGCCAGCAGTTCGGCCAGTGGCGCGAAATCCTGGGCTCCCATCGGCGCGCCCACCAACACGACCAGCGGCCCGCGCCCCCGGACCTCGTAGTGCAGACGCGCGTCCGCGACGTCGAGGGTATGGCCGGCAACCGAGGTCGTCATGGTCTCTCCTGAGCGATCGTGACTGTTCCCCAGTGCAGACGGAACACGCGTCACGAACTAATCGCCGCGGACGAGATTTCTCAGTTGTAGGTGCGCGACACCCCGTCCAGCAACCGCTCGAGGGTGTCGTAGGTGGGAGTCTCGACCACATCGATCACCTGCGGGGCCACCGGCATTCCCCGGGTAGCCTCGGCGAATTCGGCGGCGTCGCCGGTCCGGAATCCATGGTCGGCGGCGAGGCGGCGCAGGGTCGGATCCGCACTCAGCAGCTCACCGATCCGGTCGCCGTTGCCGGCCAGCGGGACCAGCGTGTGCTTGGACAGCACCGTCGGCGACGGGTAGGTCAGCACCATGCCCGGGGCCACCTTGCCCGCGACCGTGGCCTCCACGAACTGCGCCTCGTAGATCAGCACCAGCGGCGTCGCGCCCATCCCCGAGTTCAGATACTCCTGGAAGGGGCCTTCGGTGGTGTTCTCGGTGTAGCCCTGCCCGACGAACAGCTTCGACACCGTCGGCAGCACCGCCTGCTCGGCCGGGCCGCCCTGCACGATCGCGTTGTCGTTGGCCACGAAACTGGCCATCGACAGGTACATCGCCGCCGAATTCGACGTCCGCGGATCGGTGGTCGAGATCAGGATGTTCTTGCGCACCGGGTAGGCGGTGTTGTCCGGCAGCGCCGCCCATTCGGTGTTGTTCCGTACCAACTCCAGGTAGCGGGCCATGTCGAAGGTCGGCACCGGGCCGGGACGCACCACGCCCACCCGGGTCAACAGGTCCACGATCGGCTGGAACGTCGCGATCGCCATCGGCGAGGAGAAGGGAGTGTACTTGTCGGTGATGTTGCGGGCGCGCAGGATTCGCTCGGCGGCCGGCGCGCTGGAGGGGAACGCGAAATCCAGACCTGCCAGGTCCACCGAGGTCGCGATCTGCCGCGACCCCGCCGCCTGCACCTCCACCTTCAACCCGTGCGCGGCCAACGCCTCGGCCACCCGGGGATCCTGGAAGAACGGCATCTTCTCCGAACCGACCACACCCCGCACCACCGTCAGCGGTGCGGTGGCGGCGGCGGGCGCGGGCGTCGACTCGCCGCCGCTCAGCCCGAATCCGATCGCGACGACCGCGACGACGGCCACCGCGCCGCCGACCAGCAGCACGTTGCGGCGCGAAAGCGGCAGTCCCCCGCCGCCGGTCGCGGGCACGGCGGCTTCCGGCTCGGCTCCGGTTCCGGTGCTGACCAATTCGGCCGTGGCGACGGTCTCCTCCGGCGTCTCCAGTTCGCGGCGCACGACCCGCTCGATCAGGATCGGCACGAACTCGCGCACCGGATGATCGGCGTAGCGGGCGCGGACATCGGTGATCACCGTCTGCACGCGCTCGGGCGTATGGGCGGGACCGTAATTCTCGAGCAGGCTGTCGGTCATCCGCCGCATAGCCTGTTCTTCGCGCACTTCGTCGACCGCCACCACGTCTCCCTCGACCTCACACCCACGGACCTGCGCGGCGAGACGATACCGGCATTTCGAGCGACTCGACGTCCGAGCGGAATGGGCGTGAACTTCCGGTTTCCCTGCGGCACTTGACCTCTTATGGACCGGTTCGCGCAGGTGAAGGCAGGTGCCCGCGTTCGGAGCCGGCTCGCCGCGTCCACCCGCGCGCGCTCCGATCGACCGCGAGAGTTCCCGAGGGGATCGACTGGCCGTCACGAGTTGTTGCGTTGTCGTTCACGGCCCGAAGCGAATTCGCGCGGTCGACCCACCGCTCAGAAATCGAAGGAGGCGACGCCGACCGGCCCCTCACCCAGACACAGATCCAGACCCGGTGTGGCCGAACCGATCCGCAGCGCCGAACCGCTGCCCACCACCCGCACGAAGACCGTGTGCAGGCCCTTGGTCACCGGCACCGCGACCGGGCGACCCCGCTCGAAGCCCACCGTGATCCGGCCGTCGCGATCCGACAGGTAGTTCAGTTGCGCCGTCCACTCGTGTTCCAGCATCGGTCCGTTCAGCGGCACATCCATCGGCTGCGGCCCGCGCAGACGATGCCCGCAACCGGGTTCCGGGCCTGCCACGATGCCGCGATTCCACCACACCACCGCCTCGACCAGACGCCCGTCGTCGGTGAACATGCGCAGACGCGGCGTCGACTCGGCGAAGGTGCCCGGCGCGGCGATCGGCGCGAGCACCCGGCTCGCCAGATTCTCCGGGTAGGCCAACGGGTTGAGCACCGTCCACGGGACCTCCTGGTCCAGCAGGGGCACACCGTCCCAGGCGGCCAGCGCCTCGCGGGCGGAGCTCAGATAGGCACTGGTCGGGGTCACGCGCCAGGAACGCACGAAGGTGTAGGTGGAGAACAGTCCGCTGACGACGAACAGCGCGGTGGCCGCGAGGACGAGGCGACGGGTCCGCGTGCCGGTCGGGCGTAGTGCTGTCGTCACCCACGACAGTCGATCACTCGCCTCGCCCCTGGGCCGCGCCCTCAGGAACAGGGTGCCCGCGGCGGTGAACACCACGGTCGCGTCGGCGAAATACCGCAGCGACTGCATCAACTCGCCCGCCGTATTCGGTCCGCCGCGCGCCAGCGCCACCGGCAACTCGGCGACCAGCACGTAGACCGTCACCATCAGCCACACCGGCCACACCCGCTCGCGGGCGCGCACCGACCAGAGCAGTGCCAGGACCACCGCCGCCCAGGACAGCGCGACCGTCCACCCCGGCGGATCCGCCCACGGCATCGACGGCAGCCAGCGCTCCCACACCCACGGACCGCCGACGAGCGCGGGCACCAGTCCGGCCGAGGTTGCCCCCGGCAACAGGGTGCGGACCTCGCCGAAGTCGCGGTCCACCGCCGAGGCGCCGACCGCGGTCAGATAGATCGCCACCCAGCCGATGAGCACCACCGCGCACCCGGCCCACAGTCCGCTCGCCCGCCGCAGGACCGTGCGCACCGGCGACTCCCGGCCCTCGACCACCAGCACCAGCACCGCCACCGCGAACGCGACGACGGGCACCACCACCGCCTTCTCGAAGAACAGCAGCGCGAACACGGTCACCAGCACACCCGAGATCGCGTAGCGGGTGCGGCCGGTCCGGGTCAGCGCGACCGCGTCCGCGATCACCCACGCCAGCGCGAACTGCAACGGCAGCGCGTTCAGCGCCGCCGACCACCACGCGAACGCCGTCACCGTCAACGGACAGAACAGGTAGAACGCCAAGGGGACGAGGATCGCCGTGCGCACCCCGGCCAGGACGACCAGCATCCGCAGCACGGCCAACGACGCCGCCGCTTGCGCCGCGACCAACAGCACCACCGGCAGTGCCCACACCAGCGGCGCTATCGACGTGACCACCCAGCTCACCGCGAACGCCAACGGCATCAGGTGTCCGTCGTGATCGCCGAGCAGCAGATCGTGCGACAGCAGCGGGAAGCGGGCGGCGCGACTGACCAGGATCAGGTCGTCCCAATAGAAGTAGCCGCTGCCCGCGACCCAGCCGCGCACCCCCGTCTGGACCAGGATCAGGACCACCGCCACGGTCAGAATTCCGCGCCGTCCGGTCGTGAACCGGGTCCAGACGGTCTCGACGGTGTCCGGTCGCCGGGCCACCGACTCCGTGCGGGTGGCCGACGCGGTCTCCATGGCACCCCACCCTAGCCGGCCCGACGGCCCGCGCCGCGCAGGGTCAGCCGAGTTCCTCGACCAACCCGAGCAGCACCCCTTCCGGCCCGCGGACATAGCAGTACCGGCAGATGTCCTCGTAGCGCGCGACCGTGCCGACGAGTTCCCCGCCCCGGGCGCGCAACCGCCCGAGAACGTCCTCGACGTCGTCGACGACGAAGGTCAGGCGCGGGATGCCCGGCGTGTTCACCGCCGTCTTCGGCGCGGGACCGGCGGTCGCGGGCGAGCGGAAGGTGGACAGTTCGACGCGACCGTGCCCGTCCGGCGTCCGCACGACGACCATGTCCGCCCGCACGCCGTCGAGTCCGAGCAGGTCGTCGGCCCACTGCCCGCCGACCGACGCCTCACCCTCGACTTCGAGCCCCAGTTCGACGAAGAACGCGACCGCCGCCGCCAGATCCTCGACCACGATGCCTGCGTGATCCATCCGATGGACCGTCATGATGCTCTCCTCGGGTTCGTTGCGGCCATTGTGGCCGTTCACCCCTGGGACGGAGCCGTCGGACCGTTCTCGACATCGGCTCCCCTCACCGCCGCGGTCGGATTTCAGTGTGCGCCCACGCGCCGCAGGAGCCGCAGGGCGTAGTGAGGATTCGGGTCCACCGGGCGTGGCCGACACCCGGCGGTGGCGCGAAAACTTGCAGTCGCTGCCGCGCGACGGTCTGTGCCTCGGTGTACTTCACCGGACCGGTCCGGCTTCTTCCTGAGAATTCGCTGATCTCGGGAACCCTCGGCCGATCGGGGCCGTTGGCGGGTCAGCACATCGGGCGGGACCAACGAAAGGGTTTCGGACGCATGCGGATCGGCGTATTCGGGCGGCGGGGTTCGGGCGAGCGGGGTCACCGACAAGTCGCCGGCGGGCGGGTGAGGTGAGTGTTCACCTGGTGGGGTGATCTGGTCTCGCGGATCCGGTTCGTGGTCATCGGTGTGGTGGGCGCGGCGATGCTCGGATTGGCCTGGTACGGGGTCGGGCTCGAAGACCATTTGAGCTCGGGTGGCATGTTCGACCCGGGCGCGGAGTCCTCGGAGGCCGCCCGGATCGCGGACGCGGCGTTCGGGCGCAACCACGACGCCGACGTGCTCGTCCTCTACACCGCACCCCAGGGCAAGACCGTCGACGACCCGGAATTCGCGAGCAAGGTCGTCGAGAGTCTGAATGGTCTGCCGAAGCGGTATCCGGAGCAGATCACGGGGGTGAACGCCGCCTATTGGCGCACCGAGACCGGCAAGATCAGCGGTTCGCGGGCCGCGACCGAGGATCGTCGGCATGCCATCGCCGCGATCGCGATCCGCGGCGACGACGACACCACGATGGTCCGCAACTACCGCGCGGTGCGGAACGCGTTCGCCATCCCCGGCGTCGATGTGCGGGTGGGCGGGCTGCAACCGGTGGCCGGGGAACTCAACGACACCATCGCCGCCGACATCCACCGCATGGAACTACTCGCCTTCCCCGTCGTGGGAGTCCTGCTGTTCTTCATCTTCGGCGGACTGATCGCCGCGGCGCTGCCGTTGATCGTCGGCGGGCTCACGGTGTTCGGCGTCGTGATGCTGTTGACCGAGTTCACCGAGGTCGCCTCCTTCGTCTCGGCGGTGGTGTCGATGATCGGGTTCGGCCTGGCCATCGACTACGGACTGTTCATCGTCAGCCGGTTCCGCGAAGAACTCGCCGAAGGCTTCGACACGCCCGCCGCTGTGCGCCGCACCGTGATGACCGCGGGCCGCACCGTGGTGTTCTCCGCGACGATGATCATCGCCAGCCTCGGCGGCATGCTGCTGTTCCCGCAGGGATTCCTGAAATCCATCGCCTACGGCGCGATCGCCACCGTCTCGATGGCCGCGTTGACCGCGATCACGATCCTGCCCGCGATCCTCGCCGTGCTCGGCCACAGCGCACCGGGTCTGGCCGCCGAATTCGCCGTCCCCTCGCAGTCGCCGTCGAACCCCGAAGTCTTCCGCACCACCGCCGCGCTCACCGACTCCGATGATGCAGGCGTCACCATCGAATACCTGCGCGCGCTCGAACAACCCGACTCCGCGCGCATGCTCGTCGGCGGCGTCCCCGCCCTCCAGAAGGACATCATCGACGCGCTGCTGTTCTGGATGCCCTGGATGATCATCGGTGTGGTCCTCGTCACCACGCTGCTGATGTTCCTGACCTTCGGTTCACTGGTGCTGCCGATCAAGGCCGCCCTGATGAGCGCCCTGGGACTCGGCTCCACACTCGGCATCCTGACCTGGATCTTCATCGACGGTCACGGCGCGGGCCCGCTGAATTTCACCCCGCAACCCATCACCGCGCCCGTGCTGGTGGTCATCATCGCCATCATCTACGGCCTGTCCACCGATTACGAGGTCTTCCTGCTTTCGCGCATGGTCGAAGCCCGCGCGCAAGGCGCCTCCACAGCCGAGGCGATCCGCGTCGGCACCGCCCACACCGGGCGCATCATCACCGCGGCCGCCCTCATCCTGTTGGTGGTTGTCGGCGCGTTCGCCTTCTCCGACCTGGTCATGATGCAGTACATCGCTTTCGGCATGATCGCCGCGCTCCTCATCGACGCCACCGTCCTGCGGATGATCCTCGTGCCCGCCACCATGAAACTGCTCGGCGAGGACTGCTGGTGGGCGCCACCGTGGATGAAACGCCTCCAACGGAAAGCCGGACTCGGCGAATCGATCCTGGCCGACGCCCACCCCCGGCACGCCGACCCCGTCGACCTCGTCCTGACCACTCCCGTCACCGACCCGGTCACCCTGCGACTCCCGATCCCTGAGGGTGTCCCTGCCTCGCAGCGCCCGCAGGCCGACACCGAAACACCCACCAGGTGACCGCACAGTAGGGCCACGTGTCAGTCGGTCGAGGGTGCCGGGATTCGGAGGAAGGTCGCGGTCGCATGGGCGTACATCTTGTTGGGGTAGCCGTAGAACTCGCCGAATTTCGGGCGGATATGGGGTGTGACCGGAATGCGGCCGAAGGGGAAGGGGGCGATGGCTTTTGACTGGTCTGGTGAACCGGATTTCGCACGGCGGTAGGCCGGCGACCGCGGTCGGTGGGTGCAAAGTGTGGGTCCGTGGGTGTCGTCAAATGACCCTTTGTCGACACCTCTCGGGGGCGGTGGCCGGGCCGCGCGGCTCCTGCCGAAACGGCGCACCCAATCCAATGTGGTCCATTCTCGATCGACGACAGGGTTTGACGACAGATAGAACGGTGACGGAAAGCGATCGGGTCGGAGAAGGGACGCCGCGGTCATGGCCGAACTCGTCTACACGCGGGTCTCCACCGACGAGCAGAGCACCACGTCACCGAGGCCGGTCTCGTCGACGGCGCCCACGGTGTGCGGTTGTTCGCCGACCCGGCCACCTCGTCGAAGATCCCCGCCCTGCAGCGCGACGGGTTCCGCGAACTCGCCCGATACGCGCGCCCCGGCGACCGGCTCACCGTGTCCGAGTTGTATCGGCTGTGCCGCGACCTCGCCGACATCCTGGCCGTGCGCGACTGGTGCCGGCAACACGGAGTGAAGCTGCGGGTGCTGTCGGGCGCGTTGTCGGGCATCACCGACTTGGCCGCGGCCGACGCGACCACCACCATGCTGGTCGACGTGCTGATCTCGGTCGGCCAGTTCCAGCGCGACCTGCATGACGAACTCACCCGCGAGGGCCTGGCCGCCGCCTGGGCCCACGGCGCCAGATCCGGGCGCCGCCCGCGAGTCGCGACGATCGGGGTGAGAGAGCAGGTCCGTCAGGAATACCGCGACGGCGCGAGCATCGCCGCCCTGGCCCGCCGACACCAGGTGAGCCGGGTCGCGATCCGCACCGCTCTGGCCGACCTATTGCCCGGACGCCCCGAACAACCCGCACCCGCCGATATCGATGAACCTCGCGCTCCGAATCGAGATGCCGGGCAAGATCGCCCACCACCTCACCGACCGCACCGTTGCCCTCGGCGAGGCAGAGCGTCACGCCCTGCGCGACGGCCGGGAGATACGGCGAGGCCAGGGCTACAGCCTGCACGTCACCGCACCACCACATGTCCACCAGGCGCTGCTGGCCGCCGCCGACCGCCTCGCCCACAGCGCCGCGGCCGCCGACCGCAAGGCCTACCGGATCTACCGCGACCGCCTCGACCGGCAACTCCCGACCTGACCAGCATCCAGACCCGTTCTCTACCGGGGGTCAGGTCATTTCTACCCGAATTCGGCCGATCCTACGGGCCGGGCCCACTGCCCGGTGGGGTTCAGCGTAGGGCGGTGATGAGTTCGTCGATGGTGTGGTGGGATTCCAGCGGGTGACGCAATCGGCCGTGGCCGTGGATGGTGTAGGTGTTGCGGCGGCCGTTCTTGATGGTGGTGAGGTAGCCGTCGGCGACGAGGTCGGCGATGGTGGCTTGGACGGCGCGTTCGGTGATGCCGATGGCCTGGGCGAGTTCGCGCATGGTGAGGTCGCCGTTGCGGGACAGGCACAGCAGCACGTGGGCGTGGTTGGTCAGGAACGTCCAGCCCCGCGCGGTCGTGGCCGGCCCCGCGGCAGGCTTGGTGGTCTCGGTGGTCCGGGGGGTGTCGCGGGTGCCCATACGGGCACGATAGACCATCGTCATTTCCGGTATCCACCTTCCGGTGTCGGGGGTCGGGCGGGTCAGGGGGTGCCGTCAGCTGCGCGGCGCGGGGCCGGGCGCAGCTGACGGTCGTGGGGCTGGTTCAGGGGTTCCGGTCGCCGGTATCGGTGGGGGTGGGGGTGAGCAGGGCGGGGTCGATCAGGGTCTTGCCGTGGGCGGGGGCGCCGATCGGTTCGGGCCGGTGCGCGGTCCCGGTGTCGGTGGGGTCGCCGGGCGTGGTGCCGGGGGTGCGGGTGCGCCGCCAGCTGGCGGTCACGGCGACGGCGAGGATGGCGATGACCACGGCCAGGGAGACGGTGGTGGGGATCTTGTAGATCTCGAGCAGCAGCATCTTGACACCGACCCAGACCAGGACCACGGCGAGGCCGAGTTTGAGGTAGATGAAGCGGTGCATCAGGTCGGCGAGCAGGAAGTACATCGCGCGCAGGCCGAGGATGGCGAAGGCGTTGGAGGTGAAGACCAGGAACGGTTCGCTGGTGACGGCGAAGATGGCGGGGATGGAGTCCACGGCGAAGACGATGTCGGTGGTCTCGACCAGCACCAGCACCGCCAGCAGCGGCGTGGCCAGCCAGCGCCCGCCCTCCTTGACCCAGAACTTCTGGCCGCGGTAGCCCTCGGTCATCGGGACCAGGCGCCGGAACCCGCGCAGGACCGGGGATTTGTCGGGGTCGATGGTCTCGTCGCTGTGACGGGCCATCTTGATGCCGGTGGCCACGAGGAACGCGCCGAACACGTACAGGATCCAGGCGAAGCTCGCGATCAGGATCGAGCCCGCGGCGATGAACACCCCGCGGAAGACCAGGGCGCCGAGCACGCCGTAGAACAGCACCCGGTGCTGGTATTCGCGCGGCACGGCGAAGTAGCCGAAGATGACGGCGAAGACGAACACGTTGTCCACCGCCAGGGACTTCTCGATGACGTAGCCGGCGAAGTACTGCGCGGCGAACTCCGGACCCCACCACCACCAGATGCCCGCGCCGAACGCGACGGCCAGCGCGACCCAGACCCCCGACCAGGCCGCGGCCTCGCGCACACCCCCCACGTGGGCTCTGCGGTGGGCGAACAAGTCCAGCGCCAGCATCACCAGGATGATGCCCAGCACTGCCGGCCACATCCACAACGGAACCGACATGAGCAGCAACCTCCGGGTTTCCAAGACTGTTTCGGGACCGGCCGCGCGTCCTGGTGGGACCTGCGCGGCGAAGCGGGGCGTTCCGCTTCCCCACCCATAATTTGCGAAATATGTTTCGTATTTCAAGCTTCGCGAGAAGATTGAAGCGATCTGTGATTGACGAAATATTTTTCGCTAGTTATGGTTCTTGTGTCGATGGTTCCGTCGACGTCCGTTTCCGAGGAGGCCGAGGTAGATGCATGTGTACGAGGTGATGGTTCGTCCGGTGGTGACGGTGTCCGAGGACACCCCGGTGCGGGTGGCGGCGGTGACACTGGCGCAGCGGGGGTTCGCCGCGCTGCCGGTCCTCGACCGTGACCAGCCCCCGAGCCGGGCAGCTCACCACCGACACCGCCCGACACCTCACCCGACTCGCCCCCCACGGCCCGCGCATCCACCACATCACCACCACACCGTCCCCCCAACCACCACCCGGGTCGCGATCCGGGCCACGCTGAATCAGAACAGGGTGTCGCGCACCCGCAGCGCCCTTGTTCGCGGCATCGGTCAGGCGCGCCTCGGCCGAGATCCCGGCGGCGCGGGATGGCCCGGTATCGCCTCGCTGCCCGGGAAGTATCGTCGCGCACCGGTTTCCATTACCGAACGCGAGCGGGATCAGGTCGCCAGACGCCGCGCCAGGGCTTCGATGTCGGGCAGGGCGCCGATGCGTTGATCGACGGGCCGTTCCGGTGCGGCGGTCTGCGGTGATCCGGTGTCGCGCAGCGCGGCCCGCACCGCGGCGGGTCCTCGCGCACCCGTTTCCTGTGCGGCGATGCCCTGGGCGCACGCTATCGCGCCGACCACGATCGGTGACGCGCTCGAGGTGCCGCTGAACACGTCGGTGTACCAGTAGTCCTCGTCGCCGCCGCCTTGCAGATCGCCGTAACCGGTGGTGGTGACCTCCTGCCCCCAGCCCTGGGCGTCGATCCGTGTGCCGTGGTTGGAGAAGGCCATCCGCGAGCGCGCCGGTCCGTGGTCGCGTCCGTGCGTGCCTTCCGGTGGCGCGCCGGCACCGACGATGATCGCGCCGGAATCCTCGCCCGCGCGGAAGGGGTTGCGCCAGTCGGCGGGGAAGTCGGCGGGACGGGTGTCGTAGATCGGATCGTCCAGGCTTTCCGCGCCGTTGCCCGCCGCTTCGACCACGATGATGCCGCGGGCGGTGGCGTAGCGGATGGCGGCCAGGTCGTCGGGCCACCATTCGACGGCGATGTAGCCGGCCTGATCGGGCCGGTTGACGAAGCCGTGGCGCGGGCCGGGGCGGTGCAGTTCGAGCAGGATGACATCGCCGGGGCCGAGGGCGTCGGCGGCGGTGCGCACGGCGATCGCGGATCCGCCGCCGAAGATCGACACCGCGCGGATGGCCGCGTCGGGCGCGATACCGGTGATGCCGAGGTCGTTGACGTCACCGCTGATGGCCCCGGCGACAGCCGTGCCGTGGTTGCGCCACCCCGCGTCGGTGGACGGGTCGCCGCCGATGACGCCGCCTTGGTTGCCGGTGAGGTCTTCGTGGGTGAAGCGCCACGCGCCCTCGACATCGATCACGCGGATGCCGAGGCCGCGGCCGCCGGGTCGCGTCCACGCCCACCGCGCGCCCACACCGTGGGGCGCGGCGTCCAGATAGCCCTGGTGCGCCGCGAAGTTCGGGGTGGTCGGTGGCGCGGGATCCAATGTCCTGCCCGCGACCGCGCCGGGCGCGAGCGGCAGTTCGGTGGGCGGTTTCACGTAGGCGGCGTCGACCACGTCCACCGCGCGCAACCGTCGCGCCACGGCGGCGAGGTCGCCGCCCGCGTCACGCACGGTGAAGTAGGTCAGGTATCGCGCGGCCTCCGGGTGGGCCGCGGTGTCGACGAGCCGGCGCGCGACCCGTTCCGCGGGGCCGAAGACGCGGGTCAACCGTGCGCCGGGCGGCAACGCGCCGCTGACCCGGGCCTCGGCCGCGAGACTGTCGCGGATCGCCCGGTGCGCGGCGGGTGCGTCGTCCCCGTGGGTCACCACGATCAGTTCCGCGGGCGCGCGCGTGGTCCGCGCGGCGGAGGGGGTAGCGCTGCGGCGTTGATCGGTCGGGGCCATGATGACCAGTGAACCCGCTGCGCGCGGCCCGTGCCACCGGAATCCGGGACGTGATCGGCCCGAATCATCGGATGTGCCATCACAACTCGGGACCCGACGCGGGGAACGCGGACCGGCGGCGCCGCGGAGCGGTCAGAGCATCGGCAGATTGGGTGGGATCTGGAGTGCGACGGTGATCAGCGAGTGCACCCGCGCCGCGATGATGCTGAGCAGGCCGTTGATCTCGCCGGGCGCGACACCGATGGCGGTTTGCAGGGATTTCAGGTCGGTGTCGATGCGGGCGAGCAGATCGCCGAGGTCCTCGGGACGCGAGTTCAGCGCGGTCGCGATCTCCTCGAGCGAGATGCCTTGCGCCTCGAGACGTTGGATGAGCTGGATGCGGTCGACGTCGGCGGGATCGTAGAGGCGGTAGTTGCCCGCGGTGCGTTCGGCGGGGACGAGCAAGCCGAGACTGGTGTAGTAGTCGATGGTCCGGGAGCTGACTTCGGCGCGGGTGGCGAGTTCCCCGATCCTGACCAGGTTCTCCGTCATCAGCACCTCCCGTCCGCGAATATCCCGCCGTGGACCGGCGACGAGACCGACCCACGATACCGTCCCGCACCGGCGGCTTCCAGCCACGCGGGACCGATCAACCATACAGTGCAGCGTGTTACTGTGTGGCGCACAGCCGGATGAAGGAGAGCAGCACGTGGGCATCGACCACACCCCACCCGACGTCGCGGGGATGACACCCGACGCCGGAACCAGGCGGGCACGGATCGGCGGTCGCGGCGTATGACCTTCTCCACCGTGGCCTCGTCCACCGCGAATCTGGCCCTGCTGCCGGGATTCCTGGACCCGGTGAACCTGCTCAACTCCTTCGGCACCTGGATGCTGGTCGGCCTGCTCGCGGTGGTGTTCATCGAGTCCGGCCTGCTGTTCCCGCTGCTCCCCGGCGATTCACTGCTGTTCACGGCGGGCCTGATCGCGGCGTCGAAATCCGCGGACATCGCGCCGTTCGCGCCGATCCAGGTGCTGCTGATCCTCATTCCGATCGCGGCCATCGCCGGCGATCAGGTCGGCTACCTCATCGGCGCGCGCGGCGGGACGGCACTGTTCAAGAGCGACGACGCCCGCTTCTTCAAGAAGTCCTACATCGATGAATCGCACGCCTTCTTCGAGAAGCACGGTCCGATCACCATCGTGCTGGCGCGGTTCGTGCCGATCGTGCGGACCTTCGCGCCGGTGGTGGCGGGCGCGGCCGGGATGCGGTACCGGGTGTTCGTGACCTACAACGTCATCGGCGGCGTGCTGTGGGGCGCGGGCCTGACCTACCTGGGCTATCTGCTCGGGCAGATCGCGGTGGTGCGCGACAACATCGACCTGATCTTCCTGCTGATCGTGGCGGTCTCGGTGCTGCCGATCGTGGTGGAGGTGGTCAAGCGCGGTCGCGCCGCCAAGCGCACCCGGAATTCCGCCGACGAACCGGTCACCGAATCGCAGCACTGACACCTGACCGAAAAGCCCTGCTCGCGAACGATTCGCGAGCAGGGCTTCTGCTGTTGGAACCGGATCAGAGCGCGACGCCGAAATCGCGGGCGATGCCCTCGAGGCCGGAGGCGTAGCCCTGGCCGATCGCGCGGAACTTCCACTCCGCGCCGTTGCGGTACAGCTCACCGAAGACCATCGCGGTCTCGGTGGAGGCGTCCTCGGTGAGGTCGTAGCGCGCCAGTTCGGTGCCGTTGGCGCGGTCGACGACCCGGATGTAGGAGTTGCGCACCTGGCCGAAGCTCTGGTTGCGCGAAGCCGCGTCGTAGATCGAGACCGGGAACACGATCGATTCGACGTTGGCCGGGGTGTTGGCCAGGTCGACGTTGATGACCTCGTCGTCGCCCTCGCCCTCACCGGTGCGGTTGTCGCCGATGTGCTCGATCGCGCCGTCGGGCGACTTCAGGTTGTTGAAGAACACGAAGTGCCCGTTGGAGGCCACCTTCTTGTCGCCGCCCAGGCCGATGGCGCTGGCGTCGAGATCGAAATCGGTTCCCGTGGTGGTGCGCACATCCCAGCCCAATCCGACCGCCACCGCCGTCAACCCGGGGGCCGCCTTCGTCAGCGACACGTTGCCGCCCTTGGACAGACTCACACCCATACCAACCATCTCCTGTCGATCGTCGTCGCGGCGGCCCCGAACGGGCGCGCCGCCGTGTCCACCGTATTCGTTCGGGAACACCGCGTCCGCGAGATTCGTTGCCCCACACGAGTCAACGTCTCGACACCTCGGAGTGTTAACACACCCGTCGAACGCACCGCACACTATCACGTGGCACTGGATGGTTTGCCGGGTCGTGTCCGCGCACAGCGGAACCGGAGATCTCAGGCGTCGGGTTCGAGGGTGAAGGCGATCGTCGTGCCCGCCCCCGGGCTGGATTCGATGCGCAGCCGGCCTTCGTGCCGTTGCACGATGCGCTCAACGATCGCCAAGCCCGCACCGTGTCCGCCGCCGTGAGCCCCGCGCGCGTGCAGCCGCCGGAACAGCCGCACGACCTCGCCGTGATCGGACTCGGGAATGCCGATGCCGTTGTCGCGCACGAAGATCTCGGTGACCGCGCCGGCCGGTCGAGCCCCGACGGTCACCGTGCGCGGCTGTTCCTCCCGCGCGTACTTCGCGGCGTTGACCAGAAGGTTGATCAGAATCTCCTGGAGCCGATCGGGATCGGCGTCGACCACCGAACCCGCCGCGGGCAATTCGACCACGACGTCGCGTTCGGCCAGTCGCTCCCCCGCGATCTGCAACGCGCGCTCGGTGGCCGCGCGCAGATCCACCTCCTCGCGGCGCAGTTCGGCCTGACCCAGTTGCGCGAAGTGCAGCAGCGAGTTGATCAGTTCGTCCATGCGCTGGGCCAGCGAACGGATGGTGCCCAGGCGGCGCACCGTCAGTTGGTCCAGGGTGGGCGCGGCATCCTCGGTGATGAAGGTGGCCGCGTTGGAGATTCCGCGCAGCGGTTCCTTCAGTTCGTGCGCGGCGGCGTGGGCGAAGGTGTCCAGATCGTGGTTGGCCCGGCGCAGTTCGGCGTTGAGCGCGGCCAGTCGCGCGGTGTGCCGCAACACCACCGTCGACACCGCGTGCCCGTACTCCTCGGCGACGGCCGCGTCGGATTCCGTCCACGGCGCACCGCACCCGCGGATCGTCGCCTGATACACCGCCGAGGAACCGCGCGGGGTGAGCCGTTGACCGCGCGGACCCAGGCGCACCGGTTGCGCGGGGTCGGCCGCCCAGGTGCGGGCGATGTGCCGCTCGGGGCGCAGCCACATGATCAGATCGCCGCCGCCGTCGAGGACGAGCACCAGCGCGCCCGTCACCTGCGGGGCGAACGCTGCCAAGTCGTCGTGGTGCTCGCCGAGGCACTCGCTGCTCCACACCTGACCGGGCGCGATCGGCGGCAGATGCGCGGCGATCGCCGTCACCGCCGCGTCCACCAGCGGGGTCGACTCGCCCGCGACCACCGTGTTCACCGCGCTCGCGCGCACGGCGACGACATCGGCGTTGACCAGGCGGGTCAGCAGATCCCCGTTGCCGAGAATCGAATCGGTGACCTCACCGTCGAGGGCCAGCACCAGATCCGAGAGCGCCCCGCGCGCTTCCTGCCGTGCTCGCGAAGTCTCGGCGTCCTGGAGGCCGGCCAATTGCAGCGACAGCACGACCCCGAACAGTTCGCAGGCCGCCCGCAGTTCGGGACTCAGCCGCAGCGGTTCGATCCCGTGGCAGGCGATCAACCCCCACAGTCTGCCGTCGCGCAGCAGCGACACCGACATCGACGACCCGACCTGGATGTTGCGCAGGTATTCGAGGTGGAAGCCGGACACCGTGCGCAGCGGCGAATCCGACAGGTCCAGCTCGACCGGTCGCCCCGCCGAGGACAGCGACACCAGCGCCGCCGTGTCGTCCTCGACGTCGGCGATGCCCCGGATCCAGTTGCGTTCGTAGAGCCTGCGGGCCTGCGGGGGAATGTCGGTGGCCGGGAACCACAGCCCCAGCCACGGTTCCAGTTCCGAGGCCACCGATTCGGCGATCACCTCGCCCGGCCCGTCGCGCCCCTCGAAGCGGTAGGCGACCACGCGGTCGTAACCGGTCAGCTCCCTGATCTCGGTCACCGCGGCCTCGCACACCTCGACCACCCCGCGCCCGTACTGCTGCAACTGCGTGAGTTTGGTGCGGACCGTGGGATAGAAGGAGGAGAACACGAACGGCCGCTGCGGCACCGCGGGTTCGAGTTCACAGATGACGTAGCACTCGGACCGGTAGACGGTGACGTCGAAGCGCGCGCCGCTCTCGGGCAGCGTCACCGCCAACAGCGCGCGCTGCCCGGTGGGCGCGTCCAGACTCGCCAGGATGTCGGCGACCGCATCCGCGCCCAGCACCGTCTCCCAGCGCGCCCCGAGCACCTGGTCGACCTCGACGCCGAGCACCCGATCGCAGTTGGAACTGCCGATCACGATCACGCCGTCGGCGTCCGCGGCGAGCAGGACGCCGTAGGACTGGATGCCGCCGAGACGGTGGATCGGCTCGTTCAGGCATTCCGACAGATCGAAGGCCGGGCCGACGACTTCTTCGGCCCGCTGTTCGCGCAGACGCGCGGGATCACAGTCCTCGGTCACCATCGGCCGCCTTCACGGTTGTGCCCATCGCTGTCATCGCAGCGGTCGTGCTCGCTTGTAGGGCGCGCGTCCAGTTGTCGTACCCGGACCCTACAGTAGGGCTCGGACACACCCGGTCCCCTGAACGAGCGGAGCACGACAGTTGGCAGCGCCCCCACCCTGGCAGGACCTTCTGCACGGCTGGTGGAGCGCGGTGTCCGCCGAGGACGCCGCGGGCGATATCGCCGAACGCGCGCTCACCGGTCTGGCCGACCTGCCCGAGGTCGGTGCGAGCTTCCTCGCCCGCGCCGGTTCGGCGGCGCTGTGGGCCGACGGCGGGGGCGTGCGATCCGCGCCGGAACTGGCCGAATCGTTCGCGCGATGCCACGAGGTCCGCTTCACCGAACGGCCGGCGCGGATCGTCGAGATCGCGAGCGCCGCGTTGCCGCCCGTGTTGGCGCGGGCGGTGTCCGAGGCCGGCGGGAAGCAGGTGCTGCTCGCCGCGCACCGCTCGGCCACGGGAGAACCGGGTGTGCTCGGCGTGGCGGTCGAGGTCGCGGAGGCCGACACCGCCGAACGCCTGGCCCAGGTCCGCGACATCCTCGCCGCGGCCGAACGCACCGCCCTGGACCGCCGCCGCCGAGCCGACCGACTGGTCGAGGACGCGATCCTGTCCGAGGCGTCGCTGCGGATGGGCTCCTCGCTCGACATCGAGGACACGCTGCGCGCGGTGGTCAGGATGATGGTGCCCGCCCTGGCCGACGGCGCGGCCGTGCACGTCGACCGCGCCGGACGCATGGTTCCGGTCGCGGTCGCCCACGTCGACGCGCGCCGCGAGTCGACCCTGGCCGAGCATCTGGACCACCGCCGCTGGGCCGGCGCCCCGCTCGTGGAACCGCATCGCGAACGTCCCGACGACGACAGTCCGCGCGAGTCCGGACTGCCCGCCGACGCCAATCTCGACACCATGGCCGTGGCGGTGCTGCGGGCCCGCGGTCGCGACGTCGGCTTGCTCACCCTGTTCCACCGGGCGGGCTCCACCCGCCGCGCCGACCCCGGCTTCCTGCGCAATCTCGCCGGGCGCGCCGCCTCGGCCATCGACAACGCGGCCCTCTACGCGCAACAGCTCAGCCACGTCGTCTCGTTGCAGCGACATCTGCTGCCCGCCGCGCTGCCGCCCGTTCCCGGGGTCGAGGTCACCAGCGCCTACCGCGTCGCCGAGCACAGCCTCGACGTCGGCGGCGATTTCTACGGACTGCTCCCCCGCCCGAGCGGCACCATGAGCGCGCTGATCGGCGACATCTGCGGGCGCGGCGCGGAAGCCGCCGCGCTCACCGGGTTGGCCCGCCACACCTTGGAAACGCTACTGGCCGAGGGGCATTCGGTGGAACGCGCGATCGGCGCGCTCAACGCCAAGATGCTCGCCAACGACACCACCCGGTTCCTGACGCTGGCCGTCGCCGAGATCGGCGCGGCACAGGAGGGTGTTCTGCCCGTGCACCTCTACAGCGCCGGTCATCCGCCGCCGCTGATCGTGCGCCGCGACGGCACGGTGGTCGAGGCCGACTGCTCGGGCATGCTCGTCGGCGTCCGCCCGGAACTGCACCTGCGTCCCGCGGTCACCGATCTGCGTCTGGGTGAACATCTGCTGCTCTACACCGACGGACTCACCGAGGCCCGCGACGAGAACGGCCGCTTCTTCGAGGACGAACTGCCCGATATCCTGACCCGCCTGCGCGAACATCCGCTGCCGGACCTCGCCGAGATCCTCACCACCGGCGCGGACCGCTTCCGCGTGGACGACGACACCGCCGTCCTGATCTTCCGCCACACCGGGCCGACCGTGTTGGACGAAACGCTGCCCGTCGAGGACATCGAACCCGTACTGCGCGAGACCCTGACCCGAGTACGCGGGGAGGACCCGGTCTCGGCCCCGGCGCTGATCGGCCGCCTGCGCGCCTATCGCGAGACGGGTGTGCGCCGGGCGCGACTGCGCGTGCGCGGCGCGGCCGACTGGACCCGCGTCGAACTCGACACCGATGAGCACGGCTTCCCGAACGGAGACACGGTATGGACGGAACTGACCTGACCGCTGCCCGCGTCCTGGTCATCGAGGACAGCGAAGAGGACCGCGAAGCCATCGCCCGCGCCCTGCACCAGTCCCACCCGCACCTGCGTCTGGAATTCCTCGACGACGCCACCACCGCCCTGCCGCATCTGCGCGCCGCCGAGCAACCACCCGCGCTGGTGCTGCTCGACCTCAACATGCCCGGTGTGCACGGCTACCAACTCCTCGAACGCCTGCGCACCGACCCGGCCACCGCCGACCTGCGCATCGTCGTCTTCACTTCCTCCACCACCGCCGCCGACATCGACCGCTGTTATGCCGCGGGCGCGGACAGCTACATCTACAAACCCGTCGACTTCGCACTGTTCCGCACCGTGCTGCAAGGCGCCATCGACTACTGGATCACCGCCCCCGACTAGCGTCGCCTCGCCGATCCCGCCGCACCACATCCGGCCGCACGGCGCGGCGCGTTCCACTCCGTATTCGAGCCGGTCCGGAAGTGTCGGTCCGGAACGATAGTGTGGACGGTGATGGTTCGATCAGATGTTCGGATCGCGGCGGGGCGAGTCGTGTGCGCCGCTTCCGGTTGCGCACGAACAGGTTCGGTGGCCGAGGGGAACGGGTGATGCGGGCGTCTTGGGGCGATGGCGTGGAGTACCTGGTGCGGTCGGTGTCGTGGACGGGCGGGAGTCCGCACCTGGACCTGCTCGGGATCGGTGAGCCGGTGTGGTCCACGGTCGCGCTGATGGGCGCGGAGTTGGCGTTCACGGTGTCGCCCGAGGGCAGTTACTGCACCGGGCATTTCGTGTTCGGTCGGCCGGGAGGCGGCGGTCCCCGGCATTGCGCCGCCGGTCGACTCGCGGTGACGGGCGGGCAGTGCGCGGAATGCGCGACCGCGGACGAGTTCCGCCACATCCATCACGCGCATCGCGGCGGTTTCGTACCCGACGGTTTGAGTGACTATGTCGCGCAACCGCATTGGGTGTATATCGCCACCTTCGCCGACGCGTCCAGCAAAGTCGGGACGGCCGCGCATCCGCGCAAGCGCGCCCGCCTCGACGAACAGGGTGCGGTGCGCGCCACTTATCTCGCGTGGGCGGAGTCCGGGACAACCGCCCGCGTCTACGAAGATATGGTCTCCGACTCCTCCGGCATCGTCCAGACCAAACGCCGCCGCGCGAAACTGACGGCGTTGACCCGCCCGCGACCGGCGTCGGAGATCGAGCAGGCCCACGCGCAGGCGGTTCGGGAGGCGAGCGACCTGTTGCGCGCGACGGAGGCGGTCCTGCCGCTCGAGCCGTGGATACCACCCGCCGAACACCGCGGTCTGACCGAGGGGCGCGACGCGATCGACGAATACCCGCACCCCCTCACCGCGGGCGATCATCGCCTGACGGTGGTGGCCATGGTCGGTTCGGCGGCGTTGGTCCGGGTGAACGACGAGGACGATCCGTTCGTCGCCGATCTCGGAATGCTGAAGGGGCGACGAGTGATTCCGGGACCGGTACGGTCCCCGGCGATCTCCACCCAACTCGGCCTGTTCTGAGCAGTCCGCGCCGTCAGTCGGTGTTTCTCCGCAGCCATTCGGTGAGCGAGCGGCCCGCCTCGAGGACGTGATGTTCGGCGATGTCGCGGGCGTTGGGCGCGTCGCGGGCCGTGAGGGCGTCGAGGAGGCGGTTGTGGTCCTCGAGGGAGTGTTGTTCGCGTTCGGGGAACAGGCGAAGGAAGTTCGACGGGACCACGCGGGCGGCTTGCCGGATCTGGGTGAGCAGGCGCGGGGAGTGCGAGGCGCGGTGGATTTCCTGATGGAAGTGCCAGTTGGCTTCGGCGATGGCGTCATCGCCGGATCGGGAGGCGACTTCGGCGGCGAGTTCGCGCAGAGTGTCGAGTTCGTCGGGGGTGGCGCGTTCGGCGGCCCAGGAGGCGGCTTGTCCGGTGAGCACACCGAGGATGGTGAAGCTGTCCATGATGTCGGCGGGGCTGATGCCGATGACGGTGATGCCGCTGCGTGGCGCGACCCGGACCAGTCCCTCGAAGGACAACTCCAGTAACGCTTCTCGCACGGGGGTGCGACTGGTGGCGAATTCCTCGGTGATGGCGTCGAGGTCGATGCGCGCACCCGCGGGCAGGGCGCCGGTGAGGATGCGGTCGCGTAGTTCGCGGGCGGCCCGCTCACGGACCGTTCCGCCGATGTCGACCGCGCGTGTTGCCATCGCCGCAGTGTAGCAGCGCGACGATACCAGGTTTGAAATCTGATATATCAGATGTTAGATTCCAAAACATGGCAACGAGACACGGCGACCGGATGACGTTGGTCGCGTTCATGCAGGCGGGCAACACCTCGGTCTACTCGGGTTCGTGGCGGCATCCGGCCACCGAGCACGGCTATCTCGACGCGTCCTATTACGCGAAGGTCGGACGGCAACTCGAGCAGGGCTGCTTCGACCTGATGTTCTTCGACGACCGACTCGCCATGCCCGGCATCTACGCGGGCACGGTGGCCGAGGCGGTGCGCTACGGCGCGCGACCGGTCAAACTCGACCTCGGCGTGGTCCTGGGCGTGTTGGCGCAGACGACCTCGCGGATCGGGCTGGGCGCGACCTACTCCACGACCTACTACGCGCCCTTCCACGTGGCCCGGACCTTCGCCACCCTCGACCACCTCTCCGGCGGCCGCGCGGCCTGGAACGTGGTGACCTCGGTCAACGACAGCGAGGCCCAGAACTTCGGCGTGGACGCCCATCTCGGTCACGACGAGCGCTACGACCGCGCCGACGAATTCCTCGACGTGGTCAGCGGGCTGTGGGACACCTGGGACGCGGACGCGATCGTGCACGATCGTTCGGCCGGGGTGTTCGCCGATCCCGACAAAGTGCGCGAACTCAACCACGTCGGGCGCTTCTTCTCCGCGCGCGGACCGCTCACCGTCCCGCGAACGCCGCAGGGGCGTCCGGTCATCATCCAAGCGGGCTCCTCGGGACGCGGCCGCGAATTCGCCTCGCGCTGGGCGGAATTGATCTTCACCGGGGATCCCGGCCTGGAGGTGGCGCGCGCCCACTACGCCGACCAGAAGACCCGCATCGCCGACGCGGGCCGCGATCCGGCCGCGGTGCGGATCTGTCCGATGGCCTACGCGGTGGTCGGCGAAACCGAACAGCACGCCAAAGAACGCGAGGCGATGCTGCTCGAGGATCTGGTGCATCCGATGGCCTCGCTGACGTTGCTCTCGGAGTTGATGAACTACGACTTCGCGCGGCACGATCTCGACGACCCCGTCACCGACGACTTGATCGCCTCGGTGTCCGGCATCCGGGGTCTGGTGCAGAATCTGCGCGCCCACCTGGGCGGCACGGTGACCGTGCGTGATCTGGCGGGCCATCGCGCGACGCTGTTGCAGGGTCCGCGTTTCGTCGGCACGGGCGCGCAGGTCGCCGAGCAGATGGCCGAGTGGTTCCACGCCGACGCCTGTGACGGTTTCGTCCTCGCCGCGACGCACATGCCGGGTTCGTTCGAGGACATCACCCGCATGGTGGTCCCGCATCTGCAACGCGGCGGCCTGTTCCGCAAGGCGTACGAGGGCACGACATTGCGCGAGCATCTCGGCCTCGCCCGACCCGCGCACGCCGGGAGTCCCGCGTGACGACCATGCTGGCGGGCGTGCGGGTCCTCGACCTGGCCACCCTGGCCGCAGCGCCGCTGGCCGCGACCTACCTCGGCGAGTTCGGCGCGGAGGTGATCAAGGTGGAACAACCGGGTGTCGGCGACCCGATCCGGACCTGGGGCGCGCAGCGCGACGGCGTGGGGCTGATGTGGAAGTCGGTGTCGCGCAACAAGAAGGCGATCACGCTGGACATGCGCGGCCCCGACGGGCAGAAACTGCTGCGCCGATTGGTGGAGAAGGTCGACGTGGTCGTCACCAACACCCGGCCGCAGACGCTGCGCCGATGGGGACTGGACTATCCGAGTCTGCGCGAGGTCAACGACCGGATCGTGATGCTGCACATCACCGGATTCGGGCTGACGGGGCCCAAGAGCGAGCGGCCCGGCTTCGGCACGCTAGGTGAGGCGATGAGCGGATTCGCCCACATCACCGGGGAAGCCGACGGCCCGCCGACCCTGCCGCCGTTCATGCTCGCCGACGGGGTCGCCTCGCTCAACGCCGCCTACGCGGTGCTGATGGCGCTGTATCACCGTGACGTGCACGGCGGTCCGGGCCAACTCGTCGACATCAACCTGGTCGACCCGCTGAGCCGCCTGCTCGAGCAGACCTTGCTGAGCTATGACCAACTCGGCACGGTCGCCCGGCGGGCGGGCAACCGCTGGGACATCTCCGCGCCGCGCAACACCTACCGCACCGCCGACGGCCGATGGCTGGCCATGTCCGGCAGTTCGCCCGCGTTGGCGCTGCGGGTGTTCCGCGCGATCGGCCGCGAGGACCTGGTCACCGACGCCGAATTCGCCGACCCGCAGCGACGGTTGGCCCGCGCCCGCGAAGTGGACGACGTGGTCGCCGACTGGGTGTCGAAACAAACCCTCGCCGAGGCCATGTCGGTGTTCGAGGCCGAACAGGTCGCGGCGGCACCGGTCTACGACATCGAGGATCTGATGCGCGACGACCAACTGCGACACCGCGAGGTCTTCGTCCCGGTCGCCGACGACGAATTGGGTGCGATGACCGTGCAGGCGCCCGTCCCGCGCTTCTCCGGAACGCGCGGCCGGGTCGACCATCTCGGGCCGCGCCTCGGTGAGCACAACACCGAGGTCTACGGCGAACTCCTGGGCCTGACCGCCGACGAGGTGGCCGATCTCGGCCACCGCGGCGTGCTCTAGCCACCACCGATACGAAGGACTACGACGATGACCGTGCTGATCCGGCGCTCCGAACTCGCCCTGCCCGCCTGCAACGACCACATGTTCGCCAAGGCCCTGTCCTGCGGCGCGGACCTGGTGTTCCTCGATCTCGAGGACGCCACCCCCGAATCGCTCAAGGAGTCCGCGCGAGAGAAGGCCATCACCGCGCTGACCGAGATGGACTGGGGCCGCACGGTTCCCGCGATCCGTGTCAACGGCCTCGACACACAGTGGTGCCACGACGACATCATCGAGGTCGTCACCCGCGCGCGAGAGAAATTGCACACCATCGTGGTGCCCAAGGCGCGCACCGCCCGCGACGTGTGGTGGGTCGACCTGCTGCTCACCCAACTCGAGGCCAAACTCGGTCTCACCCGGCAGATCCGCCTCGAAGTCCTGATCGAGGAGGTCGAAGGACTGGCCAACGCCGAGGAGATCGCGGCGGCCAGTCCCCGGGTGGACGCGCTGATCTTCGGCGTCGGCGATTTCTCGCTGTCCCAGGGCGCGCGCGTGGACACCAACTTCGATCCGCTCGGCGACTATCCCGGCGATTTCTGGCACTACGCCCGCAACAAGACCCTTGTCGCCGCGCGGATCGCGGGCGTGCTCGCCATCGACGCCCCCTTCCCCGACTACGGCAACCTCGAGGGCTACCGCCGCGACGCCCGACGCGCCTCCCTGCTCGGCTACACGGGCAAGTGGGCGATTCACCCCACCCAGGTCCCCGTGGCGAATGCGGTCTACTCCCCCACCGCCGAGGAGATCGCGATGGCCCGACGCAATGTCGCCGCCTACCGCGAGGCCGAGGCACAGGGGCGTGGCGCGGTCGGCGTCGACGGCGTGCTGGTCGACGCCGCCCACATCAAGATGGCCGCGGCGACCCTGGCGCGCGCCGAGGCGATCGATCCCGCCCTCGTCCACGGCGTCACCGTCGGGAGTTGACCGTGCCATGACCGAATCCACTCTCGCGGCGGACTTCCACGAGTTCTCGACGGAACCACCCGCGCTGCGCCAGGCGTTCGCCGCCTTCCCGAGCAGTGTCGTCGCCGTCTGCGCCGAGGTCGACGGCGTGGCGCACGGCATGGCGGTGAGCACGTTCGTGCCGGTCTCCCTCGACCCGCCGATCGTCTCGTTCTGCGTGCAGCGCACCTCGCGGACCTGGCCGCACCTGAGCCGCGCGGCACGGGTGGGGTTGAGCCTGCTCGGCGCTCAGCAGCAGGTCGCGGCCCGGGGGCTCGGCGCGAAGGACGGCGATCGGTTCCGCGACCTCACCGTCGCCCCGGGCACCGACGGCGCGCTACTGATCCGCGGCGCGGGCGCATGGTTGGAGGCGAGATTGTCGACGAGTGTCCCCGCGGGCGACCATCTCGTCATCCTCGCCTACCTGACTCGGGTCGCGGTCAGCGCCGCGACCGAGCCACTGGTGTTCCACGGCAGTCGTTTCCGCCGACTGCACGGCGAACACTGACACCGCCGGGCACGTCGGCCTGCCCGGCGGCCGACTCCCGGCCCAGCATCTCCGCACCGCCCGGATTCACGGCCGAGTCGATGCCGCCGACCGGTCACCGTCGCGGCGACTCGTGCCCGCGTGGCGGGTCAGTGGAGACTCGGCGCGGCGGTGACTCCGTAGCCCAGGTTGGTCAGCACCTCGGTCGTCGCCTTGGCGAAATTGAGGGTGATGAAGTGCAGACAGGGCGCGCCCTCGTCGATGAGACGTTGCGCCATCTCCGTGGCGATTTCGATACCCGCCGCCCGGACCGCGGCGTGATTCTCCTCCGGACCGTCACCCGCGGCCAGGTGCAGCCGATCCAGCACTGTCGCGGGCAACTCCCGCCCGGACAGTTCCACCGCGCGCCGCACGGTGCGCAGCGAGGTGATGGGCATCAGTTCGGGGATGATCGGCTTGGCCGCCTCGACCGGGTCGTGTGCGGCCAGACGGTCGCGCAGACGCAGGTAGTGCTCGACGTCGAAGAACATCTGGGTGATCGAATAGTCCGCTCCGGCACGCAGTTTCGCGGCCAAGTGGGCGGTGTCGGTGCGCAGGTCCGCGGAGCGGTGGTGGCCTTGTGGGAAGGAGGCCACCCCGACGTTGAAGTCGCCGAGGTCGCGCACGATCCAGACCAGTTCCTCGGCGTAGGTGACACCGGCCGGGTGTTTGCGCCAGTCCCCGAGCGGATCGCCCGGCGGGTCACCGCGCAGCACGAGGATGTCGCGGATACCGCAGTCGGCGTAGGAGCCGACCAAGGCGCGCAATTCGGCGAGACTGTGGCCGACCGCGGTCAGGTGCGCCACCGGTAGCAGGGTGGTCTGCTGGGCCAACTGGCCGGTGATGCGGGCCGTGCGGTCCTTGGTGGAACCGCCCGCGCCGTAGGTCATCGACACGAACGCCGGATGCATGCGTTCGAATTGCCGGACGGTGCGCCACAATCGGGCTTCGCCGTCGGCGTCGCGCGGCGGGTTGAACTCCACGGAGAACGGCACCCGCGCCGTGGCGTGGGTGCGCAGATTCCGCACCACCGATCGCGTCGGGAGCGGGACTCGGGTGGCACGGCCGGTCACCGCGCGCGGAAACATGTGCATGTCGACCTCGGGGTGGAAGGGGATGCGCGGATATCCGGGGCGCCCGCGGGCGGGCGCCCCGGATTCATTTCAGCGCAGCGCCCGGGCCGCGGTGACGAGATTGCGCAGCGAGGCGACTACTTCCTCGGTGCGGCGGGTCTTCAGACCGCAGTCCGGGTTGACCCACAGGCGCTCGGCCGGAACGGCTTTGAGCGCCAACGCGAGCGAGCGTTCGATCTCCTGGGCGTCGGGCACGCGCGGGGAGTGGATGTCGTAGACGCCCGGACCCACGCCCAGGTCGAAGCCCGCCGCGTTGAGGTCGTCGAGCACCTCCATGTGCGAGCGCGCCGCCTCGATCGAGGTGACGTCGGCATCCAGGCCGGCGATCGCCCCGATGACCTCACCGAACTCCGAATAGCACAGGTGGGTGTGGATCTGCGTGGCGTCGGCGACGCCCGCGGTCGAGAGCCGGAACGCCTCGACCGCCCACTCCAGGTACGCGGCCTGGTCGGCCTTGCGCAGCGGCAGCAGTTCGCGCAGGGCGGGCTCGTCCACCTGGATGACACCGATCCCGGCCGCCTCCAGATCCACCGTCTCGTCCCGGATCGCCAGCGCGATCTGGCGGGCGGTGTCGGCCAACGGCTGATCGTCGCGGATGAACGACCACGCCAGAATGGTGACCGGACCGGTCAGCATGCCCTTGACCGGCTTGGCGGTCAGCGACTGCGCGTAGGTGATCCACTCGACGGTCATGACCGCCGGACGCACCACATCGCCGTAGACGATCGGCGGACGCACGCAGCGGGTGCCGTAGGACTGCACCCAGCCGTTGACCGTGGCGGCGAACCCGTCGAGTTGTTCGGCGAAGTACTGCACCATGTCGTTGCGTTCGGGCTCGCCGTGCACCAGCACGTCCAGACCGATCTCCTCTTGCAGCGTGATGACTTCGGCGATCTCGGCGCGCATCCGCTCGTCGTAGGCCGCCTGGTCGATCTCGCCGCGACGCAGTTCCGCGCGGGCCACCCGGATCCGGCTGGTCTGCGGGTAGGAGCCGATCGTGGTGGTCGGCAGCAACGGCAGGTTCAGGCGTTGCTGCTGCACCACGCGACGCTCGTCGGCCGGAGTGCGCCGGGCGGCGTCCGCGCCGAGGCCGGCCAGGCGCTCGCGCACCGATTCGACGCGCAGACGCGGGTCGGCGTTGCGGTCGGCGACGGCGGCGCGCGCGGTCGCGAGCGCTTCGGCGACGGCGTCCTCGCCGTCGGTGAGTGCGGTGGCCAGCACGCGGATCTCGGCGATCTTCTCCTCGCCGAAGGCCAGCCAGGTGCGCAGTCGGTCGTCCAGATCGGTTTCGGGCGCGAGGCTGTACGGGACGTGCAGCAACGAGCACGAACTCGACACCGCGACCGTCACGCCCGCCTCGCGCAGCCCGGTCAGTCGCGGCAGCGCGTGGTCGGGGTCCACCCGCCAGATGTTGTGGCCGTCGACGACACCGGCCACGATCAGCTTGTCGGTGATGGACCGCGCCGCCGCCACATCCGCGTCACCGCCCGCGACCAGGTCGACGGCGATGCCCTCGATACTGGTCTGCGCCAGCACCG
>NZ_BAGG01000064.1 GCF_000308695.1 Nocardia takedensis NBRC 100417 | reverse complement strand
AGCACCGAGTCGAGGTCGACCACGGACTCGATCGCGGCGCGGATGTCGAAGGCGCGCAACCGGTCCTCGGGCACCACGTGCCGGGCCAGACGCGGATCGGGGGCCTCCCACCGCGCGGCCTCGCCCTGGAAATAGGTCAGGTAGCGGCGCGCCAGAGCCACCGCGTCGGCTTCGTCGGCGGCCGCGAGGTGCACCACGCCGTTGCGGCGCTGCACCTGGATCGGGCCGATGTCCTCGGGACGGAAGACGCCGAGTCCGCCGCCTTCGATCATCGCCGGACCACCCATGCCGATAGTGGCCTCCGGGGTCGCGATGACCACGTCGCACATGCCCAGCAGCGCGGCGTTGCCCGCGAAACAGCGGCCCGAGGCGATCCCGATCAGCGGGACCCGGCCGGAGAGTTCGGCCATCGCACGGAAGGTGGTGATGTCCAGACCGGAGATGCCGCCGTGGTCGGTGTCGCCCGGTCGGCCGCCGCCGCCCTCGGTGAAGAACACCACCGGCAGTCGCTGCTCGCGGGCCAGGTGCAGCATGCGGTCGGTCTTGACGTGGTTGCGCATGCCCTGTGTGCCCGCCAGCACCGAATAGTCGTAGGACAGCACCACCGCGCGGGTCGCCTCCGCGCCGAAGCGGTCGGCGTTGATCGTGGCCACGCCCGCGATCAGACCGTCGGCGGGCGTGTTGGCGATCAGGTCGTCCAGGCCGCGGCGCGAACGCTGGGCGGCCACGGCCAGCCGCCCGTATTCGACGAAACTGTCCGCGTCGATCAGGTCCTCGACGTTCTCGCGGGCCGTGCGCCGACCCAGGCGGTGGCGTTTGGCGACCGCTTCCGGGCGCGCCGCGTCGGCGGCCAACCCCTGCCTGCGCAGCACCTCGGTCAGGTCGGGGCGCAGCGCGTCGAGGTCGACCGCCGTGACGTCGACCTCGACGTTCTCGGTGTCGGCGGGCTCCCAGATCAGCACCGGCTGCCGGGGATCGACGGTGTCACCGGGACCGACCAGGGTCCGCCTCACCCGCAGCGACCGCTCGGCGCGCAGTACGTGCTGCATCTTCATCGCCTCGAGCACCGCGAGTTCCGCGCCCGCCGCGATCACCGCGCCCGCCGCGGCGACGGTGACGACCGTGCCGCCCATCGGGGACCGGTGCGCGTATTCGTCCTCGGCGAGATCGACCGACGGGGCGGGCGCGGGCGCCGGGAGTTCGTCGCTGTCACGTTCGGCGGCGGCCACCAACTCGCCCACCCGGGACTCGAACCAGTCGGTGGTGACGAACTCGACGTCCGCCAGTTCGCGCACCAGCGCCCGCAGCACTCCGAGATTGGTGTCCACCCCGGCCACGACGGTCTCGGCGAGTGCGTCCGAACATCGGCGCAGCGCCGCGGCGTGCGTCGGCCCCGAGGCGATCACCTTGGCCAGCAGCGAGTCGAACCCGCTGCCCTGGCGCACGCCCGGCGCGGCCGCGGTGTCGACTCGCACCCCGACCCCGGTCGGCGCCGCGAACTGGGTCAGCGTGCCGCTGCCGGGCACGACATCGCCCGCGGCGGTGAGGATCTCGGCGTTCACGCGGGCCTGGACCGCGCACCGGCCCGTCGGCACGAGGTAGGTGTCCAGGTCGAGGGCGGCCAGATCCGCGCCGCCCGCCAGCGCGAATTGCAGGCCCACCAGATCCAGTCCGGTGACCTCCTCGGTGACGGTGTGTTCGACCTGCAACCGCGGATTGACCTCGAGGAACCACGCGTTCGCGCCGCTGACCAGGAACTCCACCGTGATCACGCCCCGGCAGCGCACCGATTCGGCCACGGCCACCGCGTCGCGGTGCAACCGTTCGCGCAGCGCGGCCTCGAGTGCGGGCGCGGGGGCGACCTCGAGGAGTTTCTGGTGGCGGCGCTGCACGCTGCAATCCCGGTCGCCGACCGCGACCGCGGCCGTGCCGTCGGCCACGATCTGCACCTCGATGTGGCGGGCCGCGGGGACCAACGCCTCGGCGTAGACGGTGTCCTCGCCGAATCCCGCCGCCGCCTCGGCGCGGCAGCGGTCGTAGCTCTCGCGCAGCAGGGCCGGATCGCGCACCACCCGCATCCCGCGTCCGCCGCCGCCCGCGGCCGCCTTGACCATCACCCCGTCGGGATAGCGCGCGAGCAGCGCGGCCACGGCGTCGAAACCGCCGCCCGCCGCGCTGGCCGGAACCACCGGCACCCCGGCCAGTTCGGCGGCGGCGCGCGCCGCGACCTTGTCGCCGAACACCCGCAGCACCGCGGGCCCCGGGCCGAGGAAGGTCAGGTCGGCCGCGGCGCACGCGCTCGCGAATTCGGCGCTCTCGCTGAGGAATCCGTAACCGGGATGGACCAGCGCGCCCGGGCCCGCCTTGCGCGCGGCCGCGACCACGCCCGCCACGTCGAGGTAGGCGGCCGGGCCGCGACCCGACAGTTGCACGGTGTCGTCGGCCAACCGCAGGTGCGCGGCGTCGGGTTCGTCCTCGGTGTGCACCGCCAGGGTCTCGTAACCCCATTCCCGGGCCGCCCGGAGGACCCGGACGGCGATCTCTCCCCGGTTCACCACTGCCACGCGCATAGCAGCCAGTCTCGTTGACATTGACGTCAACGTCAACCACGATGGGCGGGGTGACCCACTCCACCTGGGCGGTACGTGCCGCGCGCGAACGGTCCGACACCGACCGCCACCGCGCCCTGCTCGACGCCGCGGCGCGGGTCTTCGTCCAACGCGGCTACACCGCCACCACCGTCGCCGCCATCACCGCCGCTGCCGGGGTCTCGCGGGCCACCCTGTACGTGTACTTCGCCTCCAAGGAGGAGATCTTCCAGGCGCTGGCCCTGCGCGTCCGCGACGATTTCCTCGCCGCCCAGGAACCCGGAGACGCCGTCGAGGACCCGCGCGACATGCTGCGCGCCACCATCGAGTCCTTCGCCGAGGCCGTACGCGCCGCTGGCCCCCTGCTGCGGCTGATCGAGGAACGCGGCGCGGTCGACCCGGCGCTGACCCCGCTGGCCGAGGAGATCGCCGAGCGCCCCATCCGCCGCTTCGCCCGCTACCTCGAGCGCCAACTCGAGCGCGGCGCGGTCACCGCGCCGGTACCCGTGCGCGTGGTCGCCGAGACCGTCGGCCACACCCTGACCCGCGGCGCGCTGGACCGCTCGCACGCCTCCCCCGCCGCGTTCGCCGAATACCTCGACCACATCCGCATCGTCGCCGAAACCCTGCTCGGCCTGCGCCGATAACGTACCCGCGGGTTGGAATCACGCTGGTCGCAACCGGTGACAGCCGGTAGTCGGGGACGCAGCATGGAAAATCGCTGTCCCCCCGGCCCTCCTGAGAGGAGCGCACCGCGATGAGTCTGTCGTTCCACTGGTTCCTGCCCACCTACGGTGATTCCCGCGGTCTGATCGCGGGCGGTCACGGCACCTTCATGTCCGGTGACCGTCCCGCCTCGCTGCGCTATCTCAACCAGATCGGGGCGGCCGCGGAGGACAACGGATTCGAAGCGGTGCTGACCCCCACCGGGGCTTGGTGCGAGGACGCCTGGCTGACCACCGCGATGATGGTCGAGACCACCGAGACGCTGAAATACCTGGTCGCCTTCCGCCCCGGCCTGGTGTCACCGACCCTGGCCGCGCAGATGTCGGCCACCTTCCAGCGACATTCGCGCGGACGGTTGCTGCTCAACGTCGTCACCGGCGGCGAACCCCACGAACAGCAGGCCTACGGCGACTTCCTCGACAAAGAGCAGCGCTACGCGCGCACCGGGGAATTCCTGCACGTGGTCCGCGAACTGTGGACCCGCACCGACCCGGTCGACTTCGAGGGCGAGCACCTGCGGGTGCGCGGGGCGCTGCTGGCCAACCGTCCCGACCCGCTGCCGCCCGTCTTCTTCGGCGGGTCCTCGGCCGCGGCGCTCCCCGTCGCGGCCCGCTACGCCGACACCTACCTGACCTGGGGCGAACCGGTCCCCGCCGTCACCGCGAAACTGGACGCGGTGCGTTCGCAGGCCGTGGACCACGGCCGGGTCCTCGACTACGGTCTGCGCGTGCACGTCATCAGCCGCGACACCGCCGAGCAGGCGTGGGCCGAGGCCGATCGCCTGCTGGCCGGCATCGATCCCGCCGACATCGCCCGCGTGCAGGCGAATCTGGCGCGCAGCGAATCCGAGGGACAGCGGCGCATGCTGGAGTTGCACGGCGGCCGCACCGACAGCCTCGAGATCGCCCCGAACCTGTGGGCCGGGGTCGGCCTGGTGCGCGGCGGCGCGGGCACCGCCCTGGTCGGCTCGCACGAAGAGGTGGCCGACCGACTGGTGGAATATGCCGAAGCGGGCGTCAGCCATTTCATCCTGTCGGGCTACCCGCACCTCGAGGAGGCGTACTGGTTCGGTGAGGGCGTCCTGCCGATCCTTGAACGCCGCGGACTGTGGCGCCACCCGCACCGCCGGGGCGCGGTCGCCGTGGGCACCCCCTTCGCCACCGCGTCGAGCAGTTGAGTCTCGTAGCGGATCACCGAGTCCGGTTGGGATTCGACACCGAATTCGTTCCGAACCGGCCGTTTCCGTTGCGCCCCGGTCGCCTTTTCGGCACTCTCGTCGGATAGTCACGGCCCGCACCTCTCGGCGGCCGTGCGGAAAGGGGACGGCCGCGGTGTCGCAGGACGAGAAGCAGATCCGAATTCTGATCGAGCGATGGGCCGCGGCGGTCCACGCGGGCGATATCGAGGCAACCGTCGCCGACCACGCCGAGGACATCGTCATGTTCGATGTGCCGCCGCCGCACGAAGGCGTACGCGGAATAGACGCCTACCGCGCGGTCTGGCCGGAATTCTTCGAATGGCAGTCGCGCGGGGCGAATTTCGAGATCGTCTCCCTGGACGTGGAGGTCGGCGGCGATATCGCCTTCGCCTACGCGCTGCTGTTGTGCGGCACCGCCGAGGATTTCGCCGCCGACCCCGCCGCCCGACTGCGCCTGAGCTTCGGCCTGCGCCGCGAACACGGGCGCTGGGTCATCGCCCACGAACACCACTCGTTCCCGATTCCGCCGGTCCAGGGCTGAGATTCGCCCGCCGCCGCATCCGCCGCGATCGCGCACACGATGCAACGAACGCGCGGATGCGGTGACGGGCAACACCTTCCGGCAATTCAGCCGAAGCGGCATCGAGTGCACCGGGGGTTCCACGTGAATCACCGACGAAGGGCTCCCTCCCCGCCCGCCCGAGCGACACCCGGCGTTCACACCCCCGGATAATCCGACATTCGAGACAGCGGTTCTCCCGGGGAGCCGACGCGGAGGAATCGGCGATTGTGTCCGACTCGATCGCGCGACGCCACCGATTTCCCGAGATCCCTCGATTCCGAAATCGTCAACCATCGCGGTGACCATCGCCCGTACGATCGCGATTCGGAAACGCTCGCGATCGACGCCGGGACGGGCCCCTTCATTCCGTTCGCGCGATATCGAGACCATTCGACAATGCCATTCCGATAACGTCGCGCGCCCGCAGACGAGACCGCATCGGAATTCCGCCCACGCGCCCGTGACCTTTTCTTGTCTGGAATCTCGCCGAGCCACAGCGAACACTGAGAAACGCAAGATTCCGGAGAACGAGTCGATCGACACGAAGGATGCGCCATGTCCAGCAAAGCCAAGAGAGCGGCCGCCGTGGCCGCCATCGCCCTGTCGCTGGGCGCGATCGCCGCGCCCGCCGCCTCCGCGGCCACCCCCTCGGCACAACTGCCCGGAGTGACCCAGACCGGTTCCATCGCCATCTGCGTGCCTCTGGGCAGCGTGGTGGTCTGCCTGTGAGCCCGACCACCCCTACCTCGGGATAAACCCCCGGTCAGCGGCATAGTCGGAGGCAAGATCTCCGCCTGATCTAGGCTGGGTCATGGTCTTGTCTCGCCGGCATCTCCTGCGTCTGGGCACCGCCGCGTCGGCGGCGGTGCTCGCGGGCGCCGTCACCGGCGCGAGCGCACCCCACCCCGCGCCCCGCCGGTTGGGCGACCCGTTCTCCCTGGGCGTGGCCTCCGGTGACCCCGCCGCCGACGGCGTGGTGCTGTGGACCCGACTGGCCCCCGATCCCCTGGCACCCGACGGTCTCGGCGGCATGCCCCTGGCGCCCGTCAGCGTCGACTACGAACTCGCCCACGACGAGGCGTTCCGCCACGTCGTCACCCGCGGCAGCGTCCTGGCCACCCGCGAACTCGGCCACAGCGTGCACCCCGAGATCCACGGCCTGCAACCCGACCGCTGGTACTTCTACCGCTTCCGCGCGGGCACGGCGGTGTCCCCGGTCGGACGCACCCGCACCGCGCCCGCCCTCGGCGCGGCCACCGAACGACTGCGCTTCGCCTTCGCCTCCTGCCAGTCCTGGAATTCGGGCTACTTCACCGCCTACGACCATCTGGCCGCCGAGGACCTCGACCTGGTCGTGCACCTGGGCGACTACATCTACGAGAAAGCCTGGATGCGCGGCCGACAGGACGGGCCGCTGCCGCGCAAACTGACCGACGAGGCCGTCGACCTGCCCGGTTACCGCCTGCTCTACGCCCTGGCCAAAGCCGAAGCCCCACTGCGCGCCGCGCACGCCGCGTTCCCGTGGGTGGTCACCCTCGACGACCACGAACTCGACAACAACTGGGCCGGTGACCGACCCGGCACCGGATTCGACGTCCACCGCCTGCCGTGGCTGTACCGACGCCGCCGCGCCGCCGCGTTCCAGGCCATGTACGAACATCAACCACTGCGCCTGGCGCAACTGCCCGCGGGCCCCGCGATGCGCTTGCACCGCCGCCTCCCCTTCGGGAACCTGGCCGAACTCACCATGCTCGACACACGTCAGCACCGCACCGCCCAGGCGTGCGGCGACGGCAACCTGGTGCGCGACTGCGCCGAGCGCCTGTCCGCCGACCGCACGATCCTCGGCGCGCCCCAACGGGACTGGCTCGTCGAGGGCCTCACCCGATCCGCCGCGCGCTGGCAGATCATCGGCAACCAGGTCTCGATGGGGCAGACCGACTACGACCCCGGCGCGGGAACGGTGGTCGGCACCGACGCGTGGGACGGCTACGTCGCCGACCGCGACGCCGTCCTCGGCGCGGCCGCCGAGCGCGGCGTGGACGACCTCGTCGTCATCACCGGCGACCGCCACCAGAACTGCGCGCTCGACCTGCGCCGCGACACCCCCGATTCCCCGGTCGTGGGCGCGGAGTTCATCGGCACCTCCATCACCACCGGTCGCGACGGCGCGGACATGAACGCCACCGGACGCACCCTGCTCGCCGCCAACCCCGACCTGAAATTCTTCAACGCCCAACGCGGCTACGTCCGCGTCGAACTCGATCATCGACTGTGGCGCACCGACTTCCGGGTCGTGCCGTACGTGTCGCGTCCCGGCGCGCCGATCACCACCCGCGCCAGTTACGTGGTGGAGAGCGGGGTTCCCGGCGTGCGAGCGGCGTGGCGGCCCGACGAACCCGTCGACGACGCGAGCGAGAACCTCGACGCCCGCGCACCTGTTCCGCCGGGCGGACGCTGAACCGCGCACCGGGATAGAGTCGATCGGTGAGCTTCACGGTGGGTTTCGACCTGGATATGACGCTGATCGATTCGCGACCCGGCGTCGCGCGCGCCATCGACATCCTCGGCGCCGAATTCGGGATCGACCTGCACGGCGCGCGATTCGCCACCCGCCTCGGCCCGCCGCTGGCCCAGATGCTCGCCGAGGCGGGCGCACCCACCGACCTGATCCCGGCGATGGTCACCCGCTACCGCGAGATGTATCCCTCGGTCGTCCCCGAGATCCTGCCGATGGCGGGCGCGGGCGAGGCGTTGGCGGCCGTGCGCGCACTGGGCGGACAGATCCTGGTCGTCACCGGCAAACACCAACCGCACGCCGAACTGCACGTCGCGGCGCTGCGCTGGCAGGTCGACACCGTCATCGGCGACCTGTGGTCGGCGGGCAAGGCCGAGGCGCTGAGCGCCCACGCCGCCACCGTCTTCGTCGGCGACCACACCGGGGACATGATCGGCGCGCGCGCCGCCGAGGTCCGCGCCGTCGGCGTCACCACCGGACCGTGCACGGCCGAACAACTGTGGCGGGCCGGCGCCCACGTCGTGCTGGCCGATCTCACCGAATTCCCCGAGTGGTTGACCGCCGAATACTCGCGCGCCTCCCGCTGATCTCCGTAGCCCGAACTCGGCCCGCCGGCGAATCTCAGGCTATCGTGACCCCATCCAAGATCGGAGGGTGGCGTGGGCACGCACACACGGGACGACGAGACGAGGATCTCGGCAGAGTATTTCGATCCCGGTGACCGCTGGGTTCCAGCCGACCGCCGTTGGCTGGGCATGGACAAGCGGACCCTGCTGCCCGCGTTGGTGGTGTTGGCACTGGCCCTTCTGCAAGGGGTGCTGCTGCCCGATCTCGACGGCGCGATCTCCGAGACCGACGTCACCTCGGCCGGTGAGGTCATCGCGGTGCAGGGTGGGATCGGATTCACCGCCGCGGAGGGTTGGTCGCTGGTCAGCGGCGAGCGCCGCGATGACGAACCCACCGGCAAGGGCTACCCGCCCGGGGCGGTCCTGGCCCGCGGCGGCATCCAATTCGTCGTGCGCACGGGAGAATTCAGCGGTGACCCGGCCGCGTTGCTGGATCGCATCGAACGCACCGACGCGGCCCTCCGAGCCCCGTTCACCGCGACCGGCGACCCGGCGCCGATCACCGCGCGGACCGGGGAACCGGGACTGCTCACCAAATACGGGGCCACGGGCGCGGACGGCGTGTTGGCCGCGTACGTGATCGACGGAACCGGTGTCGAGATCGTCGCCGTCGGTCCACCCGAGCCCGCACAGGACCTGCTCACCGAAGTCGGTCGGATGATCGCGAGCGTCGGCGAACTCCCGCAGGAGGCCGGATGAGCACCACAGATCCGGCGGAGGCGCGCTTTCTCGCCATCGAGGATTCCGGGTGGGGGCGTACGTTCACCTTCTACCAACCCCGCAACCTCGCGTTCTGGGTCTACGCGCTGCTCACCGGGTCCGGCGCGCTGCTGTTCTTCGACCGGATCGGTAGCACCTACCACGCCTACTCGAGGGCCATCCTGGTCACCGCGCTGGTGTTCGCCGTCTACGGCGCGATCTTCTGGTGGTTCACCCAGCACATCGACCGCTATGCCCGCCAGCCGATCAAACTGCTCGCCACGGCGTTCCTCTGGGGCGGTTTCGCGGCCACCTGGTCGATGGCCGCCTACGCCAACGACGCCCTGATCAGCATCTACGGCAAGCTTTTCGGCCATGCCTGGGCCCAGGACTGGGGTGCGGGCCTGGCCGCACCGTTCACCGAGGAGACCGCCAAGGGATTCGGGCTGTTGCTGTTGATCGCCCTGGCCCCGCGTCTGGTGCGAACGGCCTTCGACGGCTTCATTCTCGGCGCGTTCCTCGGCCTGGGCTTCGAGATCATCGAGGACATCTCCTACGGCATGAACTCCGGCGCTGCGCGCTTCGGCGCCGACCAGGTCGAGGCGGCCTTGTCGACGGTGATACTGCGCGTCGCCACCGGCACCGCGGGACACATCCTCTACACCGCGCTGTTCTGCGTCGGCCTGGTCTATCTGCTCGGCCGCCCGGCCGAACCTCGCCGCGTCGGGCGCGGACTGCTGCTGATCGCGGTGCCCATGCTGCTGCACGGATTGTGGGATTCGATGGCCAACTTCGCCGGCGAAAGCAACATCGCCGTTCTGGGATTCATCGTGGGGATCACCGTGGTGGCCCTGGTGGTGGCCGTGCGCGTCTTCGCGCTGACCGTTCCGCGTGAACGCCGTTTTCTCGCCGAGATCCTCGCACCCGAGGTGGCGGCCGGATTCGTGACCAGCGAAGAGTCCGCGGCCGCGTGCGGAAACGCCAAAGCGCGGCGCGCGTTTCGGCGCGCGGGCCGCGATCGCGCCGAACGCGGGCGACACGGCTACGTGCTGGAGGCGGTCTGCGATCTGGCCGACGCGCTCGCCACCGATCGAGGCGCTGAGACTCCCCGGGTGGCATTCGCTCGCGCCGAGGTATCTCGGCTGCGCGATGGGCGTCCTGTCACCGAGGCCCTGTTGCCGGTGCGGCTGTGAATCGTGTGCTTCGCCCTCGGCGCGATCCGCCGAACACGTGGGCGCGTAGCTTTCCCCTCTTCAACGTATAACGCACCCGGGGCCTTGCCGCAAGACCCCGGGTGCGTTGCAGAATCTCCCACCTCAGGGCAAACAGCCCGCGGAACAGGGAGTGTGAATGACCGAGGTGATCATCGCCGGCGGTGGACCGACCGGGTTGATGTTGGCCGCCGAACTGCGGTTGCACGGTGTCGAGGTGCTGATCCTGGAACGCGACGCCGAACCGACCGAGCAGGTGCGCGCGCTCGGACTGCACGCGCGCAGCATCGAGGTGCTCGACCAGCGCGGGCTGCTCGAACGGTTCCTGGCCGAGGGCACCCGGCATCCGCTGGGCGGCTTCTTCGCCGCGATCGAGAAACCGGCCCCGGAACTGGACAGCGCCCACGGCTACGTCCTGGGCATCCCGCAGCCCGTCACCGACCGATTGCTGGCCGAACACGCCCTGGAACTGGGCGCGCGGATCGCGCGCGGACGCGAACTCGTCGGACTGGACCAGGACGCGGCCGGTGTGCGGGTCGAACTGGCCGACGGCGACGTGCTGCGCGCCCGCTACCTCGTCGGCTGCGACGGCGGCCGCAGCATGGTGCGCAAACTGTCGGGCGTGGGGTTCCCGGGCCGGTCGGCCACCGTCGAGACCCTGCTCGGGGAGATGCGGATGACCGAATCACCCGAAACCATCGTGGCCGCGATGAGCGAGATCCGGCGCACCCAGAAACGTTTCGGGATCGGCCCCGCCGGCGACGGCTACTACCGGGTCGTCGTGCCCGCCGCGGGATTGTCCACCGACCGCACCCCGCCGAGTTTCGAGGATTTCCGCACCCAGTTGCGCGCCCACGCGGGCACCGATTTCGGCGCGCACGACCCGCGCCGACTCACCCGCTTCGGCGACGCGACTCGCCAAGCCGACCGCTACCGCGTCGGCCGCGTGCTGCTGGCGGGCGACGCCGCCCACGTCCACCCGCCGACCGGTGGTCAGGGCCTCAATCTGGGCATCCAGGACGCGTTCAACCTCGGCTGGAAACTGGCCGCGGCCATCGCGGGCCGGGCGCCCGCCGACCTGCTCGACACCTACCACGCCGAACGTCACCCGGTCGCCGCCGACGTCCTGCGCAACACCCGCGCGCAGATGGCGCTGATGGCCACCGACCCCGGCTCGGTCGCGGTCCGCGACCTGGTCTCGGAACTGATGGACCTCGACGGCGTCAACCGGTACCTGATCGAGAAGATCACCGCGCTGAACGTCCGCTACGACTTCGGCGACCCCGCCCCGCTCGTGGGCGCGCGCCTGCGAGACCTACCCCTCGACAACGGTCGCCTCTACGAATTGACCCGCCGCGGGCGCGGCCTGCTGGTCGACCGGACCGGGCGGCTCTCGGTCGACGGCTGGGCCGACCGCGTCGACCACGTCGTGGACCACGGCGAGCACCTGCCCGCCCCGGCCGTCCTGCTGCGCCCCGACGGCCACGTCGCCTGGGCCGGTGACCAGCACTCCGACCTGCCCGCGGCACTGTCCCGCTGGTTCGGGCCGGCCGCCTGAATCCGGCTCTGCGTCGGAGCCAGCGGCCGATCCGACCCGCCGCCGTGCGGAGGCTCAACTGTCCGAAACGGTGTCGGGTTCGGGTCGGCGAGCGAAATCCGGGGCGCGCTCGGGGCGTACCCCGATGCCGCCGAGGTAGGCGCTGACTCCGCGCAGCATCGGCACGCGTCGCAGCGCCCGCACCGGGACAGGTAGGCGGTCCTCGTCCAAGGTGCGGGCCAGCGCGGGGCGCAGGAGCATGTCGTGTTCGCCGAGTTGCGAACGCTGGGTCACGGCGGTCGGCCACGCGCGACGTCGCTGGACGCGGGCCAGGTCCGCGGTCCGCACCCGGCCGCGGCGCAGCGGTTCCGCCAGGATCCGGGCGGCGGCGACGGCGTCCTGGATGGCGAGGTTCACCCCGACCCCGCCGACCGGTGACATGGTGTGCGCGGCGTCGCCCAGACACAGCAGCCCGTCGGCATACCAGCGTCGCAGACGGTTCATCTCGGTGCGCAGCAACTTCACCTCGTCCCAGGACCGCGGGTATTCCGTTGTCCCGCCGGGCAATCGCAGCAGCTCGGCCAGATCGGCGCGCAGGTCGGCGAGCGGTTGGGCCCGGCGCGCGGTGTCGCTGCCCTTCTCGATGAGGTAGGCGGTCTGGAAGTAGTCGCCGCGATCCATGGTGACCGCCACCCGACCTCGACCGAAGCAGCCGACCACCTCGCCGCTGTAGGCGGCGTGGGTCTTCGGGATGCGGATCTGCCACACGTCCATCGGAATGTCGAAGCAGATCACGGGCAGGTCGGCCGCCCGTCGCACCACCGACCAGCGCCCGTCGCAGCCCACCGTCAGATCGGCGGTGAGTTCGCGGGCGGTGTCGTCGGCGTCGCGGTAGCGCACGCCGGTGACGCGTCCGTCCTCGGCGCGCAGCAGGCCGGTGACGGCGCACCCGGTGCGCAACGTGAACGCGGGTTCCTCGGCGGCGGCGCGCGCGAGCAGGTCGAGGAACTCCCACTGCGGCACCATCGCGAGGTATTTGTGCGGGCCGGGGATGCGGCGGAAGTCGGCCATCACGACGGTGCTCGACCCGATGCGCACCCGCATCTGCTCGAGCCGCGAGATCGGCAGGGCCGCGAAGCGCGCACCGAGGCCCAGATCGTCCAGCAGGCGCAGCGTCGACGGGTGCACGGTGTCGCCGCGGAAATCGCGCAGGAAGTCGGTGTGCTTCTCCAGCACCGTCACCTCGACACCGGCGCGGGCCAGCAGCAGCCCGAGCACGATGCCCGCCGGTCCGCCGCCCACCACGACGCACCGCGTTCGTTCGCTCATGCTGCCACCGTAACAAACTTGTAGTGACTCTAAAAATAGATGCTATGCAACAATTGCGCGATGGAGCCGACAGGACTGCGGGAGCAGAAGAAGCAGCGCACCCGGCGCGCGCTGATCGAAGCCGCCTTGCGACTGTTCGACGACAAGGGCTACGAAGGCGCCACGGTGGCCGAGATCGCCGCCGCCGCAGAGGTCTCCCCCGCCACCTTTTTCAACTATTTCCCGGCCAAGGACGCGGTCGTCTTCGCCGACGACGACCTCTACGATCCCTTGGTCCGCGAAGCCTTCGACGCCACCGAGGCCGGACAGACCCCCGTCGAGACCCTGCTGCGCGTCGTGGACCACCTCACCCGCGCACCGAGATGGAGCTTCCCGCTCGACCACGACCTCACCGCGGTCCGCGCCCGCCTGCTGGCCGAGGTCCCCGCCTTGCAGGCCGGGGCGCTGCGGCGGCGAGCCGATCTGCAACGCCGACTCGCCGCCGAACTGGGGTGCGCCCACCCGGATCTCACCCCGCTGCACGCCGCCGCGCTCACCGGCGCGGTCCTGGGAGCGGTCGACGCCGTCCTGACCGCGCTGTCGCGGACCTCCGAGCCGACACCGCCCGAGGAGATCCCCGACGTCGTCGCCGCCGCGGCGCGTCTCGCCGTGGGCGGGTACCCGTCCTAGCCGGCCTTGTAGCGGCGCAGGTATTCGCCGGTCAGGGAGGTCGGGTGGTCGAGCAGGTCGGCGGGGGTGCCGGTGAAGACGATCTCGCCGCCGTCCTTGCCGCCGTCGGGGCCCAGATCGATCACCCAGTCGCTGTGGGCGACCACGTCGAGGTTGTGTTCGATGACCACCACGGTGTTGCCCCGCTCGACCAAGCCGTCGAGCAACGCCAGCAGGGTGTCCACGTCGGACATGTGCAGGCCGGTGGTGGGCTCGTCGAGCACGTACACCGCCGCGGTGTTGTGCAGTTGGGTGGCGAGTTTGATGCGTTGACGTTCACCGCCGGACAGGGTGCTCATCGCCTGCCCGAGGCTCAGGTAGTCCAGGCCCACCTCGTTCATGGCGCGCAGTTTGGTCAGCAGCGCCTTCTCGGTGAAGAACTCGAGCGCTTCTTCGGCCGACATCGCCAGCACCTGCGCGATCGACCGGCCGCGCAGGGTGTGCTCGAGGACGGCTTCGGAGAAGCGGCGGCCGTCGCAGGCGTCGCAGTGGGTGGTGACCGGGTCCATGTAGGCGATCTCGGTGATGATCACCCCGCGCCCTTCGCACTGGGCGCACGCGCCGTCGGAGTTGAAGCTGAACAGGCCCGCGGGCTGACCGGTCGCCTTGGCGAAGATCTTGCGGATCGGGTCCATCAATCCCAGGTAGGTGGCCGGGGTGGAGCGCGAGGACGCGCCGATCGGCGACTGGTCGACGAAGATCGCCTCGGGATGACTGCGCACGAACACGTCCCGGATCAGACTGCTCTTGCCCGACCCCGCGACACCGGTCACCGAGGTGAGCACCCCGGTCGGAATCCCCACCGAGACGTCTTTGAGGTTGTGCACCCGCGCGTGCTCGATCCGCAGTTCCCCGGTGGGCGCGCGGAAGACGTCCTTGACCCGGAACGTGCGGCGCAGTCCCGCGCCCGTCGGGGTGTCGGCCTCGAGCAACCGCGCGAAATCGCCCTGGAACACCACCTGCCCGCCGTGCGCGCCCGCGCGCGGGCCGACGTCGACGACGTGGTCGGCGATCCGGATGACGTCGGGATCGTGTTCGACCACCAACACCGTGTTGCCTTTGTCGCGCAACGCCCGCAGCAGCGCGTTGAGCCTGCCGACGTCGCGCGGATGCAGGCCGACGCTGGGTTCGTCGAAGATGTAGGTCAACCCGATCAGCGTGCTGGACAGATGCTTGATCATCTTCAGGCGCTGCCCCTCGCCGCCGGACAGCGTGGAGGTCGCCCGGTCCAGGCTCAGATATCCGAGCCCGATGTCGGCGACGCGGCGCAACGCCACCCGCAGCGCCTCGGCCAGGCCCAGCGCGGCGGGATCGGTGATCTCCTCCAGCACCGCGATCAGGTCGGTGATCTGCATGCCGGACCAGTCCGCGATACTGCGGCCGCCGATCTTCGTCGCCAGCGCCGCCGCGTTGAGCCGTGCGCCGCCGCAGCTCTCGCAGATGCCCTCGGTGAGGAACTTGCGGATCTGCTCGCGGGTCTTCTCGCTCAGGGTCGAGGTGTCGCGTTGCAGGCGGGTGCGGGTGAATTTCGCGGCCAGACCTTCGTAGTCGGCCTTCCAGGTGCCCTTGGCGAAGGTGATCTCGACCTTGTCCCCGCCCGACCCGTACATCAGGTCGTCGAATTCGGCCGCGGTGTAGTCGAGCAGCGCTTTGTCCGGATCGAAACGCCCGGAGCGGCCGTAGAGTTGCCAGTCGCCGCTGCCCGCCGCGTAGCCGGGCAGCAGGATCGCGCCCTCGTTGAGCGATTTCGTCCGGTCGACCAGCCGGTCCGGATCGGCGCGCACCGCCACGCCGAGCCCGTCGCAGTCCGGGCACATGCCCTGCGGGACGTTGAAGGAGTAGTTGTAGACGAATCCGGCCGAGGGGGAACCGAATCGGGCGAACATCGCGCGCACCATCGAATAGATGTCGGTCATGGTGCCCACCGTCGAGCGCGGCCCGCCGCCCACCGGTTGCTGGTCGATGATCACCGGCGCGTTGAGTCCTTCGATCGCCTCGGCGTGCGGGCGTTCGTAGCGCGGCAGGAAGTTCAGGATGAACGCGGGGAAGGTGGCGTAGAGCTGGCGTTGGGATTCGACCGCGATGGTGTCGAACACGATCGAGGACTTCCCCGACCCGGACACCCCCGTGAACACGGTGATCCGGTTCTTGGGGATCTCCAACGACACGTTGCGCAGATTGTGTTCACGGGCACCGAGCACCCGGATCACCGAATCCCCCTGCGCGGCGGCGGGGGATTCGGTGACGGCGACGGTTTCGGTTGATGACATGGGGACACCATGCCAGGCGGCACCGACAAAACACCCACGGTGATGTGATGTAAATCACACCTTCCGGGAAGCCTGACCCGACGGCGGAATTCGGCGAATGCGCTTGCGCCGCAACCTGTTCAGAGAAACCGGCGGCTCAAGGCCGCAGTTCTCGCAAGGTGTTCTTCAGGACCTTGCCCGAGGCGTTGCGTGGCAGCGCGTCGACACGGTGCAACGCGGTGGGGAGTTTGTATTTCGCCAGTGCGGCCGCCGCCCACCCACGCAGCGCGTCGATGTCCAGATCGCCCGCGCCACCGAGCACCGCGAACGCGACCGGCGTCTCCCCCCACACCTCGTGCGGACGGCCGATCAGCGCGACCTCCACGATGTCGGGATGTCCGGCCAGCACGTTCTCGACCTCGGCGCAGTAGATGTTCTCCCCGCCCGAGATGATCATGTCCTTGGCCCGGTCGACCACGTAGACGAAACCGTCCTCGTCCACGCGCACCAGATCGCCGGAGTGGAACCAGCCGCCGCGGAACGCCTCGGCCGTCGCCTCCGGTTTGTTCCAGTAACCCAGCATCATTCCCGGACCGCGGTAGACGATCTCGCCCACCTCGCCCGGCGCGACATCGGCCATCTCGGCGTCGACCACCCGCGTCGTCACCGTCGTGACGGGCCTGCCGACCGAACCGAGCTTGCGGATCGCGTCCCGGCCGTGCAGCACGCAGGTGATCGGCGACATCTCCGTCTGACCGAACATCGCCACGTTCATCGCCTCCGGGAAGGTCGCGGCCATCTGCCGCAACAACGTGTCGGTGGCGGGCGCGGCGCCCCAGCCCATCGCCCGCAGGCTCGCCAGATCCCGATGCGCGGCATCGGGTTCCGCGCACACCGCCTGCCACTGGGTCGGCACCAGGAAGACGTTGGTGACCGCTTCGGCGGCGAGGGTGTCCAGGATCTCGCCCGCCACGAACGGCTTGGTCGGATGGATGACGATCACACCGCCCACGTACAGCATCGGCGCGATCGTGCCGACGGCGGCGATGTGGAACATCGGCGAGGCGATCAGCGCGATCTCGTCCTCGTCGACGTACTGCATGCAGCGCATCACCGTCGAACTCTGCGCTTGCAGGTTCAGGTGGGTCAGCACCGCGCCCTTGGGCCTGCCGGTGGTGCCCGAGGTGTACATGATGAGCGCGGGCGTGTCCTCCGGGATGTCCGGTGTCGGTGTGTCGCCCGGTCCGGCCTCGCCCAGCGCGGCGTAGTCCTCGAAACCCTCGGCCGCGTCGCCGACGGTGACCGTGCGGGGAGGGTGCGCGAGTTCGCGCACAGCGTCGGCGACGATCGGGGTGCCCAGCACGTCGCCGACGACGACCTGCGCGCCGGAGTCGGCGAGGATGTAGGCCACCTCGGGGCCCGTGAGCCGGAAGTTGACCGGCACCGCGATCGCCCCGAGCAGATTCGCGGCCAGCACGACCTCGACGAATTCCGGCCGGTTGCCCATGACCAGCGCGACGCGGTCGCCGAAGCCGACGCCCCGATCCGCCAACCCCCGCGCGACGGCGTGGATCCGGTCGCGCAACCGCGTCCACGTCGTCGTCTCGCCGTCGAAGCGCAGCGCGGCGCGTTCGCCCAGCACCGCAGCGTGCCGCTCGACGGAGTTCATCCAGTGCGACCGTCGGGCCAGGTGGGGTTGTCCGGCGGAGCGGTCTTCGGTATTCACGTCGATCACCTCTCGAAGGCGCCGACCGGTGGCGTCGGCACCGCGTTCACCCGGCGCCGGTCGGCACCTCACCCGCACGGGGACGTGCGCGGCGGGCGAGTGGAACCACCGCTGGGAGCGTAACTGACGGCACCTGCCCTCGGGAGCGGAATCCGGCCCGCCCTCAGTCGCAGCGCGGACCGGCCTCGGCCAGCAACGCGAGGTCGACCGCGTCGGCCATCGCCCGGTAGCCCGCCGGGTTCGGGTGCAGGCGGTCGGGACCGCCGAACGCCGGATTCAACACGGCGGGATTCGCCGGGTCGCGCAGCGCCGCGTCGAAGTCGATCACGCCGTCGGCCACGTCCTGCGTGCGGATCCACTCGTTGATCCGCTGCCGGTCCCCCTCGCTGCGCGGCGCGATCGCCACGCCGTTCACCAGCGCGTCAGACGCGGGCAGGATGGTGCCCAGCCACACTTTGACGCCGCGTTCGTGGGCCATCGCCACCACCTGCCGGAAACCAGCGATCATCCGGTCGGCGTCGACACCGGGCGGCAAACCGAGATCGTTGATGCCCTCCTGCACGATCACCCCGGCGACACCGGCCTGCGCCAAGGCGTCCACCGGAAAGCGCTCGATCCCGCTGGGCCCCATCATGATCGGCTGACCGTTCACCACGAGACGATTGCTGCCGATCCCCGCGTTCACCACCGACAGCGGCAGTCCGGCCCGATCGATCCGACGTTGCAGCGCGTCCGGGTAGCGGCTGTCGGTGTCGGCCAGACGGGTGTCGGCGGGCACCCCCACCACCGAATCCGACACCATCCCGTCGGTGATCGAATCGCCGAACGCCACGATCGACCGGGTCGCGGCGGGGGCCTCGACGTCGATCCCGTGCACGTAGGACCAGGCATAGGTGACCTGGTCGAACCCCTCCCCGCCCGAACGTCCCGTCAGATCGCCGCTGCCCGCGGCCGAATAGAAGGACGTGGCGTTGGCGTTCCAATGCTTGGTCGGCGGCCCCGCCGACCCGGGCACATGGATACTCACCGCGAGCGGCGTGAATGCCGAGAACACCAACCCGATCGGATCGGTGACGACCTCGCCGCCGGCGGGAACCGTCACCGACGTTCGCCCGTCGAAGGTCACCGGCCGCGGATCGAGGACCCCGGCCCCGTCGGACCGCACCCCGACGGTGACCCGACCGAACGTCACCGGCGTGACCCCGAAACGGTTCGACAGCCGCAGACGCATCGTCGAACCGCCCAGATGCGGCGTCACGATCATCCGGAAGGTCTGGTCCGTGACCGTCAGGGGCACCGGGTGACCGGAAGCGTCCAGGGGCGTCACCGCATCCGTGGGCGAGGCCGCCCAACTGGCGACGAAATGATCACCCGCGCAATCGTTCGCCGCCGCGTTCGGAGCCCCCAGGAATCCCGGTACCGCGGCGAGTACGACACCGACCATGACCAAGCGTCGGGACCGAGCGTGCCCCGTCCCCCTACGCGCCGGACCGGCTTGCTGATGTGGATGTCCAGTTCCCACGTTCATATCCTTCGGTGACATCGTCGTCGCCGCGCAACAGCGGTTCCGCGGTCCCGCTTGTCTAGCATCGGCGCCGGACGGCACGGGCGAGTTCGACATCGCCCGGCGACCAACGGCCCCTTCGGGTAGCCGAACGGCCGTTCCCGCGCGACGAGCGGCACACGGCGACGGCGGTCCACACCCGCGATTTCCGGACCGCCGACGACGCTCGGGACCTGCCGACCGATCACCGTCCCCGTCGTCGCCGAACGGCAGGCGGTCAGATGAGGGCGTGTCCGCGAAATCCAGCGCGGCGTTGCGGCGACGATGCGTGAGACTGTTGACCGTCACCACCCGCGCCGCCTCGGCGGCCTCCAACACCTCGAAAAGCTGGGCGGTCAGGGCGAATTGGCCCAGCGCGTTGACCGCGAGATCGGTCTCGAAGCCGTCGACGGTGCGGGTGCGGTGGCGGGCCATGATCCCGGCGTTGTGGATCAGCAAGTGCACCGCGGGCCACCGCTCGCGCAGGCGGCGATGGACGCGCCGTCCGCCAGATCCAAGGCCACGGTGTGCAGATCGTCCTCGGGCACCGTCTCCCGGATGCGCGCGACCGCGGCCTCGGCGGCAGTCGGGTTGCGGCAGGCCAACACCACCGTCGCGCCGAGTCCGGCCAGCGCCAGCGCGACGGCCAGTCCGATGCCGGTGTTCGCGCCGGTGACCACCGCGACCCGGCCGCGCTGGTCCGCGGCCCGCTCGAGCGTCCATTCGGGTGCGGAAGCAGACATTCGTGTCCTCCGGTCGGCGATCCACCCGCGCACGGCCGTTGCCGGCGGTCACTCGCCGCGACGATGCGCGCTTCACTCGGACAGTAGAACGGACACCTGTTCAACTCAAGGGGGTGCGCGCGAGTCCCGACTCCCGATCCCGCTCTTTCGGGCGCATCGGGGACATCTCGGTGCGTGCGCGGCCTTCGGCCCGGGCGAAACTGTTTCGACTGCGCAGGGGTGCGCCACCGGTGCTCGCGCGGCCTTCTGCCCGGGCGACCCTGCTTCGGATGAACGGACTCAGCGCAGCAGGGCGAGCGCGGGGGCGAGCGCTTCCATGAACGGTTCGATGACGGTGATGTAGGTGATTCCGTGGCGGGCACGCAGGTCGCGGATCTGCGCGGCGATCGCCTCGGGGTCACCGACGAGCACCGTGGGCAGCGCCGCGAGATCGCCCGCGGTGTGCGGCGGCAACGAGTCGCCATAGCGTTCGAGGAACGCGGGAACCTCGGCCTCGCCGAGGACCTGCTGCACCAACAGGTTGAACTCGACCTGGTCGGCGCGCGCCCCGAGTCGATCACGGACGAAGGCGACCCGTTCGGCGAGTTCGTCGCCGTCGGCGGCGCGCAGGCCGCCGTCGGCCGTGGTGGACGCGCCGGTGAAGGCGACGATGTCGGCGTGTTCGGCGGCGATCGACAGCAGTCGGTCGCCCCAGCCCGCCACCAGCAGCGGCGGTCCGGGGCGCTGGACGGTACTCGGCCGGTGGTCCGGGTCGGCGAAGAGTCGTCGCAGGGTCGCGACCGTCGTCCCGAGGTGGTCCACGCGGCGGCCCCCGCTCTCGAAAGCGATGCCCGCGGCCTCGAATTCGGCTTTCACGTAGCCCGCGCCGAGCCCCAGTTCGACTCGGCCGTCGGTGAACTGGTCGGCGGTGGCGACTTCGCGAGCCAACAGGACCGGGTTGTAGAACGGCGTGTTGAGGACGAAGGTGTTGAGCCGGACTCGCTCGGTGGCCTCGGCCGCCAGGACCATCGCCGGGAACGGGGCCGGCATGCCCAGGTGATCCGCGACACCAAGGACGTCGAACCCCAGTTCCTCTGCCCTGCGGCACTTCTCGATCCAGTCGGCGCGGGAACTCGGGACCACCATGTTGACGCCGAATCGGAAGTCGCGCTGTGTCGTCACCGCTCCTGTCTACCGAATCCGGACCCATCGTCGCCACTCGCCGCCGAAACTGAGTACAATGTACTCATAATTCGACAGAGAGGGCGGATATGGCAGGCGAGATCACGGTGCCGTTGCTGCCGTGCGGATCCATCGACGACATCGCGGAGTTCTACCGCACACTGGGTTTCGAGCAGACCTACCGCCAGACCCGACCCAACCCGTACGTCGCGTTGCGCCGGGAAGACCTACACCTGCACTTCTTCGGCCTGCCGAACTTCGACCCCGAGCAGTCCTACGGGTCCTGCCTGGTCCAGGTGCCCGACATCGAAGCGCTGTACGAGGCGTTCGCCGCCGGAATGCGCGCGGCCCACGGCAAACTGCTGGTCGCCGGAATCCCGCGGATGACCCGGCCACGCAGGCGCAAGAACGCCGACGGGCACTCCGGGTTCGCGCTCGTGGACCCGGGCGGCAACTGGATCCGCATCTCCTCGCTGCCGCGAACGTCCGCTACGCCGACGCGGGCGGCGGGCAAGTTGGCCGTGGCGCTGGAGAACGCGATCGCGCTCGGCGATTCCAAGGGCGATGAAGCGCAAGCGGCGAAGATCCTGGACGCCACCCTGGCCCGCGAGCAGGACCGCGCCGCCGCCACCGATCTGGTGGAGGCGCTGGTCTACCGCGCGGAGTTGGCGCTGCGCCTGGCGGACGTCCCGGGAGCGCGGGCCACCCTCGCCCGCGTCCACGAGATCCCGCTGGACGAGCGGGACCGCGCGACGCTCGCCACCACCCTCGCCACCGTGCACGACCTGGAAGCCGCCGCCCGCGAAACCTGAACGGCAGCACGGCCGCTCGACAGCGCGACCCGCACCCGATCCGATCAGCCCGCCGCGCACGACCCTGATTCGACGCCGCCTGCCGAAATCGCTCAGGCGCGCACCGGCGTCTTCGCCCGGCGCGGTGTCGCCACCACGTCGTGCGCGAGCAGGCTCTCGGCCGTGTCGAGCACCGCTTCCCGGACCGGCCGCATGGTCCACCCCAGTTCCGCGCGGGCTTTGTCGGCGCTGACGTGTTCGGCTCGGCCGAGGGTGGGCACCAGCAGCCGTATCCCCTTGTCTCCCAGCGCGACCGCGCGCACCAACCAGTCGGGCAGCCGTCGGGTGGGCACGCGGAATCCGCGCGGGTTGTATTCGGCGGCGAGCAGGTCGGCCAACTCGCCCATCCACAGCGGATCGCCCGCGCAGATGTAGCGGTTGCCCGCGGCGGCGGGGTTCTCCATCGCCAGGCGGTGGGCCACGGCGAGGTCGCGCACGTCGACCGGAGCCCAGGCCGTGCGCGGGGAACCGGGCGTTTCACGGCCGAGCAGGCGACGGATCGGTTCGTGGGAGGTGCTGGCGGCGACGGCGCTCTGGAGGGGGCCCAGCACCATGCCGGGGTTGACCACGGCCAGTTCCAGCGACTGCCCCTCGGGCAGTTCGGCGACGAAGTCCCACGCGGCGCGTTCGGCGAGGGTCTTGCTCTTCTGGTAGGCGGCGGCCCGCTCGAGCACGGTCCAGTCCGCTTCGGTGCGCACGTCGTCGTTGTCGTGACCGTAGGCGACGGCGGCGACCGAGGAGGTCAGCACCACGCGACGGACCTCGGGCGCGGCCGCGGCGGCCCGCAGCACCCGCAGGGTGCCCTGGACGGCGGGGGTGATGAGTTCGTTCTCGTCGGCGGGCGGCGCGCTGGGGAACGGCGAGGCCACGTGCAGGACGTACGCGCAGTCCGCGACGGCGGCCGACCATCCGGTGTCGCGTTCGAGGTCGGCGGCGACGAATTCCAACTCGCCGCCGGTCCGTTCGGCCAATGCGACCAGGTGCGCGACACGGTCGGCGGCGGTGTCGCGCACCGTGGCGCGCACCGCGTAGCCGTGGTCGAGGAGTTCGGCGATGCAGTGTCCGGCGACGAATCCGGTCGCGCCGGTGACAAGTACCCGGGTGCTCATATCTGCGCTCGATTCGGGAGAAGGATGCGACACTTGGATGTGAGCGCCGCTCAGATAATCTAAGCACCGCATAGATGATCTGTCGAGGAGGAGGCCCGATGCTGTTCGCATACGCTCGGTCGGTGAAGCGGACCACCTATCACCACGGCGATCTGCGCGAGGCGTTGCTCGACGCCTGTCTGCGCCTGCTCGAGACCGAGGGCCTGGCCGCGGTCAGCCTGCGCCGGGTGGCCCGCGAAGCCGGCGTCAGCACGGGCGCGCCCTACCACCACTTCGCCGACCGGGCCGCGCTGCTCGCCGCACTGTCCACCCGCGGGTTCGAGATGCTGCACGAGCGACTCGCGGCCGCGCGCGCCACCGCGCCGGACGCCCCGTTGGACGCCTTGGCCGCGATGGCCGCCGCCTACGTCGGCTTCGCCCGCGACCACGGCGCGCACTTCCGGTTGATGTTCCGCCCGGAACTGTCGCAACCGGAGAAACACCCCGACACCGTCGTCGCCGCCGACGCGGCTTTCGCCGTCCTCACCGAAGCCATCGCCGATTCGGTTGCCGCCGGATCGCTGCCCGCCGCGAAAGCCGACATTCTCGGGCTGACCTGGTGGAGCATCGGCCACGGGCTGGCCTCGCTGTGGGTCGACGGTCACCTCGACAAGCGCAGCGCACAACTCGGAACGACCACCCCCGACCTGGTCGAAGACATCTTGCGCACACTCAACGGACTCATCGCCCCCGACGCCTGACGCGTCGCGCCACCGGCCCCGCTCGCCGGGCACCTAGAGTGGATGCCGCACAGTCGCTCACCGTTCGCGCCCATCCACCCGAGAGAGGTGAACCACGATGACCGCACCCCTGGATCCCGTGGTCGAACAGTTCGTGACCGCCCTCAACGACCACGACCGCGACCGCTTCTACGGCCTGCTCACCGACGACGCCACCATGTCCGACGACGGCGTGGAACGCAATCTCGCGCAGTGGACCGACGCCGAGGTCTTCGCCGCCAACGGCCGCATGCAGGTCGACTCGGTCACCGAGACAGGCACCGAATTCGTCGCCGACTACACCAACTCCCGGTGGGGTTCGATGCGCACCACATGGCGCTTCCACGTCCGCGACGGCAAGATCACCAGATTCGAGACCGGTCAGGCGTGAGGGCTTGCCCGCACCGCGTCGAGCCAGGCAGTCTGGGTCCGTGTTCGACGCGCCCCGCTACGGTTCGGGATCTCTCGCCGATGTGTTGCCCTCCGTCCTGGCCTGCCTCGGCGTCCCCGGCGAACAGGACCGGCTCGGCCTGGGACTGACGGCCCGTCGGGTCTGCGTCCTGCTCATCGACGGACTCGGGGCCGCGGCGTTGGCCGCCAACGCCGAGATCGCCCCCTTCCTGACGAGTCTGCCCCCGGTGACGATCACCGCCGGATTCCCCAGCACCACCGCCACGAGCCTCAGTTCACTGGGCGTCGGTCTGCCGCCGGGGCAGCACGGCATCGTCGGCTACCTGACCACCGTGCCCGGCCAGGACCGGTTGGTGAACATGCTGCGCTGGCGACTGCACGGCGAGGGACCGCAGGTCGACCTGCTGCGCGAGCTGAGTCCCGAACAGTTCCAACCGAATCCGACCGCCTTCGAACGCGCCGCGGCCGACGGGATCGCCGTCACCCAGGTCGCGCCCACCTATCAGGCGGCCTCGGGGCTGACACGCGCGGTGCTGCGCGGCAACGTGTTCCGCCCGAGCCTGTCGGTGGGCGACATGATCGACGGCGTCGCCACCGCCCTGCGCGCGGGCGACCGGTCACTGGTCTACGCCTACCACGGGGATCTGGACAGCACCGGACACGTGCGCGGTCCGTCCTCGGAGGCGTGGCTGCTGGAACTGGCGCACGTGGACCGACTGGCCGCCGCGATCGCCGCGCACCTGCCGCCCGATTCGGCGCTGCTGGTCACCGCCGACCACGGCATGGTGGAACTGACCTCGACCGTCGACTACGACCGCACACCGACGCTGCGCGAGGGCGTGCAGCGCTTGGGCGGCGAACCGCGCGCCCGCCACGTCTACACCCGCGAAGGCGCCGCCGAGGACGTCGCGCGGGCCTGGCGCGAACAACTCGGCGCGGATTTCGCGGTGCTCACCCGCGCCGAGGCGATCGGGCGCGGGTGGTTCGGTCCCGTCGTCACTCCCGAGATCGCCCACCGCATCGGCGATCTCGTCGTCGCGGCGGGCGGCACGCGCGGGATCGTGCGCAGCGGCGACGAACCGTTGCAGGCCGCGCTGATCGGCCACCACGGGTCGTTGACCACCGACGAACTCGACATCCCGTTGCGCACCTTCCGCGGCTGAGCCGACCGGCCGCGAGCGCCGCGCCGCCTGCCCTTACAGTTCGTGACGATCGGCGGTGACGGCGATCCCAGGGACACGGAGGAACAGCAGCATGAACGCCACGCAAGCACGGACCGGACTCGTCGCGGTGGCGGCCGCGATCGCGCTGACCGGGTGCACCGACATCGAGCGCGCCCTCAACCAGGGCGGCGACACCCCGTGCAGCGAGTACATCACCCAGGACCCCGACACCAAGCGCACGACCATCACCAAATTCGTCAAACAGCGGACCGGCAACGACGCCGAACCGGCGGGCACGGTGGTGGACGCGACCATCGTCACCGTCGACGTGATGTGCGGTGCGCAGCTGAATCGGGAGACCCCGATCAAGAACGCCGACGTCGCGGGTATCTTCGTCGCGAAGTGACCGCACCGCCCGCCGCGGTCGGCCATGATGGGGGTGACGCATCCACTACCGGAAAGCGCGACACGACGGGGACTTTCGAGGTGGCACCGATCCGCACCCTCAGCGAGCGACGCGAAGAGCTGGAACGGGAGTGGGTGCGCTGGGCCCACACCGCGCACACCGCCCCCGACCGGGACGGCGCGGATTCGCCGCTGCGCGGTGAGGTCGTGCGGTCCTGGCAGCGCTCGCTCGGCTCGGTCGATCCCGAATCCACCACCGCCGCACCGGCCGCCGACGACGTCGCCGACCGCTGGGCCGAATCGCCGCTGCGCGCGCCGATCACCCGCCTGAGCGACCAGTTGCGGGCGGTCGCCGAGGACTCCGGCTACATCGCGGCGGTCACCGACGAGGCGGGCACGATCGTGTGGACCGGCGGAGACCGCGGGATTCGCCGTGCCGCGGAGGCGGTGAACTTCGCGCCGGGCGGGCGCTGGGACGAATCGCACATGGGCACCAACGCGCTGGCGCTGGCGTTGCACTCCGACAAGCCCGCGACCGTGTTCTCCGCCGAACATCTCGTGGCCGCCCTGCACAGTTGGGTCTGCTACTCGGTTCCGGTGCACGGGCCGGACGGGCGACGCGTCGGCGTGCTGGACCTGTCGAGCCGCTGGGACCGGTCACATCCCGCCGTGCTGGGTTCGGTGCGCGCGATGGCCACCGCCGTGGAGACGCTGCTGCACACCGCGGCCCCCGAGACCCCGCCCGGCATCCGGTTGGAATGCCTCGGCGGCGGGCGACTGTTACGTGACGGACGCGCGGTGGCGGTCCCGCCCCGCCAACTCGAGATCCTGGCGCTGCTGGCCCTCGACCCCGGCGGCTATACCCCCGACCGGTTGCACGCCGCGATCTACGGTGATCGGCCGGTGTCCTCGAGCACGCTCAAAGCCGATGTCTCGCATCTGCGCCGGGCCACCGGGGGGGAGATCACCAATCGCCGCTACGCGTTGCGCGCGCCGATGGCCTGCGACGCGGTGGACCTGCTGGCGGCCGTGGAATCCGGGGACACCAGTTCGGCTCTGCGCCTGTACCGGGGTCCGCTGCTGCCCGGTTCGGACACGCCCGGGATCACCGCCTGGCGCGACTACCTCGACGTCGGGGTGCGCACGGCGGTGCTGGCCAGCACCCGGCCCGAGCACGCGCTGTCGTTCGGGGAGAAGGCGCCCGCCGACGTCCAGGTCCACGAGCACGCCCTGCGGTTGCTGGCCCCGCGGGATTCCCGGCGCGCGGTGGTGACCGCGCGACTGCACACGGCACTGCGGGCATAACGCGCCAAACTCACCAACCACGCGCCAACCTCGCCCGACAATAGTGGGTCCGACAGCACCGTCGACCGGGAGCGAGCCGAGCCATCACGAGCACACAGATATTCCGGAAGGGGTTATTCCGCGCGGTTCGGCAGGCGCGGGGATTCGTCGTGGGCAATTCGGACACCGGCCGCGGAGCGCGCCGATGACGGCCCGAATCCGCCGGGTCGCGATGACCGAGCCCGCCCGGGATGTCCTGCGTCGCATGATCGAACAGCACGGCCCTGTGCTGCTTCACAGGGCCGGTCCGTGCGAGGAGGGCAGTTCGCCCGTATGCCTACCGGTTCGAGGATTTCAAGCCGAGCCATCGGACGTGTTGTTGGGCTATCTGCCCTGGCACACCGAGTTCTGGATCGGCGGCGAACGCACCGCGCGCTGGAAGCACACCCATTTCACCGTCGACGTGGCGGCGGGACGCGGCGCGGATTCCTCGCTGGAATCCGGTGACGGCGTGCGTTTCGTGCTGCGCGCGCGTCCGCTGACCGAGGAGGAGAACACCGTGCTCGCGGCGGCCCCGCCTCCGCGCACCGGAGCCGATCCGGCGGGCTAGCCGTCTCCGGACGCCGCATTCGCATCTGGTCGATCGACCACCCCGGTGATGCACAAACCGTACTGCGGCATTCACTTTCCGAACCTCGCGGACTACATATTCAACGCTTCGGTGTCAATTCGGAACTCTTCCCCGAATCTATGCCGCAAACGGCGAGTGGGTAGGTTATTTTGGCACGATGTTCATAGCGAGGCCCGGTGTTCGAGCCCGAATACTCGCGATCGCGGTGGTTCCGAGCCTCGTACTCCTGGTGGTGGGAGTGGGTACCTCGGGCTATCTGGTCGCACGCGGCAACCATGCCGAGGACTGGGCCTCGGCCATGCAAGGGCTCATCGAGCCCTCCACCCAGATGGTGCGAACCCTCCAGGTCGAACGACAGCTGACCCTGGCCCGATACGCCGGTGACGACACGGTCGGCCCCGCCCTCCAGCGCGCCCGCGCCGGCGTGGACTCCGCCCTGGTCGCGATCACCGCCGCGTCCCAACCACTGCTCGAACTCGGCTGGCTCGAACTGGACAGCGAATTCGACGTCGACGTGGACATTCCCGGTGAGATGGCCAAGGCGCGCGGAGCCATCGACGCGGGCGCCGTCGACGCCCTCACCGCCTACGGAATCTTCAACCGCATCACCGACATCGCCATCAGCGGCGGCCGGATGACCGAGCGCAGCGCCCCCGACGCCGAGACCGCCGTCCAACTCGGCGACGCCCGCATGCTGCTCTACGCCAGCGAAGCCCTCTCGCGCAGCAACGCCATCGGCGTGGCGATGGCCTCGGCCAACACCCCGTTCACCGTGCCGCCGCAGGAGTTCGGCCACCAGGTCGGGTTCTGGCACACCCAGATCGCCAATCTGGTGGGCGACACCGAGTTCGCCCAGCGCGAGCGGCTGGAAACCCTGATGGGCAGCACCGCCTGGCAGCAGGTCAGCATGGTGGAACCCATGGTCATCGTGCGCGCGGTCGACCTGGCGCGCGGCGCCACCTCGCCCCTGCCGCTGCCGATCCCCGAGAACGACTGGCAGTTGGCGGTCACCGCGATCAACGACACCGTCCTCGACGCCTACGTCGTGCAGAACCGCAACGCCCACAGCCGCGCCCAGGAGATCGGCGCCACCGACGCGGCCAACTCGGCGTGGGCCGGCGCCGGCGTGCTGGTGGTCAGCCTCAGCGCGATCGCCTTGGCCGTGCTCATGGCCAACCGTGTCATCCGCAGGCTCAAGCGTCTGCGCGGTCAGACCCTCGCCCTCGCCGACGAACGCCTGCCCGACATGATGCGTCGACTCCAGGCGGGCGAGATCGTCGACCCCGCCGAGGAATCGCCGGAACTCGACTACGGCAGCGACGAGATCGGCGAAGTGGCGCTGGCCTTCCAGCACGCCCACACCGCGGCCGTGGAAGGCGCGGTCCGCGAGGCCAGGACCCGCGAAGGCGTCAAGGCGGTGTTCCTCAACATCGCCCACCGCAGCCAGATCGTCGTGCACCGACAGCTCGAGATCCTCGACGAGGCCGAGAGCACCCAGGAAGACCCGGCCCTGCTGGAAACCCTGTTCCGCCTGGACCACCTGGCCACCCGCGAACGCCGCAACGCCGAGAACCTCATCATCCTCGGCGGTGGCCGCCCCGGCAGGCAGTGGCGCTACCCGGTGCCGCTGGTCGACCTGGTGCGCTCGGCGGTCGGCGAGACCCTCGACTACGCCCGGGTGCGGGTCGGACGCGTCCCCGAGGCGTATATCGTCGGAACCGTCGTGGCCGACGTCGTCCACCTGCTCGCCGAACTGGTCGACAACGCCACGTCGTTCTCGCCGCCGCAGTCGCGCGTCGAGATCGCGGGAACCGTCGTAGGCAAGGGTGTGGTCATCGAAATCACCGACCAGGGCATGGGCATGTCCGCCGACGAACTCGCGCGCACCAACCAGATCCTGCACAACCCGCCGGACTTCGGCGTCGCGACCCTGTCCGAGGACTCGCGCCTGGGCCTGTTCGTGGTCGCCCAGTTGTGCGTGCGCAACGGCGTCGCGGTCCGCCTGGCCGAATCCGACTACGGCGGCGTGCGCGCGATCGTGCTGCTGCCGACCTCGCTGCTGGCCGACGACATCTCCGCCGCGGTGCGCGCCGAGGCCGCGGGCCTGACCCGCCGCGTGCACCGCAGGCCCGAAGCGGTCACCGCCGAGGAGAGCGAGCCGGTCCACGAGCCCGCCTCGACGGTGCTGACCGCCGAGATCCCGCGTGCCCCCGCCCGGCTGCCCACCCCCGCCGAGATCACCGGTTCGCTACCGGTGGTGCGCGAGGCCGAACCGCAGCGCACCGGCCCCGACGGTCGCCCGCTGCTGCCCAAGCGCACCCGGCAGGCCAACCTCGCCCCCGAACTGGCTCGCGAACCCGCCACCGGCGGCGGAGCCTTCGGGGCGGGAGCGATCGCCGGCGCCGCCGCCGTGTCCAACGGCAACGGCGTCGCGGCCACCGCCGAGCGCGAACGCTCCGCCGAACAGGCACGAGACTTGATGTCCGCCATCGAGAACGGAACCCGGCAGGGCCGCCGCTGGCAGCCCACCGACGAACAGGAACAGGAAGGCGACGGTGACCGCTCCCAAAACCGGTGATCTCAACTGGCTACTGGACGACCTGGTGGACCGGCTCGCCGGGGTGCGCCACGCCGTGGTGTTGTCCACCGACGGGCTGCTGCTCGGCAGATCCACCGCGATGAGCCGCGAAGACGCCGAACATTTCTCGGCCATGGCCTCCACGCTCTACGGCTTGGCGCGCAGCGCGGGCAGTCGCTTCGACGGCGGCAAGGTCAGACAGGCGGTGATCGAACTCGATCGTGCCGTACTGTTCGTGACCTCGGCGGGCGACAACGCCTGCCTGGCCCTACAGGCCTCGGAGAACGCCAATCTGGGCATGGTGGCCTACGAGATGAACGTCACCGTCCAACGCGTCGGCCCGTACCTGTCCACACCCGCTCGACTGCCATGACACGCAAGGGTGAGCCATGGTTCGACGAAGCGGCCGGACCGCTGGTACGGCCGTACGCGCTGACTCGGGGCCGCACCATGGGTGCCGGGCAGGACCTGGACATCCTCACGGTCGTCGTCGTCGCGGACAACGCTCCGCGACTGCGGCGGGTGGAACCCGAATACGCCCAGATCGTGCGGCTGTGTACCGTACCCCACACGGTGGCCGAGGTAGCCGCCAACATGAAACTTCCCTTGGCAGTGACCAAGATCCTCGTCGGAGACCTGATCGGCGAGGGACATTTGATCTTCCGGTCACCGGTTCAACCGGAGTCCGGACCCGGTGATCTCAACGTATTGCGAGCGGTACTGGATGGCATCCGAAAACTTTGACCCGAACAACGCCGAGAACACGCCGAACCTGGCGGCCTCGGTCAAGATCCTCATCGCGGGCGGCTTCGGCGTCGGCAAGACCACCATGGTCTCGGCGATCAGCGAGATCACGCCGCTACGCACCGAGGAACTGATCACCGAGGTCAGCACGGGCGTGGACGACCTGTCGGGCGTGGAACAGAAGCACACCACCACGGTGGCGCTGGACTTCGGCCGCATCACCATCGACAAGGAGTTGGTGCTCTACCTGTTCGGCACGCCCGGCCAGGACCGCTTCTGGTTCCTGTGGGACGAACTCTCCCGCGGCGCGCTGGGCGCGGTGGTACTCGCCGACACCAGACGGCTGAGCAACTCCTTCGCGGCGGTCGACTTCTTCGAACGGCGCGGTCTGCCGTTCATGGTCGGCGTCAACTGTTTCGAGGGCGCACCGCACTACACCGTGGACGAGGTGCGCGACGCGCTCGACCTCGACCCGATCACCCCGGTGCTGCTGTGTGACGCGCGCAGCCGTGATTCGGCCAAGAACGTGCTGCTCGTCCTGGTCCAGCACCTGATCGAGCGCGCGGGACGCGAACCCGTCACCACCTGAGACGCCCGGCGGGGTGGTCGGTCGAAGCGGAGCCCCCGCCTCGGTCGACCACCGCGCCGGTCGCTTTCTAGCGCAGCAACCCGGCCGCGGCCAGATCGTCGAACAGCAACTGGTCCACCGGCGGCACCGCCTCGCGGTCGCCGTAGCCGAACCAGGCCATCTCCTCGATCTCGCTGCTGGCGCTGAGGGTTCCGGTGTACTCGGCGGTGTAGCAGCTCATGCGCACCGTCACCGCGTCGTCGCGGGCTTCGTAGGTGCCGACGTGGGCGACCGTGTCCGGGCGCAGCGCGACGGTCAATTCCTCCGCGATCTCCCGCACCAAGGTCTGCAGGTCCGTCTCGGCCCCTTCGCGTTTGCCGCCGGGAATGTAGAAGACGTCCTTGCCGCGCGGGCGCGCGCACAGGATGCGGCCCGCCTCGACGCGCACCCAGGCGACGGTGTCTATCAGCATCGGCGCAGCCTATCGCGCGCGGCGACCCCCGACCCCGGCCGGGAGCCGCCGCGAGAACTCAGCGACTCAACCGCTGGAACCGGCGCACCGCCAACGGCAGGAACACCGCGCTCAGCAGCAGCGGCCACACCAGCGCCATCAGCAGCGCGTGCTGTTCGACCCACGAATCACCGCTGCCCACCGGGGTTCCGAACAGTTCGCGACTGGCCGCGACCGTGGAGGAGATCGGATTCCAGGCGGCCACGAAACCCAGCCAGTCCGGCATGAGCTGCGGGGCGACGAAGATGCTCGAGATCATCGTCAGCGGGAAAGCGACCGCGAACAGTCCGCCCGCCGCCTCGGGATTCGGCACCAGCAGGCCCAACCACACCCCCAGCCAGATCAGCGAGAACCGCAGCCACAGCAGCAGACCGAAGGCCGCCGCCGCCCCGAGCACGCCGCCGTCAGGACGCCATCCCATCACCAGCGCGGTCAGCATCAGGATGCCCAGTTCCGCGCAGGCCACCAGCAGATCGGTCACCCCGCGACCCGACACCACCGCCGAGGAGGCCATCGGCATCGACCGGAACCGGTCGATGACCCCGTTGGTGGCGTCGTAGACGACCACCGTCGCGGTGTTGATGAAACCGAAGGCCATCGTCATCGCGAACATGCCCGGCATCAGGAAATCCCGGTAGTCGCCGCCGCCGGGCACCGTCATCGCGCTGCCGAACACGTACCCGTAGAGCAGCACCGACAGGATCGGGAACCCCAACTGCCAGGCGATGTTCACCGGTTGGCGCTGGTAGTGGGTCAGCCCGCGCCGCACCACGTTCCAGCAGTCCACCACCGCCCAGTAGGCACGCGGGCGGGCGCGGATCATCTCGACAGTGCTCATCAGGCGACCTCCTCGACGACGCTGCGGTGTCCGGTGAGCTGGAGGAACACATCGTCCAGGCTCGGTCGGCGCAACCCGATGTCCTGCACCGCGATCGCTTCGTCGCGCAGGATGCGGACCACCTCGGTCAGCGCGCCTACCCGATCGTCCACCGCGACATGCACCCGACGCTCGGCCACGTCGATGATCGGCTCGCCGCCGTCGCCCGCCTTGGCCAGCACCGCCGCGACCGCGGGCAGATCCGCCGCCTCCACGGCGACGACCTCGATCAGGTCGCCACCCGCCCGGTTCTTGAGCCCGTCGGGCGTGTCGTCGGCGATCGCCCGGCCGCCGTCGATCACGGTGATCCGCGAGGCCAACCGGTCGGCCTCCTCCAGGTACTGGGTGGTGAGCAGCACTGTGGTGCCGTCGGCGACCAACGCGCGCACCGCCTCCCACACCTCGCCGCGACTGCGCGGGTCCAGGCCGGTGGTGGGTTCGTCCAGGAACAGCACCCGCGGGGCCAGGATCATCGACGCGGCCAGATCGAGTCGCCGCCGCATACCGCCGCTGTACTTGCCGACCCCCTTGTCGGCGGCCTCGACCAGATCGAAGCGCGCCAGCAGTTCTTCGGCGCGTCGCGCGGCCCGCCGGCCACCCAGATGGAACAGTCGCCCGAACATCTCCAGGTTCTGCCGCCCGGTCAGCACCTCGTCCACGGCCGCGTACTGACCCGTCAGCCCGATGCGGGCGCGCACCTCGCGCGGATCGCGGGCCAGGTCGACACCCGCGACCCGCGCGTGGCCGCCGTCCATCCGGATCAGCGTCGACAGGATCCGCACGGCGGTGGTCTTGCCCGCGCCGTTCGGGCCGAGCAATCCGTGCACCGTCCCCGAGCGCACCGCGAGGTCGAAGCCGTCGAGCGCTGATTTGTCCTTGTATCTCTTGCGGAGCCCTTCGGCGATCACCGCGTGTTCGGTCATCCTCGTTCCTCCCGTTCGAGTAATAACTGGGTACAGCGTACCCCATTGTGAGTACAACGTACCCAGTTATTTTCGGCGATAGGCTGACACCCATGACAGGTACCGAGACCAGCGGCAGCGGCGACATCGCCCGCACCATGGACCTGCTGTGGCAGACCGGCCCTCGGCCCAGTCGCGGCCCCAAACCCGCACTGTCGCTGGACCGCATCATCGAAGCCGCCGTCACGATCGCCGACGCCGAAGGACTCGCCGCCGTCACCATGCGCCGGGTCGCCACCGAACTCGGCATCGGCACCATGTCGCTCTACCGCTACCTGCCCGGCAAAGGCGAACTGCTCGACCTCATGCTCGACCGCGTCCAACACCCCGGCGAAGACATCAGCATGGGGCCCGACTGGCGCAGCGCCCTGGAACACCTCGCGCACGGCACCCTCGCGCTCTACCAACGACATCCGTGGTTGGTCCAGGTCAACCAGACCCGGCCCGTTCTCGGCCCCGGAGCCCTCGAGGGCATGGAACGGATCATGCGCCACATCCGACCGATGGGCCTGACCGACCCGGAACTCGTCTCGGTGGTCGTCTTGGTCGACGGATACGTCCTCGGCGCGGCCCGCAACCGCCTCTACGGCGAACAAGCCGAACGCGAAACCGGCCTCACCGACGCCGAATTCTGGCAAGCCCAGGCCCCGGTCCTCGAACAAGCCATGAACTCCGGCCGCTTCCCCGTCATGGCGAGCCTGTCCGAAGAAGCCTTCGGCCCCGACTTCGACCACTTCGCCTTCGGCCTGGCCCGCATCCTCGACGGACTCGAGGTGTTCGTGGCCCGCCGCGCCCGCAACAACTGACCGGGGAAACTCGTGGGGACGACCTGTCCGAGCGGTGCGGCACAATCGCGGACATGACCAACGAGGGAATCGGCCTGTCCGCCGGGATACCCGTCCTGCGAATCTTCGATGTCGACCGAGCCTACGAGTTCTACCGCGACTACCTCGGATGCGCGGTCGACTGGGAACACCGCTTCGGCCCCGACTTCCCCCTCTACGCCCAGGTCTCCCGCGCGAACCTCCGCCTGCACCTGAGCGAACACCACGGCGACGGCACCCCCGGCACCGTCGTCTGGATCCCCGTCGACGACATCCACGCCTTCCAAGCCGAACTGGCCGCCAAACCCTACCGCTACGCCGAACCCGGCCCACCCGAACCAGGCCCCGGCGGCCCGGGTTTCGCCCTCACCGACCCCTTCGCCAACACCCTCCGCTTTGCCCAACCGGACTAGATCTACGGACTGGGTTCGGCGGTGCGCAGGAGTTGCAACAGCCCGTGCACCGCCGCGAACTGCTTGTCCGAGAGCGGATCGGTGGCGAAATGCATCAATTCGTTGCGCAGTTTGCCGACCTGCCGGACCAACTCCACCACCTGCACCCGGTCGAGCCGCCAGCCCACCTTGCGCCACCGCGCGGGATCCTCCAACACGAATTTGTACTCGCCGAAAGTCAGGTCCGCGGCGCTCTTGATCCGTGCTTTCCGATGCGGCCGCACCGCATCATGCAGGTCCGGCAGGTCGAGGCTGCTCTGGACAGCCCGGCGCAGCCTGTTCTCGGCTTCCTCGATCAGCACGAACGGCCGGGCGAGAGTGCCGAACTGGCGGGTCAGATCCGCGGCGGTGAGGATTCCGGTGACACGGCGTTCGGCGCTGTAGACGAAGATGAACCCTCGGTCGTAGATGCCATCGATCTGGTCGAGCAACAGGGCGTCGTGGTCGACTACCAACGCCGCGACGGTGGCGTCCGCCAGCGTGGGTTCGGCGCGCGAGATGTGTGCCTGCCCGATCGACTCCCAGGTGATCGCACCGTGATAGGTGCCGTCGGCATCGATCACCGCGAGCTGGGAGAACTGGTGACGCAGCATCGTGGTCTTGGCCGCGGTCAGATCCGTCGATGACTCGACCGACACCAGGTCCGCGGGCAGATCGCCGAGCCTACGGGTCATGGGTTCCGGTTCGGCGACGTTCTCGACATCGTCGGATCCGTCGGTCACCTCGTCGGCCCCCGGTTCGGAGGCAAGCGGAACCAGCGCCACTATCTCGCTGATCCCGCCCTCGGTGAAGGGAGGTCGGGTCGTCAGACCGTTGGCCGCGAGATCGGCTTTCACCGCAGAGATGACAGTGGCGGTGCGGCGTTCCTCACCCCAGTGCTCCAACAGACTGCGGATCGTGAGTTCGCGCGGCGTGGACGGGTCGGCGGAAACGGCCTCGGCGAGCAGTTCGGCAGAACTTCGCACTTCCTCGTCCCCGTCGAACCCGGGATCGGTGCCGTGTTCGGACAGGTGCCGGATGCGCGCGGCCGCGTCGTGGCGCGTGATTCCGCAGACAGTGAGCAGTGAGCGCAAACTCGCGCGCAGGTCGGGCCGGAGCGCGTCCCAAGCGACGTCGGTGCGGACCCAGTCGACTTTACGAACCTGTCGGAAGCCCGCGGGCTCATCGGGTCGGAACTCGTACGGACCGCTGATCCTGCCGATCGCCACCGTATCGGCACGGGTCTTGAGCGGCATCACCACGAGGTCGCCGAACTGGATCTCGGTGCCGAATTTCCACAACTGGCCCGTGTAGTTGCTGACCACGGTCGCGCTCACCTCCGGATACGCGTTACGCACCGCGGATTTGAGCTCGTTCCAGGTGTGATAGCGACTGATGTCGCCGACTTCGTCCCAGCCGAGGATCGCCGCACCGTCGCGTAGTGCGCGCGGTTCCCGTTCCCCGTTGCGCCCCGCGCGGATCAACCACGCCTTGGGACCTCGCGACGATTCCACAGACACCACTCGGCCTCCCACCCGGAACTCGGGCCGCTCGCGCCTGGGCTCCCACCCGTTCGAGGGGCCGAGGTCGGTGACGGCTGACGGAAACTGTAGCTGAGACCGGGCGGGCTCGCGGAGTGCTCGCCGAACTCGACAGAATGTCCTCCGCCAGCGAGACGAGTACCCGGCGAACGGCTTTCACCGTGTGTGGCGAGTCGGTGCAGCCTACTTCGAGGTGTCCTGGCGGCTGAGGCGGATGGGGAGATCTTCGTGGCCGATGGATGTAGCGACGTGGGAGGCCGCTTTCGCCAAGGCGTCGGCCGGGATGGTGGTGTCGGCGAATGGGGTCACGACGATTTCGGTGTCGGTGGATTCCCAGGTGCCGGTTATGCGGCCGTCGACCACGACGATGGGGGCTATCCAGCCGGCGGTCTTGCTCACCGCGGCGCGGTGGGGTTTGGGGAGGATGGCTTCGTCGCCCGTGCCGGGGCCGAGGATGTATTGGTCGAAGGGGCCGAGGAGGTGGACCGAAGGGGTGGGTTCGGTGGCCGCGAGATCGTCGGCGTGCTCGGCGGTGAGGTAGGCGCGGCGGCCTTCGACGTCGAGTTCCACCAAGTCCTCGCCCAGGTCGGCGAACCAGCCGCGGACCACGGTCTTGCGCAGGGCGCCGCGGGTGAGCCAGGCGTCGAAGGCTTCCGGGCTCGCGGGACCGTGGGCGTTCAGGTAGGCGGTGATCGCCGCCGGGGCGGCTTCCTCGGGGTCGGGCAGCGCGCGCCAGGTGGGGACCAGTCGCGCGGGGCTGGTGAAGGTCACCCGGTTGCCCTGGGCGGGGCCGTGGCAGAGCACGCCCTGCCAGGCCAGCGGTTTGAGCAGTGCGCCCCAGCCCGAGCGGAGTTGTTCGCCCATCCGGTGGAAGGCCGCGTCGGCCAGCAGCGCGTCCACGAGTTCCTCGCGGGTCAGCGCCTTGTCGGCGAGCAGGGCCGACACCGCCTCGCCGAGGGCGGCGACCTCCTGTGGCGTCGCGCCGAAATTGCGCTGCCAGACCGGTTTCTCCCAGGTTCGGGCCGCGGCGACGAGCGGGAGGAACGCGGCGGCCGACTCGGGGGTGAGCGCGTGCAAGGTGCCGCGCATGGACCAGGTCTTGACCAGCGCGCCCGAGGCGAGTTCGCGGGCCAGCGCGCCGGATTCCGGGGTGGCCGACCGCAGCGCCACCGCGGTCTCGGCGGAGGAACCGACCTGCGCTTGCACCCCGCACAGCCGTCCGACGATTCCGGTGACCGAATCACCGGGTTCGCTGATGTGCTGGCGGGCGAGTCGCCACGCGAAGACCTGATCCCAGGTGACTCGCACCGGATGCCCCTCCTGTCAGTCGAACAGGATGCTACAGAACAGCACACCCAGGGTGATATCGGTCAGCCCGATGACCGTGGCGGCGATCACGCCGAGCAGCGCCGTGCGGTTGGTGGCGCGTTCCATCGGCCCGACCGGTTCGACCAGTCGCTCCGCCCGGGCCAGCACCGCCGTCCCGGCCGCGCCCAACGCACCCGCGGGGGCTTGCGCCCCCATACCGAGCAACGCGAGCAGTCCGCCGAGCAACGGTGCGGGACCGTGGGTGCGCGCGGCGCGGTCGTCGGCGCACATCTCGAGCAGTCGGCCGATCTCCACCGAACCTTCGGTGAGCAGTCGCACGCCGGGCAGCGCGGTCGCGAGACTGCGCAGCATGCCGGTCAGCATCGCGTGCCGTCCGCGCAGGTGCGCGCGTTCGTGGGCGAGGACCGCGGCCAACTGTTCGTCGGTGAGCGCGTCGAGGGCGGCGCTGGTGACCACGATGGTGTCGGGCCGTCCGGACACGCAGTACGCCTGTGGTTCGGGTGAGTCCAGCAGCACCGCGCCGCCCAGTTCGGGCAGGTGACGCCCGACCATGCGCACCGCGCGGCCGTGGGCGTGGGTGTGGCGGCGCAGGTGCACCGCGACGCCGGCCACATGGGCCACGACGGCGAGCGCGCCGACCGTGACCAGCGCCGAGATGACGAAGGTGACGACTTTGGTCGCCAGACCGCTGTGCGGATGCACGGGGGTGGACAGCACCGCGTAGCAGGCTTGCAGCGCTTCGCTGGGATGTCGCCAGATGGTGGCGAACTCGACCACCAGCAGGCCCGCGGCCAACGCCCACCCGCCCAGTGTGCCCGCGATGGCGACCAGCCAGGCCGTCACCCCGAGTCGTGGGGCGACCCCGCGCCGGGTGAGTCCGCGCAGCACCGGCGGGCCGACGAGGGCCAGGGCGGTGCCGTAGATCATCAGGCACAGGGCGACGTTCACGGCGCCTCGGGGGTTTTCCGCGCCGTGAGCCTGCGCAGCGCGGCGCGCAGTCCCGCGGATTCCTCGGCGGTGATCCGGTCGACGAAGTGGCTGAGCACCAGATCGGAGCGTCCGCCGGAGCCCAGCGCCTCGAGCATCAGGCGGGCGCTGTGTTCCTCGCGGGTCAGCGTGGGCCAGTAGCGGTAGGCCTTGCCCGAGCGTTCGCGGGCCAGCCAGCCCTTGCGGTGCAGGTTGTCCATGGTGGACATGACGGTGGTGTAGGCGATGCCGCGCTCCCCCGACAATTCCTCGAAGATCTCGCGGACCGATGTGCTCTCCGCGTCCCGATCCCAGATGCGGTCCATGATGACCGCCTCCAGGTCGCCGAATCCACGCACCGTCCGAACTCCCTCACCACTGGACCTACTTCTGGGGTCTCAGGGTACCGGGTCCGGGCGATTGCTACGGACCGGTGTCGTAGGTTTTCCGACCGCGCGGTATCTTTCGGTGGTTCATGCGAACATATGTTCGTGTCCGAATTCCGCCGTGAGGACGACGGCCCACCCCCGCCCGAGACCGGCGCGCGCACGTCCCGGCCGCGCATCACCGCGCGCGAGGACGCCTCGATCCTGCACGCCGATCTGGACTCCTTCTACGCCTCGGTCGAGCAGCGCGACGACCCGCGCCTACGCGGCAGGCCCGTGATCGTCGGCGGCGGCGTGGTGCTGGCGGCCAGTTATGAGGCCAAGGCATACGGCATCCGTACCCCGATGAACGGGGCGCGCGCCCGCCGGATGTGTCCGCGAGCGATCGTGGTGCCCCCGCGCATGTCCGCCTACGCCGAGGCGAGCAAAGCCGTGTTCGAGGTGTTCCGCGACACCACGCCCGTGGTCGAGGGCATCTCCATCGACGAGGCGTTCCTCGACGTCGGCGGCTTGCGTCGACTCGCGGGCGAACCGATCGAGATCGGCATGCGGTTGCGCGCGCAGGTCCGCGACCGGGTCGGACTGCCGATCTCGGTCGGCATCGCCCGGACCAAATTCCTGGCCAAGGTCGCCAGCGCGGTCGCCAAACCGGACGGCTTGCGCTTGGTCGAACCGGCGGCCGAACTCGAATTCCTGCACCCGCTGCCGGTCGAACGCCTGTGGGGCGTCGGCGAGGTCACCGCGGCGGCGCTGCGCGAGCGCGGCATCACCCGCATCGGCCAACTCGCCCAGCACGGCGAAGCCGGACTGCGCCCCATCCTCGGCCCCGCCGCCGCCCGCCATCTCTCGGCCCTGTCGATGGCCCGCGACCCGCGCCGCGTCGAAACCGGCGTACGCCGTCGTTCGATCGGCGCGCAACGCGCCCTCGGTCGCCGCTCCCGCGAACCGGAAGAGATCGAAGCCTACTTACACGGTCTCACCGACCGCCTGGGCCGACGATTGCGCGCCGCCCACCGGGTCTGTCGCACGGTGGTGCTGCGCATGCGATTCGACGACTTCGCCCGCGCCACCCGCTCGCACACCCTCGCCGAGGCCAGCGACCACACCGAAACCCTGCTCACCGCCGCCCGCGGCCTGCTCACCGCCGCCATGCCGATGATCCAGGAACGCGGCCTGACCCTGATCGGTCTGGCCTTGACCAACCTCGACGACGCCGACGCGATCCAACTCACCCTCCCGTTCGAACCCCGCGCCGCCAACACCCTGGACGCCACCCTGGACGACCTGCGCCGCCGCTTCGGGTCCGGCGCGGTCACCCGCGCGGCCCTCATCAACCGCGGCGAAGGACTGTCGGTACCGCTGCTGCCCGACTGAATCCCTCCGATACAGCCCGGTAGCGTCGGTGAGGACGTCTGCCGACTTCGGAACGGAGCATTCGATGCACACACGCACGCTCGGCCAAGGACTGGAAGTCTCGGCCGTCGGACTCGGCGCGATGGGGATGTCGCACGGGTACGGCCCGAATCCCGGGGATCGCGCGGACATGATCGCGGTGCTGCGTTACGCCGTCGAGCAGGCGGGGGTCACCTTCGTGGACACCGCCGAGGTGTACGGACCCTACGTGAACGAGGAACTCGTCGGCGAAGCGCTCGCGCCGTTGCGCGAACAGGTGGTGATCGCGACCAAATTCGGGTGGGACATCCGCGAGGGGAAGATGGCGGGCACCGATTCGCGGCCCGAGCAGATCAGGCGGGTGGCCGACGCTTCGCTGAAGCGACTCGGGGTGGACGCGATCGACCTGTTCTATCAGCATCGCGTCGATCCGGACGTCTCGATCGAGGAGGTGGCGGGGACGGTCGCCGAACTCGTCACGGCGGGCAAGGTGCGCCATTTTGGGCTCTCCGAGGCGGGCGCGGACACCATCCGCCGCGCCCACGCCGTGCATCCGGTGACGGCCGTGCAGAGCGAATACTCGCTGTGGACGCGCGATCCCGAACCCGCCGTCCTGCCGACCTGCGCCGAACTCGGCATCGGGTTCGTCCCGTTCAGTCCGCTCGGTCGCGGCTACCTCACCGGAACACTGGACACGACCACCGAATTCGGCGCGGGCGACCTGCGGGCCGGACTCCCCCGTTTCGCCGCCGCGAACCTCGACGCCAATCAGGCCCTGGTGGCGCGGGTCCGGGAGATCGCCGAGGATCGCGGCGCGACGCCGGGGCAGATCGCCCTCGCCTGGCTGCTGGCCCAGCACCCGTGGATAGTGCCCATCCCCGGCACCCGACGCCGCGAACGCCTGGACGAGAACACCGCCGCCACCCGCGTGGCCCTGTCCGCCGACGACATCGCCGACCTGGACACCCTCGCCGCGCGTGTCGGCATCCACGGCGACCGTTACACCGAGGCAGGCATGGCCATGGTCGGCCTCTGACCGATCCACCCCCGCTCCGGGACCGGGCTACATCAGGCCGAACAGTTCGCGGGCGCCGTCGCGCAGGAAGTCGACCAGGTCGGTGTTGTCGGCCGAGACGCGTCCGACCACGCCCTGCACGCACAGGCCGCCGACCACGTCCGAGCCCTGTTCGCGCACCGGGACCGCCAGGGCCGCGCGGCCGATGCGGGATTCCTCGTTCTCGAAGGAGACCTCGGTGGCCAGGATCCGGGTCAGCTGGGCCTGTAACGCGCGCGGGTCGACCACGGTGTGCGCGGTGACGGCGCGCAGTGCGACGGTGCGGAACGCGGTGGGGCGGTAGGCGAGCAGGAGTTTGCCGACCGCGTGCGCGTGCGGGTTGCGGGTGATGGTGGAGGCGGGCACCACCTCGTGGTCGGGGTCGGTGTCGATCATGCGCAGCGCGCCGCCGCGGAAGGAGGCGACGTAGAGACCGTGGCGGGTGCGGGCGCGCAAGCCCTCGAGCACGTCGGCGACGGTGCGCACGGGTTCGGTGGCGGCCGCGGCGTAGGCGAGTTCGGTGGTGCGCCTGCCGAGGGCGAAACCGGACAGGTCGGGGGTGCGGACCAGGAAACCGTCGGCGACCAGCAGATTGAGCATGCGGTAGGCGGTGGCGGGCGGTACGCCGGTGTGGTCGGAGATCTGCCGGGCGGTGGCCCCCGCGCCGAGGTGCGCCACGGCTTCGAGCATGGCCAGCGCCTTCTGCACGGCCCTGGGTTGGTGGCCGCCGAAGCCGGGTTCGTCGCGGCGCACGGGCGGTCGTTCGGTCACCACGGCTACCGTCCGGGGCGGGTGAGCACCGGACGGCCGCCCGCGTCGACGCGCAGGGACGCCGCCCCCGGCAGCAGGTCCGCGGTCTCGACACTGTCGAACACGCCGATCGAGTCGAGGCTGTGCGGTCGGTAGCGGCGCAGCGCCGCGTGCCAGACGATCCCGGATATCGCCAGTGCCGCGCACCAGGTCAGGTAGGTCCACGCGCCGGATCGCACGGCGTCGACGGAGGCCAGCGCCAGCAGTCCGCCGCCCGCGGGCACCGCCGCGAGTCCGACGATCCGCGTCCGGGCGGTGTGTTCGCCGATGCGGTGCAGGAACCGCAGCGCCGCGCAGGCGACCAGGACGTAACCGAGCAGCAGCGTCACTTCGGTGACGGCGTCGTAGCTGCCGGGCGTGTGGCCGGGTTCGTGCCAGAGCGTGCCGAGGAAGGTGATCGCGGCGAACGCGGTGACCGCCGCGTACGGGGTGCGCCAGCGCGGGTGCACGCGTTGCAGCGCGACCGGGATGATCCGTTCCAGGCTCATCGAATACAGCAGTCGCGACCCGGCCTGGGCGAAGCCGAGGGTGGAGGCGATCCACGACGAGCACACGCCGATCTCGACCACCAGCACCAGCAGCGGACTCGCCCCGGAGGCCGTGCCGCCGAAGTAGGCGTTGAGCAGGGTGCCCGCGTGGCCGGTCATCCCGGCCCACCCGGCGACGATGTAGAGCGCGCCGACCAGCACCGGCGTCACCAGCACCGTGCGGGTGACGGTGCGCAGCGGACGCCGTGCCTCCGGGCCGAAGAACGCCGCGCTCTCGAAACCCGCCAGGTTCAGCACGGTCTGCATGGCCAGGAAGGCGAGCAGCCCGAAGGGGGCGGTGGACATCGTGAGGTCGGGGGCAAGCGGTTCCGGGGTGCGGACGAGCAGCGCGAGGATGACCACGATCGTGCACACCTCGACGACCAGGATGAGCCGGGTCGCGAAACGGACGCCGCGGATCGCCACCAGCGCCACCACGACCGCGATCCCGGCGCAGACCGCGACGCCGGGGATCGCGGGCAGCCCGAAGGAGCGGGCCACGGCGGACAGGTCCGCGCCCGCGTTGGACAGCACCGAGATCGACACCGCCAGATAGCCGACCAGCAGCGCGGCGCCCGCGGTGAGGGTGGCGCGTTTGCCGAGTCCGTGCGCGACGAAGCTGTAGAGCGATCCGGAGGCGGCCAGGCGGACGGTGAACTGGCGGATGCACAGCGCCACCAACGCCATCACCGCGGTCGCGGCCACGATGGCGCAGAGGCCGGCGACGCCCGCGCCGAAGGACATCCACAGCGCGGTGTAGACCATGCAGGTCGCCGGAGCCATGGTCGACATGGATTGCCCGACCAGGTCGAACGGTGTCAGCGTCCGGCGACCGAGCGCGCGCAGCGGCGAGTACACCGGAGCCTGCGGCGCTTCGGCGACCGCGGCGTGCTGGAGGGCGGCGCGCAGCGCACTGGTGTTCATGGTCCTCCCGCGAGTCGATCAGGAATCGCAATCTACGAGCGTCGGATTGCGCGGATGTTTCCCGTGTGACGGCCGGGAGACCGCCGAGTGGGAATCGCCCGCCAAAATCGCCCCGCGCTTGCCGGGAGGTGTGACCGATCCCACCTGCCGGGCGCGGTGATCGTGGGTGACCTGCCGCGACAGCGTCTTCCGCCGACTCACTCGGCGAACCGCGACGGGTAACTCCGCGGACCCGGCGACGACGCATCGCCCGCGCATTCTCGTTCCACCACCCCGGAGGTCCGGGGTTCGTCGAAGGAGGTGAGCGTGCCGATGCTGTGGGCAGCTCTGTCGAGTGCGCTGGGCGCGACGCTGTTGTGGGCGGGTGTCCCGAAGGTCGGCGACCGCGCCCGGCTGACCCGGGCGGTGCGCGGGTACCGGTTGCTGCCGGATGCCCTCGCGCCGTGGATCGCCACGGTGTTGCCGTGGGTGGAGATCGTGCTGGGCGCGGCGCTGGTGATCGGCGGCGCGCCGCGGCTCGCCGGGGCCGCGGCGGCGGCGTTGTTCGCCGTGTTCTTCGCGGCGCTCACGGTGAATCTCGCGCGGGGTCGCCGCGATCTGGACTGCGGATGCTTCGCCTTCGCGGCGGGCGGCGACGAGGTCGCGCGGATCGGCTGGTGGCACGCCGTCCGCGCCGCCGTCCTCGCGATCTCCGCCGCCGTACTCGTCACGACCCCGCCCTTGTCCGGATTCGACCGGGCCGCGGGGGCCGGGATCGGCCTGTTCGCCGTCGCGGTGCTCGGCGTGGGTCTGTACGCCCGCTCGGTGATGTCGTTGGGCCGCCGTCCGGTGGACGACTACCTCACCGACGCCGCCATCGAACTGCGCGCCGTCTCCGCGCTCAGCCGCTACTGATCGAAAGGTACTGTCCCATGACCTTTTTCCTGCTCACCATGGTCCTGCTGCTCACCGCGGCGGTCGGCGCGCTGCTGCTGATGATCCTCGGGTTGGCCCGGGAGATCGGCCGCGTGCAGGTCCGCCTCGGCCCGCTCGGGGCCCGGATGATGGACACCGGCCCGAAGATCGAGCAGGCCGGGCCCACCTTCCACGGTCTCACCGACCACCTCGGCCGCACCGTGAGCGTCGGCGGGCACCGTGAGCGCCCGCAACTGCTGCTGTTCACCGCGCCGGGGTGCTCGACCTGCAAATCGCTGCTGCCGGGCATGAAGGCGATGGCCAAGGGCGAGGGCGACCTCGACATCGTGCTGATCTCGGACGGCACCGCCCGCGAGCACGCCGAATTCCTGGCGGGCGCGGGCATCGGCCCCGAACTGAGCTACGTGGACGGCCGCGACGTCGGCATCGCCTACCAGGTGGGCACCACGCCGTTCGGGGTGATGCTCGACGAGCACGGCAAGATCCGCGCCAAGGGCCTGTGCAACCACATGGCCCAGGTCGAAAGCCTGCTCAACGCAGTGGAATCCGGCACTCCCTCGCTCCAGCACCTGCACACCGCGGCCGCCGCGCGCGGCGCCGCCTGAGAGTTCCCCTTCCGACGAACGGAGTGACCATGAACGAACACCCCCACGACCATCCCGCGAGCAGTGAGCAACGCTATCCGGTCGACGAGCAGACGGTGGCCGCGCAGGCCGAATGGATGGCGGGCGGCGGCGGTGGCCTGGTGAGCCGATCGAGCCGCAAACTCTCCGAACGGACCTCGCGGCGGTCGATGATCTCCCGGATCGGCCGCTGGACGCTGGGCGCGTCGGGTGTCGCGGTGATCGGCGCGCTGCCGGTCTCGCGGGCGGGCGCGCAGCCCCCGGTCCTGGCCGAACCGCAGGTGCCGGAGTACACGGGCGGCAATCCCGCCGAATGCGACTACTGGCGCTGGTGCAATATGGACGGCACCTCGTGCGCGGCCTGTCAGGGCGGCGGATTGACCACCTGCGCACCGGGTTCCAAGCCCGGCGCGGAGTTCTGGGTGGGCTGCTGCACCAACCCGGCCGACAACAAGACCTACCTCATCGCCTACTACGACTGCTGCGGCGCGCCCAGTTGTTCGGATGCCTTCTGCGGCGAACCGGATATGCAGGCCCGCATGTACAACCCGGTCAGCGGCAGCTACGACCAGGAGATCATCTGGTGCGTCTCCGACGAATCGCAGGCCTACACGTGCACGATGGCCCCGATCATCGGCGCCGACTGCCAGGCCCGTCCGGCCGCGCGCCCGAAGGTGGGTGCCGGGTCGTGAACGGATATCGTCGCGCGGCACTGGCCGCCGTACCCTTGGCCGCGGTCCTGGCCGTCACCTCCTGCGGGTCCTCCGATTCCGAGGACAGCGCGTCCTCGACCGAAGTCACCTATCCCACTGTCACTTTCAGCAAGCCGGGGCCTGGCATCGGCCTGGGCGACAAGGACCAGCCGATCGGCGGGCAGTTCCCCGAACCGCTGCACGTCGGCGAGATCCAACCCATCGCGAAGACCCAGATCCTGGGCGTGGAAGGCGATTTCGGGAAACTGGAGATGACGGTCAACGCCATCGACCCCGCCACCGGCAAGATCACCACCCGCGTCGTGGTCGGCCCCGGCATCTGGGACCCGGTGGTGCACGGCTTCGTGATGGACTCCGCCGACGACCCCGCGGTGCTCGCCGCCGAGGTGTGGCGTCCCCGCGGGTCGCGCGGCGCGGCGGACTTCACCGTCAGCACCTACTCCGGCAACCTGCTCGAGCCCGCCGAGGTCGCCCTGCCCGAGGTGGCGCGGGTGCATTCGCGGCCCGGCTCCAACGCGGTCACCTCGGACGGCAGATATTTCGTCACCTGGGACGACGGGCTCTACGGCATCCGGGTGATCGACCTCGAGGCGCGCAAGGAGAGCGGCGCCGTCCGGATCGTGGGCTGTGGCCCGTTCACCTGGCTGGTCGGCCACGACCTCTACAGCGTCTGCGAGGACACCCGCGAACTGCTGCACGTCGCCATCGGCGCGGACGGTGTGCCGAAGGAGGCGGGCCGGGCGAAAGTGCTGCCCGACGATTTCGTGAGCACCCGCACCACCACTTTCGCCGCCGCCGCGAAGAAGGCGCTGCTGGTCAGCGAGAACGGCGACGTGTTCGTCCTCGACTTCGCGCGGGGACTGCCCTCGGGGCCGGTGAAACCGATCGGCAACGCGGGCGATCCCTCGGGCCGGTTCGCGCACAACGTCATCAACGCGACCGGCACCCGCCTGGCCATCGCCTACACCGACACGCCCGTGCACCCCGACTCCGCGCGCGGGGGTTCGGTGGCCAAGGTCGTGGTGTTCGACGCGGCGAACCTCGCGCCGTTGCGCACCTACACCCTCGCCGATCTCGGGATCACGGCGTGGACCTCGATGACCTACAGCGTGGACGGGTCGACCTTCTACGTGCTGGGCGACGGGTCCGAGGCGGACGGCGAAGCCCCGCAACGGCTCCTCGGATTCGACGCGGCCACCGGGAACCAGGTCAGCGCGGTCGACCTGGACGGCAACGTCGAATCGGTCACCGAACTGATCACGCCGGAGGTCCTGGAATGAACGCCGTGCTGGGTCGACGCCGGTTCCTGTCGCTCGCGACAGCCGGCGTCGGCCTGGCCGGGCTCGGCGCGGTCGGGGTGAGCGGGTGCGGCACTTCCTCGGGCAGCGCCGGCTCGCCCCCGGACTACATCAAGCCCTCCGATCCGGAGGTGGCCGCCGCCGAGGCGGCGCGCACGGCCACCGGCCGGGTGGTCGGTCACGAGCTCACCGCCGGTCCGGCCACCGTCGACCTCGGCGGACGTCTGGTGGACACCTGGACCTACGGGGGCGCGGCGGTCGCGCCGCTGCTGCGACTGACCGCGGGCGACACCCTCGCGGCCCGGATCACCAACACCCTGCCGACCGACACCAGCGTCCACTGGCACGGCATCCGGATCCGCAACGACATGGACGGCGTGCCGCCGGTCACCCAGCCGCCGATCGCCCCCGGCGGCGCGTTCGAGTACCGTTTCGTCGCCCCCGATCCCGGAACCTACTGGTACCACTCGCATTCGGGACTGCAAGCCGACCGCGGCCTGTTCGGCGCGCTCGTGGTGGAGGACCCGGCCGACGCGAGCGGGGCCGACGCCGACGCCGTACTCGTCCTCGACGACTGGGTCGACGGACTGGGCGCCACCCCCGACGCCGTGATGGCCGCGCTCAACCCGAATCTGCACGGCGGGCACGCGGGGCACGGCGGCGCGACTCCCGCACCGGTGGGCGCGGACGCGGCGGCGGTGGCGGCGGCATTGACCGGCGCGGGCCACGGGGAGTCGACCGCGCTCGGCGGCATGACCCAGCACATCGGCTACCCGCTGCACCTGATCAACGGGCGACCCCCGAACGATCCGGCGGTGCTCGAGGCCGCGCCGGGCACCCGACTGCGGTTGCGGATCGTCAACGCGGGAGCCGAGACCCCGTACCGGTTCGCCGTCGCCGGGCACCGGCTCACGGTGATCGCCGTGGACGGCTACGACGTGATCCCGACCGAGGCCGACGCCCTCCTGATCGGCATGGCCCAGCGCTACGACGTGCTGGTCACCGTGGCCTCGGGCGCGTGGCCGGTGGTCGCCGCCGTGGAGGGCCGCCCCGGCTACGCCTCGACCGTGCTGCGCAGCACCGATGCCGCGCCGATGGCGAATCCCGATGTGGGCGGGACGATTCCGGAACTCGGCAGACAACTGGTCACCGAGAGCGCGTTGCGGCCCGCCGAGCGGGTGCGCCTCGCGCGGCGCCCGCTCGACCGCGACTACTCCGTGGATCTGCTGCAAGCGGGCGACCGCTACGTCTGGGCCATGGCCGGGCCGGACGCCGGTCGCCTGATCGTGAAAACCGGTGAGCGGGTGCGGATCACCCTGCGCAACCGGTCGACCATGTGGCACCCCATGCACACCCACGGCCACACCTTCGCCATCCCCGACTACGGCGGACTGCGCCGCGACACCGTCAACGTGCTGCCCGGCGCGTCGCTGGCGATCGAATTCGACGCCGACAACCCGGGCGAGTGGATGTTCCACTGCCACAACGCCTATCACTTCGAGGCCGGGATGACGGCCAACCTGATGTACGTCCGATGAGAGGTAACGATGCACAAGCTCCTGGTCCTGGCCGCCGCGACCACCGCACTGCTCGGGCTCACCGCGTGCGGCGGCGACTCCGGCGAAGCGCCCGCCGCGACCATCCACGTGCGCGACATGAGCTACAGCCCGGCCTCGGTGACGATCAGCAAGGGGCAGAGCGTGGAATGGGTCTTCGACGACAACGGCCTGCCGCACGACGTGGTGGACGACGCGGGCGGATTCCGCAGCGACCTGGTCACCGAGGGCAGCTACACGCACACCTTCGACGCCGCGGGCACTTTCGCCTACCACTGCACCCCGCATCCGATGATGGTCGGCACCGTCGTCGTGCGGGACTGAGCGTGCTGTTCGCTTCCGCCGCGCTCCTGCTCGCCGGATGCTCGTCCGCGCCGACACCCGACGCCGTGATCCGCGTCGACCAGGTCCGTTTCGCGCCCAGCGAGGTCCGTATCCCGGTGGGCGGCACCGTCGAATGGCGTTTCGAGGACGGCGGTCTGCTGCACGAGGTGCACGCCGACGGCGTCTTCGACAGCGGCGTGCACGGCGATTCGACCTACCGCTTCAGCTTCCCCGCTCCCGGTGACATCGAGTACCGATGCTCGATCCACCCCTACATGTCCGGAATCGTGCACTTCGGCTGACGTGCCGTCACCTCAGGAGATCACCATGACAACGCTGCTCGATCACGAAGCACTGCCCGACGACCTGCCGCAGTTGCGGCCCGAACTCCCGCGCTCGGTCGGCCTCGGGTCCCGACTGACGTTGCCCGCGCTGTCCGCGGCGGCGGGTGCGGGTGTGGCCTTCGCGCTCGCGCCCGCACCGCAGACCGGACTCACCGGCGCGGTCGTGGGCGCGGCACTGATCACCGCGTTGGCCGCCAACTGGTCCACCTGCGGCATGTCGGTCGCCGGCGTCGTGGTGGCCCCCAAGCAACCCGGCAGGCGCGGGTCGTCCACCCCCGTGCGACGCCTGGGCTGGCACGCACTGGGTTCGGTGGGCACCGGTGCGGTGACCGGCGCGCTGCTGGGCGCCTTCGGTGGACTCGCGCTCGGCTTCGTCCCGATCGGCCTGCTGCTCGGCGCCTGGGCGGTCCTCGCGGTGGCCTACGGCCTGCACGAACTCGGATTGCTGTCCCTGCCGACCCCGATGCGCCGACAGCAGTTGCCGCGGCACCTGCGCCGCAGCGCCGAACCGTGGAAGGTCTCGCTGCTGTTCGGCGCGATCATCGGCCCCGGATTTCTCATCTTCATCCGCTCCAGCGCCTACTACCTGCTGGTGCTGGGCGTCGCCGCGATCGGTTCGCCCGCCCTGGGCGCGGCCCTGTTCACCACGGTCTCGCTCGGCCGCTGCCTGCCCTCGGCGCTGGCTGTCCTGCACACCCGCCGCGGCGGGTCGATGCCCGGCTTCCTGTCGCTGATGTGCCTGGTTGACCGCCGCGTCCAAGTACTCACCGGCGCGGTCCTGGTCGGACTCGGCGCCTTCGCCGCCCTGGCCCTGTAAAGTTCTCGCGCCGGGATCACCGTGATCCCGGCGCGATTCAGCCGCGCGCGAATCACACACGATGCGCGGCCTCGGGCGGTGGGAAAGACCGCGCGCCGTCCGACGCCTCGGACCGTGACCCGGGCGCTACGGCTCAGGACGCGTCGAGGACGCTCGCCGGAACGCCGTACGGCAGGAAACGGACCCGACGGCTCGCGTCGGTGTTGTCGCGGTGGGCGCGCAACGCCTCGAGTTCACTCGGGAACACCTGGTCGACGCGGGCCGCGCCTTTCTCGTCCACGCTGTAGATGACCCAGACGCCGCTGCCGGTCTCGCCGGTGGTCTCGGGCTCGGGCTTGGCCGTCGTCGGGGACTGGGTTTGCCCGGACTGCACGAACTGACCGAACAGCGACGCGAGCGAACCGACACCCACGTTGTCCACCCGGTCCAGGTAGACCCCGGCCTTGCCGAGCAGGTCACGCAGTTCGCCGCCCGCCTCGCGCAGGGCGCGCTCGAAGTCTTCCGGATCGATGCCGAACGGCCCGTTGGTTGCCATCGCCTGTGCTCCTGGGTGTCGTCGGTCGGGTACGTCCTCAGTGTCCTCGCGAAACGCCGACTTCGCCACGCCGCTTCGCGTCGGTGCCCGAGAAGATCGATTCACGCTGAGCGCAAACCTGGCGCCACGGCGCGAAAGTCCGCACCATGCACGGATGCTCGAAACGCGGGACACGGCGACGACCGAGCGGCGAACCCCGCTCTACCGTCGCCCGGGGCTGCTGCGCGCCCTCGCCCCCATCGCCCTGTTGCTGATCTGGCAGATCGCCAGCACCAGCGGCTGGATCTCGGCCAAGAAACTGCCCGCCCCGTCGGTGGTGCTCGACGCGGGCCTCGAGATCCACCGCTCCGGACAACTCGGGGAGGCCCTGCTCGTCTCCGGGCAGCGCGCCCTGCTCGGATTCGCGCTCGGCGCGGGACTCGCGTTGATCCTGGCCACCGTCGCCGCGCTCGGCAAGGTCGGCGAATACGCGCTGGACCCGCCGTTGCAGATGATCCGCACCATCCCGCTGTTCGGGCTGATCCCGCTGTTCATCATCTGGTTCGGCATCGGCGAGGAACCCAAGATCTATCTGATCGCGCTGGGCGTGTTCTTCCCCCTCTACCTCAACACCTACGCCGGAATACGCCAGCTCGACCCCAAACTCCTCGAACTGGGCCGCACACTGCAGCTGAGCCTGGTCGAACGCCTGCGTCTGCTGATCGTGCCGGGCGCGCTGCCGCAGATCCTGGTCGGTGTGCGACAGAGCCTGGGCATCGCCTGGCTCTCGCTGGTGGTCGCCGAACAGATCAACGCCAGCGCGGGCCTGGGCTTCGTGGTCAACAACGCCCGCGAGTTCCTGCGCACCGACATCGTCATCTTCGGCCTGCTGATCTACAGCCTGCTCGGACTGCTCACCGACGCGATCGTCCGCGCGCTCGAACTCCGCGCCCTGCGCCGGCGCACCGCCGTCGACCGAAGGACCAGCCGATGACGACCACCACCGAGCAGACCGCCACCCGCGCGTTCGCCGCGCGCATCACCGGACTCGGCAAGAGCTTCGGCCCGAATACCGTGCTGGAGGGCATCGACCTCGACATCGCCGCGGGCGAGATCGTGGCGATGGTGGGCCGCTCCGGCTCCGGCAAGTCGACGCTGCTGCGCATCCTCGGCGGTCTGGCGAGCGCCGACCGCGGCACCGTCACCGTGGACGATCAGCCCACCCTGGTCTTCCAGGAGGCCCGGCTGATCCCGTGGCTGCCGGTGGTGCGCAATGTGGCGCTGGGCCGTCCGCGACCGCGCAGTCGCCGTCGCGACGAAGAAGTGGCGCGCGGCCTGCTCGAGCAGGTCGGTCTGCGCGAGCGCGCCGACGCCTGGCCGCTGACCTTGTCCGGCGGCGAAGCCCAGCGCGTGGCACTGGCCAGGGCACTGGTCGCGCACCCGAGCCTGCTGTTGCTCGACGAACCGTTCGGCGCGCTCGACGCGCTGACCCGGCTGTCCATGCACGACCTGCTGCTCGGCCTGCACGCCGAACACGGCTTCGGCGTGCTGCTGGTCACCCACGACGTCGCCGAAGCGGTCACCCTCGCCGACCGCGTCCTCGTCCTCGACGGCGGCCGCATCGCCGAGGAGGTACGCGTGGAAACCTCGCGGCCTCGCGCGCATGCCGCGCCCGAAGCGGCCGAATACACCACCCGCCTTCTGGCGCTGCTCGGCGTCCGCGCCTGAAACCTCTCCCGTTCCGTTCGACGCAGGAAAGCAGTACTCGTGAAACGATTCTCGATATCCCGACTCGCCGGCGCGGCCGTGGTGGCCGCCGCTCTGTTCGCCACCGCGGCCTGCGGCGGCGACTCCGAGCCCGCCGCGGACGGCGGCCCGGTGGATCTCAGCACCGTGACGCTGAAAGTCGGTGACCAGAAGGCGATTTCGATCGAGGTGTTGCTGCGGGCGTCGGGGCAGTTGGAGAACCTGCCGTACAAGATCGAGTTCTCCACCTTCACCGCGGGCCCGCCGCTGGTCGAGGCCGCCGGTGCGGGCGGCATCGACCTGGCCCAGGTCGGCAACACCCCGGTGATCTTCGGCGCGGCGGCCAACGCCGACATCAAGATCGTCGGCGCGCTGTCCGCGACCGGCAAGGGCGACGCGATCCTGGTCGGCAAGGATTCCGCGGTCGCCTCGGTCGCCGACCTGAAGGGCAAGAAAGTCGCGGTCACCAAGGGCAGTTCCGCGAACGCGAACCTGCTGCTGCAATTGCAGAAGGCCGGACTCGGTCTCGAGGACGTCGAACCGGTCTACCTCGCCCCCGCAGACGGCTACGCCGCGCTGACCAGGGGCGATGTCCAAGCCTGGGCCGTGTGGGACCCCTACACCGCGATCGCGGAGAAGGAGGTCGGCGCCAAGACCATCGCGACCGCCGACCAGGCCGCCAACGGCTACAACTTCTGGGTCGCCTCGAACAAGGCGGTCGGGGACGCGGGCAAGTCCGCCGCCATCCGGGACTTCTTCACCCGCTACGCCGCCGCCACCAAGTGGTCCTCGGACAACCTGGACCTGTGGTCGACCAAGTACGCCGAACTCACCTCGATCCCGATCGACGCCTCCCGCATCACCTGGACCCGCTCCATCAAGGAGCCGATCCCGCTCGACAGCAAGGTGATCGACTCCGAACAGCAGATCGCCGACGCCTTCACCAAGGCCAAGGCCATCCCCGGCAAGGTCACCTTCGCCGACTTCGTGGACACCCGTTTCGACCAGAAGTAACGTCCCCGCGCCCGAGCGGCCCCGCTTCCCTGGGAGGTGGGGCCGCTCCGCGTCCGGGACCCGGGCTCATGGGTGTCGCGGGTCTCGCGTCGGCGAGCCGGAAGTCGGTGCGGCTCAGGCGTTGCCGGAGCAGGCCACGCCCGCGCCGAGTCCGATGATCAGCGCGCCGCCGGTGCCGCCCACGGCTTCGAGGCGGCGCGGGGAGCGGGCGAACCAACCGCGGGCGGTGGCGGCGGCCACCGCCCAGACGCTGTCCGACAGCAGTTGGATGCCGAGGAAGATCGCGCCCAGGATCAGCAGTTGCAGCGGCAGCGGGCCGGCGTCGGAGGCGGTGAACTGCGGAAGTACGGCGGCGAAGAAGACGGCGGTCTTCGGGTTGGTGGCGCCCACGACGAATCCCTGGCCGAAGGACCGTCGCCCGGGAACGTCCGGGATCGCCGCGAGCGAGAGGTGCCTGCGGTCGCGAATCGCGGTGACACCCAGATAGATCAGGTAGAGCGCGCCGACGATCTTGACGATCGTGAACAGCAGCGTCGAGGTCATCAGCAGAGCGCCCAGGCCCACGGCCACCGCGAGCAACGGCACGGTCGACCCGGCGACGCCGCCGAGCACCGACAGCAGCGCCGAGCGGCGGCCCAGTGTCAGCGCCCGCCCGATCGCGAACAGCACGTTCGGCCCCGGGATGACGATGATGACCAACGCCGCCAAGGCGAACGCGGCGGCGTGCGGAAGAAGCGTCATCCCCGGAACCTAGCAAGGATCGCGCGCGTTTGGGATGGACCGCGTGGGCTACCCGGGCGGCGACGCGCTCGTTCCAGTGGTGGAGATGTCCCGATGACCCGAAACGCGAATCCCGTGGCCGACGACGATGTCGTGGCGATCCCCGTCGCGACCGCCGTGCTCACCGAGGAGGAGGGGACGATGTCCGGCGAACTGGACGTCACGGTCGGCGCCGAGGGTCGGGGTCTGGTGCGGTACCGCGACACCGAGGACTGGTTCACCATCGGCAATCTCGAGGGCGATCCGCCGCGCGCGTGGACGTCGGTCACCGAACTCGCGGCGGCCGTGGAAGCCGACGCGGGCAAGCGCGACGCCGCGGGGAACACCGTGCCGTTCGCGGCGTGAGCCGCGCTCAGTAGTAGTGGCGACGGCCGCCGACCGCGCGGCCCATCGAGCCCAGGAGCATCAGCACCAAGCCGACGACCAGGACGACCAATCCGATGGTCCACAGGATCGGGATACCGAAGATCAATCCCACGACTAGCAAAATGAGTCCGATGATGATCATGACCGCTTCTTGACTTCGAAGGTTGTCCGAGGCATCCGGCCTCGGCGCTCGTCCCCGACAGCGCGCGGCGCCGGCCGCCCGCGATATCGCCCGAGGCCGTGCGTCGTACCGTCCGACCTGCGGGTTCGATCCAGTCAACTCCGCCTGCCGTGGCGCTGTCAACGTCGGTGCCCTCACCACGCTTGGATCAGCGGGACGTCGGGGCGCTGTCGCAGCCACGCGTCGGTGAGACGCGCGAGCCGCTGCGGACTGGAGACGCCGTGCACGGCGGCGATCCGGTCCTCGCGCGTCTGCAGGATCACCGCGCCCAGGACACGGCCGTCCAGGACGGCGAGCATGGCCGGACACCCGTTGACGACGGCGGCGTGCAGGGCGGGTGAACCGCCCAGCAGGCGACGTTTCGTCGCCGTCATGGTGAAGCCGACCCGCAGCGCGGCCGCGATCCGCTCGGGCGATTCGTGGTGGATCAGCTTCTTGGCGGGGCGCAGTCCCGCGCCGTCGGAGACGCTGGTCGCGTCGACGGTCAGCAGCGCCACCAACTCCTCGACACGTCCCGAGGAGGCCGCCGCCACGAACGCCTCGACCACCCGCCGCGCGGCCGCCTGATCGATGACCGCGCCGCGGCCGTTCGCGGTCACCCGGCGACGGGCCCGGTGCAGATGCTGCTGACTGGCCGCCTCGGAGATGTCGAGGATCCCGGCGATCTCGGCGTGGCTGTGCGCGAACGCCTCCCGCAGCACGTAGACGGCCCGTTCGACCGGCGAGAGCCGTTCCATCAGCGTCAACACGGCCATGGTCACCGATTCGCGCTGCTCGACGGTGTCGGCGGGCCCCAGCATCGGGTCGCCGTCGAGCAGCGGTTCGGGCATCCACGCCCCCGCGGCGCGCTCGTGGCGCACCTTGGCCGACCGCAACCGGTCCAGGGCCAGATTCGTGACGATCTTGGTCAACCACGCCTCGGGCACCTCGACGTAGGCGCGATCGGCGGCCTCCCACCGCAGGAACGCGTCCTGCACGGTGTCCTCGGCGTCGGCCGCCGAACCGAGCAGGCGGTAGGCCAACGAGGCCAGCCTGGGGCGGCCGGCCTCGAACAGCGCCACGGAGGCAGCGTCCATGCGCACGACTCTAGGCGGCGACCGACTGTTTCCCGCCGGCGACGGCCCGGTACCGGCGGGTGGGCCGCCCGAAGCTCGGGTGGCTCAGATTCCAAGCGGCCGAGGCGAGAATCGCGGACTTCACCCGGGCGGCTGCGCGGCCGCGCAGCGCCCACGACTTCGACCGGGCGTCACCGTCGACCACCTGGAAGATGGCGTCGTCGCGGCCGAGGCTGATGTGGTTGCCGACGTAGGCCAGCGCGGTCTTCGAGATCGCGCGCCCGGTGCGGTCGCCGATGATGGCGGCCGTGGCCTGCATCGCCGTGAACCCGGCCGACGCACAGGACATCGGCAGCGGACGACCGTTGTCCCCGAGGACGAAAACGCTGTCACCGGCGACGTAGACGTCCGGATGCGACACCGAGCGCATCTGCCGGTCGACGGCGATCCGTCCCTCCTCGGTCACCGCGAGGCCGCTCGCGGCCGCGATCGGGTGCACGGCGAAACCGGCCGCCCAGACGATCGCGTCCGCCGCGAGCGCGGCGCCGCCCGCGAGCGCGCCCGTCGCCTCGACCCGCTCGACGGTCGTGTGCTCGCGGACGGCGATGCCCAACCGGTCGAAGGCCCGCAGCAGATGACGACGAGCCCCTTCCCCGAGCCATCCGCCCAGTTCGCCGCTGGTGGCCAACTCGACGCGCAACTCCGGCCGGGAGTCGGCGATCTCGGTGGCCGCCTCGATCGCGGTCAGATTGCCGCCGACGACCAGTACCTTCCCGCTGTCGCCCAGTTCGTCCAGGCGTGCGCGCAGACGCAACGCGGCAGGGCGGGCGGCGACGTGGAAGGCGTACTCGGCGACCCCCGGAACGCCGTGGTCGGCGGCAGTGCTCCCGAGCGCGTAGAGCAGCGTGTCGTAGGTCAGGCGGTCGAGGCCAGCGGCCTCGGTGATCGTGACGGTCCGACTGTCCGGGTCGACCTCGGTCACCCGCGCGACCCGCACTCGGATGCCGGTGCCCGCGAAGATCTCCGTCAGCGGACGGTGGCGCAGATCCCGACCGGCCGCCAGTTGATGCAGGCGCAACCGCTCCACGAAATCGGATTCGCCGTTGATCACGGTGATCTCGAAATCGTCCGGATGCAGTCGACGGGCCAGGAGACCGGCGGAGAAGGCGCCGGCGTATCCGGCCCCGAGGACGACGATGCGGTGCGGCATGGTTCGCTCCTGTCTGTTCGCGTGCTCCTTGAACGAGACAGACCCCGCATCCCTGACACCCTCGCGAGTGAGCCGGGTCACATATCGCTTCGGTGGGCCGGGACCGCACGGAAAGAAGGGTCGGCCGTCGGCACGCTACTTGTCCGGCTTGCGCGGCTTGTTCTTGTCGTTGCCGTTCCCCGGATGGCCGTCGCCGGAATTGCCGGTGGCGTTCCCGTTGCCGGAATTGCTGTGCTTCGGACTGTTCCCCGGCCCCGAACCGCTGCCGTCACGCCCCACGCGCACCTCCCCCGGAACAGCCGCGACCGGCTGTGCCGGAATCCGCGCCCACACCGCGCCGTCGCCGAATCCGGTGCACCGCAGCGAGACTCCGTCGTCCGAGAAGCCCGCGCCGTTGACCGCCGGATCGCAGGGCTGACCGAGCACCGGCGCGATCGGCGCGGGCCGCCGCGCGATCGGCGCCGCCGTCGGCACGGTCGTGATCGGCGCGAACTGCGTCGTCGGCGTGACGGATTCGGCCTCAACGGACTCCGGTTCACCGACCCACAGCGCCCCGGCGATCACCGCGACGAGCCCGCCCGAGGCGGCCAACGCGAGTCGCGACCGATTCGACGGCCCCCGCCCACCGTCGAAAGGCCGTGTCGGTGCGGGGCCCCGCAACGATTCCCGGAACCCGGCGCGACCGGTCCCGCGCGTCGGGCCTGGTCGGCCTGCCACCTGCGCGGCAGCCGCCGCCGTGCCTGCGGCCCGAACGATCGCCGCCGGGTCTTCGGCCGGCCACGCAGCGGAAACCGGTGCCGTCGACGCGAACGACGTCCCGGCGGGATCGCCGTCGAGCACCGTTCCCTTCGGCGCGAGGTCGACGGTCGGCATCTCCTGTCCGCGCACGGCGCGATAGGCGGCGGCCGCGAAATCGCCGGCGCCGGCCCAGCGGTGGGTGGGGTCTTTGGCCATGGCTCGGATGATCGCGGCGTCGAGGTCGGCGGGCACCTCGGGGGCGAGCGCGCTCGCGGCGGGCGGCGCGGTCATCAGGTGGGCGCGCATCTGCTGCGGCGAGTCGCCGTCGCCGAACGGCCGACGGCCGGTGAGCAGTTCGTACAGCACGCACCCGAGCGAGTACTGATCCGAGCGAGCGTCGGCGGTTCCGGCGAACCGCTCGGGAGCCATGTAGCCGAGCGTGCCGACCACGTGCCCGGTGGCGGTGATCGAGGGCTGCCCCGCGTGTCCGGCGATGCCGAAATCGATCAGTCGGACACCGCCGTCGGGTGTCACCATGAGATTGGACGGCTTCACGTCCCGGTGCACCACCCCGGCGCGGTGCGCGGCGTCCAAGGCGGTGGCGGCCTGCACGACCAGACGGACCGCCGCCTCGGGGGCGAGTCGTCCCTCCCGCCGCAGCAACTCGGCGCCGTCGACGCCGTCGACGAATTCCATGTCCAGATAGAGCCGACCGTCCAACTCGCCGAAACCGTGCACCCGCACCGTGTGCGGCCCGCGCAGTCGGGCGGCCGCGCGAGCCTCCCGGAGGAAACGCTGCCGGTAGGCGGGGTCGGCGTCCGCCTCCGCCGTGAGTACCTTCAAAGCCACCCGGCGACCGGCGCGGGTGTCGTAGGCGAGCCGGACCCGGCCCGTCGCGCCGCTGCCGAGTAGTCGCTCCAGGCGGTAGTGACCGAACCACATCTCGCCCATGCGCGAACCCTCCCGCCAACCGCTGTCCCTGAGCATCTACCCAGACCGCGCCCCGCTACGCAATCCGCTAATCGTGCGAGCGCTGCGAAGTCCCCCGCCGCGACAGCGTGATCTGCCTGCGGGGAGCGCGTTCTCAGATATGGAGGTCCTCGGCCAGGAAGGGTGTGAGGATCGCCAGGAGTTCGTCGGGTCGGTCGAGCGGGATGATGTGGCCGCAGTCGGACAGGAGGTGGGCGGTGAGGCCCGATCCGGCCTCCGCGACGTGTACGCGGATGCCGTTGCTGTTGACCTCGCGCAGTGTCACGGACGGGCCGAGGGTCGACATGGCGATACCTTTCGGGATGATGGTCACCAATGGTTACCGCCCGACCGTAGGCGGCGACCGACGACCGGCCAAGACGGCACTTTCCGAACAGGTGGTGAGCTCCAGGTGACCGCGACACCGCATCCCGACCGCGCCCGCGGCGACCTCTTCTCTCCCGACTGTCCCACCCGGCGCCTACTGGACCGCATCGGCTCCAAATGGGTGTCGATGGCGATCCGGGTGCTCGCCGCGGCCTCCCCGGCGGAGATCCGCTTCGCCGAACTCCGCCGCCGCATCCCCGGGATCTCGCAGAAGATGCTCTCGGTCACCCTGCGCGACCTGGTCGCCGACGGCTTGGTGGCGCGCCGCGTCGAGCCCACCGTCCCGCCGCGGGTGCACTACCGCCTCACCGACCTCGGGATGTCGCTGGAAATCCCGCTCGCGGCCCTGCGGAACTGGGCCGAAGAACACATCGTCGAGATGACGGCGTCCCGGTCCGGGGACCGGTGATCAGTCGGCGACCGGGACGACGCGCCGGGCTCGGCGCAGCAGATGGGGGTCGTGGGCGTTGATCAGCAGGAGTTCCGGCCCGCTCGCGGCGAGCAGTTCGGCCAGGCGTTCGTGGTTGGCGCGGACCCGACGATAGTCGTGGGCGATGAAGCGTTCCATGGCGGTCAGCGTCCGGGGCGGACGGCCACCGGGCCGCAGTTGGGTCTCGCGGTAGAAGGCGTCGCCCGCGTGCAGGATCCATCGGTCCCCGAGGTCGACCGCGACGGCGGCGTGGCCACGACTGTGGCCGGGCAGACTGATCAGCGCGAGGCCGGGCGCGACGTCGCCGAGGTCGGTGACGGCGGTGAAACCGCGCCACGGTTCGCCTTCCTCGACGGGATGACGGACCAGGATCGGGTCGTGGTCGCGCTGACTCGGCAGATAGCGCCCACGCTCGCCGAAGCCGCGGGGATGCAGGGCAGCGTCGGCTTCGTTCGAGGTGAGATGCACTCGCGCCCAGGGAAAGTCGGCGATGCCGCCGGTGTGATCGGCATCGAAGTGGGTGAGCACGATGTCTCGGACGTCGCGCGGGTCGTGACCGAGGCTTGTCAGTCGGCTGACGGCGGCTTCGGCAGGATCGAAGACCGGGCGCACGAAATGGCGCGCCGGGCCGAATCGGGTCGCGGGGTCGGCGGCGTCGCGCAGGCCGAGTCCGCTGTCGACCAGCACCAGGCCGGTGGGAGCCTCCAGCAGCAATACGTGACAGACCAGCCCGTCGGGGGTGCCGGGCGGATGCATGGTGCCGCAGTTCAGATGGTGAACCTTCATCCGAAAACCTTCCACCCGATGGGTTCTCGACACGATAGCCGACCGTCGATCCGCGCCACCCGCCGGACGGTGTCGACTTCCACGGCCGCCGCACGCATTTCAGCGCGCATCCGGTTGCAGCAGCGCCGCGACGCACCGTCGCGCCGGATCGTCGCTCCCGTGTGTCGTCGGATCACAGACACCGACCGCCGCGGAACCGTCGGCGCGGGCGGCCGCGAACAGCTCGAATCCCGGTCCGCCACCGCCGTGTCCGACGATCGAGGGCGGGAATCCGTCGGTCATGAGTCCCGAGCCGTAACCCGGTTCGGCGAAGGCGTGGCCCGGAGCGTCGACCGGATGGGTCACGCGCATCGCGGCCGGGAGATCGTGACCGAGCGCGCCGCCCAGCAAACGCGCCAGACCGGCGGCGGTATCCGCGACATCGGCGCAGAACGTGCCCGTGTACACCCAGCGCGGATCGTACTCGCGCAATCGCTCGGAGATCGGGACCGTGCAATGGTCCCAATCCGTTCGGTCCGCGAAAGGCCGGGCCGGGATCTCCAGCGGTGCGAGCACCGTCGTGTCGAGAACGGTGAAGAAGTCCGCGCCCGCGGATTGCTCGAGCGCGCGCCGCAACAACAGATAACCGGGATTGGCATATCTGAAGACACCGGGCTCCGCGAGTTCCACCCGATCCAGGATCACCTCGTCCGGCCAAGCCTCCTCGCGCGCCGCCACAGCGTCCCGATACTCCGGCCACCGACCGTAATCGCCCAGCCCCGAACGGTGCTTCAACAGGTCGCCGACGGTCAACCGCGACAATCGCGCGGGCGTCGAAACCACTTCGCCGATCCGCCGCCCCGGATCGAACCGACGCAACACCGCGGCGGCGGTGAAGATCTTCGCGATGCTGTAGACCGGGGTCACCACTGACACGGCCGCCGAGTGTAGTCACCCCATCCGCTGTAGCGGGCGCTCGTGCGCGCCCGCCGCACGGAAACGCGCCGGGCGCCCGCCGAAATCGCCTGGATAACCCGGACACGCGGGCCTACCGTTGGCAGTTCGACGCGATCTCCCGAAAGGATGTCCTGTGAGCGCTGCCGGAGTCGTTCCGCTGCTCGATGTCGTGGCCACCGCCGTCTCGGCGGCGATCGCGCGAGTCCGCCCCGAGGCGGCGGGAACCGACCCGATGGTGCGCCGATCCGACCGCGCCGATTTCCGATCCGACGCTGCCCTGCCGTTGGCGAGGAGATCCGGCACGAATCCCGGCGAACTCGCCGAACGACTCGTCGCGCATTTCGTCCCGGGCGAATCGGTGGAGCGGGTGGCGGTTTCCGGTCCGGGATTCCTCAACACCGCCGTTGCCGACACCGCGCTGTGGAAGCAAGTCGCCGCCCGTCTGGACAATCCCCGTCTGGGAGTGCCCGCGAACCGGACCGGGCAGCGGGTCGTGGTCGACTACTCAGGACCGAACGTGGCCAAGGAAATGCACGTCGGGCACCTGCGGACCACCATCATCGGCGACAGCCTGGTCCGCGTCCTCGGATTCCTCGGCGCCGAGGTCGTGCGCGTGAACCACCTGGGCGACTGGGGAACCCAGTTCGGCATGTTGATCCAGTACCTGGACGAGCACCCCGATCGGCCGTGGCGTTCCGGGGAGTCGACCGTATCCGCGCTCGACGGCCTCTACAAAGCGGCCCGCGCGCGGTTCGACACCGACCTCGCGTTCGCCGACCGCGCCCGCGCCCGGGTCGTGGCCCTGCAATCCGGTGACGAGGCGACAACCGCCCGCTGGCGGGAGATCGTCGCCGAGTCGGCGCGGGCGTTCGACGCGATCTACACCCGCCTCGGGGTGCTGCTCACCGCCGACGACCGAGTCGGCGAATCCTTTTACAATCCGATGCTGCCAGAGACGGTCGCGGCGCTGCTGGAGGTGGGCGTCGCCGAGTACAGCGCGGGCGCGGTGGTCGTGGCTTCGCGGGAGGTCAACGGCCCCGACGGAACACCGGCCGTGCTCATCGCCCATAAGAGCGACGGCGGCTGCGGCTACGACAGCACCGATCTGGCCACCCTGCGCCACCGCGTCACAACGCTGGCCGCGCACCGCCTGCTGTACGTGACCGATTCCCGTCAAGCACTGCATTTCCGGTTGGTCTTCGAGGCCGCGCATCGCGCCGGGTGGCTCACCGACGCGGTGTCGGCCGAACACGTCACCTACGGCACGATCCTCGGCCCCGACAACAAACCCTTCAAGACCCGTGCGGGTGGAACGGTCCGGTTGACCGACCTGCTCGACGCGGCCGTCGCCGCCGCGGCCGCCGTGGTCGCCGAGAAGAACCCCGATCTGCCCGCCGCGGACCTCGCCGCCATCGCCGAACAAGCCGGGATCGGCGCGGTCAAGTACGCCGACCTGTCCACCGGTCGGGTCAAGGACTACGTCTTCGACCCCGTCCGGATGACCGCCTTCAGCGGAAACACCGGCGTTTACCTGCAATACGCGCACGCCCGCATCCAAGGCATCCTCGTTAGAGCCGGCGACCCCGCGCGCACCCCCGTCGACCCCACCGTCGCCCTCGCCTCGGCCGAACGCGCGCTCGTACTGACCCTCGACGCGCACGGGGCCGTGATCGCCGACGTGGCAACCACTCTCGAACCCCACCGCCTCGCGGGCCACCTCTACGACCTGGCCCGCGCGTTCACCGCCTTCTACGACACCTGTCCCGTCCTCACCGCCCCCGAACCCGTCCGCGCCAACCGCCTCGCCCTGTGTCGCCTGACCGCCGCCACCCTCGCCAACGGACTGGACCTGCTCGGCATCGCCGCGCCCACCCGCATGTAGCCGCCTTCGATGGTCCAGTCCAGAAACGTACTGCGACGGCGATCGGGAAGACACCGCTCACGAAATCGCGCGGCACTTTCGTGGCCCGCGCCGCCGAGGAGCATGTGTTCTCCGCCTGCCAGGATGGCGATATGAGCTCGGTCCCAGAAGATTTCGCAGCCGCCGTCCCGGCGAAGGCAAACGATTACGACAGTTTCGCGGGCGAGTACACGGCGGAGAACGAGAACAATCTCTACAACGCCTACTACGAGCGTCCCGCGATGCTCGACCTGGCGGGTGAGGTCAGCGGCAGGCGAATTCTCGACGCGGGATGCGGTTCCGGCCCGCTCACGATGGCGCTGCGCGAGCGGGGAGCGATCGTGTCCGGTGTCGACTCGAGTCGGGAGATGCTCGCGCTGGCCCGCGAACGACTCGGTTCCGACACCGACTTGCGCGTCGCCGACCTCGCCGCACCGCTGCCGTTTGCCGACAACTCTTTCGACGACGTCGTCGCATCGCTGGTCCTGCACTATCTGCGGGACTGGGGGCCCACGCTCACCGAGGTGCGGCGGGTCCTGAAACCCGGCGGACGCCTGCTCGTGTCGGTCGACCACCCCTTCGTCGCCTACGGCTTCCAACGCCTGGCCGGACTCGAACCCGACTATTCCGCCACCTACACCTGGAATTTCCACTGGACCATGGGCGAGAAGACCGCGCCGATGAGCTTCTGGGTGCGCCCCCTGCACGCGATGACCGACGCTTTCACCGCCGCCGGATTCCGTGTGTCGGTCCTCAGCGAACCGCAACCTCTCCCGGCCGCCCGCGACCTGTTCCCCGACGAATACCGCGCCCTCGCCACCAGCCCCGCCTTCCTGTTCTTAGTCCTGCATGCCTGAACCGATACGGCGACCGAGGATCCGGGTGGCCGCCTACGTCCTGCGCCACCACCGTGGCCCGGAACTGCTGGTGTTCGACCACGTGGGAATTCCCGAGGCGGGCACCCAGATCCCGGCGGGCGGCGTGCACCCGGGCGAGGACCTCGAGGGCGCGGTCCGCCGCGAGACCGCCGAGGAAACCGGCCTGTTCGACCTCGAGGTGATCGCACGCCTGACCGTCGACCACCGCCCGCACCCGGAATCGGGTCACCCCCGCCACACCACGTTCTTCCACCTACGCGCCCGTCCGGAAACCCCCGACTCCTGGACCCACCGCGTAGCCGGAACCGACACGGACGCCAGCCTCGAATTCGCCTGCCACTTCACCCCCCTCCCCTTGACCACCCCCTTGGCCGACAACCAACACGCCTGGCTCCACCTCCTCCACCCCTGAATCCCGGAAACGCGGAGAAAATCGGTGGATCGGGGGGCTGGTGGCCGGCGATGATTGCCCACATGAGCTTGTCGTCGTATTGGCCGTTGGCCGACTTGCGTGTGCGGACACCGCGACTCGAATTGCGGATGCCCGGTATGGCGGAGTTGGGGGCGCTGGCGGGTGTGGCGGCGGAGGGGGTGCACGATCCGGCGGTGCAGCCTTTCACGGCGGAGTGGACCGACGCGGACCCGGACGAGCGGGCGCGGCGGGTTCTGCGGTGGCACTGGGGATGTTGGGCGGACTGGCGGACGGACGCGTGGACGCTGAATCTGGTCGTCCTGCAGGACGGTGTGGTGGTGGGGACGCAGTCGGTCGGCGCGAAGGATTTCGCGGTCTGCGCGGAGGTGAACACCGGTTCGTGGCTGGGCCGGGCCCACCACGGCCGCGGGATCGGCACGGAGATGCGGGCGGCGGTGCTCGAGGTGGCCTTCGTCCACCTCGCGGCGGCCACGGCGGTTTCGGGTGCTTTCGAGGACAATCCGGCCTCGCACGGCGTGGCCCGCACACTCGGATACGAGCCGGATGGGATCGAGGTGCACGCGGTGCGGGGGAAGCCCGCGGTGCTGCGGAGGTTGCGGCTGACTCGCGCGCGGTGGGAGGCGCATCGCCGCGTGCCGGTGCGGGTGAGTGGTTTAGCGGAATGCCTGCCCCTGTTCGGGAGCCGAACCCCTTGACTCTCACAGCGTCTGCGAGACTCGTCCACAACGGAAGGGGGCGCCGGTGATTCCCGAATGGGCGAGGCAGAGCGGCTCGGGAGTTCGACTGGATTGGGGGTTGACCGGCGCGCGGGCGCTCGGTCCCGGCAGCGCCGCCCTCGTCGTGGTCGACGTACTGTCCTTCACGACCTCGGTGACGGTGGCGGTCGAGGCGGGCACGCGGGTCCTGCCCTATCGGTGGCGCGACGAGACCGCCGCGGAGTTCGCGGTCGCCAGGGACGCGCGGTTGGCGGTGGGGCGCAGCGCCGTCTGCGCGGAGCAGCCGTGGTCGCTCTCGCCCGCGGCGTTGCGGCGCGCGCCCGCTCCGGCCCGCCTGGTGCTGCCGTCGCCGAACGGGTCGGCTATCTCGGCGGCCGTCGACGGCGTGCCGGTGCTCGCGGCCTGCCTGCGCAACGCGTCCGCGGTCGCGCGCTGGATCGTCGCGCAGGGCTGGGGCACCGCGCACCGACCTGTCTCGGTGATCGCCGCCGGTGAGCATTGGCCGGGCCAGGACGTGGTGCGCCCCGCGGTCGAGGACTGGCTGGGCGCCGCCGCCGTGATCGCCGCGCTGGCCGATCTGGGCGCGGGTCCGCTGTCGCCGGAAGCCGTGGTCGCGAAGGCGAGCCACGACGGCGTCGCCGACCTTGCCGCGTTGCTCGGCGACTGCGCGTCGGCGCGCGAACTGACGGCCATCGGGTTCGCCGACGACGTGGCGGTGGCCGTCGAGGTCGATGCCAGCGCGGTGGTTCCGCTTCTGGTCGACCGGGCCTTCACCGATGCCGCAGGCGACAGCGCGGGCACCGCCGATCGGCTACCCGAAGCCGACGACGCCTCCGACCCATCGATCGTCGGTGACCGTCGTCACGGCTGATTGCCTCGCCGATGTCGGGGTACGCCGGAAGGGACAGTTCATTTCCGACGGGAGGTCACACAGTGCCCGAACATGGCAACGGAGTTCGTGAAGGTGTCGAAGGCGTCGTCGAGGACGTGAAAGGCAAGGCCAAAGAGGCCGCGGGCCTGGTCACCGGCCACAACGATCTGAAAGAGGAAGGCCGCGCCCAGCAGGACAAGGCCGAATCCCAGCGTGAGGCCGCGCAGAAGGAAGCCGCCGCGGAGAAGGCGCGCGCCGAGGCCGACGTGGACGAGGCGCGCCAGGCCGCGCATCAGAACGACCGCTGACCGGCCAGAACGATACTTCTCGAGGTGGTCGGGCCGCAGGGCTCGACCACCTCGGTCGCGTTCGAACCGTCTGCGCTCAGGGGGTGACGATGGCGAAATCCGGATCGGGGGCGTCGAGCAGGGCGAACAGACGCTTCAGCACCGTCGGGTCGCCGGTGTGGTCGATGCCGTCGAGTCCCTTACCCGCCAGGACGCCGAGCAGTTGCGCGTGGGTGAGGTTCACCGTGAGATCGACCGGCACCTTCGACCGCGGGTCCGGGGTCTGGATCAGCACGCCGTTGGACAGGGTCAGCCGTACCACGGTGTCCAGATCGGTGAAGTTCCATTCGATCCGGAACGACTCCCGCGCCGCTCGCGGCCCGTTCACCCGGATCGCCACGGTGTCGAACAGTTGCTCCACCGACAGGGCCGCCGCCATGCCCGAGCCGAGGTTCAGCGGGGTCGACTGGATTCCCGTGCGCAGTTCGCGCGCGCCGGTGAGGTAGAAGCCGCGCCAGGTGGCGTTCTCCGCACCGATACCGAGACGCTGATAGACCTGGGCGAGCGCTTCTTTCGCAGTCGCGTTGTCCGGTTCGGCGAACACCGCGTGGGTGAGCAGTTCGGCGGCGAAGCGCAGGTCGCCGGAGTCGGCGTAGGCGCGCCCCTTCTCGATGACGGCCTCGACGCCGCCGATCGTCTCGACGTAGCGCGCGGCCTTCGCCTCGCGCGGATGCTCCCAGAGCGAGGTGGGATGGCCGTCGAACCAGCCGAGATAGCGCTGGTAGATCGCCTTGACGTTGTGGCTGACCGACCCGTAGTACCCGCGCACGCTCCACGCCGCGTCCAGGCCGGGCGAGAGTTGGATCGACTCGGCGATCTCCGCGCCGTTCATTCCGCTGTTCATCATGCGCACGGTCTGGTCGTGCAGGTACATGTACATGTCGCGCTGCTCGGACAGGTAGGACACGATGTTGTCGACGCCCCAGGTCGGCCAGTGATGCGAGGCGAAAGCGACCTCGGCGTCGATGGCGAACATCTCGATGGCCTGGTCGATGTAGCGCGACCAGACGCGCGGGTCGCGGACCTGGGCGCCGCGCAGGGTCAGCAAGTTGTGCAGGTTGTGAGTGGCGTTCTCGGCCACGCACAGCGCGCGGTGGCGCGGGAAGTAGAAGTTCATCTCGGCGGGGGCTTCGGTGCCGGGCGTCATCTGGAACACGATCGGGACGCCGTCGACGGTTTCGCGCTGACCCGTGTGCGTGATGTCCAGGGTCGGCGCGATCAGGCCCACCGTTCCCGTGGACGCCTGGATGCCGAGGCCGGTGCTGCACTGTCCTTCGGGCCCCGGCGTCATGCCCATGCCGTACATGTAGGTGCCGCGCCGGGTCATCGCCACACCCGCGTACACATTCTCCGCGACCGCTTCCGCCATGAAACCCGCGGGCGCGAGGATCGGCACGTCGCCGCGGCCGTCGGGCAGGACGCCGCCGACGCCGCCGAAGTGGTCGCCGTGCGAATGCGTGTAGATCACCGCGGTGACGGGCCGGTCCCCGCGCTCCTGGCGATACAGCGCCAAGCCTGCCGCCGCGCATTCGGCCGAGATGAGCGGATCGATCACGATCACACCGGTCTCGCCCTCGACGATGGTCATGTTGGAGATGTCGAAACCGCGGATCTGGTAGATCCCCTCGACGACCTCGTAGAGTCCGTTCCGCGCGCACAGTTGCGCCTGCCGGAACAGACTCGGGTCGATCGTGTCCGGGCAAGGCCCGTCGAGGAACGCGTACCCGGTGGTGTCGAAGACCACCGTGCCGTCGGCCCCGGTGATCCGCATCGGCGTCAGGGTCTTGATGAACCCGCGATCCGCGTTCTCGAAATCGGTGCGATCGTCGTAGTCCAGCGCCATCGGGGATCAGCTCCTCAGCTCGGTTCGACTCGTCCCCCCGATGCTCGACACCCCCTGCTCGCCGCACTTCACCCGTAGGGGGTGAAGTGCGGGCCACGGGCCGATCCCCGGTTCGGATACGATTCGGCTGCCTCGGTCCGTCCCGACGACCGCGGAGTCCATCGCGGCCCCAGGGGTCGTCCGGATCGCGTTCGCAGGCCCACCGACCCACGCCGGCCCCTCGGCGCCGCTCGGGGACGGGCTTGCCGAACCGAAAGCAGGACGAGCAGTGAGCACACCCGTCAGCCGGACGTCGTTCGTCGGGCGCTTCACCGTGCAGACCTGGTTCCAACTGGTGCTGGCGGTGATGACGATCGTGGTCGTCATCGGCGCGGGTGCGGGCGCGCAGGTCATCGCCAACACCAACGACGCCACCGACCGCGTGCTGAACCACACCCAACCCGCGCTGACCCGCGCCTACGAGTTGCAGGCGGCGCTGGTCAACCAGGAGACCGGCATCCGCGGCTACGCCATCACCGGCGACCGCCAGTTCCTGCAGCCGTATCTGGACGGGCAACCGACCGCGACCGAGGCCGCCGACCGCATCGCGGTGCTGGTCGACGGGCACCCCGATCTGCTGGCCGATCTGGACGCGGTCCGCACCGCCGCCGACGCCTGGCGCGCCGAGTTCGCGGGCCCGATCGCGTCCTCCGCCACCCCGACGACACCGGATTCGGCGCGGGGCAAGGCCCTGTTCGACGCGGTGCGGGCGAGTTCCGCCACCCAGAACGCCCATCTCACGGCCGCGATCGCCGCCGACCGCGCCGCCCTCGACGACGCCAGGACCGTGCGCAACGCGGTCCTCTCGATCATGGTCGCGGTGTTCCTCTTGACCGGACTGGTGTTGACGATATTGGCCCGCCGCCTGGTCGCGCGTCCGCTCTCGGTGCTGACCGACGCGTCGCTGCGGGTGGCGGGCGGCGATTTCGAGCACCGCATCGATGTCACCGGCCCGGTCGACGTCACCACGGTCGCGGCGGCCGTGGAACGCATGCGGCAGCGCATCGTCGCCGATCTGGCGGCCTCGCGCTCGGCCGAAGCCGCCATGGCCGAGCAGAAGGCCGACCTGGACCTGCAGACCGAGGAACTGCGCCGCTCCAACACCGAGCTCGAACAGTTCGCCTACGTCGCCTCGCACGATCTCCAGGAACCGTTGCGCAAGGTCGCCTCGTTCTGTCAGCTGATCGAGAAGCGCTACGGCGACAAACTCGACGCGCGCGGCAAGCAGTACATCGATTACGCGGTCGACGGCGCCAAGCGCATGCAGACCCTGATCAACGATCTGCTCGCCTACTCCCGCGTCGGCCGGCTGACCGAACGCGCCGAACGGGTCGGACTCGGCACCACCCTGGACGCCGCCCTGACCAATATCTCCTCGGTCATCGAGAACAGCCACGCCCGGATCGAACTGCCCGCCCGGCTGCCCGAGATCGTCGGCGACCCCACGCTGTTGACCATGCTGTGGCAGAACCTGATCGCCAACGCCATCAAATTCGCGGCGCCCGATGTCCCGCCGCGGATCAGCGTGGACGCCGAACTCGACGCCGACACCGGCATGTGGCAACTGGCGCTCAGCGACAACGGCATCGGCATCGCCCCCGAATTCGCCGAGCAGGTCTTCGTCATCTTCCAACGCCTGCACTCCCGCGACGAATACGGTGGCACCGGCATCGGCTTGGCCGTCTGCAAGAAGATCGTCGAGTACCACGGCGGCAAGATCTGGATCGACACCGACTATCAGGGCGGCACCCGCTTCCGGTTCACCCTGCCCGCGCCGGCGTCCTCCGACTCCGACGCCCACCAGGACGCGGCCGGCATCTGACCGCCGAGTCCACGCCCGCCCGCTCGGCCGAGCGGATCGTCTGGCATGCTGGAGGGCGAGCACGGATTGTTGCAGTGATCGTCCGGCTCACTACAGGAAGTCATAGACAAACTCATGTCACAAGGCAGTGTGAAGTGGTTCAACGGCGAGAAGGGCTTCGGTTTCATCGCCCAGGATGCGGGCGGCCCTGACGTCTTCGTCCACTACTCCGAGATCTCCGGCTCCGGCTACAAGTCCCTCGAGGAGGGCCAGCGCGTCGAGTTCGAGATCGGCCAAGGCCAGAAGGGCCCGCAGGCCCAAGGTGTCCGCGTCATCTGAATGAGCTGACCCACCGGAGAACCCGCGTCATCGACGCGGGTTCTCTGCTTTTCCGGATGATCGCCGACACGGTGGATTGGGGTGGTTCGGCGCGGGTATGTCGGAGCCGAACGCACGCACCGCCCGGTGCGGCAGGCTCGGAAAGGAACACCCGCGATGCTCGGACTCGGAATCATCGGCTGGATCATCATCGGCGGCCTGGCCGGCTGGATCGCCAGCAAGATCATGAAAACCGATGCGCAGCAGGGCATCCTGCTCAACATCGTGGTGGGTATCGTCGGCGGTCTGCTCGGCGGCTTCCTGCTGAAGCTGTTCGGCGTCGACGTCGAGGGCGGCGGCCTCTGGTTCAGCTTCTTCACCTGCCTGGGCGGCGCGGTCGTGCTGCTGTTCCTGGTCCAGTTGGTCACCGGTCGTCGGCGCGCGCTGCGCTGATCCCCGCACAGCAAGAGAGGGCAGTCGCTTTCCGCGACTGCCCTCTCTTGCTGTGCGCGGTCGGCCGGTCACACCTCGACCGACCCACCCACTTCGCGCGCCAGCAGGTAGGTGCGCACGTAGTCGCGCGGAGTGTCGGCGGCGTCGAGCACCGCGACGGCATCGATGTAGTCGCGACTGCCGTGCTGCACGGCGTGCGGACCGGTGTCGCCGAGAGTGACCAGGGCGCGGGCGATCTCGGGGTCCGCGGGCGGTGTGGGCGCGTCCGCGGCCAGATCCAGCGCCCCGCACGCCGCCGCCCACCCGCGGACCCGCATCCCGGCGGCTTCGACCACCGCCAGCGGCTGATCGGCGGCCACGCGCATCGCGTAGGCCAGCAGGGAAAGGTCCGGGTTCAGGCACAGCACGGGGCCCGCCGCGTACTGTGTGCCGGGTTCGAGGGTGTGACCGGTGGCGAAGGCCGACAGCAACAGATCGTCGGGACGGATCGGTTGGCGGCTCAGCAGGGTGCGCATGCTCCAGTTGTCGTGTCCGGCGAGCCACCGGATGGCCATGGCCTCCGGTGCCGGTTCGTCGGCGCTGATCCAGGCGTATCGCATAGCCCCACCCGATACCCCCGCGATCGGCCCGCCTCCGTGACCCGCCACGGTGAGACCCGATCGAAACCGAGGAGAAATACGCTGAGACACCGCGTCCATCGCACGGTGACAACCTTCTCGTCCGGACGCTGTCGATTTCGGCGGTGGTCGTTCGTGTAGAGGGTGAGGTCGACACGGTGTCGGCCCCGAACGGAGGAGCCGCGATGAAGAACTACCTGCTCGCCCTGCACCAACCTGTCGGTGACCCGCCCCCGCCGGAGGTGCTCGGGCCGATCATGGACGATCTGCGCGCCGTGGAGGAGGAGATGAAGGCGGCAGGCGTGTGGGTCTTCTCCGGCGGCCTGCACGGACCGGAGGCTTCGACGGTGGTGCGGATGCGCGAAGGCGATGTGCTCACCACCGACGGCCCGTACGCCGAGGGCAAGGAACATCTCGGCGGGATCGTCGTGATCGCGGTGGCGGATCTGGACGAGGCGCTCGCCTGGGCGGCCAAGCAGGCCGCGGCCGTGCGGGTCCTGCCGATCGAGGTCCGCCCGTTCCAGGGCGAGGCCCGGAACTGAGCGCACCGTGACCCCGTCGTCCGCCGACATCGCCCGTGTCTTCCGCCGGGAGTACGGGCGGGCGGTCGCGGTCTTGGTCCGCCGCTTCGGCGATATCGAACTCGCCGAGGAGGCGGTCCAGGACGCGTTCGCGGCGGCGGTCGACCACTGGCCGCGCACCGGCACACCGCCGAGTCCGGCGGGCTGGATCATCACCACGGCCGGACATCGGGCCCTCGACCGCCTCCGCCGGGAGGCCGTGGGCCGGAACCGACAGACCGAAGCGGCGGCGTTGTCTCCGCCGGAGGCCGACGACCCTGTCGAGGAGGGCCCGGTGCCCGACGACCGACTCCGCCTGATCTTCACCTGCTGCCACCCCGCGCTCGCGCCGGAGGCCCGCGTCGCGTTGACGTTGCGTCTGCTCGGCGGGTTGTCGACCGCCGAGATCGCGCGCGCGTTCCTGGTGCCGGAGCCGACCATGGCCCAGCGCCTGGTCCGCGCCAAACGCAAGATCCGCGACGCCCGCATCCCCTACCGCGTCCCGCGCGACGCGGATCTCCCCGATCGCCTGCGGGCGGTCGCGGCCGTGCTCTACCTGATCTTCACCGAGGGGCACACCGCGAGTTCGGGCCCCGATCTGGCCCGCACCGACCTCACGGACGAGGCCATCCGGCTCGCCAGGCTGCTCGCGGCGCTGATGCCGGACGAACCGGAGGCGCTGGGTCTACTCGCCCTCATGCTGCTCGTCGACGCGCGCCGCGCCACACGCACGGACACCGAGGGCGCACTGGTGCTGCTCGCGGACCAGGATCGCGGCCGCTGGGATCGCGACCTCATCGCCGAGGGCCAAGCTCTCGTGCGCCGCTGTCTGCGCGAGAACCGGCCCGGCCCGTACCAGATCCAGGCCGCCGTCAACGCCGTGCACAGCGACGCGCCGAGTGCCGCCGCCACCGACTGGACGCAGATCCTCGCCCTCTACGACCAGCTCACGGCCATCGCGCCGAGCCCCGTCGTCACTCTCAACCGCGCGGTCGCTGTCGCCGAGATCCACGGCCCCCGAACAGCACTCGAACAAGTCGACGCCCTCGGCCTGGTCGACTTCCACGTCTACCACGCCGTCCGTGCCGCGCTGCTGGCCCGCCTCGGCCGCGACACCGAAGCCGTGGCCGCCTACGACCGCGCCCTGGCCCGCACGAACAACACCGTCGAACAGGACTATCTGCGTCGCGCCCGAAACGCGTTGCGCGCGTGATCATCACCGTATGAGCGACCGGATCGCCGGAGGCGGAACGGTTCTCGACGGGCCGCTCCGATGGATACCCACCCCCTTCACCCGCGCGTGCGACGCGGCCCGTTCACAGACTGTTCAGCGCCTCGACGGCGGTCGTGAGGTCCGCGCCGTCGAGCAGTTCCAGGTCGGGGGCGGCCAGCCACAGCACCGCCACTCCCTGGAACAGGGTGAAGACGAGTTTGCCGAGGGCGCGGGCCTGTTCGTCGGTGAGGTCCGGGTAGGTGTCGCGCAGGCTCCGGGTCAGGTCGGCGTAGGCGTGTTCGGAGGCTTCGGCCATGTAGGCGCGCGATTGCTCCGAGCGGGCGACGCGCACCAGGTGTTCCATGCTGAGCGTCATGCCCTCGCGGTTGTCGCGCAGGATCGCGAGCAGTCGCGTCCAGATCTCGCCCATTCCGTGGCTCAGGGGGTGCTCGCCCGCGCGGATCACCTCGTCCATCCGGTCCCCGATGCCGCCGCCGAGACCTTCGGTCAGCGCCTGGGTGATCAACTGCTCCTTGGAGCCGAAGTGGTAGCCGATGGCGGCCAGGCTCACGCCGGCCGCGGTGGCGATGTCGCGGGCGGTGACCTTGGCCAGGCCGCGTTCGAGGATGGCCTTGCGCGCCCCGTCCAGCAGGTCTTCCCGGTTTCCCATGCCTCGACCCTAGCAGCGTCTTAGACGTTTGTTCTAGACAAGCGTGCCAACCGTCTGTTAGACATTTGTCTAAGACATTCGTTCCACGAGAGGTAACGGCCATGGAAACCACCGATCTCCACATCCTCGTCAGCGGCGGCGGCATAGCCGGGAACGCCGTTGCGCTGCAACTGATCCGGGCCGGCTTCCGGGTGACGGTCGTCGAGCGGGCAGTCGGACCGCGACCGGGCGGCCAAGCGGTCGACCTGCGCGGCCCGAGCCGCGAAGTGGCCGAGCGGATGGGTCTGCTCCCCGGCATCCGGGCGCGCCAACTGGACGAACGCGGCATGGCCTACGTCGACCGCGACGGGCGGGAGTACGCGCGGATGCCCACGGCGATCTTCGAGGGCAAAGGCCCGGTCGCGGATATCGAGATCACCCGCGGCGACCTCGCCGAGGTCCTGCTCGCGGCGCTCGCCGAGGCCGGAGGCGATCTCGACTACCGCTTCGGCGACCACATCGAGGCGCTCGACCAGGACGCGGCGGGCGTCGAAGTCGCCTTCGCCTCCGGCCGACGGGAACGGTTCGACCTGGTGATCGGCGCCGACGGCGTGCACTCGGCGACCCGCCGCCTGGCGTTCGGGCCGGAGGAGCGCTTCTCGACCTACCTCGGCGGCTACACCTCCTATTTCACGATGCCCGCGCCCGCCGACATCGAACCCGGCTGGATGACGATGCACTCACTGCCGGGCGTCACGATCGGCCTGCGCCCGGACGTCGACCCCGCCACCTGCAAAGCCTTCGTCGTCCTGCGGGTCCCGGCCGATCCCGCGCTGCGCCGCGACGTCGCGGCGCAGCAGGCCCTGCTGCGCGCCGAGTTGGCGGATGCGGGCTGGCGGGCCCCGGAGATCCTGGCCGCCCTGCCCGACGCCGCCGATTTCTACTTCGACGAACTCGCCCGCATCGACGTGCCGGAACTGGCCGCTGGCCGCGTGACCCTGGTCGGCGACGCCGGATACTGCGGTTCGCCCCTGTCCGGGATGGGCACCGCGATGGCACTGGTCGGCGCCTATCTGCTCGCGGGTGCGCTGACCGCCGACCCGAACGACCTCGTCGGCGCGGTGCGACGCTACGCCCGCGACATCACGCCGTTCCTCGACCAGGCCAAGAAACTGCCCGGCGGCGGTATCGCGATGATGGTGCCCGCGAGCGGATTCGGGGTGCGGATGGCCAAGGTCATGGCGCGGGCGATGGTCTCCAAGCCGATGCGCCCGCTGGTGATCAAGATGATGAGCCACACCGACGACTTCGAGCTCCCGACCTATCCCACCGCCGCCACTCCCCCGGCCTGACCGGCGCGCCACCGGCGTGTTTTGCACGAAACGGCATGTGGCCGGTGCGCACGCTCGTACAGTTCGTCGCACAGTCCGCTGGTTTGGAACCCCGAACGAGCGGGTAGCGCGGAGACCCGCGAGTTCCACGAGCGACTCGGCGGAAGCAGCAGAGAGACGACAGCGAGGAATTCTCGATGATCGACGATTCGCAGCGCGGCGATGACAGCACCGACGACCGGCCCGTCATCTGGCCCGACCCCAGTCCGCTGAGCGGTTGGTGGGAGAAGGTCATGGGAATGGACGCCCGCCCGACCCCACGGTCCGAAGCGGCCTGACACACGAGACGGGGCCGTGTTCGGGCGATCGCCCGCCGCAACACGACCCCGTCGACGTGGTGTCAGAGGCGTTCGATGATGGTGGCGTTGGCGAGTCCGCCCGCCTCGCACATGGTCTGGAGACCGTAGCGTCCGCCGGTCTGCTCGAGGTGGTTGAGCAGGGTGGCCAGGATGCGGGTGCCCGACGCGCCGAGGGGGTGACCCAGGGCGATCGCGCCGCCGCGCGGGTTGAGCTTGGCCGGGTCGGCGTTGAGATCCTGCTGCCACACCAGCGGCACCGGGGCGAAGGCCTCGTTCACTTCGTAGGCGTCGATGTCCTCGATGGACAGACCGACGCGCGCCAGGGCCTTGCGGGTGGCGGGGATGACGGCGGTCAGCATCAGCAGCGGATCGTCACCGGTCACGGCGAAGGAGTGGAAACGGGCGCGCGGACGCAGGCCGAGTTGGTTGGCCTTCTCCTCGCTCATGATCAGCGTGGCGGACGCGCCGTCGGTCAGCGGTGAGGAGTTGCCCGGGGTGATGGACCACTCGATCTCGGGATAGCGGGCCTTGAACTCGTCGGAGGCGAAGGCGGGACGCAGTCCGGCCAGGCCCTCGGGGCTGGTGGTGGGGCGGATGGTCTCGTCGGCGGTCAGCGTGCCCGCGGCGACGAGTTCGTTGTCGAAGCCGCCCGCGGCGGCGGTCTCGGCGGCGAGGCGGTGCGAGCGCGCGGCGAAGGCGTCGAGGGTCTCGCGGTCCAACTTCCAGCGCTGGGTGATGATCTCGGCCGCGATGCCCTGGCTGATCAGCCCTTCGGGGAAGCGGTGGGCCAGCGGCGCGCGGTTGGCGTCCTTGCCCTGGGCGTTGGAGAACATCGGCGCGCGGCTCATCGATTCGACGCCGCAGGCGATGGCGATGTCGTAGGCGCCGGCGAGCACGCCCTGGGCGGCGAAGTGCGCGGCCTGCTGGCTGGACCCGCACTGGCGGTCGACGGTGGTGGCGGGCACCGACTCCGGGAAGCCCGCGGCCAGCACGGCGGTGCGGGAGATGTTGAGCGCCTGCTCGCCGCTCTGGGTGACGCAACCGCCGATCACATCGTCGACCAGCGCCGGGTCCAGGTCGTTGCGTTCGACGAGATCTTTCAGCACCCCCGACAGCAGCGTGGCGGGATGCACATCGGCCAGACCGCCGCCGGCTTTACCTTTGCCGGACGGGGTGCGAATGGCGTCGACGATGACCGCGGAAGTCATGGATGCTCCTTTTCATACCGGAAATCACCATGCGAATGATGATTAACTTAATTCACTGTACGCCGAAGGGCCCCGACGAGGGAACCGCGCCCCCGCGCGACCCGCCCGCCCGTCTCGACGCGCCGACGCGCGCACCGGTTCTGCGCGAACCTGCCACGACGCCGCCGAACGCGGACGTAGCATGACCGGCGTGGCCGATCCGAATCGTTCCACCGCACTGCGAGTGCTGGTCTACAGCAACGACGCCGACACCCGTCGTCAGGTCGTGCTGGCCCTGGGCAGACATCCGCATCCGGCATTGCCGAGTTTCGAGTACGTGGAGATCGCCACCGCCCCGGTGGTGATCGAGCACATGGACGCGGGCGGCGTGGATCTGGCGATCCTCGACGGCGAATCCGCGCCCGCGGGCGGTCTCGGCATCGCCAAGCAACTCAAGGATGAGATCGCCGCGTGCCCACCGGTTCTCGTCCTGACCGGACGGCCGGACGACGCCTGGTTGGCGAAGTGGTCGCGCGCCGAGGCGGCGGTGGCCCATCCGATCGATCCGTTGCGTCTGACCGAAGCGGTCGTGGAACTGCTGCGCACTCATATGGCCGCCTGAGCGATAGCCGATTGGCATCGCCCGCTCGGCCTCTGTTCGGCGACCCACCAATTAGCAGTCGTCACGAATGCACCTCCACGCATATCACCGGTCGGGCCGGCACGCCGCCGAAACGGCGTGATCACGCGGGCGCGAGGGCTCGGCTGTAGCGAACGACCCGCACATCGCATCAAGATCATCCGCATATAAGTCACGTGACGTGATCGGCTGATTACCCCCGTTTCGCTCATGAATGGCAGTCGCGAATTCGATCAAACACCCCAGGAAAATGGCGCGGCGACCCTCTTGCGCGGCGGTAGGCTGTGCTGTAGCTCACACGCGAGCGGGCGTCACATGACAGCCTTCGCGGCCGGATTCCCGGCCGCCGCCCGCCGCGTCGAGCCAGGCCGAGGGGCGAGTCTGGCCACGGCGGACAACGACGTCAGCCGCCTCGAAAGCTGCACCAGCCGACACCGAGCCCCCGCTCCGCGCGCAGGGCTCTCGCAAGGAGGGCAAGCGCAGTCGTGAACACGGAGTTCCCCACCCTCGTCCTCGGCGCGATAGCCGCCGCGTTCGCGATCTTCTCGGTGCTCATGGCGTCGCTGATCGGTCCCAAGCGCTACAACCGCGCCAAACTCGAAGCCTACGAATGCGGTATCGAACCCACCCCGCACGCGATCGCGGGCGGACCGGGAAACGTGACCGGTCAACGGTTCCCGGTGAAGTACTACCTGACCGCGATGCTGTTCATCATCTTCGACATCGAGATCGTGTTCCTCTACCCGTGGGCGGTCCACTTCGACGCGCTCGGTGTCTTCGGCTTCGCCGCGATGGCGCTGTTCATCGTCAACGTCTCGGTGGCCTACGCCTACGAGTGGCGACGCGGGGGGCTCAGCTGGGACTGACCCCCGTGCCGAACCGGTTCACCAGCCCCACGTTTCGAGAGTGAGAAGTAGTCGGATGGGTCTCGAGGAAAAACTGCCCAGCGGATTCCTGCTCAGCACCGTCGAGGATTTCGCCGGATATCTGCGCAAGGGTTCGCTGTGGCCCGCCACCTTCGGTCTGGCCTGCTGCGCCATCGAGATGATGGCCACCGGCGCGGGCCGATTCGATATCGCCCGCTTCGGGATGGAAGCCTTCCGCGCCTCCCCCCGCCAGGCCGATCTGATGATCGTCGCGGGCCGGGTCAGCCAGAAGATGGCCCCCGTGCTGCGTCAGGTCTACGACCAGATGACCGAACCCAAATGGGTGCTCGCCATGGGGGTCTGCGCCTCCTCCGGCGGCATGTTCAACAACTACGCCGTCGTGCAGGGCGTCGACCACGTGGTGCCGGTCGACATCTACCTGCCCGGCTGCCCGCCGCGCCCGGAGATGCTGCTCAACGCGATTCTGGCACTGCACGAAAAGATTCAGCAGATGCCGCTGGGCGTCAACCGCGAGGAAGCGGTGCGCGCCGCCGAGGCCGCCGCGCTGGCCAGTACACCGACCATCCGGATGGAGGGTCTGCTGCGATGACATTCGACACCCCCGAGACCCGGACCTCCCGCACCGAGACCGACGCCGCGGCCACCGCCGGACCCGAAGGCACCCCGCCGCCGGAGAACGTGGACCCGCCCGCGGGCGAGGAGGTCATCGGCGTGCGCCGCGGCATGTTCGGCATCAACGGCACCGGCGACACCTCCGGCTACGGCCGCCTGGTCCGTCAGGTGACGTTGCCCGGCGGCACCCCGCCGCCCTACGGCGGCTACTTCGACGACATCGCCGAAACCCTGCGCGCCGCACTGGCCGCGCAGCGGATCCCCCTGACGCGGGCCGTGGAGAAGGTCGTCGTCTTCCGCGGCGAACTCACCCTGCACGTGCGGCGCGAACATCTGGTCGCGGTGGCGCGGGCGCTGCGCGACGACCCCGACCTGCGTTTCGAGTTGTGCCTGGGCGTGAGCGGCGTGCACTATCCCGCCGACGCCGGGCGCGAACTGCACGCCGTGTACGCGCTGATGTCGATCACCCACGGCCGCAGATTGCGGTTGGAGGTCTCGGTCGCCGACGCCGACCCGCACATCCCCTCGCTCTACGAGGTCTATCCCACGACCGACTGGCACGAGCGCGAGACCTACGACTTCTTCGGCATCCTCTTCGACGGGCACCCCTCGCTGACCCGCATCACCATGCCGGACGACTGGCGGGGCCATCCGCAGCGCAAGGACTACCCGCTCGGCGGGATCCCGGTCGAATACAAGGGCGCGCGCATCCCGCCGCCCGACGAGCGGAGGGCGTACAGCTAGTGAGCGACATCGATACCAGGCCCGGCGTGCGCGATTCCGGGTCCGAACCGACCGTGGTCACCGTCGCCGGACAGGACTGGGACCAGGTGAGCGAGGCGCTCGCGGGCGAGGAACGCATCGTCGTCAACATGGGTCCGCAGCACCCCTCGACGCACGGCGTGCTGCGCCTGATCCTCGAGATCGAGGGCGAGACGGTCACCGAGGCCCGCTGCGGCATCGGCTACCTGCACACCGGCATCGAGAAGAATCTCGAATTCCGCACCTGGACACAGGGTGTGACGTTCGTGACGCGCATGGACTACCTGTCGCCGTTCTTCAACGAGACCGCCTACTGCCTGGGCGTGGAGAAACTGCTCGACATCACCGAGCAGATCCCCGAGCGCGCCACCGTCATCCGGGTGCTGCTGATGGAGCTCAACCGGATCTCCTCGCATCTGGTGGCTTTGGCCACCGGCGGGATGGAGATGGGCGCGCTCACCCCGATGCTGTTCGGGTTCCGGGAACGCGAACTGATCCTGGACGTCTTCGAGACGATCACCGGGTTGCGGATGAACCACGCCTTCGTGCGCCCCGGCGGTCTGGCCCAGGATCTGCCCGACGACGGTGTGACCAAGGTCCGCGAACTGCTCGACCTGATGCCGAAGCGGTTGCGGGACATGGAGCAACTGCTCACCGCCAACCCGATCTGGAAGGCCCGCACCCAGGATGTCGGCTACCTGGACCTGACCGGTTGCATGGCGCTGGGCATCACCGGACCGGTGTTGCGCGCCACGGGACTGCCGCACGATCTGCGCCGCGCGCAACCGTATTGCGGTTACGAGAACTACGAATTCGACATCCCGACCACCGTGGGCTGCGACTGCTACGGGCGCTACGTCATCCGGGTGGAGGAGATGAAGGAATCGCTCAAGATCGTCGAGCAGTGCCTGGACAAGTTGCGTCCCGGCCCGGTGATGATCGATGACAAGAAGATCGCCTGGCCCGCCGACCTGGAACTCGGGTCGGACGGACTCGGCAACTCCCCCCGCCACATCGGGCGCATCATGGGCACCTCGATGGAAGGGCTGATCCACCACTTCAAGCTGGTCACCGAGGGAATCCGGGTGCCTGCCGGTCAGGTCTACGAGGCGGTGGAATCCCCGCGCGGCGAATTGGGCGTGCACATGGTCAGCGACGGCGGCACCCGCCCGTTCCGCGTGCACTACCGCGATCCTTCGTTCACGAATCTGCAAGCCGTCGCGGCGATGTGCGAGGGCGGCATGGTCGCCGACGTCATCGCCTCGGTGGCCAGCATCGACCCCGTGATGGGTGGTGTCGACCGATGACCGAGATCCTGCTGAAGCTCACCACGCGGCCCGAACCGTTCCCGCCCTATGTGCGCGAACGCCTCGAGGACGACGCGGCGCGGATCATCGCCCGCTATCCGCACCCGCGCTCGGCGTTGCTGCCGCTGCTGCACCTGATGCAAGCCGAGCAGGGGTACGTGACCGGGACCGGGATCGAGTTCTGCGCGGATCTGCTCGGATTGACCGGCGCGGAGGTGACGGCGGTCGCGACCTTCTACTCCATGTTCCGCGCCACCCCGACCGGGGACTATCACGTCGGGGTCTGCACCAACACGCTGTGCGCGGTGATGGGCGGCGACGCGATCCTGGCCGCGCTGGAACAGCATCTCGGCATCGGCCACGGCGAGACCACCGAGGACGGGTCGCTGACCCTCGAGCACATCGAATGCAACGCGGCCTGCGACTACGCGCCGGTGGTGATGGTGAACTGGGAGTTCTTCGACAACCAGACCCCGGAGTCGGCGCGTCTGCTGGTCGACGCGCTGCGGGCGGGTCAGCGGGTCACCCCGAGTCGGGGCGCGCCGCTGTGCACGTTCAAGCAGACCGCGCGGATTCTGGCCGGTTTCCCCGACGAACGTCCCGGCGTTCTCGACGGCGAGGCCGGGCCCGCGTCGCTGGCCGGTCTGAAGGTGGCGCGCGAGCGGAACATGACCGCGCCGGATCCGGAGGGGACGCGATGACGCTGACACCGGTACTGACCGAACACTGGGACGATCCGCGCGCCTGGACCATCGACACCTACCGCCGCAACGGCGGCTACCTCGGGGTGCGCAAGGCCCTTGGTCTGGAACCGGATCAGGTCATCCAGATCGTCAAGGACGCCGGATTGCGCGGACGCGGCGGCGCGGGCTTCCCCACCGGCATGAAGTGGGGATTCATCCCGCAGGGCCCCGGCCCGGACGGGGTCACGCGCCCGCACTACCTGGTGGTCAACGCCGACGAGTCGGAACCGGGGACCTGCAAGGACATCCCGCTGATGATGGCCAACCCGCACAGTCTGGTCGAGGGCGTGATCATCGCCGCCTACGCGATCCGGGCCGCGACGGCGTTCATCTACGTGCGCGGCGAGGTCGTTCCGGTGCTGCGCCGGTTGCAGGCCGCTGTCGCGCAGGCGTATTCGGCCGGACTGCTGGGCCGCGACATCCTGGGGTCGGGCTTCGACCTGGACGTGGTCGTGCACGCGGGCGCGGGCGCCTACATCTGCGGCGAGGAGACCGCGCTGCTGGATTCGCTGGAGGGCAGGCGCGGTCAGCCGCGGTTGCGTCCGCCGTTCCCCGCGGTCGCCGGACTCTACGCGTGCCCGACCGTGGTCAACAACGTCGAGTCCATCGCCAGCGTCGGCCCGATCCTGCGCCACGGGCCGGATTGGTTCCGCGGCATGGGCAGCGAGAAATCGCCCGGCTTCACGCTGTATTCGCTGTCCGGGCACGTCCGCACGCCCGGACAGTACGAAGCGCCGCTGGGCATCACGCTGCGCGAACTGCTCGAGTACGCGGGCGGCGTGCGCACCGGACACCGGGTGAAGTTCTGGACCCCGGGCGGGTCCTCGACGCCGCTGTTCACCGAGGAGCACCTCGACGTGCCGTTGGACTACGAAGGGGTCGCCGGCGCCGGTTCGATGCTGGGCACCAAGGCGTTGCAGATCTTCGACGAGACCACCTGCGTGGTGCGGGCGGTGCTGCGCTGGACCGAGTTCTACGCCCACGAATCCTGCGGAAAATGCACTCCGTGCCGCGAGGGCACCTACTGGTTGGTGCAGTTGCTGCGACGAATCGAAGCCGGTCGGGGCGTCGAGGGCGATCTGGACAAACTGCTCGACATCAGCGACAGCATCAACGGCAAATCGTTCTGCGCGCTCGGCGACGGCGCGGCCAGCCCGATCCTGTCCTCGCTGAAGTACTTCCGCGACGAATACCTCGATCATCTGCTCGGGGGATGTCCGTTCGACCCGGCGCGCTCGACCGCGTGGGCGGAGCCGGAATTCGCGTCGACGAACGGCGCAGGAGGGCCACGATGAATCCCGTACCCCGCAGCGACACCGGCACCGCCGAACCAGTCCGCGCCCCCGCACCGGAGTTGGTCACCCTCACCATCGACGGCGCCGAGGTCGCGGTGCCGCCGGGGACGCTGGTGATCCGCGCGGCCGAACTCGTCGGCATCCAGATCCCGCGCTTCTGCGACCATCCGCTGCTCGACCCGGTCGGGGCGTGCCGCCAATGCCTGGTCGAGGTGGAGGGCCAGCGCAAACCGGTCGCCTCCTGCACCCAGACCGTCGCCGAGGGCATGGTGGTGCGCACCCAGCTGACCTCGCCCGCCGCGGGCCGCGCGCAGGAAGGGGTGATGGAGTTGCTGCTCATCAATCACCCGCTGGACTGCCCGGTGTGCGACAAGGGCGGGGAATGCCCGCTGCAGAACCAGGCGATGTCGACCGGGCGACCCGAGACCCGCTTCGAGGGCGTCAAACGCACCTATCCCAAACCGATCCCGCTGTCGAGCGCGGTCCTGCTGGACCGGGAGCGGTGTGTGCTGTGCGCGCGCTGCACCCGCTTCGCCCAGCAGGTCGCGGGCGACCCGTTCATCGAGTTGATGGACCGCGGCGCGCTCGAACAGGTCGGCACCGCGCAGGCCGAACCGTTCGACTCCTACTTCGCGGGCAACACCGTGCAGATCTGCCCGGTCGGCGCTCTGACCGGCACCAGCTACCGTTTCCGCGCCCGCCCGTTCGACCTGGTGTCGAGCCCGAGCGTCTGCGAGCACTGCGCGTCGGGTTGCGCCCAGCGCACCGACCACCGCCGCGGAAAGGTGCTGCGCCGCTTGGCCGGTGACGATCCGCAGGTCAACGAGGAATGGAACTGCGACAAGGGCCGCTGGGCCTTCGCCTACACCACCGAACCCGACCGGATCACCACGCCGCTGGTGCGCGGTTGGGACGGCACGCTGCATCCGGCGTCCTGGTCGGAGGCCCTGGCCGCGGCCGCGGAAGGGTTGGCCGCCGCGTTCGGCAACGCGGGCGTGCTGGTCGGCGGGCGGGTCACCGAGGAGGACGCCTACGCCTACGCGAAGTTCGCGCGAATCGCGTTGGGCACCAACGACGTCGACTTCCGGGCGCGCGCGCATTCCGCCGAGGAGGCCGAATTCCTGGCCGCCCGCGTCGCGGGACGCGAGGTCGAGGTCGACTACGACGCCCTCGAGCACGCGCCGATGGTGCTGTTGGCCGGGTTCGAGCCCGAGGAGGAGTCGCCGATCATCTATCTGCGGTTGCGCAAGGCCGCGCGCCGCTACGGACTTCCGGTGTTCTCGATCGCCCCGTTCGCCACCCGCGGCCTGGAACGGATGTCGGGTCGACTGCTGCCCGCGGCCCCCGGTGGCGAACCTTATGTGCTGGACGCGTTGACCGCCGCCGCCTCGGGCGCGGACGACGGCCCCTCGGCCGCGGCGGCGCGACTGCTGCGATCCCCGGGCGCGGTCATCCTGGTCGGCGAACGATTGGCGGCGATCCCCGGCGCGCTGTCGGCGGCGGTCCGCGCCGCCGAGACGAGCGGGGCACGGTTGGCGTGGGTGCCCCGGCGCGCCGGCGAACGCGGAGCGGTCGAAGCGGGCGCGCTGCCCGGTCTGCTGCCCGGTGGACGTCCGGCCGACGATCCCTCGGCGCGCCAGGAGGTCCGAATCCTCTGGAACGTGCCCGATCTGCCCGTCGCGACCGGTCGTGACACCGCGGCGATCCTGGACGCCGCGCCCGGACTGGGCGCGTTGGTGATCGGCGGTGTCGACCTGGCCGATCTGCCCGATCCGGCCGCGGCGCTGTCGGCGATCGACTCGGCCCGGTTCGTGGTGGGGCTCGAGTTGCGGCACAGTCCGGTCACCGAACGCGCCGACGTGGTGTTCCCGGTGGCCGCCGCCCCCGAGAAAGAAGGCACCTTCCGTACCTGGGAGGGCCGCCCTCGGCGTTTCGAGGCCGCCCTCGGGGCGTCCACGGTGCGGCGCGAAGCGGCGAAACTGTCCGATCACCGTGTGCTGCACGCCATCGCCGCGGAGATGAACGTGCGCCTGGGCCTGCCCGACGCCGCGTCCGCCCGCGCCGAGATGGCCGAACTCGGCAAGTGGCGGGGGCCGCGCGTCGCCGCGCCCGCGCACCGCCCGTACCCCGTCCCGCATCCCGATCAGGGCAACGCGCTGCTCGCCACCTGGCGGATGCTGCTGGACCGGGGACGAGCCCAGGACGGCGAACCGAATCTGGCCGGTGTCGCGCGCCCGCCGGTCGCGCGGATGGGCGCGGCCACCGCCGCCGAGATCGGCGCGGAGGACAACCATCTGGTCACCGTCGCCACCCGCCGCGGATCGATCACGCTGCCGCTGATGATCACCGATATGCCCGAACGGGTGGTCTGGCTGCCGATGAACTCGCCCGACTGCTCGGTGCCCGAACAACTCGCCGCCCACCTCGGCGGCGTGGTGCAGATCCGGTGCGCCGACGAGAGGATGAAGGAACACCGCCATGAGTGATCCCACCGCGTTGCTGGCCCAGGCCGATCTGTCGCTGTTCGGGCGCGACCCGTTCTGGCTCATCGTGGTCAAGGCGCTGGCGATCTTCGTCTTCCTGCTGCTGACCCCGATGATCGCGGTGGTGGCCGAACGAAAGATCGTGGCGCGCATGCAGATGCGCATCGGCCCGAACCGGGTGGGTCCGGGCGGATCACTGCAAGCGGTGGCCGACGGGGTGAAGATGGCCCTCAAGGAGGACATCGTCCCGGCCATCGTCGACAAGCCGATCTACATCCTCGCCCCGATCATCGCGGTCGTGCCCGCCTACATGGCCTTCGCGGTGATCCCGTTCGGCGGCGAGGTCTCCATCGGCGGCCACACCACCGCGTTGCAGTTGACCGATATGCCGGTCGCGGTGCTCTACATCCTGGCCATCACCTCCATCGGCGTCTACGGCATCGTGCTGGCCGGTTGGTCCTCGGGATCGACCTACCCGCTGCTGGGCGGGCTGCGCTCGACCGCGCAGGTGATCTCCTACGAGATCGCGATGGCCCTGTGTTTCGCGGCGGTCTTCCTGCACGCGGGCACCATGGCCACCTCGGGCATCGTGGCCGCCCAGGACAGCACCTGGTATGTGTTCCTGCTGCTGCCCTCGTTCCTGATCTACTGCGTGGCGATGGTCGGCGAGACCAACCGCGCGCCCTTCGACCTGCCCGAGGCCGAGGGCGAACTCGTCGGCGGTTTCCACACCGAGTACTCCTCGCTGAAGTTCGCGATGTTCATGCTCGCCGAATACATCAACATGGCCACGGTCTCGGCGTTGGCGACCACCCTGTTCCTGGGCGGCTGGCACGCGCCGTGGCCGATCTCGCTGTGGTCGGGCGCGAACACCGGATGGTGGGGTCTGCTGTGGTTCACCGCCAAGGTGTGGACGTTCCTGTTCGTGTTCATCTGGCTGCGCGGCACCCTGCCGCGACTGCGCTACGACCAGTTCATGGCGCTGGGCTGGAAACTGCTCATCCCGGTCTCGCTGCTGTGGGTGATGCTGGTCGCGGGCGCGCGCGTGCTCGAGGCCGAGGGTCTGCCGGTCGAGACGCCCGCGCTGGTCGTCGGCGGGCTCGTCCTGTCCGCGCTGATGGTGTGGCTGTTCCTGCGGGCCGGACGCGCGAGCGGCGCGCCACCCGAGCCAGAACCCGAAACGCCGCGGCGCGAGGAGGTCTTCCTCGGTTTCCCCACCCCGCCGCTGCCACCGCGCACCGAGACCGCCGCGACACCCGGACTGCTCGACCCGCTGGCCGGTTTCGCCGTCACCGCGCTGACGATGTTCAAGACGCCCAACACCGAGTACTACCCGGAACAGAAGGTGCCGACCGCGCCGCGCTACCACGGCCGCCATCAGCTCAACCGCTACGCGGACGGGTTGGAGAAGTGCATCGGCTGCGAACTGTGCGCGTGGGCCTGCCCGGCGGACGCGATCTTCGTCGAGGGCGCGGACAACACCGAGGAGGAGCGCTTCTCCCCCGGTGAACGCTACGGGCGGGTCTACCAGATCAACTACCTGCGCTGCATCGGTTGCGGGCTGTGCATCGAGGCGTGCCCGACCCGCGCGCTGACCATGACCAACGACTACGAACTCACCGACGACAACCGCGCGGGCCTGATCTACGAGAAGGACCGGTTGCTGGCCCCGTTGACGCCCGGTATGCAGCCACCGCCGCACGCGATGGTCCCCGGCGCGACCGAGGGCGACTACTACCGGGGCGCGGTGGTCGCCGACGACTCCGCGGACCGCGAGACGGTCGGCGTCGAAGGGAGTCTGCGATGAGCGCACTGCTGGCCGCCGAACCGCTGGTGTCGACGTCGAATTCCGAGGCCGCGCTGTTCTGGGTGCTGGCCCCGGTGGCCGTGGCCGGGGCGCTGGGCATGGTCTTCGCCCGCAAGGCCGTGCATTCGGCGCTGTGCCTGGCCGCGACCATGATCACCCTGGCCGCCTTCTACATCGCCCAGGACGCGGTGTTCCTCGGTGTCGTGCAGATCGTGGTCTACACCGGCGCGGTGATGATGCTGTTCCTGTTCGTGCTCATGCTGGTCGGCGTCGACTCCACCGAATCGCTGACCGAGACGTTGCGCGGACAGCGCCTGGCCGCCGCCGCGATCGGCGTCGGGTTCGGCATCCTGTTGATGACGGGGATCTCGCGCGGGGTACGCGAATCCTCGATCACTTTCCCCGCCACCGGATTCCCGGGACGCGACGTCATCGCCGAACTGGCCGAGCTGATCTTCCTGCGCTACGTGTGGGCCTTCGAGCTGACCGGCGCGCTGCTGATCACCGCGACCATCGGCGCGATGGTGTTGGCGCACCGGGAGAAGTTCGGACCGCGCCTGGACCAGCGGGAGATGTCACGCCGCCGCTTCCGTGAGCCGGGACACCGCGCCACACCGCTGCCGACCCCCGGCGTGTACGCGCGCCACAACGCGGTCGACGTCCCGGCGCGACTGCCCGACGGCGCTTTCGAGGAACTGTCGGTGAGCACCATCCTGCGCCACCGCCGGAACCGCGCCCTGACCGAGGCCGCGGTCCTCTCGGTCGGCAGCGTCGAGCCCGTCGAACGCACGGCCCCCGAGTCCGCCGATGAGGAAGGCAACCGGTGAATCCCCAGAACTACCTGTTCCTGTCCGCCCTGCTGTTCACCATCGGCGCGGCCGGAGTGCTGTTGCGGCGCAACGCGATCGTGGTGTTCATGTGCGTGGAGCTCATGCTCAACGCGGTCAACCTGGCCTTCGTCACCTTCGCCAGGATGCACGCGAATCTCGACGGCCAGGTGTTCGCGTTCTTCACGATGGTGGTCGCCGCGGCCGAAGTGGTCGTCGGACTGGCCATCATCATGACCATCTTCCGCGCCCGTCGCTCGACCTCGGTCGACGACGCCAACCTGCTGAAGTTCTGACATGGACACGGCAACGCTCTGGCTGCTGCCCGCCCTGCCCTTGGCGGTGGCGGCGTTCCTGCTGCTGATCGGCCGATTCGGCGACCGGTGGGGTCATTGGCTCGGCTGTGCGGGCGCGCTCGCCTCCTTCGGCGTCGCGGTGTGGGCCTTCTTCGCGATGCTCGGTCGCGACGACGCCGCGCGCCCGGTGGCGCTCGACCTGTTCAGCTGGGTTCCGGTGTCGGGCTTGCAGGTCGACTTCGGTCTGCGCCTGGATCAGCTGTCGATCTGCTTCGCGCTGCTCATCACCGGCGTCGGGTCGTTGATCCACCTGTACTCGGTCGGGTACATGGCCGAGGACAAGGCGCGGCGGCGGTTCTTCGCCTACTTGCAACTGTTCCTGGCGGCCATGCTGCTGCTGGTGCTGGCGAACAACTACCTGGTGCTCTACCTGGGCTGGGAGGGCGTCGGTCTGGCCTCCTACCTGCTCATCGGATTCTGGTCGCACAAGCCGTCGGCCGCCACCGCCGCCAAGAAGGCGTTCGTGGTCAACCGGGTCGGCGACATGGGCCTGGCGATCGCGATGATGGTCATGTTCGCCACCTTCGGCTCGCTGAACTTCGGGCCGGTCTTCGCCGCCGCCCCGGGGGCCGGCGAGGGCACCATGACCGCGATCGGTCTGCTGCTGTTGCTGGCCGCCTGCGGCAAATCCGCGCAGGTGCCGTTGCAGTCCTGGCTCGGGGACGCGATGGAAGGCCCCACACCGGTTTCCGCGCTCATCCACGCGGCGACGATGGTGACCGCGGGCGTGTACCTGATCGCGCGCTCCAACCCGATCTTCGACCTCGCCCCGAACGCGCGGTTCGCGGTCGTCCTGGTCGGCGCGGTGACGTTGCTGTTCGGCGCGATCATCGGCTGCGCCAAGGACGACATCAAGAAGGCGCTGGCCGCCTCGACCATGAGTCAGATCGGCTACATGGTGCTGGCCGCCGGACTCGGCCCCGCGGGCTACGCCTTCGCGATCATGCACCTGCTGACCCACGGCTTCTTCAAGGCCGGCCTGTTCCTCGGCGCGGGCTCGGTCATGCACGCCATGGACGACGAGACCGACATGCGCCGCTACGGCGGACTCCGCACACTGCTGCCGATCACCTACGTCACCTTCGGCCTCGGCTACCTGGCGATCATCGGCGTCCCGCCGTTCGCGGGCTTCTTCTCCAAGGACAAGATCATCGAGACCGCGTTCGACCAAGGCGGCGGCGCGGGTTTGGCGCTCGGGGCGATCACCCTGTTCGGCGCGGGCCTGACCGCCTACTACATGACGCGGGTCATGCTGATGACCTTCTTCGGCGAGCGGCGCTGGAAGCCCGACACCCACCCGCACGAATCACCGGTCGTGATGACCGGTCCGATGATCCTGCTCGCGGTGGGTTCGGTGTTCTCCGGTCTCCTGCTGGTCCTGGGCTCGTCGTTGCAGAACTGGCTCGAACCGGTCGTCGGCGCACACCACGGCGAGGAGGTCGTACCCGCCGCGGTGGTCACCATGCTCGCGCTGCTGGTCGTCGCCCTCGGCGTCGGTTTCGCCTACTACCAGTACGCGCAACGCGGCGTCCCCGAGACCGCGCCCGAGGGCGTCGGCCCGCTGACCGTCGCCGCGCGCCGCGACCTCTACGGTGACGCGGTCAACGAAGGCGTGTTGATGCGTCCCGGCCGGCACCTGACGCGCTCGCTGGTGTTCGTCGACAACCGCGGCATCGACGGACTCGTCAACGGCGCCGCCGCGTTGATCGGCGGGCTCTCGGCCCGCGTCCGCCGGGTCCAGACCGGTTTCGTGCGGTCCTACGCCCTGTCCATGTTGACCGGCGCGGCCCTGGTGGTCGCCGCCCTGCTGGCAGTGAGGCTCTGGTGAGCGACTTTCCCTGGTTGACGACACTGTGGGCGGTGCCGGTGGTCGGCGCGCTGGCCGTGATGGCGGTCCCCGCCCGACTGCGCACGCTTGCCCGCACGGTCGGGTTGCTGTTCGCGGTGGGCACTCTCGCGGTCGCCGGCGTCATCGCGGCGCAGTTCACGCCGGGCGGCGAGCAGTTCCAATTCGTCGAATCCCGGCAGTGGATCCCGGCTTTCGGGGCCGGCTACACCCTCGGCGTCGACGGGATCGCGCTGGTGCTGGTGCTGCTGACCGCCGCGCTGGTGCCGCTGCTGATCCTCGCGGGCTGGCACGACGAACGCGGGACCGAGGACGGCGCGCCCACCCGGCACGCCCACGGCTACGTCGCGTTGATCCTGCTGGTCGAGGCGATGGTGCTGATCTCGTTCGTCTCCCTCGACATCCTGCTGTTCTACGTCTTCTTCGAGGCGATGCTGATCCCGATGTATTTCATCATCGGCGGCTTCGGCCCCCGGATCGGCGACGCGGCGGCGCGCGCGCAACGCTCCCGCGCCGCGGTGAAGTTCCTGCTCTACAACCTGTTCGGCGGACTGATCATGCTCGCGGCGGTGATCGGGCTCTATGTGCTGACCGCGCGCGAGGAACTCGGCGCGGACGGCGGCGGCACCTTCGACCTGCGCACGGTCATGGCCGCCGCCAACTCCGGTCAGCTCGGCGCGGGTCCGGTCGTGCTCAACGCGCTGTTCCTCGGTTTCCTGTTCGCCTTCGCCGTCAAAGCGCCGCTGTGGCCGCTGCACACCTGGCTGCCCGACGCCGCCGTGGCCTCCACCCCGGCCGGCGCGGTGCTGATGATGGCCGTGGTCGACAAGGTCGGCACCTTCGGGATGCTGCGCTACTGTCTGCTGCTGTTCCCCACCGCGTCGAGCACCTACGCGCCGCTGGTGATCACGCTCGCGGTCATCGGCATCGTCTACGGCGCGCTGCTGGCCATCGGGCAGACCGATGTCATGCGACTGATCGCCTACACCTCGATCTCGCACTTCGGGTTCATCATCCTGGGCATCTTCGCCATGACCAGCCAGGGCCAGACCGGCGCCACCCTCTACATGGTCAACCACGGCATCTCCACCGCCGCGCTGTTCCTGATCGCCGGATTCCTGGTCTCGCGCCGGGGAACTCGCGTCATCGCCGAATACGGCGGGGTGCAGAAGGTCGCGCCCGTGCTGGCGGGCACGTTCTTCGTCGCGGGGCTGGCGACGCTGTCGCTGCCCGGTCTGGCGCCGTTCGTCAGCGAATTCCTGGTCCTGATCGGCACCTACAGCCGCTACCAGGTCGCGGCGGTGATCGCCTCGGTCGCGCTGGTGCTCGCCGCGCTCTACGTGCTGTGGCTCTACCAGCGGATGATGACCGGTCCGGTGAAGAAGGGCAACGAACACCTCTACGACCTGGTGCCGCGCGAACTCGCGGTGGTCGCCCCGCTCATCGCCGCGCTGATCTTCTTCGGCGTCTACCCCAAACCGGTTCTGGACGTGGTCGATCCGGCGGTGAGTCAGACGTTGACCACGATCGGCAAGACCGATCCGAAACCCTCGACGCCGGTGCGGCCCGAGGCCGCCGACACCGCGGACGGTGGTCACCGGTGAACCCGCTCCGCGTTCCGCTGCTGCTCGCCCCGGCCACCCGGGTCCTTCCGACAAGGACGGCATAAGTGACTACCCACTACACGAGCGTGCTCGCGGCCACCGTGCCCGCGCCGAGTATCGAATACCGCTTGCTGGCGCCGATGTTGATCGTGTTCGGCGTCGCGGTGGCCGGCGTACTGGTCGAGGCGTTCCTGCCGCGACGAGCGCGCTTCGGCACACAGGTGGTCCTGGCGGTGCTGGGCTGCGCGGGCGCGCTGGCGGCGGTGATCTCGCTGTCGGGAACCTCGCGCACCGCCGTCTCGGGCGCGGTCGCGATCGACGGTGTCACGCTGTTCGTGCAGGGCACGATCCTGGTGGTCGCGATCCTGTCGTTGCTGTTCATGGCCGAACGCGGAGTGGAACGGGTCGTGCGGGAAGGCCCCGGCACCCGCAGTCTGGCCGCGGCAACCGTTGGGCGCGGGGCCGACGCCTTCACCCCGCAGGCCGCGGCGGTGCCCGGCAGCGCCGACGAGGCCGCCGCGATCCGCGCGGGCGTGGCCACCACCGAGGTGTTCCCGCTGACCATGCTCACGGTGGGCGGACTGCTGCTGTTCCCGGCCTCCAACGATCTGCTCACCATGTTCGTCGCGCTCGAGGTGCTGTCGCTGCCGCTGTACCTGCTGTGCGGGTTGGCGCGGCGCAAACGATTGCTCTCCCAGGAAGCGGCGCTGAAATACTTCCTGCTCGGCGCGTTCTCCTCGGCCTTCTTCCTCTACGGCATCGCCCTGCTCTACGGGCAGGCGGGCACCGTGGAACTGCGCGGGATCGCCGACTCGATCGCCGAACGCCCCGAGGAATCGGTACTCGGCCTGCTCGGCGTCGCGCTGCTCGCGGTCGGATTGCTGTTCAAGATCGGCGCGGTGCCGTTCCAATCGTGGGTGCCCGACGTCTACCAGGGCGCGCCCACACCGGTCACCGCGTTCATGGCCGCGGCCACCAAGATCGCGGCACTCGGCGCGCTGATGCGCGTCCTGCAAGTCGCGGTCCCGGGGCTGAGCCAGGACTGGCGGCCGATCCTGGCGGCGGTGGCGATCGCGACGATGGTCGCGGGCGCGGTCATGGCCGTCACCCAGACCGACGTCAAACGCATGCTGGCCTATTCGTCGGTCGCGCACGCCGGATTCCTGCTCACCGGACTGGTCGCCGCCGACGAGACCGGCGTGGCGGCGATCCTGTTCTATCTGGTCGCCTACGGACTCGGCACCGTCGGCGCGTTCGCCGTGGTGTCGCTGGTCCGTGACGCCGACGGGTCCGAGGCCACCGGACTCGACCGCTGGGCCGGACTCGGACGCACCAGTCCGCTGCCCGCCGGTCTGTTCGCGCTGCTGCTGCTCTCCTTCGCTGGCCTGCCGCTGACCAGTGGTTTCGTCGCGAAGTTCGCGGTGTTCGAGGCGGCGGCCTCGGCCGGGGCGAGCTACCTGGTGGTCGTGGGCGTGGTGTGCAGCGCGATCGCCGCGTTCTTCTACGTGCGGGTCATCGTGTTGATGTTCTTCACCGACCCGCCCGCCGACGCGCCCGTGGTGCGCACCCCCGTGCTCACCTCGGCGGTGGTGGCCTGCACCACCGCCGCGACGTTGGTGCTGGGCATCCTGCCCCAGCCCCTGCTGGATCTGGCCGAGCGTGCCGCGACTTTCACCCGCTGAGCGCTCGGTCGCGACGGATCGCTCAGTCCAGACAGAATTCGTTGTCCTCCGGATCGGCCATCACGATGTGGCCGAACATCATCGGCGGCGCGGGTTCGTGCCGTTCGAGGCGGCGCGCGCCCAACGCGGTCAGGCGCGCGCACTCCTTCTCCAACGCCTCCATGCGCTCGTCACCGGTCAGGCCCGGCGCGGCCCGCACGTCGAGGTGCACCCGGTTCTTCGCCGCCTTGCCCTCGGGCACCTTCTGGAAGAACAGCCGCGGACCCGCTCCCGCCGGATCGATCACACCCGAGGCGTCGTTGCGACGCTCGGGCGGGATGTTCATCGCTTCCAGCGCCTCGTCCCAGGTCGCGAAACCCGGCGGCGGCTGCTGGAGTTCGTAGCCGAGGACTTCGGCCCAGAAGGCCGACAGCGCCGCCGGATCGGCGCAATCGAAGGTCACCTGGATGTCGCGGGCCATGGGCTACCGTCCTTTCCCTCTGCCCCGCCGCGGTGGCAGGGCGCGATTCAGCCCTCACCCTGCCACGGGGTTGGGACAGTTCCTGTCCTAGCGCCGCCGAGAATCGCGCCGAATTCCGCGGCTCGCCACGCCCGGAGACCGCTCAGTTCTGAACGAGTTGCGCGCCTTCGGGGAATTCGCAGAGTTCCACCACGATGCCGTCCGGGCCGTTCACCAGCAGCACGCGCTCACCCCATTCCTGTTCGGTGACCGGGAGCAGGAAATCCACGCCCTCCGCTTCCAGGCGGCGCGCCTCGCCGTCGAGATCCTCGACATGGAACGCGAGCAACACGCCCGAGGTCGCCTGCCCGCGGAAGCCCTCGGGCAGGATCTCCAGTCCGCGCCGGTGCAGCGCGATCTGCGTGCCCGCGTCCTCGCGGCCCAGTGACGCGAACCCCTCGGCGGCGAACAGTTCTCGGTACCCGAAGTGGTTCGCGAAGAACGCGGCGGCCGCGGGCACGTCGTCGACGTTGAAGCAGGCCACCGATTCGATGATCTTCATACATCCTCCTTTTCTCCGTACATTGTACAGAGTATCGGTGGCGAGATCGTCGTGCCCCAGCGGATGCGCGAGATCCTGAGCGGCGCGTCGCCGCACGGCTTGTCGACTCACATGGCGGAACCGGAGAAGTCGTTGCTGCCCGGGGTGGTCTTGGCGCGGTAGGTGATCCGGCCCGCGCGGCGCAGTCGGCGCATTCGGCGGCCGAGCAGGAAGAAGCCCAGGGCGAACGCCGCGGAGACGCCGATCGGGATCGCGATCGCCAGGAACAGGAGCGTCGAATCGCTCATGGGGTCATCGTTGGGGTTCGATGTCTGCGGTGCGCGGCCCGAGCGGCGAGGGATTCCACGATGCGCCGCCAGGCGGGCGAGGTCTCGGCGATCCGGGAGACGGTCAATTCACGTGTGCCCGCGCCGATGTCGGAGCCCTCGTGGGCGACCTCCCAGGCATCGAGGTCCTCGATGAGCCGATCCAGGCGCGGATCATCGGCCGCCCAGTCGACAGCGCGGTCGCAGGCCGAGTAGAGCCGCGTGGTCTCGGGATCGTCCAATGCCGCGTTCTTCTCGCGTAACCGGTCCGGCACGGCGTGCGGGTCCATCGCGCGCATCAGGATCCACGCGTCACGTTCGAGCAGCACCCGACGCTCGCTGATGCCCAGCCCGCGCATCCGGTCCAGAACGGCGACCACTTCGGCGGGGAGGACGAGTCGCTCGCCGCTGTCCAAGGCGGCGATCCGGCGGCGGCTCTCCGCGAGTTCCCCGAACCGGCGACCCAACTCCGCATCGATGTCGATGATCGCCGCAGCGAATTCTCCCGGTCGGGCGTGCAGAAGCGCGTCGATGCGGGCCAAGGGGACGCCGGCGTCGGCGAGGATGCGAATCCGGAGCAGGTCGACCACCGTGCGCGCGCTGTAACGACGATAGCCGGAGGCGTCGCGCTCGGGTTCCGGCAGCAGTCCCACGTGGTGGTAGTGGCGCACCCTGCGCACACTCACCCCCGCGGTCGCCGCGAGCTGGCAGCCACCGCTCGGTGTCCTTCGCCTCGACCAGCGCGCGCCGGAGAGGGTCCGGGTAGTCGGCGAGCAGTTCTTCGCGCATCGCGCGCAACGCCGGGCGCATCCGTTCGAGCCGCCGCGCGTCCGGGGACATCCGCTCGATCGCCGCCAGACTCGCCGCGTCGGGCATGACCGCGTTCCAGTCAGGGTGCAGCGCGTCCAACCAGACCAGTCCGGCGACCTCGTCCGGGAACAGTTGCGCGAACCTGTGCGCGTAGAAGCCGCCGAGGGAGTGCGCGGCGAGGACATGGGGTGCGGGAATCTCCAGACCGCGCAGCAGGTCGCGTAATTCGGTCGCGACGGCGGCGGCCGTGCGCGGCAGGGGGAGGGTGTCGCTGTAACCCGTGCCGCCGCGGTCGTAGACCATCGCGGTGGTGAACCGCGAAACCTCCCGCTGGACACCGAAATAGTCCAGACCCACCGCGCTCGCGCCCGGCAGGAACACGACGGCCGGACCGCCGCTGCCCGAACGGTGCAGGAAGAGGCGACGTCCGTCGATCTCGTGCAACCCTCCGACCGGCGGTGCGAGCCGCGCCGAGGGGATGCTGTCGTCGATCACGCGACAAGCGTGCGACCCTGACGCAGGGTCAAGGTCAACCCCTGCGTGATCATTGCGTGGACCCGACTCAGCCGACGTTCTCCCACGCGAACCCGTCCGGGTCCACGAACTGCCCCAGGCCGCCGGCGAACACGATTCGCGACGATCCGCTCCCCTCGGCGGGCACACCCGCGTCCTTGGCCGCGGCCCGGCGACCGTAGAGGGCGAGTTTGACCGGCGACGTGCCGGCGTCGAATTCGACATACTTGCTGCCGAAGCTCTTCGCCACGGTCAACCCGCGCTCCACGTAGAACTGCTTGGTCGCCTTGACCTTGTCGACGCCGAGCAGCACGACGAAATCGTCGATCGCGCGGGTCGCCGGGCCGGTGTCCTTCTTCGCGGAGGTCGCGATCTTCCACAGCGCGCCGTCCGGCGCCCGGCACGACCCCGCCGTACCCCCAGAAACTCTTCGTCGCGGGTTTGATCGTCTCGGCGCCCGCCGCGACGGCCGAGCCGATCAGACTGTCGACGGTGCTCGGCTGCGAGACGACCAGCGACAGGACGAATCCGCGGAATCCGGTGGTCGGCGCGTCCCCGGCGCGCACGCGCAGGCGGTCACCGAGGTCGAACGCCTCGGCGTAGAAGTGGGTGGCGGCGTCGGCGTCGGCCGCTTCCAGGGTGACGGTCTCGAGGGTGCGCTGTTCAGTGGTGATGTTCATGACGACAACGCTACGACCAGGCACTATCCCGACGCTTCTCGATTCCTGACCGCTTCGTCGGAGGTTCGGTTCGAGCCGATCGCCACGGTTCGCCGGGCCGTTCAGGCGGTGCGGTTGCGCCACGGCATGGCGCGGGTCAGCACGAGTTGGACCAGGCCGCAGAACACGAGCAGACCGAGCGTGTCCCACCACAGTCCGTAGGCGGAGACTCCGGTGAACAGCGTGCGCAGGGCGTCGGAGGCCAGCGCGGCCGGGTTGTAGGGGCCCGCAGCCACCAACCAGTCGGGGAGGCGGTCCGGTGGGACGAGGACCGGCCCGATCGCGGTCAGGACGACGGTGGCGGCCAGACTCAGGCCCGACGCCTGGTTGACCGAGGTACACGCGGTGCCGATGGCCGCGCCGATGCCCGCGAACGCGGCGGTGGCGAGCACCACGGGCACGAGCGCCGGATAGCTCGGGGCGAAGTCCAACTCGAAGACCGTGCCACCGACCAGCGCCGTCACCACCAGCGCGGGCAGGGCCAGCAGCAGGAACGCGGCGAGGGTGCCGCCGATCATCGCCTCGCGGCGCAGCGGGAGCGAGGCGAAGAACTCGAACGCGCCCGTGTCCTTCATGTGGGAGAAGTTGGCGGCGATCTTGTTCTGCATCTCGAACAGCAGGGCGATGGTCAGCGCGCCGGAGAAGATGTAGGCGTCCGAACCGCGCACGTCGGAGAACGTGCCGAGGGCGAGCAGGGTCATGATCGGGGTGAGCATGCCCGTCAGCACCATCGACGGCCACGACCACCGCCAGTTGGTGAGTTGGATGCGCAGCACTTCGCCGAGGTGGTTCATCGCGCGACCCGCTCGGCGAGCGTGCTGAGGTAGATCTCCTCGAGTCCGAGCGGCGCGATCGAGTAGTCGCGGATGCCGTGGCCGTCGAGAACTCGCACGATCGCCGCCACCGCCTCGGGTTCGGTGTGCGCGAGCACCGCGTCGTAGCCCACGCTGACCTCCGCGCTCCACTGTCGCAGCACCTCGAGCAGATCCTCGGCCGCGAGCGGCAGGTCGTCGAGGCCGACCCGCACGCGCAGCCTGTCCCCCGCCCCGGCGCGCAACTGCGCCGGACTACCACCGCGCACCACCGTGCCCGCGTCGAAGATCGCCACCTTGCTGAGCACCCGCTCGGCCTCGGCCGGATTGTGGGTGACCATCACGATCGTGCGCCTCTCGTCGCGGTTGAGCCGCCACAGCAGTTCCCACACCGCGCGGCGGCGGATCGGGTCCATCTCGTTGGTCGGTTCGTCCAGGACCAGCACGGGCGGGTCGGCCGTCATCGCGACGCCGAGTTGCAGCAGTCGCCGCTGACCACCCGACAGTCGTTGCGCCGACCGGCCGACGAAGGCGTCCATGCCGAGCAGATCGATGATCCGGTCCCGGTCGGCGCGCGCCGCCGCCCGGCGCAGACCCTTTATCCGTGCCGTGTAGAACAGCGCTTCGGCGACGGTGAGACTGTTGAGCGCGAACGCGGACTGCGGCATGTAGCCGACGTTCTCGACCACCCGCGACTTGCGATCGGCCACGTCCACGCCGCGGAAGCGAACCCGCCCCTCGGTCGGTTTCAGCAGTCCGAGAAGGATTTTCACCAGCGTGGTCTTGCCCGCGCCGTTGTTGCCGAGCAGTCCGAAGAACTCGCCCTCGGCGACGGTGAGGTCGATGCGGTCGTTGGCCAGGGTCGCGCCGAGGCGCTTGCTCACCGTGTCGACCTCGAAGACCGGGACGTCGGGACTCGGTGGGCTCGGCACCCGATCCATCGTGCCGGCGCGCTGCCGCCCCGGCCACCATCGACACCGCTGCCGACCGATCCCGCTCGGACGCGGCAGCCCAAGGGTTCCCGGTCGTCCCGACCACAATCGGAGGTGACTCCTCCGCTTTCAGGTACCGTGAAGTATGAGCCTGACCCGTCGGCAGTTGTGGCACCTCGGCACCGCCGGATCACTGGCACTGCTGGCGGGGACGTCCTCGATCAGCAGCGGTCGGTTCCGCGCACCACGCCTGTCCGACGATCCGTTCACCCTCGGCGTCGCCTCCGGTGACCCCACCCCCGACGGATTCGTGCTGTGGACCCGGCTCGCCCCCGACCCGTTCGCCCCCGACGGCGCGGGCGGAATGGGAAGCCGTCCGGTGACCGTCGACTACGAAGTCGCCGAGGACGAGCGGTTCGCCCGGGTGGTGCGGCGCGGATCGGCGGTGGCGACGCGGGAACTGGCCCACAGCGTGCACCCCGAGATCGCCGGATTGTCCGCGGACCGCTGGTATTACTACCGCTTCCGGGCGGGCTCGGCCGTCTCCCCCGTGGGTCGCACGCGCACCGCGCCCGCCCGCGACAGTCATCCGGATCGACTACGTTTCGTCTTCGCGTCCTGTCAGGCGTGGAACGACGGCTACTACACCGCCTACGACCACATCGCCGCCGAGGACATCGACCTGGTCGTGCACCTCGGCGACTACATCTACGAGGACGCCGTCACCGGCGCGCGCACCGGCCGATCCGTCGAATCCCACCTGCGCCCGGAGGCCCGCGACCTGGCCGGCTACCGACTGCGCTACGCGCTGTCCAAGGTCGAACACCCGCTGCGCCGCGCGCACGCGCTGTTCCCGTGGCTGGTCACCATGGACGATCACGAAGTCGACGACAACTGGGCGGCGGGCTCCTCGGGCCTGGATCTCGACATCGACATCGCGCCCGCCGTCTTCCGCGCCCGGCGGGCCGCCGCCTTCCGCGCCATGTACGAACATCAGCCGCTGCGGCTCGCGCAACGACCGACCGGCGCGGGCATCCACCTGCACCGCCGCTACCACTACGGCGACCTCGCCGACATCACCATGCTCGACACCCGCCAATACCGCACCCGCCAGAGCAGTCTCAACGGCGCGATCACCACCGACGACGACGGCAGGGCCGCCGCCACCCGCACGATTCTCGGTGCCGCGCAACGGGACTGGCTCATCGACGGATTCGCGCGCTCACGCGCCCGCTGGCAGATCATCGGCAACCAGGTCCCGCTGGGACAGACCGACCACGATTCCGGCCCCGCCACCGCCGTCTCCACCGACGCCTGGGACGGCTACGTCGCCGACCGCACCGCCCTGCTCACCGGGGCCGCCGACCGCGACGTCCGCAACCTCGTCGTCCTCACCGGCGACCGCCACGAGAACTACGCCTCCGACCTGCGCCGCGACTACGCCGACCCCGAATCCCCGATCCTCGGCAGCGAATTCACCGGAACCTCGGTGACCAGCGGCGGCGACGGCGTCGACATGTACGAGCACGGACGGCGCCTGCTCGACGCCAACCCCGACCTCAAATTCTTCAACGCCCAACGCGGATACGTGCGCGTCGAAGTGGATCGGTGGTTGTGGCGCACCGACTTCCGCGTCCTGCCCTACGTCGAACGGCCCGGCGCACCGGTTCACACGCGCGCGACCTACGTCGTGCGGGACGGGATACCCGGGGTCATCGAGACCTGGCGGCCCGAACATCCGCCCGCCGTCGAAGGCGATGCGACTCCGGAGGTCGAGGATCTCGCGCACGCCCCTGGAGGCGACCGCTGACGCTCGAATAACGGTCACCACTCGTGGCGGAGGCGGGCGCGTTCGTGGGCGGAGGCCAGGAGGGCGCGGACGGTCGCGTCGGTGTTCGGTCCGGGGTTGACGACGGACAGCCAACTCGCGCCGCCATAGACGGGGTGGGCTACCAGCGTGTCCGGTTGAGCGGGGTCCGCACCTCGTTCGGCGGTGTCGCGCGGGGCGTGACCGGTCCGGGCTCGGAATTCCTCCGTGGTCGCCGAGATGTTGAGACGGAAGGTGTTCGGGCGGTGCAGATGTGAGCGTTCGTCGTCGGGGTAGTCCTTGGTGACGATGGTCGCGAAGGGTTGGCCGCGGGTCGGGGTGCGGCCATCGGGGGCGTAGTAGAAGAAATAGTCGCCCCAGGCGATCTCCGGGGTGCCGTCTCCAGGGGCGGGCGCGAGAGTGTGGACGCCGCCGAGCGCGGCGAGGTGGGCGACGATCTCCTCGATGGTCATACTTCCAGCATTACATTGAAGTGCCGGCCCGCCGCGCGGTGGAGTTCATCGCGGCGGAACCCATTGCCGAGATTCGCGTTTCGGACGCGATGACGATCTCCGAACTCGCCCGAGCCCTCGGCGTCAGGACCTCGACCCTGCGACACTGGGAGACCGAGCACCTACTCGCACCGACCCGGGACCGTACCGCCCGCCGCTACTCCCCCGAAGACGTCCGCGACGCCCGGATCGTGCACCAAATGCGCCTCGCCGGCTATCGCGTCCCGGACCTGCGCTCCCTGATGCCCCGCCTACGCGTGGGCCGGGATATCGAAACACTGGCCGAGGGATTGGCGGCCCGCGACCGAATCCTGGACGGCCGATCGCAGGCGATGCTCGAAGCCGCGGCCGCACTGTCGGCCCTGCTGAAGTCGAGCGGTGCGGTGATGCCCACCGACAGCGCCGTCGCCCCTGTGGGAAAAGCCGACGACGACCGGCGGGCTTCTGCCGCTACCGAGGCCGTGCCGAGCTGACGGTATTTTGCGCGGTGACTCGAAGACCTACCGATAGCGCGACGCCGTGAAGTCGGCGCTTACGCAATCGTACGAGCTGGGGTTCACGCGGCGCTCGGACGCGATCGAATGGCAGGACTGGTTCGATTGTGCGCTCATGGACGACGACCTCTGATTGCCGATGTAGTCACCGTGGCAGCGGAGATCCGGGAGGCGCGTGGCCTTCCGGGGATCGGGGTGGGTTATTTCTGGCAGACGATGCCGTAGCGGCCGGGGATGTGCTGGCCGTTCATGAAGCCGCCTGCGAAGCCTTGGCCGCGGCAGAAGCCGGTGGCGGCGCGGGCGGCTTGGGACCAGGGGACCTCGTCGAGGCGGGGGGTGGCGAATCCCCAGCCGGTGGCGGCGATCTGGGCGTCGGTGACGTCGAACCACTGGGCGCCGCCGCGGTAGCAGAGGACGCCGTAGCGGCCGTCGCGCTGGTGGCCGGTGAAGTGGCCGCCCGCGTACTGACCGCCGTCGTTCAGACCGGCGCAGAGGCGTTCGGCGGCGCGGTTGGCCTGGGCCCAGGAGACGGTGTTCACGTCGGTGAAGGCCCAACCCGTGGCCGCGATGGCGGCGGCGTCGACGTCGAACCAGCGCTGATCTCCGGCGGCGCAGAGGATTCCGCTGCCGGTGCGGCCGTCGAGTTGCCCTTGGTGGCCGTCGTAGTGTCCGCCGGCGTAGCCGCGGGCGTAGCACATCGCGGCGGCGGCGCGCGCGGACTGCGCCCAACCCGCGGTGTTCACGTCGCCGACCGGCCACCGCACGCCCTCGCCCTCCGCGGGCGAGACCCACACGTTCGCGCCGGTCGAGCCGGGCTGCCACCGACTGGACAGGGCGGCGTGGATCCAGTCGCGGACCGCCGGGATCGCGACGGCGTGCGACCGCGCGCCCGAACACGCTCCGCCGGAGACGATTCCGGCCAGGTAGGCGCGGTTGTCGGGCGGGTTGAAGACGAACACCGGGCCGCCGCTGTCGCCGGGGAGTTGCAGTTGTCCGGCGGCGGTCGGCGTCATGCGCAGGTAGCGGCCGCCTTCGCGTTCGGTGAAGCGGGTCGAGGTGGCCGCGCCGTTGGGCCTGCTGGTGGGTTCGTAGCCGACGCCGGCGATGTCGACGGTGCCGGAGCGGTAGGTGCCCGCACCGGTGCCGTCGTAGGTGGGCGTGCACTGGATGGCCATGGTGTCGCCTTGGCCGTAGATGCTCGCGGTGCGCTCGCCCTGCCCGAGTTCGGCGAGGGTGCCGGGCCAGAAGCGGTCGCCGAAGACGCCGGGGTTGCCGGTGAAGGTGAGCGGTCGGGCCAGGTGCACGAGCGCCAGGTCGGCGCCGACCTCGTCGGCGAATCCGGCGAACAGATAGATCGCGTCGGCGGGCGAGGAACTCTCGGTGGGTGCGTCTTCGAGCATGGTGACCGTTAGCGCGGCGGGTGCGGTGCGGGTGGTGTCGACGCAGTGTCCGGCGGTGAGCGCCCAGTCGGCGGCGAGCAGCACCCCGGAGCAACTGGCGTCGCCGACGGTGAGGGTGACGACACCGAAGTCCTGCTGTTCGGTCTCGCCGATGGTGGTTCCGTTGGTGATCGCGGAGGCGGGCGTCGCGGTGCCGAGGCCGACGACCGCGGCCGCGGCCAGCACCGCCGATCCGAACCATCGCGACCTGCGGACGCCGCGGCGCGCCGGTCGCGACGGCGAGTCGAGCCGTGTCCTGATGATGTTCCGCATGGCGATGGTCCTTCCGGTCGTCGAGCACGTTGGGCGGGCGCGACGCCCGATCCCCCTGCGCCCCACTGTGCGGGGGCGGGCCAACGACTTTCTGACGGTTCACCAAGGGAAACGAGCGAACGCCCGACGCCGGGCGAGGGCATCGGGCGTTCGGGGGTCACTGGAGGGTGATGGCTCCGGAGGCGAGGTCGGACTTCACCTTGTCCATCGCGGCGGTGATCTCCGGGGTGGACTCGCAGAGCACGAGGTCGGTGGCGCCGGTGGCGGAGGCGAGACCGAAGCGGACCTGTTCGGCGGCGAAGGTGTCGTCCAGGACAGCTTGGACGGCGAATTCGAGTTCGGCGCCGGTGTCGCTCTTGACGTAGCCGGCGAAACCGGGTTCGGACCCGCACGGTTTGACCAGCGGTCCGCCGACCACCAACGCCTGCCCTTCGCGGGCGGCCTGGGCCAGGCCCTGGCGGCCGAGGTTGAGTTGTTGGCCGAACGCGCCCGCGCCCGCGCCGATGTCGGCCTGGGTGGCCTGCTTGGCCTTGGCGACGTCGTTGAAGTCGCCGACGTACTGGGCGGGCAGCACGGTGATCTCGGGGCGGACGTGGCGTGCGCCCTGCTCGAAGGCTTTGGCGGTCTTGACGATCGCGGGCAGTTCCATGCCGCCGACGAAGCCGACCTTGCCGGTGCGGGTGACCAGGGCGGCGTAGGCGCCCGCGAGGAAGCCGCCGTCGGCCTGGACCGGGTCGTAGTAGGCGAGGTTGGCCAGCGGGACGGCGTCGGCGGGGCCGCCGATCTCGACGAATTTCACGTCCGGGAAGGTGGGCGCGACCTGACGCAGCACGGAGTCGGTCTGGCCGCCGAAGGAGACGACCAGTTTCGAGGTGGCGGCCAGGCGGGTGAGGACCTGCTGGTAGTCGGCGGCGGCGACCTGTTCGACCTTGGTGAGCGAGACCTTGTCGGGCAGGTTCTTCTCGAGGCGCTGGTAGCCCTCGTAGCCGGATTGCATGAAGCCGTCGTCGGACAGCGAACCCGGGAACATCACGCCGACCTTCAGCGCGCCGCCCGCGGTGTCCTCGGCGCTCGAACAGGCGGTCACGGTCGCGGCCGCGAGGGTCAACAGTGCGGCGACTGCGAGTTTCTTCATGGGGGTGCTTTCCTTCGGAACAGAGCAAGTTAGTGGTATGCCATTAAGGTAGAAGTGCTGCGTTGCGCGGGCATTTCACGCAGGTATCACGGTGCGACCACCTCCGATCACCAGCGCGCGCGGCGGCCGGCTCACCACCGCCTCCGCCGCCGAACGCGCCGCGACGACCACCAGATCCGCGCGCGCTCCCACCGCGCCCCCGTGGGCGGGCAGACCCAGCACACTCGCCCCGTGCGCGGTCGCCGCGCGCAACGCCAGTTCGATCTGCGGATCGGCGTAGCACTGCGCGCGACTGGCCAACTGGTAGGCGCGGTGCAGCATGTCGCCGTCGCCGTAGGGCGACCACAGATCGCGGATCCCGTCGTTGCCCGCCGCGAGAACCGCGCCCGCCGCGGCCATCTCGCGCAGCGGCGCGACCGGGTCGTCGTGGGCGGCGCAGGTGGTCATCGAGATGCCCGCTTCGGCCAGTCCGGCGATCAGGCGGGTCCGATGCGCGGGATCGACGTCGCCGAGCGCGTAACCGTGGCTGATCGTCACCCGGTGCGCCATGCCCGTGGACAGCGTGCGTTCGATGATCGCCTCGAACTGCCACGCCCCGAGACCGCCGCGATCGTGCAGGTGGATGTCCACCGGCACCGCGTGTTCCAGGGCCAGACCGAACACGGTGTCGAGGTGGCGCACCGGATCGCGATCCACGCCCGCCGGATCGATGCCGCCGACGACCTGGGCCGCGCCCGAGCGCAGCGCGCGGTCCATCAATTCGACGGTGCCCGGGTTGGTCAACATGCCGAATTGCGGAAAGGCGACCTGCTGCACCGAGATCCGGCCCTCGAGGGTGTCGGCGGCGGCGCGGACGGCGGCGAATCCGTCGAGCCCGAGTTCGGGACAGACGTCGGTGTGGGTGCGCACCGCGGTGGTGCCCTGGGCGAGCACGTGCCGCAGCAGCGCGGCGATCCGCTCGGTGTCGGGCACCCCGAATTCGGCGCGCCGCCGTTGGACGTAGGCGATCTTGTCGCTGATCGCGCTGCCCGCCGTATTGGGCACCCACGGTCCGCCCCACAGGGTCTTGTCCAGGTGGCAGTGCGCGTCGACGAATCCGGGCAGGACCAGCGCGCCGTCGAGATCCCACGCGCCGTCCTCCGCCGGGCGCGGCGCGGGGACGCGAGCGTGTTCGACAGTGGTCGACGGTGTGATCGCGCTGACGCGACCGTCCGAAATCCGCACCTCGACCAGACCGGGCAACCCCCACACCCGGGCGTCGCGCAGCAGGATCTGCGTGTCTGGTGACTCCGTCATCCCGATCAGCTCGCCAACTCGATCTCGGTGCCCAACCCGCGCGTTCGGGCGGCGTCGATGAGCAGGCGCGCGGCGGCCAGATCCTGCAAGCCGATCCCGAGGGAGTTGTAGAGGGTGATCTGCGCGTCGTCGGCGCGCCCAGGTTTCGCGCCGACCACGATCTCGCCGATCTCGTCGGCGAAGTGCTCGGCCCCGATCGCGCCCTCGCGCAACGGGATCAGCACGTCACCGGATTCGTGGGCGGCGGTGAGCCTGCTGTCCACGACCACCCGCGCGCGGCGGATGCCCTCGGTGTCGATCTCGCGGTGGTCGGGGCGCGGGGGCGCGCCGACCGCGTTGACGTGCAGTCCCGGCGCGAACCACGCGCCGTGCACGACCGGTTCGCGCGCGGGGGTCAACGTGCACACCACGTCGGCGGTGCGCACCACCTTCTCCGCCGTCGAGACCATCTCGGCCCCCGTCGCTTCGGCGAAGGTCCGCGCGGTGGCCTCGGTGCGACTCCACACCAGCACCCGGTCGAATTCGCGCACCGACCGCAGCGCCGCGAGGTGGGCGTGGGCCAGCGCTCCCGCGCCGATGAAGCCCAGGGTCCGGCTGTCGGCGCGGGCGAGTTCGGCGGTGGCGACCGCGGAGGCCGCCGCGGTGCGCACCCTGGTCACGGCCGCGCCGTCGATGAGCGCCGCGCAGGACCCGTCCTCGGCCGAGACGGCCAGGATGGTGGAACGCTGCGCGGGCAGACCGCGTTCGCGGTTGTCGGGGATGTCGGCGAGCAGTTTCACCGCCGCCAGCCCGGCCGGACGCGAGGCCGCGACCATGGCCAAGAAGGT
>NZ_BAGG01000065.1 GCF_000308695.1 Nocardia takedensis NBRC 100417 | reverse complement strand
CTTCAGCGTGTTTCGGGCGGCGCGCTGGTGCCGTGGACGGTGCGCTAGGGAGCGAGGGCGGCGGCGCGGGCCCACACCCGGTGTTCGGGCAGCAACTCGAGCAGCGCGTCCACGCCGGCGGCGATACCGGTGACGGTCGCGATCCCCGGTGCGTCGGCGGCGATCGCGGCCGTGGTCAGCGCGGGCTGTCCGGCCTCGGTGACCGCGAGCGCCTTGAGGTGCCGGAACGCTTCCTGTACCAGGACCGTCGCTCGGGGGTCGGCGGCGGGCGCGGCGATCAGCAGCGCGTCGAACTCGACCGAACGCGCGGTGGCGAAGGTCCGCGAGACGGTCACCGCGCCGTCGCCCAGGTGTCCGCCGTGTGCGGCGATGACCAGGGGTGTCAGCGAGTTGTCGTCGAGCGCGGCGACGGCGGCGGCGAGGTCGTCGAGATCGGTGTCGTCGTCGGCGACGATGCCGATGATGCGGCCCTCGGCGGGCCATCGCGCGCCGATCTGGGACAAGGCGGGGGAGACGGTGACCTTCTCCGGGGCGGCGGCCTGGTCCTCGACGTCCAGACCGAGTCCGGCGGCGACGGTCGCGGCCAGATCGCCGTCGATCCGGCCCAGTACGCTCACCGCCCGCTGCTTGATCGCCTGTTCATAGCATTTGCCCAGCTCGAAGGTGTAGGCGTCGGCGACGTGGGCCTGTTCGATCGGGGACAGGCTCGCGTAGAACAGACGCGCGGAGCTGAAGTGGTCGGCGAAACTGTCGGGAGCTTCGCGGATCTTCGCGCCCTCGACCGGTCGCGGGACCTCGATGATCGGCGCGTCCTGTGCGCCGGCGAGGAACGGGCAGCCGCCGTCGAGACTGTTCGGGTGATACGGGGCGACTCCGCCGTGCACGGCCGTCTGGTGCATCCCGTCGCGGAACATGTCGTTGATCTCGGCGTGCGGCCGATTGATCGGCAACTGCGCGAAATTCGGGCCGCCCAGGCGTGAGATCTGGGTGTCGAGGTAGGAGAACAGCCTGCCCTGCAACAGCGGGTCGTCGGTGAGATCGATGCCGCGCGGCAGGTGGCCGGGATGGAAGGCGACCTGTTCGGTCTCGGCGAAGTAGTTCGTCGGATTGGCGTTGAGCGTCATCGTGCCGATGATCTGCACCGGGGCCAGTTCCTCCGGGACGATCTTCGTCGGGTCGAGCAGATCGATGCCCTCGAAGGTCTGCTCGGCGGTGTCGGGGAAGACCTGCACGCCCAGATCCCATTCCGGGAACGCGCCGGATTCGATGGCGTCGGCGAGGTCGCGGCGGTGCAGGTCGGGGTCGACGCCCGCGGCGATCTGGGCTTCCTCCCACAGCAGCGAATGCACGCCCAGCTTGGGCTTCCAGTGGAATTTCACCAGCACCGTCGCGCCGTCGTCGTCGACGAGGCGGAAGGTGTGCACGCCGAAGCCTTCCATCATCCGATAGGAGCGCGGGATCCCGCGGTCGGACATGTTCCACAGCGTGTGCGCGGTCGCCTCGGTGTGCAGGGTGACGAAATCCCAGAAGGTGTCGTGCGCGCTCTGGGCCTGCGGGATCTCGCGGTCCGGATGCGGTTTGCCCGCGTGGATGACGTCGGGGAACTTGATGGCGTCCTGGATGAAGAACACCGGGATGTTGTTGCCGACCAGATCCCAGACGCCTTCGTCGGTGTAGAACTTCGTGGCGAAACCGCGGGTGTCGCGGACGGTGTCGGCCGAACCGCGTGAGCCCAGGACGGTGGAGAAGCGCACGAACACCGGGGTGCGGGCGTCCTTGCGCAACACCGCGGCGCACGAAACCTTTTCCGCCGCGCCGTTGGCGACGAACACCCCGTGCGCGGCCGCGCCGCGGGCGTGGACCACCCGTTCGGGAATCCGCTCGTGGTCGAAGTGGGTGATCTTCTCCCGCAGATGATGGTCCTGGAGCAGGACGGGGCCGCGCGGGCCTGCTTTGAGCGAGTGATCGGTGTCGGGTATCCGCGCGCCTTGCGCGGTCGTGAGGAACGCGCCGTGCTGCGCGCGGGCCCGCTGGGGTGTGCCCTGGTCGAACCCGGTCGGACTCATCGGCGCGGGGCCGGTCTGATCGGGTTTGGGATCCAACGGCGGGCGGGGTTCGGTGGGCTCGTCGAACGCGGCGGGCTCGGGGCCGGGCACGCCCGGAGGGATCGACTGATCGTTGTTCTTCGACTTGCCGCTACGAGCTGACATCCGAAACCTCCTGTTTGCGCGGTCGCGAACCACCGGGGGACCGATGGACGCAGCCGCACTACCCCGGTTGTCGCCGGGCAATCACCGGCGCGGTCGCGGCCGGCGGAGCGCACCGGCCGCGGGTTCGGTCGCCCGCTCGCGGGTAGGGCGCACCAGTGGCGCGGCACTGCCCCTGTGTTCGATCCGCACCGCGGCCACCAAGACCGCGGCCGCCGACGTCGCGGGCTGAGACCCGAAACGAGCCCGATCTCTGAAAGGAGACGCGACATGCTCGCAGCCGTGCTGAAGAACTTCGGTGGGCCGGAAGCACTGACCGTCGAAGTCGTCGACCCACCCGAACCGGGCGTGGGAGAGGTGTTGGTCCGGGTTCGGGCCTCCAGCGCGAACCCCGTGGACGCCCTGATCCGCGAAGGGGCCGCGAATCCGGACCTCGCGCTGCCCACCGTCATCGGCAGCGACGTCGCCGGGGTCGTGGAACAGGTCGGCGAGGGCGTCACCGCCTTCGCGGTCGGTGACGAGGTGTACTACACCTCGGAACTGACCGACGGCTGGGGCGCGTACGCGCAGTACCACGTCGCCGCCGCCGCGATCGTCGCGCCGAAACCCGCGTCGCTGTCGTTCACCGAGGCCGCGGCCATCCCGTTGGCGGGCGGAACGGCGTGGGAGGCGATCGTGCGGCGCCTGGCCGTGCGCCCAGGACAGACCGTCCTGGTGCACGGCGGATCCGGCGGTGTCGGGTCCTTCGCCGTCCAATTCGCCAAAGCGGCCGGAGCGGCCGTGCTGGCCACCGCGGGCGCCGATCGCGGACACATGCTCGAAGAATTGGGCGCTACGCCGATCGACTACGAATCCGAGGATTTCGTCGAGGTCGCCCGCGACCACACCGGCGGCCACGGCGTCGACGCCGTTCTCGACACCGTCGGCGCGGACAACGTCGGACGCAGTCTGGCCGCCACCCGCGACGGCGGGCGCGTGGCCACCGTGCTCGCGCCCGAGGGACGACTCGATGATCTGTTCCGACGCAACCAGAGCCTGCACGGGATCTTCCTGATCCGGGAACGCGCGCGGCTCACCGAGATGACCCCGCTGTTCGAACGCGGCCTCGTGCGCCCGCGCATCGCGCAGGTCACGGGGCTGGACAAGGTGGCGGATCTGCACCGTCGACTCGACGACGGCCACAACGAAGGAAAACTGGTCCTGGAGATCCCGTGACCGGCTGCTCGATGTCCGGACCGGGTTCAGCGGGTGGTGATCACGTCGACGGTGAAGTCGTCGTCTCGGTAGTGGGCGAGCGGGCGGTGGGGCAGGGTGGACAGGATGATCCGGTGGGTGGGGTCGCCGTCGAGGTGGTGGTCGGGTTCGGGGTGGCGCCAGTGGGAGAGCAGCACGGTGGTGCCGGGCCGCAACCGGGTGCTCATGTCGGCGACGGTGGCGGTGAGGGCGGGGGCGGTCTGGTAGTAGGCGACTTCGCTGAGCACGATCAGGTCGAACGGTCGCTCCCAGTGCCAGGCGTCGCCGAAAGCCCACCGGTGCAGCGTGACGTTGTGCTGGTCGCGGCATCGGGCCCGCGCGAGTTCCAAGGCGTGGGGTGCGATGTCGGTGGCGGTCACGTGGTCGCAGCGTCGGGCCAGGGCGGCGGTGAGATGGCCGTTGGCGCAACCGGGTTCGAGGGCGGACCGGTAGCGGGGCAGCGGCAGTATCGCGGTGAGCAGTTCCCGTTTACGGATCTCGTACCAGGCGGTGTCGAAGTGCCAGGGGTCGGGATCGGCGCGGAATTTGGCGTCGAAGAATTCCGGGTCGTCGCGGGGGCTCATACGAACACGACCTCGTCGAGGTCCAGCAGTCGGGACAAGACGTGCGGGGGTAGTACGGCGCGGTCGGCGGGAGCGGGGGACAGGGGAGCGGTCTGGGAGGTGAAGGCGGCCGCGGCGTGGCGTTTGCGTGCGGCGAATTCCGGTGACGAGACCAGTCGCCGGGCGCGTGCCCAGTCGATGTCGGGATCGGCGGGGTGCGACCAGTGCCACATCCAGATCGGGTATTCGAGCAGGCGCGCTCGGTGAGTGCGGGCGGCGACCGCCCCGGCGCGGGCCGCGGCTTCGTGGTCGGGGTGCCCGTCCCGGTGCAGGGGCACGGCCAAGGTGACGCCCGGTGTGAGGTGGTCGCCGACCAGATCGGTCAACGCGGCCTCGTGGTCGGCCACCGCGCCGTCGGGCAGGGCCAGCCGGACGACCCGCGCGACGCCCAGAATCTCTGCGGCCGTGGCGGATTCCCGCCGCCGGATCGCGCGCAGAGTCGACGGCGGGTGGGTCGGGGAGCCGGGGTGGGAGGACTCGCCGTCGGTGACGGCGAGGATCGTCACCGACACGCCCGCGCTGGTGAGGGCCGCGGTGAGCGCGCCGAGGCCGAGGACTTCGTCGTCGGGGTGCGGAGCGAGGATGACCAGCGCCTCGATGTCGGGGGTGAGCACCGGTAGGTCCGCGACCCACGGACGCCACGTGGTGGTGGGCGTTCCCGGCTCGCTCTGGTCGAAGTGTCTCAGGGCCATGAAAGCGCCTCTCTCGCGGCCGGGAGGCCGGGCCGTCGCGGTCGTCGGTCGGTGGCGCGGCTCATGACGGGGACAGGAGTGCGCCGAGGTCGGCCAAATCGTGGTCGGCGTGGCTCTGGCGGAGGTAGACGGTCAGGTCGGCGACCCGTCGCGCGTGAAGCGCGTCCTGGGCCAGCGGACCCGCACCCAGTGCTCGTCCGACCCTGTCCAGCGTCTGGGTGGCGGCCGCCTCCACGATCGCGCGAACTCGTCGCGCCCGGATTCTGGCGGCCGAAGTATCGCGAGGGTCGGCGTCGATCTCGG
>NZ_BAGG01000066.1 GCF_000308695.1 Nocardia takedensis NBRC 100417 | reverse complement strand
GCTTGACGACCTGGGTGCCGCCCGCGATCCGGTCGTGGAAACCCTGCTTGGTCGGGCTCGAACTGACGGTGACCGCGATGGCGATCGCGGCGACGAACCACAGCACACCGCCGACCCAGGGGATCAGGTTCAGCAGCATGTATCCGTTGCGCAGCGCCGAATCCTTGACGTTGGGTTTGTCCGCGCCACCGGACCCGCGCACGTGCAGGTTGAGGATCTTCTTTCCCGGCGTGGAACCGGTGAGCACCTCGAAGAAGACGAAGTAGAGGAAGCCGAATCCCGCGCCCGGCAGGACCGACACCCATTCCGGTAGATCCGCGACACTGTTGAGCAGCCAGAAGAAAACGGCCCCGATGATGCCCGCGATGATCCAGTCGACGAAGCGCGCTACGGCGCGTCCGCCGATCCCGGCCGGTGTCGCGCCGACCGTCTGTCCCAACGCCGGATCGTATCCACCTGCGGTCATCGTTCCTCCTCGGTTCGAGTGTGCGACCGACCGGGAGCCGGGGTGCCCACCGCGCGGTCGAGCACCCTTCAGTGTCGAGGACCCGGCGCGTGGATGTCCCGGGATGCGACGCGCCGCTACGAGATGGTTATCTCCCGGCACCCGCCCCGCTGCCGACCCGGCCGTGATGTCCTATTCTCGGTAGTAGTCGATCCGCCAACAAGGAAAGCAGGTCATGAAGCGCCGATCGCGCCGTCGAAGACCCCTCCCCCCTTCCGGTGAGCCCCGCGGCGCGAAGGCACGATCGTGCTGACCGTCGCCGGCGTGCTGCTCGGTATCGCCGTCGTCGTCGCGATCACCGCGTTCACCGGGTATTTCGTCGCCCAGGAATTCGCCTACATGGCGGTGGACCGCTCCCGTTTGAAAGCGCGCGCCGCAGCGGGCGACGCCGGCGCGGAGCGCGCGTTGGGCGTCACGCGACGAACGTCGTTCATGTTGTCGGGCGCGCAGTTGGGCATCACGGTCACCGGACTACTGGTCGGTTACGTAGCAGAGCCGCTGATCGGACGCGGCGTCGGCGATCTGCTCGAGGACACGGGCATCCCGCTCGGGGTCGCGGTGGGGATCGGCGCGGTGTTCGCGATCCTGCTGTCGACCGCGGTGCAGATGGTCTTCGGCGAATTGTTCCCGAAGAATCTCGCCATCGCCCGCCCCGAACCGGTGGCGCTGCGCCTGGCGCTGTCCACCACCGTGTACCTGAAGGTCTTCGGCTGGTTGATCAAGCTGTTCGACCAGGCGTCGAACCTGTTGTTGCGCGCGATCCGGATCGAACCGGTGCACGACGTCGAACATTCGGCCTCTCCGCGCGATCTGGCCCACATCGTGGCCGCCTCGCGCCGCGCGGGAGAACTGCCCGCCGAGTTGTCGATGCTGCTGGACCGCATCCTGGACTTCCCGACCCGCGCGGCCGAACACGCGATGATCCCGCGACCGCTGGTCGACACCGTCGCGGCGGGTACGCCCATCGGCGACGTGCGGGCACGCATGGCCGCGGGCCACACCCGCTACCCCGTGATCGGCGAGACCAGCGACGACCTCCTGGGCATCGTGCACCTGCCCGACCTGCTCGGCCCGGAATCGACCGGTGTCGCCGCCGATCACGCCCGACCGGCGGTGGTGGTGCCCGATTCACTCGCGCTGCCGAAGGTACTGGCGCGGCTGACCGAATCCGGGGAGCAGATGGCGCTGGTGGTGGACGAATACGGCGGATTCGCCGGCATCCTCACCGTCGAGGATCTGGCCGAGGAACTGGTGGGCGAATTGGCCGACGAACACGATCCGCCCGCCGATCCCGCCGAGATCCGCCGGGTCGCGGACGGTTGGTGGATTCCGGGCGCCGCCCATCTGGACGAGGTCGAGCGGGTGATCGGTCACCGACTGCCCGACGGCGACCACGAGACCCTCGCCGGACTGGTCATCGCGGAATTCGGCGGTCTGCCCGATATCGGCGCGGTCGTGCGGATCGCGGTCGCGCCGCGTCCGGCCGACCTGCTCGCCGATCCGCCGCCCGCGCCGCGCACCGTGCGCGCGGAGGTCCGCGGGGTCGCCAAACACGTGCCGACCGCGCTGCTGGTCACCGTCGAGGAAGGACAGGCCCGTGGATAGCCCGTGGGTGGTGATCGCGGTCACCGTGGCGCTGATCGCGGCCAGCGCGTTCTTCGTCGCCGTGGAATTCGCCCTCATCGCGGCCCGCAGGCACCGTCTCGAGGATCTTGCCGACAACAGCGCCGCCGCGCGCGCCGCCCTGCGCAGCGCGTCCGAACTGTCGGTGCTGCTGGCGGGTTCACAGTTGGGCATCACAGTGTGCACGCTGGCACTGGGCGCGATCACCAAACCCGCCGTGCACCACTGGTTGACGCCGCTGTTCGACGGGTGGGGCGCACCGCCCGGACTGGCGGACGCGGGCGGTTTCGTCCTGGCCCTGCTGATCGTCACCTTCCTGCACCTGGTCGTCGGCGAGATGGCCCCGAAGTCCTGGGCCATCGCGCATCCGGAGCGGTCGGCGGTACTGCTTGCGCTGCCCATGCGCGCGTTCATGTGGGCGACCCGCCCGCTGCTGGCCGTGCTCAACGATCTCGCGAACCGCTGCCTGCGCAGGGTAGGCGTCGATCCGGTCGACGAAGTGGCCGACGGGCAGGACCCCGACGCGTTGCGGCAACTCGTCGACCATTCCGCCGACGCCGGGACGCTGGACCCGAACGACCATCGACGCCTGGCCGCGGCGCTGGAGTTGCGTGACCGCACCGTCGGGGAGCTCCTGCGCCCCGACCGCGATCCGTGCGCGGTGCCCGAGGACGCGACCACGGCGGAGATCCAGCGGGCGGCCGATCGCGGCGGTCACCTGCGTCTGCTGGTCGGCGGGCCGAAGGGATACCAGGGCGTGGTCCATGTCCGCGACACCCTGGCCGCGCCGCCGGAGACCCGCGCCCGCGATCTGATGCGCCCGCTGTTGACGCTGCGCGCCGACACACCCGCCTACCAGGTCCTCGACACCATCCAGAACTCGCGCAACCACCTCGCCGTGGTCTACGGCGAGGACCCCGCGACCCCGCTGGGGGTGATCACGCTCACCGACATCCTGCGCCGCCTGATGCCGACGCCCACCGTGCCGTGACCACACGCGCGGTTCGCTCGGCGTTGCGCGGGGGTGTCGGTGCGGGGCGGTAGCGTCTGCGCCGTGGACATTGGGGAACAGATCCGAGAACTCGCGGACCGCATCGTCGCGCTGCGCGACGCCTACTATCGCGGGTCGCCGCTGGTCGCCGACGCCGAATACGACGTGATCGAGGACGAGTTGCGCGGCCTGATCCAGCAGCGTCCCGACCTCGCGCCCGACCCGAACCCGCTGGATCAGGTCGGCGCGCCCGGGGTGCTGCACGCGCCGATCCGGCATTCGCGGCCGATGCTGTCGCTGGAGAAGGCCACGACACCCGAACAGGTCGCGGCCTTCTTCGACCGCTTCCCCGGTCAACCCGTCGTGGTGATGCCCAAGTTGGACGGGCTGTCGCTGGCCCTGGTGTTCGAGGACGGCCGGTTCACCCGCGCCATCACCCGCGGCGACGGCACCACCGGTGACGACGTGACCGTGCTGGTCCGCGCACTGGTCGACGGCGTCCCCGACCGGATCGAGGTGCCGGGGCGGGTCGAGGTGCGCGGCGAAGCGGTGATGCTGCGCTCCACATTCCTCGCCTACAACACCGCGCACCCGGACAAACCCCTGATCAATCCACGCAACGCCGCGGCGGGCACCTTGCGCGCCAAGGACCCGGCCACCGTGGCCGAACGCAGGCTCCAGTTCTTCGGTTTCGACCTGGACACCTCCGACGGCGGCGCGGCGGTCGACCTGGCCGAAGGCTTACACGCGCTCGGCGTCGCGGGCGCGGAGATGCGCCTGTCCACCGACGCCGAGCAGGCGCAGGCCGCGATCACGGAGGTCGAGAGCACCCGCAACGACCTCGACTACGACATCGACGGCGCGGTCCTGCGCCTGGCCGACCGCGACGCCTACGCCGCCGCGGGCACCCGCTCGAACTCCCCGCGCGGCGCACTGGCGTTCAAGTTCGCGGCCGAGGAGAAGACGACCCTGCTGCGCGAAGTGATCTGGGACGTCGGCAAGACCGGCAAGATCGTCCCCGTCGCCTGGCTGGAACCGGTGTTCGTCGGCGGCACCACCGTCACCAAGGCGACACTGGCCAACCAGGAGGTCATCAAAGCCCGCGACATCAAGGTCGGCGACACCGTGCTGGTGCGCCGCGCAGGCGACGTGATCCCTTACGTCGCCGGTGTTCTCGACGCCGCCAAGCGCACGGGCGAGGAGATCGACATCGATCCGCCCACGGTGTGCCCGTCGTGCAAGCAGCCCGTCACCGAACAGGGCAACAGCCGGGAACTGTTCTGCACCAACATGTCCTGTCCCGCGCAGACGGTGCGCCGACTGGTGCACTGGGCCTCGCGCGCGGCCGCCGACATCGACGCCGTCGGACCGGTGTGGATCGAGCGACTGGCCGAGGCGGGCATCCTGGAGAACCCCTCGGACTTCTACACCCTGACCAAGGAGCGCCTGCTCGAATTCGACCGCATCGGTGAGGTTTCGGCCGCCCGCATGATCGACTCCATCGACGCCAGTCGCCAGGTCGGGTTGCGCCGGGCGCTGATCGGCCTGGCGATCCCGATGGCCTCCGACGGCACCGCCGCCCGCCTCGCGCGCTCCGGATTCGGCTCCTTGGAGGAGATCGCCGACGCGGGCGAGGAGAAACTCGTCGCCGTCGAGGACATCGGCCCCAAGGTCGCCGCCTCCCTGCTGGCCCACCTCACCCGCCTGCGCCCCGAACTCGAACGCCTGCGCGCCAACGGCGTCTCCCTCGACGTCCGGGAGGAAGACCTGCCCCCGGTCATCGCCGCGGGCGCGCCCCTGGCGGGCAAGACGGTGGTCATCACCGGCGCGATCAGCGACCCGCGCTCCGGCGAGAAGGTCGCCCGCCCCACCTTCCAACGCCTGTGCGAGAAAGCCGGCGCGACGGCCGCCTCCTCGGTCTCGGCCAACACCGACATGCTCATCACCGGCGCGGGCGTCGGCGACAGCAAACTCGCCAAAGCCGAAAAACTCGGCGTCGAGGTGGTGGACCAGGGCGAGATCTGGAAACTCCTCATCGACGCCAACATCGCGTGAGCGGTGATCGGTCTGACATTGCCGGCCGGGGCGGGGTGTGAGAATTTGGACATGAGCCGGTAACAATTCCGGCTTCCGGACGAGGGGTGCTGTACCCGGCGCGCGACAAGACGGCCCACGGGAGGCTAGTCATGTCGTGGATCGTCTTGGTGCTCTCCGGTGTGCTGGAAGCGGTGTGGGCCACCGCGTTGGGCAAGTCCGAAGGGTTCACCAGAGCGGTGCCCGCGGCGGTGTTCGTCGTGGCGCTCGTCGCGAGTATGGGCGGATTGGCCTATGCCATGCGGGATCTGCCCGTGGGCGCCGCCTACGCGGTGTGGGTCGGCATCGGCGCGGTGCTCACGATCGCCTATGCGTCCGTCACCGGTGAGCAGACGCTGTCCCTGTCGCAGGGGTTGTTCCTGCTGATGATCACCGGCGGCGTACTGGGGCTGAAACTCGCGCACTGACCTCGGCGAGTTGTCAGGGCTGAAACCAGGGACTTCCCCGATGTCCGAGCGCGCGTCGCCGTGACACCGTCGGCGGGTGTCCATGAGTCCTTTGCCGCGTCGCGCCCGACAGTTCCTGCTGTGGCTGCACATCCTGTCCTCGGTCGGCTGGATGAGTCAGGCCATGGCACTGACGGTGCTGCTGGTCCAACGCGACGCGGCGGGTACCGCGGCCGCGCATCTGCTCGACACCACGATCCTGGTCGCGTCCGCCAATTGTTCGGCCGCGTCCGGGTTCCTGTTGTCGGCGACCACCCCGTACGGCTTCTTCCTGCACCGATGGGTGCTGGTGAAGTTCGTGATCACCGTCGCGCAGTTGGTGATCGGGATCTTCGTGTTGTCGCCCTGGTTGAACACGGCGGGGGCCGACCCTCGGCCGCAGTTGATCGTGATGACGGTGGTCATGGCGTCGCTGATCGCGTTCCAAGGGTTGCTGTCGGTGGTCAAACCGTGGGGGCGGGTGCCGCGACGACCGACGCGTGCCCCGGTGCCGCCTGTTCCGGTGATCGTGGCGGCTCCGTTCGCGCTGGTCGCCGATCTCGTGATGTTCGCCACGACCGGCCGCCCCACCCCGATCTTCGCGTTGCTCACCCTGATCGTGGTGCTGGTGGCGCGCGCCCGCTACGGATCGGACGGGCCGCGTCCCCGGACACCGCTCGCGCGGACCGTCGTCGCCGGGCAGGCATAATGTGCGCTCGTGTGGACCAGGATGCCGTTCTCCGAAGCCGATGAAACACTGAACCTTTCGCGTTGGCCGACCGTTACCCTCACCAGAACCGAAGTCCCCCAGGTCTTCGCCGCCGGACTGTTCGACGAGAACGGCTGGGTCGACGCCCGCCGCGCCCTCGCCGCCGCCCGTGCCGGCGAACCCTTGTTCGCCGCGGGCGACGGATGAACCCCCTCCGCCGTTGGCCGCGGTTGCCGGCGGCGGGTGAGGTCGGTCAGGGGGTGGCGTCGCTGAAGGCGGCGACGGCGCAGGCGTAGGTGCAGGTGGCCTGGTCGGAGGGGTGTTCGGCGGTGACGACGCTGCCGGTGATCGCGATCGGGGGGTCGAGCGGGAGGATGCGGACGCGGGGGGAGTCGGTTTCACGTCAGCAAGCCGGCGGCGCACGTCAGCAACTACAACGCCAACCTGCGCCGCATCGGCTTCACCGACGCCGATCTGGCCGAACCGGGCAGCGACCGCCTCATCGACGCCTTGGTCCTGCACGGTGATCCCGCCGCGGTGGCGGCGGGCATCCGACACACCCTCGAGGTCGGGGCGAGTCAAGTGGGGATCTTCGCCCTGGGCGAGGACCAGATCGGCACCCTGCGGACCACCGCCGAGGCGGCGCGGGCCGTCCTGGGCTGACGCTCAGCGGAACGAGGTCGCGTGCCGCGCGGCCCAGTCGGCGAAAGTCCTGGCGGGACGGCCGAGCAGACCTTCGACATCCGGACTGACCCGCTGTTCGGCGGGAACGGGCGACCCGAGGATGTCCAGGGTCGCCGCCACGATGGGGGCGGGCATGAACTCCCCCATCCGCGCGGCGGCCTCGGCCCGCGAGAGTTCGATGAAACGCACCGGTTCGCCGAGCACGTCACCGAGCACTTCGGCCTGGCGGCGCGGCGAGATCGGCGCGGGACCGGTCAGGACGTAGGTCCGGCCGTGATGTCCGTCCGCGCGCAGGGCCAGCGCGGCGACCTCGGCGATGTCGTCGGGATCGATGACGGGCAGCGCGACGTCGGCGAACGGTGCGGCGACAGTCCGGTCCGTCCGGATCGAAGCCGCCCACTGCGTCGCGTTGGAGGCGAATCCGCCCGGCCGCAGGATCGTCCAGTCGAGACCGCCGCCCGTGACGATGTCCTCGAAGGCCGTGGGATGCCGTCCGGTGCCGACGCCCTGGGAGGACAGCATCACCACCCGCCGCACGCCCGCCCGCCGCACGACTTCCAGCACTTCGCCGAGATCGGTTCCCGATGCGACGAATTCGCCGGAGGTCAGCAGGAACAGCGCTTCGGCTCCGTCGAGTGCGGGAGTCAACTCGGCCGGGCGCGCGAGGTCGGCCCGCCGGTGCGCGACGCCCTCGGGCACATCCGCCGCGGTGACCGACCGGGAGACGGCGGTCACCTTCTCCCCCGCCTCGATCAGACTGCGCACCAAGGTCTTTCCGATATTTCCGGTTGCTCCGGTCACCACGATCATGATGGTCGCTCTCCGTTGTGTTTCCGTGGACGCGAGCGACGTTACTATTCTGGAGATAGTAGGTACCTAGAGGAAAGTATCGGCCCGAGGGAGCACTGTGACGAGCGACACGACCGACGGGGCCGCCACCTGGCGGCCCGCTCCCGACGCCGCACCCGAACAGGCGTGTCCGATCGCCCCGGTGGTGGACGTGGTCTTCTCGCGCTGGACCACGCCGATCCTGTGGGTGCTGCACGAACACGGACCGCACCGCTTCGTGGAGTTGCAGCGCCGCATCGCCACGATCACGCCCAAGGTCCTGACCGAACGCCTGCGCCAACTCGAGCGCGACGGCCTGGTCGAACGCACCTATCACGCCGAGGTCCCGCCGCGCGTCGTCTACGCGATCACCGACCTCGGCCGCAGCCTGTCCCCGCTGTTCGCCGCCCTCAGCGCCTGGTCCGGCAACCTCGCGGAGGTGGAGAAGGCGCGCGAGCGCTACGACGCCCGAACCCGACACTGAGGCCGTGAGGCCCGGCGAGCCTGTTGAACGCGGTGGGCCGTGCGCAGAGAATGAAGGCGCCGGATGTAGGACGAATCACCGTCACGACCTCTGCGGCCGCATGGTCCTCGCCGTCGGCGATCGTGACGCCCCCTGGAAATACCCGACCGGAAGGACTCGAGATGAAGATCGTCGTCATCGGTGGTACCGGACTGATCGGCTCGAAGGTGGTCGCCGGACTGGGCGAGCGCGGCCACGAGGCGGTCGCGGCCGCGCCGAGCACGGGCGTGAACGCGCTCACCGGCGAGGGGGTGAAGGAGGCACTCGACGGCGCGCAGGTCGTGATCGACGTGTCGAATTCGCCGTCCTTCGCCGACGCCGAGGTGCTGGAGTTCTTCCGCACCTCCACCACGACACTGCTCGACGCCGCGGGCGCGGCGGGGGTGGGTCACTACGTCGCGCTGTCGGTGGTGGGCACCGACCGGCTGCCGGAGTCCGGGTACTTCCGGGCCAAAGTGGCGCAGGAGGAACTGATCGCCGGATCGGGGCTGCCGCATTCGCTCGTGCACGCCACGCAGTTCTTCGAGTTCGCCGGGGCCATCGCGGATTCCGCGACCGTCGACGGCACGGTACGTCTCTCGGGAGCGCACGTGCGCCCGATGGCCGCCGACGATGTCGCGGCGGCGGTCGGCCGCACGGCGACGGGCACGCCGGTGAACGGAGCGCTGGAGGTGGGCGGGCCGGAGGTGTTCGGACTCGACGAGTGGATCCGCACGGTGCTGGCGGCGCGTTCGGATCGGCGCGAGGTCGTCACCGACCCGGACGCGCCGTACTTCGGCGCGGTGTTGGACACGGAGAGCCTGACCCCCGGCCCGGACGCGTGGCTTTCGGGGACGTCCCTGTCGGAATGGCTCGCGCGGCAGTGACGCGCAGCCGCGATGTCGACACATCCGTGGGAGCATCGCGGTATGACCTCTCCGAAGTTGTGGCGCGGGCAGACGCTGCACGACCGGTCCAACGACCGGCGCGAACAACTGCTGACCGTCGGCGTGGAACTGCTGGGCGCGGGCGGGGTTCCGGCGGTCACGATGCGCGCGGTCGTGCGCGAGGCGAATCTGAGCCCGCGCTACTTCTACGAGACGTTCCGTTCGCGCGAGGACCTGATCGTCGCCGTCTACGACCGGGTCGAGGCCGGACTGCTCGAACGCCTCGCCGTCGTGGACATCGCGGCCGGGTTGCGCGAGACGATCCGCGCGGTGTTCCGCATCTGCGGCGACTACTTCGAGGAGGACCCGCGCCGCGCGCGAATCCTGTTGCGCGAACCGCTGGCCGACGACATCCTGCGCCGTCACAGCGCCGACCGTGTGCCCGCCTTCCTGCGCGCGGTCATCCCGGCGCTCGGCGCGGGGGCCGACGAACTCATGCCGAACCACGAGGACGATCTGGCCGTCATCGCGACCGCGCTGAGCGGCGCGCTGGTCGCGCTGTATCTGGACTGGTCCGACGGCAGGCTGACGATCACGCGGGAGCAGTTGGCCGAATCCGCGACCGCGGTGGTGCTGGCGCTCTCGGGCGCGACGACCCGCGACTGACCCGCTCAGACCTTGACCCGCTCAGACCTCGGCCACCGCCGCGCCCTCCCACAGCCTCGAACACGGCAACGGCGCGAGGTCGGGGCGCAATTCGTCGTCGATGACGACGGAGATGTCGAGATCGCCGTGACATTCCAGCAGCAGGCGGCGGACGTCGTCGGCCTGGGCCGGACAGGCCACGTAATCCATGATCAGCGCGCCGACCTGGATTCTGATGTGCTTGAGGACCTGTTCGGGCACGGGACGCCTCAGCTGTCGGGGTGCTGGACAGCGGGCACGGACACGTCGTTCGTCGGGCTCATGGACAGGACTTTCTGTTCCGGTGGCGACGGGACCGACCGCGTCGTCCACACACGTATTCGTCGCGGGATATCCGGTCGTGCTTCCCGGAACGAATTCACAGGGCGTACCGTCTGAAATCTACAGGCTGTGCGGCATCGAAATCCATACGGTCATGGAAGGTATTTCTCCGAATTCGGAGTCGTTGTTTTCGTGTGATCGCACAGTGCCACGCCGGAAACAACCGGGCGCGATCGTAGGGGCACCGAGAGAGAAAGGCAACCGTTTCTACACCGGCCTCGGAGAAACTCCGGTCGATAACGGAGGATCGTTCGAGCGCCCGATCAACGGTCGGCCAGCGGCCCGCCCGCCGCACGCCAGTCGATGAGTCCTCGGCTCATGTTCACGGCCTGGAAACCGTTCTCCACCAACAGATTGGCCGCACCGGCGGACCGCAGACCGCCCGTGCAGAAGGTGATGAGCAGACGATCCTCGGGTAGTTCGCCGCATTCTTCGGCCAACCGTTCCAGGGGAATGTGCACCGCGTCGGGAATGTGTACGCGATTCCATTCGAAATCGCGGCGGACATCGATGACGAGTGCGCCCTCGGCGACCAGTCGGATCGCTTCGGCGGCCGAAATCGCGGGCGGGCGGCGCAGGAAATGTCGGAAACTCACGGGCGGCGCACCCGCATCGGTCGCGCGGCGGTCACGGAACGCCCCGACCCGAGCACCGGCGCGTGACGAGGAATCGAACCCGGGAAGTGGAAGCCCGTCACCACACGGACGGTCAGCGATACGGAGTACATACCTTCAGTCTAGCTGAAGGTCTCGCGTCATCGCCTCCCGCAGGGCCCGGGTCACCTCGGGGTGGCGAGCGGCGAACTCCGCGTCGAGCCGGGCCACCACCTCGGCGGCCCGGACCAGCAGCGCCGCGCCCGCCTCGGTCACCCGCAGCGTGGAGGCCGCGCCCGCGTGGGCGGTCCCGTCGTCGACCAGGCCCGCCTTGCGCAACGTCGCCACCGCCGTGTGGGCGCTCTGCACGGTGATGCGCGATCGACGGGCCAACTCGCTGAACGAGATGCCCGCGCTCCCGCGGATGTGGCCGAGCAATCCGTACCGGCGGACCGTCAACCCCAGCGGTTCGAGCGCCTCGGTGTATTCGGCCTCCCACACCCGACTCAGCGTCAGCAACATGACAGTGGGGCTGAAAGCGGGCGGCTCCGACATGAGGGCAGGCTACCGACTCCCGGTCAGGCTTCTTCGGCGGCGGAGGCGAGGTTGTCCAGGGAAGCGCGGAGTTTGTCGGGAGTGGTGGCGCGAGCGCGGATCTCACGTTTGGGGTCGGTCAAGTTCGTCCAGTCGTAGGTGTGGGTGACCAGGGTTCGGCCGTCGGCGGCGGGGGCGAGTTCCCAGCGCCACAGGTGGCCGGGCGGCGTGTTGTCGGGTTCGGCGGGCAGCCAGGCGATGCGGCGGCCTTCCTCGAATTCGACCACGTGGTTGTGGCGCACGGCGCCGTTGGTGAGGGTGGTGGCGAAGACCGCGCCTTCAGCCCGCACGCGCTGTCCCGCACCGGATTCGGCCAAGTTGTCGTTGCCGTCCCATTCGGGCTGGCGAGCCGGGTCGGCGATGAGCTCGAAGATCGTCGCGGCGGGCGCCGCGATCTCCCGCTCGGCGGAGACGACGCGCGATTCTGCACTGCTTTCGGTCATTACCCGATACAAACACGGCGGGGATCGGGTCGGCGCGGCGGGTGAGCCGGTTCACCCCGTCGGGGTGAGGACACGGCAGGGCCGCCGGGCCACGCTCGGGGCGGTTGCCACGACACCCGGAGGTCTGCCATGTCGGTTCCGCTCACCGCGTCGCTCTCGGCCGAGGAGGCCCACGCCGTCGGCGTCGAAGGCTACGTGTACTTCTATCCGCTGCTGACGATGGAGATCACCCGTCGCCAGATGACGAATCTGCCGCCGGGACAGCGGCCGGGATTCGGGCCGATGAACACCTTCTCCCATGTGCGGGCGTTCCCGACCGCCGATTTCCGTGCGGTGGTGCGGCCCAATTTCGACACGCTGTACTCCACGGCCTGGCTGGATCTGTCCGAGGAGCCGATGGTGGTGTCGGTGCCCGATTCCGGCGGTCGCTACTACCTGCTGCCGATCTACGACATGTGGACCGACGCGTTCTGCGTGCCCGGCAAGCGCACCAGCGGGACGGGCGCGCACGAGTACGCGCTGGTCGGGCCGCACTGGCACGGCGAGGTGCCCGACCGGTACGAGGTGGTGCGCGCGCCGACGCCGCTGGTGTGGATCATCGGGCGCGTCCAGACCAACGGGCCCGCCGACTACCCGACGGTGCACGCGATCCAGGACGGTCTGCGTATCACGCCGCTGTCGCGGGTCGGCGCGGCGGAGCAAGCCCCGAGCGCGGCGAGCGATCCTTCGGTCGATATGACGACTCCGCCGTTGAACCAGGTCAACGCGCTCTCGGCGGCCGAGTACTTCGGCCTCGCGGCGGACCTGCTGAAACAGCATCCGGCGCACGTCACCGACTGGTCGACGCTGGAGCGGCTGCGGCGGATCGGGATCGTGGCGGGCGAGAGTTTCGACCACGCGGCGCTGGACCCGGCGCTGCGCGACGCGCTCGAGACGGTCCCCGCCGACGCCCAGACCCTCATGCGGCGGATGACGCCGCGCCTGGCCGACGTCGTCGACGGGTGGCAGATGAACCTGGACTCCATCGGGGTCTACGGCGACTTCTACCTGAAGCGGGCCATCGTGTCGATGATCGGCCTGGGAGCCAATGTGCCCGAGGACGCGGTCTATCCGCTCGCGATCACCGACGCCGACGGGTCGCCGCTGGTGGGCGACAACGACTACGTCCTGCATTTCGACGCCGACGCGCTGCCGCCGGTCGAGGCGTTCTGGTCGGTCACCATGTACGACGAGGAGGGGTTCCAGGTAGCCAACGAACTCGACCGGTTCGCTCTCGGCGACCGCGACGAGCTCACCTACAACGCCGACGGCTCGCTGGACCTGTATCTGCAACGCGAGCGGCCCGCCGAGGACCGGGTGTCGAACTGGCTGCCCGCGCCGCGCGGGCCGCTCGGGGTGACGATGCGCCTGTACGCGCCGCGCCCGGCGGTGTTGCAGGGCGGCTGGACGCCGCCGCCGCTGCGCCGCGCCTGATCCCCGGATCACGCCGAGCGCAACCCTGGCCTCCGCGCGCCCGACGACGCAGAATCCTTGCGTGATACGTCGATGAGCGAAGGTGGGGGCCGGGCGGACGTGACGAGTCGGTGAGCGTTCTCACTCTCGGCGTGATCGCCGTCGCGGGGTTCTTCGCGGGACTGATCGGCTACGTTACGTCACCGGGATCGCCTCGTTGATCTCCTATCCGGCGCTGTTGGCCGTCGGCCTGCCCCCGGTGACGGCCAACGTCACCAACACCGTGGCGATGGTGGCCGTGGGGGTGGGTTCCACGGCCAAAGCGGGCGCGGCCCACGCCGAGCAGACCCGCACGGTCCTGCGGCACGCGGCGCTCTCGGCGCTCGGCGGCGGCGCGGGGGCGGCGCTGCTGCTGTGCACACCCGCCGACGCTTTCGAGTCGGTCGTGCCGTTCCTGCTCGCCGCCACCTCGCTGAGCCTGCTCGTGCAGCCGAAACTGCGGGAGTTGGCCGGACAGCGGCGTTTTCCCCTGCTCTACCCCGTGGGAGTCTTCGCCACGGCCGTGTACTGCGGCTACTTCGGCGCGGGGGCCGGAGTGATGTTCCTGGCGCTGATCCTGGTGTGCACCTCGTCGACGGTGTGGCAGGCGGGTGTGCTGAAGAGTCTGCTCACCGGCGTCGCCAATCTCGTCGCCGCGCTCGGGTTCGCCGTGTTCGGACCCGTGCACTGGCTCGCCGCCGCCGCGATGGCCGTGGGCGCGTTCGCGGGCGGGTGGTGCGGCCCCCCGGTCGTGGCGCGGCTACCGCCGACGGTGGTGCGGGTCGCGGTCGCGGTGTGCGGGACGGGTCTGGCGATCCACCTCGCGTTGAGCTGAGCGTCGGGAGCGGGCCTCACCGCTCGGGCAGGGCGGCGGCGATCAGATCGGCGATGGCCCGGCCGCCGAGGGCGGTCGGATGGCGGACGGGCGTGGTGCCGCTGGGTTCGTTGCCCGCGAACCAGCGTTGCTCCACCGGCGCGCAGGCTTCGTGGCCCGCGGCGGCGGCGCGCACGTCGACGAACAGCGCGTGGTGCGCGTGGGCCTGCCCGCGCAGCACCGCGTCGACACTGCCGAAGAAGTCGGCGACCCACGCGGCGTCGAGCGGGCTGAAGGTGGCGGCGGAGCAGCCGTCGAGTCCGTAGATACCGCCGTGGCCGACCACCACGACCCGCGCGCGGGGAGCGCGGGCGACGATGGCGTCGAGGTCGGCGTCGATCTTGTCGGTGAGTTCGGCCAGACGCCGCCGGATCCGCTCGCGCACTTCGGGATCGGACCGGCAGGCGGCATCGACGGTGCGCGCGGGCGGGAAGCAGGACGAGATCAGCTCGAACCACCGCAGATCGTTGCCGCCGATGCTGATCGTCACCAGGGTGGTGCTCGCGTTCAGCGCGGAGATCTGCGGGCGCGCGCGATGGCCGCGCCCCGCGCGGTCGGTGGTGGGCTGATCGGCGCTCAGCACGTTGGCCGACGTGGCGCCCGCGCAGGTGACGTCGAGGAAGCTGTGCGGGCGCAGGGCGCGGGCCAAGTGGACCGGATAGCCCTGGCCGCTGCGCCCGCAACCGTCGGATCCCGAGCCGATCTCGGTGTCGGGGGCCGCGGCCCGCGAGTCCCCCAGGGCGACGTATTCGACGGCGCTCGGGTCGGAGGTGCCGGTGCCGACCGCGAGCACCAGGGCCGCCACCGGTAGGCCCAAGGCCCGCAGCACCAACAGACGAGCCCGTTCTCCCCGCATCGCGACCGCCGTGGATCAGGCGGAGGGCGAGGTGTGGACGCCACGCGGCGAGTGCGTGTCCGCCGGACGCGCCGAATCGGCGTTCTCGGCGGGGATGCGGGTGCGCGGGGCGGCGGTTCTCATCGCGGTGTTCTCTCATCGATCTCGGACGGCGCACGGATCGTCGCACGTTCCCGAGGAGTCGACCACTCGGTGCCCGCGCCGCGCGAGCGGTGCGCTCACCCTGATTCGAAACACACGCCGACGATCCAGCTCGCCGAAGCGAGCTGGATCGTCGGTCCGAACAGGGGCGTGCGAGTGTCAGGAGTCCGAGCTCAGCGAGCCCAGCAACCCGACGAGCAGTGCGAGCAGGTCACCGATGATATCCATGAGATTCCCCTTTTCTCTGTCACGGTGGAGCCTTTCCCCACCTGCGCCGCCGTTCAGCGACACCTAAACGCTAAACCGAATCCATTCTCCGGATAAAGCCCTACAGAAGCGTTGTTATCAATCCTTGATCTGAATCCTTTCTTTTCAAAGAAAGGAGTGATCAATTGTTTCGAATTTGTCGTTCATCCGACCCGGAATTCCGTCGAGCGACCTACCCGGTGCCCGTTATCGGTGTCCGAATCCGCGACCGCGACCGTCTCCCGAGAGCCGCCACGACGGTGAACCGGGCTCGAATCGAGTTCCGGGCCAGGCAATCCGACCGACAGCGGACCCGTGGGCGCGTTGAGCCGCCCTCAGGTCGACGCGGTTCGGAATCCCACCCGGCTCCCTGCGCGGTGGTTTTGTTCGCCGGGAGCTGTTTCACCCGAGCGGCACCGGGTAGCTACCCGCTCGGGGGTCGTGTCACCTCTCCCCCGATCGCGCGACCGTGACCGAACGTCGCATCTATTTCGAGTGGTCGAATTTATTCTCCGTGAATATTCGACAGGCGAACCCCCGGCGTTCCCCCGCCGGAATATCGAATCCGCACCGACTCGCGCGCTCGAGGACGCGGCGCGGTCCCACCGGGCGGCGCGCTACCGCCCGCCGGGCGGCGCGCTACCGCCCGCCGGGCGACGGGACCAGCAACTCGACCGCGCCGGCGCAGAGTCGCCCGATTACCTCGGCGACCGGCGCGACGGAGGTGATCATTCCCACGCCCTGCCCCGCGTCGACCGGGACGGCGGCCGGGTCGGCGCGGATCGCGGCGACCAAGGCGGCGCGGGCCTCCGGATCGGCGCGCAGGGATTCCTCGCGACCGGCCCACCGCCGCGTCGCCTCGGTGGCCAGGACTCGCGCCGGGAAACGGGCGGGCCACGGATAGTCGAAGGCGATGTCGTGGAGGGTTGTGAGCACGGTGTCGGCGCCGTCGGCCGCGAGCATCGCGCGGCGGCCCGCCTCCGACAGGTCGGACTCCGGGCAGACGGCCAGATGCGTGCCCAACCACGCGCCCGCCGCCCCGGCCACCAGCACCGCGGCGAGCGAGGCGGGCGAACCGATGCCGCCCGCCGCGAGCACCGGCGTCGACACCGTCGAGAGCACGGCGTCGAGCAACGGCAGGGTAGACATGGCCGCCGACCCGTGTCCCCCGCCCTCCGACCCGCGGGCGACGAGCAGTTCGACCCCGGCGTCCTCGGCGCGGCGCGCGTCGGCGGCGGAATACACCTGGGTGGCGGTGCGGATGCCCGCCGCGCGCACGCGGTCGACCCACGCGTGCTCCGCGCCGAAGCCGACCGCGATCAGCGCCGGTCGCGCGTCGATCGCGACCTCGAGCAGGTCCGGGTCGGCGGCGAGCACCCAGTCGACCAGACCGATGCCGAACGGGCCGCCCCCCGGTGCGCGACGGTCGAGTTCGCGCCGCAGCGCGGCCGCGGACCCGCTGCTGCCCATGCCGATCATGCCGAGTCCGCCCGCCGCGGTGACGGCCGCGGCCAACGGTCCGCCCGCGACGCCGCCCATGGGCGCGTTGACGATCGGGACGCGCAGTCCCATCGCCCGCGACCAGGGAGTGGAGAAACCGACGTCGGCGTATGCGCCGGGCTGCGATGCGGTGGGCATACCGTATGCCATCACAGCCCGTCGCCATCGGTCGCGCCGGGCCGTCCGGTCAGCGGTCCGCGGCGAGGGACTCCAGGGTTTCGGCGGTGGTGTGGGCGGGTCGCCAGCCGAGTTGGGTCTTGGCCTTGTCGGTGTCCATCACGACCGAGGCGCGGATGATGTGGATCCATTCCATGACCGGGGGAACGAACGGCGTGCGGGACACCACTTCCGCGGCCACCTTGCCCAGCACGCCCGGGACGCGGACCGGTCGCCCGCCGAGCGCGGTGACCACCTCGGACAGGGTCACCACGCCGTCGCCCGCGATGTTGTAGGCGCCCGCGGGCGCGTCGGTGGTGGCGGCCGTGGCGATGGCCGAGGCGACATCGTCGTGGTGCACCAGTTGCAGTGCCGCGCCCGGATCGGGCACGACCGGTTTGAGCACGGGGACCGACTTGCTCGCGTTGCGCCAGATGTCGGGCAGGTGGCTCCACGGCAGTTCGGCCAGGGCGGGCGCGGCGGGACCGGCCACGATGCACGGCCGCAGGACGTAGACCTCGAGGTCGGTCCCGTCGGTGATCTCGGCGAGCGCGGCCTCGCAGTCGGCCTTCTGCCGCGAGTAGTAGTGCTCGTCGGACCCGCGCGGCGGGACGTCCTCGGTGAGCGGCACGGGGTTGTCTTCGTGGTAGCCGTAGGCGGCCACCGAGGAGGTGTAGACCAGTCGGCGCGGGCGCGGCGCGGCCACCGTCGCCTCGAAGACCGCGCGGGTGCCGCGCAGGTTGATCTGCGCGCTCTCCTCGCGCGAACCCATGATGAGGAAGGCCAGGTGCACGACCACGTCGGCGTCGCGGACCAGGTCGTCCACGGCGGCGCGGTCGAGGATGTCACCCTGCCGATAGGTGGTCTTGGTCCAGCCGTGTTCGGCGGGGTCGAACGGACTTCGGGCCATGCCGATCACCCGGTCGACGGCGGGATCGCGTTCGAGTGCGGTGACGGCGGAGATCCCGATCTCGCCGGTCGGCCCGGTGACGGCAACGGTCAGTCCCATGTCCGGCGGATGCCCGACGGCTATCACGGTAAACGGCGGGTCGACCCGCGCGAGTAGTGGGCGGGGCCTACGCGGAACTCCTCGCCGACAACCGCCTGCTGATGCTCCAGGTGCACGCCCAGTCCGCGACCGACATCCCGGAGATCGCGCAGGCCATGCGACGCGGACTCGCGCGCGTCACCGACTTCGCCGCGACCCGATCCGGCGGCGAGGCCGAACAGGTCCAACGATTCATCGCCTACGGACAGCTCTGCCACCTCATCACGACCCTCGACATAGAGGACACCGGCGAACCGTGGGCGCGCATGCTCACCGCGGGCATCCGCCACCCCGACCGCCCCGCCACCCGCTAGCCGCGACCCGCCCGTTGGCGTGCGGGTTTCGCACACACCGAGAGTGATTGACCAGTCACACACAAGGAGAGAACATGACCACCGCCAGCGTCACCGCCCTGGAAGTCGTCCTGCCCGGACAGGTCGACCCCGACGGTTTCCAGCTCAGGACCCGCGAACTCGGACGGCCCGAGCGCGGACAGGCGCTGGTGCGCGTACTCGCCACCGGCGTCTCCTTCGCCGAACAGCAGATGCGGCGCGGGAAGTACTACGACCAACCACCGTTCCCGTTCGTGCCGGGCTACGACCTCGTCGGTGAAGTCGTGGCCGTCGGCGCGGAGGTCTCCCCCGCGCTGCTGGGCACGCGGGTCGCCGCGTTGACCAAGATCGGCGGGTGGAGCAGTCACCTGCTGGTCGACGCGGACGATCTGGTGGCGGTGCCCGACGAACTCGACGCGGCCGAAGCCGAAACCCTCGTCGTCAACGGGATCACCGCCTGGCAGATGCTGCACCGAGTGGCCGAGACCCCTTCCGGTGCGACGATTCTCGTACACGGAGCCAACGGCGGCGTCGGCTCCGTACTCGTCCAACTGGCCCGGGCCGCCGGAATCGAGGTCATCGGAACGGCTTCCGCGCGCAACGCCGACGCGGTGCGGGCACTGGGCGCGCACTGGATCGACTACCGGGGCGACATCCCCGCGCGGGTCCGGGCGCTGGCTCCGCACGGCGTGGACGCGGTGTTCGACCACGTCGGCGGCCCGGGCATCGTCGATTCCTTCGGCTTGCTCGCTCCCGGCGGCGCACTCGTCTCCTACGGCAGCGCCGCGACCAAGGACGACGCGGGCAACTCCCGACTGCCGGTGCTGAAACTGATCGCCCGCCTGCTGTGGTGGAACACCGTGCCCAACAGGCGTTCCGCGCGCTTCTTCAACCTGTGGGCGGGCCTGCGCGATACCGACGCCTTCCGCGCCCGACTGCGCGAGGACCTGGGACGGGTGTTCGCGCTGGCCGCCGGCGGGACGGTGCGGGCGCAGGTGGCCGCCCGCATGCCGCTGACCGAGATCGCCGCAGCCGTCCGACTCGCCGAATCCCGCACCGTGGTCGGCAAAGTGGTGCTCGAACCGTGAACGGTCACTCGCGGCGGTAGGGGGCGCGATTGGCGGGCAATTGCGGGGGCGTGAGTGCCGGGCCGGGCGGGATGTCCAGGGTGACCGGAGTCTCGCCCAAAGTGACGTGCCGACCGTGATGGCCGATCGTCACCGGGTCGCCGTCGAGCAGGCGGTAGGTCGCCCCCTCGGCGGTGATCTCCACACCGATTCGGCTCTCGCGCCACAGGATGCGGAAGGCCAGGCGCTCCAGCCGATCCGGCAGGCGCGGGGTGAAATCCACCTCGCCGCGGTGCACCCGCAGACCGCCGAAACCGGCGACGCAGCACAGCCAAGTCCCCGCCAGCGAGGCGACGTGCAGTCCGCCCGCGACGTTGTCGTGCAGGTCATGCAGGTCGGTGAGCCCCGCCTCGACGAAATAGTCGTAGGCCAGACCGAGGTGGCCGACCTCGGCCGCCATCACCGACTGCGCGCACGCCGAGAGTGAGGAATCGCGCACCGTCAACGTCTCGTAGTACTCGAAATTGCGGCGCTTCTGCTCGGCGCTGAACTCGTCGGGACACAGGTACATCGCCAACGTCAGGTCGGCCTGTTTGACCACCTGCCTGCGATACAGGTCGAAATAGGGGTAGTGCAGCAGCAGCGGATACTGGTCGGCGGGGGTCGCGGCGAAATCCCAGCGCGCGTGGCGGGTGAACCCCTCGGCCTGTTCGTGCACCCCCAATTCCTCGTCGTAGGGCAGGGTCATGTTCTTCGCGCACTCGCGCCAGACCCGGATCTCCTGCTCGTCGACGCCGAGTCCTTCGGCGATCTCGGGCCTGCGCACGCACGCCTCGGCGGCCTCGCGCAGATTCTGCTGGGCCAGCACGTTGGTGTAGACGTTGTTGTCGGCCAGTGCCGAATACTCGTCGGGCCCGGTGACCCCGTCGATGCGGAAACTGCCGTCCTTGTCGTGGTGTCCGAGACTGGCCCACATGCGTGCCGTCTCGACCAACAGTTCGACCCCGCAATCGGCCTCGAACTGGTGATCCTCGGTCGCGGCCAAATACCGGACGGTGGCGTGGGCGATATCGGCGGAGATGTGCACCGCGGCCGTGCCCGCCGGCCAATACCCCGACCCCTCCTCGCCGTTGATCGACCGCCACGGGAACATCGCCCCGGACTGGCGCAACTCCCGGGCCCGCTGCCGCGCCGAGTCCAGCGTCGAATACCGCCAGCGCAGCGCGTCGCGCGCGGCCACCGGCATCGTGTGGGTCAGCACGGGCAGGACGAAGATCTCGGTGTCCCAGAACGAATGACCGTCGTAGCCCGGCCCGGTGAGCCCCTTGGCCGGAATCGCGCGGGTCTCACCGCGGGCCCCCGCCTGCAAGACGTGGAACAGCGCGAATCGCACCGCCTGCTGCATCTCCGGGTCGCCGTCGATCTCGATGTCGGCGTTGGCCCAGAACGTGTCGAGGTACTCGCGTTGGCGGTGCAGCAGTTCGTCCCAGCCGGTCTCCATCCCGGCCGCCAGCGCGGCGTCCACCTGGGCCCGCAGCGCCGGGATCGAGCGTTTGCTCGACCACCCGTACCCGAGATATTTGGTCAGCCGCAGACATTCGCCTTTGGCGACGTCGACGGCGATGGTGAGCCGGGCCAGATCCTCCTCCGCGTGGATGTCGCGGCGCGGCTCCTGCCTGGATTCGAATTCGTGGTCCATCCCCGCGGCCATCCGCAGCCCGGACTCCCGGGTGTGGTGGGCCAGGACGGCCGAGCAACCGCGGGTCACCGCGAAGTCGGAGACCAGCGGCCGGTCCAGCGCGGCGGCGGCGCGCGGATCGTCGCCCGCCCCGTCCATCGGCTCGTTGGTGAGCAGATCGGACTGCACGACCAAGTCCAAGTCGTCGTCGAGGGGTTCGACCTCGTAGCGGATGGCGACCAGCGCGCGTTCGGTGAACGACACGAGCCGCTCGGTGCGCACACGCACGCACCGACCCGTCGGCGAGGTCCACACCGTCTCGCGGCGCAGTGTGCCGGAACGGAAGTCGAGGACCTGGCTGTGCTCGGAGATCTCGCCGTACCGCAGATCCATCGGCTCGTCCTGGACGAAGAGGCGGATGATCTTGCCGTTGGTGACGTTGACCAGGCTCTGCCCGTGCTGCGGATATCCGTAACCGTGCTCGGCGTAGGGGAATCGGCGCTTCTCGTAGAACCCGTTGAGATAGGTGCCGGGGGTGCCGACCGGTTCCCCCTCCTCGAGCCCGCCCCTGATCCCGATGTGGCCGTTGGACAGCGCGAAGATCGATTCCGTGCGCGCCAGCGCGTCCAGATCCATCCCGTTCCAGCGCAATTCCCACTCGGCGATCTCGAAACCGCCGCGCCCGGCCGTCATCGCCGCGCTCCCAGTTCGGACAGGTCGGTGACCACCACGTCCGCGCCCGCCGCCCGCAGCGCTCGCGCGTGCTCGCCGTCGCGGACGCGGTCGACGCCCACGACGTAACCGAAGCCGCCGTCGTGTCCGGCCCGCACCCCGGAGATGGCGTCCTCGAACACCGCGGCGTGCGCGGGTTCGACGGCCAACGCGCGGGCGGCGGCCAGGAAGGAATCCGGCGCCGGTTTGCCGCGTAGGCCCTGCTCGGCGATCGTGCGACCGTCCACTCGGACGTCGACGGCGTCGGTGAGGTGGGCGGCATCGAGGACGGCGGGCGCGTTCGCCGACGACGTCACCACCGCGATCCGCAGTCCCCGCTCCCGGACGGCCGCGACATAGTCCAGCGAGCCCGGATACGCCTGGACGCCCTCGCGCTCGATGAGCGCCAGCAGCACCGCGTTCTTCGCGTTGCCGAGGCCGTGCACCGTCTGCGCGTGGGGGCCGTCGGAGGGCTGCCCCTCCGGCAGCGTGACACCGCGCGAGCGCAGGAACTCCCGCACACCGTCGGGCCGGGGGCGGCCGTCCACGTGGGCGAGATAGTCGTGCTCGTCGAACGGCCGGTATCCCGGCCCCTCGCGTTCGGCCAACCAGGCGTCGAACACCTGCTTCCACGCGCGCTGGTGCAGCGCCGCGGTACTGGTCAGCACACCGTCCATGTCGAACAGCGCCGCCGTCACCGTCTCGGGCAGACCCGTCACCACCGCGCCCCCTCGCGCTCCACCGCACCGATCATGATTCGGCGATACCCCGCCCGCCGACCGCCAATCCCCGACCCGCCGAATCCGAGGCGCGCGATCGCGGATCGGCGCGGCACCCCCGTGCCCCGGCGCGGCGCGGCGGACCCACGTACAACGCGGTCTGCCGGACCCCCGCGTCCCCGGCGTCCACCACCGCGACGAAATCGCGATCCTGGGCGCGCTCGTGCAGCGACCGCCACCGGTCCACCAAGTACCGGCAAGCCACCTCACCGCCGTGCGCCCCGAACCCCGCGCACAAGAACCAGAATCGGTCCGGGTACTCGGGCGAGGGCCGCACCCGGGCCACCAGACCGCCCTGCTCCACCTCGACCCGGGTGCCGTCGCTCAGGACCAACTGGGTGCCCGTGACCGCGAACAGCGGAGACCGCACCGCCCGCGGGTAGTGCCGCAGCCACCGCGCGCCGAGACCGAGATACGGACGACGCGGCCGATCGAGCGCCTCGCGATCGGCGCAGTACCCCAGGGCCAGAGCGGGATGATCCCGGAACAGCGACGTCACCGCGAGCAGGGCGCGCAGATCCGGTTCCGGGACGGTACCCGCGGGGTCGGTCGGATAGACCACCGTGAGGCCGCGCACGATCGCCTCGGCGCCCAGGAACGCGGCGAATTCGGCGTCGACCGGAGCGCGAGCGGGCGGCGGAGCGGAATCGGCGCTCTCGAACAACTTCTCCACCGTCCAGCCCGGGAACATCCGCGTCAGCACGCGGCGGTGGTGGTCGCGGGGCAGACCGACCATCCGGCCCGACAACCATTGGTAGTACTGCGCTTTGGCCGGGCCGTGCCCCGGCGGCAGCGGCGGATCGAGCTGGGCGGCGCAGCGGTCGTAGGCCGCGAGGAACGCCGGATGGCTCCCGAGCTCCCGCTGCGCGAGCAGCGTCTTCAACAACGTCGGCACCGCAACCCCCTCGGTGAATCGATGTCTCGGATCCCGGAGACCGCCCCGTCGGCCTCCGGTGGTGAGTGCCGGGCCGTCGAAGATCCGACGGCCCGGCCCCGTCTCAGTTGTAGGTGTACGCGACGCCCGCACCGGCGCCGCCCGTACCCGTGACCGTCACCTGCGCGCTGCCGGTTCCCGGCGGGGCGACGGCGGTGATCTGGGTGTCCGAGTCGATCGTGAACGAGGTGGCGGTACCACCGAAGCGCACCGTCAGCGGACCGGTGAAATCGGTCCCGGTGATCGTCACCGTCGTTCCGCCCGCCTCGGGCCCCGACGCCGGCGCGACCGCGGTGACGGTCGGGACGACGACGTACACGAACGGTACCGCCCCGCTGACCCCGCCGGGCGCGGTGACGGTGATCGGCACGATGCCGGTGCCCGCGGGCGCGACCGCCGTGATCTGGGTGTCGGAGTCGACGGTGAACGAGGTGGCCGGTGTGCCACCGAAATCCACGCCGGTGACATCGGTGAGCCCCGTGCCGGTGAGCACCACCGTGGTGCCGCCCGCGGTGGAACCCTGGTTCGGCGCGGCGACGGTGAGCGAGGGCACGGACAGGTATTCGTAGTCCGAACCGTTGCTGGTGCCGTTGTTGTCGCTGACCGTGACCGACACCGTGCCGACCGCCCCGCCGGGCGCGACCGCCGTGATCTGGGTGTCGGAGTCGAGCGTGAAGGTGGTCGCGGTGGCGCCGAAGCGCACCGTGGTGGGACCGCCGAAATCGGTCCCGGTGATGACGACGGAGGTACCGCCGGTGGCGGGACCCGACGCGGGCGCGAGGGAGGTGATGGTAGGCATGATGCTGCCTCCTAGGTTGCTATGGCAGTGGATTTCCCGACCCGGGAGGCCCTGTTCTCGAACGACCCGGTACTTCCATTAACACCCTCGAAACCTCCGCGAGCAACGAATCCGCTGTCCGGTTTAGTCTGTTTTCGTTCGCGTTGCCCACGGGTGACAGGATCGCACCCCGCGTCGCGCCGCACCGCGTGCCGCATTGCTGCCGTGCGTGTTTCGCCGCGGAGGGCGCGGCCCATCCGGATTGCCGACCGATCGTCGAGACACGCCGAGCCGCCACCGGGCCGCGCGCCGGGCACCGGTCCGCAACCGTCGTCGGCGCTCTGCCGACACCGTATCGTCGGGGCGGGTGCGACCACCCCGACAGCGAATACCACTGACTTCGCACGCAATTCGTCGACTTCATCGGGGTCGCCCTCGAGGGTAGGAGGATGCCAGGGCAGATATCACTTGAAAGAACGATGGTTTCGTGACTCAGCGGGGGGACTGCGGGCGGATGCACAGCGGGTCGAGATCGAACTGTCGGCACACCTGTCATTCGTGAGCTGCTCGGGATTCCGAGGTGTTGCGTCACCGCGCATCGTCACCCAGGCGGTCGCGGCGCCGCGACCGCCGGCGGGCCGAGGCCTCGCCGACGGCCACAGCTCGCCCGGCCGTGGCGGTGGGCGGGGTTCTCGCCGAATGGCACGAGCGCTCCGGCCATTGCCCCGAATCATCGGTACCCGGGGTCACGCGGTCGCCGACACCTCGATCCGACCTCCCTCACCCGCAACAGGTGAGGTCGGCGGCCTGTCGCGGCGCACACAATCGCAGGGGCAAGGTCTCAGACGGGACGAGGAGTCAGCATGCATCGGCAACCCGACGTCGTGATCCCCCCGCCGACGGAGCCGTTCCAGAAGCAGAGCGCCGCGGCGGGGATCGCCGTGGTCGCGGCGGTCATGCTGCTGTTGGCCTCGGCGGGGTCGATCCTGCAAGGCACCGTCGCCCTCGCCGACGACGAGCTCTACGTCGCCGGGGTCGATTACGTCTACGCCTTCGACACCACCACCTGGGGCTGGATCCACGTGATCCTCGGCGCGGTCGGCGTGATCTGCGCCTTCGGTCTGATGTTCGGCACCACCTGGGGTCGCTATGCCGCCATCGGCATCGCGGCCCTGGTGATCGTCGCGAACTTCCTGTCCCTACCCCACTATCCCGCGTGGTCGACGCTGGTCATCGCGCTCAGCGTGGCCGTCATCTGGGCCGCGACCACTTGGCGGCCGACGAAGTCCGCGTGAGCGGCGAGGAGACGACAATGGGTTCTCGAGCACGGTTTCTGCGAGGTGCGGTGGCCGCGATAGCGGTCGCGACGATCTGTTCGGGCGCGGGCGCTGCCTCGGCACAGCCGGAGGGCTTCCCGCCGCTTCCCGGACTGGACGCGGTGCCGAGCCGCACGACCCTGGCCGTGCGGACGCCGTTCGGGGTGGGTTGGGGCACGGCGAATCAGGAGGAGGTCCGCGGGGCGCTGTCGATGGCGAAGCTGTATCTGGCGGACTACGCGCTCCGTCACGGTGACGGCTCCGAGGAGGACATCGCCCTGAGCGAACGCATGATCCGTTTCTCCGACAACGCGGCCGCCGACACCATCGAGGCGAAGTATCCCGGGGCCATCGCCGCCGTCGCGACCGAATACGGACTCGAGCAGACCTCGACCACCGGCGCCTGGAGCACTTCGCTCACCAGCGCCGCCGATCTCGCGGATTTCCTGTCGGCCAAGCAGACCTCGGAGCCGACCTCGCCGATCCTGCGGTGGATGACCGAGGCCACGCCCGTGGCGGCCGACGGCACCGCGCAGGACTGGGGCACCGCGCGACTGCCCGGCGTGCGCGGCACCAAGTGGGGGTGGTCGGATCTGCCGCCCCAGGAGGTCGCCTCGGCGTCCTTCGGCCCGGGGTTCACGGTCGCCGCGATCACGCTCGGCACCCCGCAGGAGCAGACCACCGACGTGCTGGAGGCGATGATCGAGGCCTCGCTGGCCGTGCCGTTCCCGTAGCGGCGGTTCAGACCTGCGGTTCCTGGAGCATGCTCAGCACCCGCTTGGCGGCGGCGTTGAAGCGGCCGAGGTTCACCTGCGGCATGCTGGTCACCACCAGCAGCAGGGTGGAACTGACCGGGAACACTCCGACGCACCCGCGGTCGGCTTCGAAAACGGCGGCCTGAAGTCGACCGCGGGTGACCAGTCCGACGAAATGGTCACCGATCCCGGCCGCGGCGGCGGCCATCGCGGACCCGCGCATCGCGACCGTGTCCTCGCCGGAGGAACCGCCCGCCTCGTCGTTCGCGGCGACGACCAGGCCGTCCCGGCTGGTCAGCACCGCGTGCTCGACATCCTCGATCTCGCGGCAGGCCCGTTGCAGCACGCGCGCGACGGCCCGCGGGTCACCGAGCAGGACCTCGTGCCGATTCGCCGTATTCACAGGCTGATCGCCTGTTCGACCCGCCGTAACTGGTGTCGGGCCAGCGCGAGGTTGCCGCGCTCCTTGTCCAGGGCCAGGTACAGGAACAGTTTCTCGTCGACTCCGCGCACCAGCGGCATGATGATGTGGTACTGCGCGCCCAGGGTGACCAGGATGTCCTGCACCTCGTCGTCGAGTTGCAGCGCCTCGATGGCGCGCAGTTTCGCGCGCAGCACCTCGCTGTTGAGCGCGCCCGCCATCTCCAGGTCGAACAGGGAGTGGCCGCCCTGTTTGGCCAGCAGCATTCCGCTGCGCATATCGACCAGCGCGATGCCGATCGCACCGTCCACGCTCATTCCGTCGCGCAGCGCGTCGTCAAGCTTCATCTGTTCCGAACTCCTGAACCCCTTCGGCGACAACGATTTCGCGGTCGGCCGAGGGCACCCTCGATGTGATCTCGACCGACCGGGCGCCCTCGCCGTCGCGTGACGGTCGTGAAGGTGCTCGTGGCGATCGCACTAACTCGTTATGCGCCATAGGAACCGGTCGGTACCCGTGGGCAGCGACAGCTTAGCAACTACCCGACGACTGGTCGAGATCCTCGATCGCAACCTTCGCAACACACACAAGAGCCGGAATTCCGGAGCGGAACAGGATCGGGGTAACGGCACCCACCCGCAGCGACACGTCCGAAAACCGCTGCTACCGAGGGATCTCACGGAAGTTCGTGACACCACACAACACGCGGGGCCGGTATCCGGATTACCGGCCGCGCGAATCCGCCGAAAACGCCCGCGAATTAGAATCGGAAGATTTCACAGAGGTGAGCTAATCGGTCGCACCGGCGGCGATCGGACTGTCGGGAATGGCGGCCATCAGCTCACCCCATTCGGGATGGCGCCGCACCTTCTCCAGGAACAATTCGGTGATCTCCTGCCGCAACGGATCACCTCCCGGTGTCGCCACACCGACCGTCTACAACCACTTCGAGGACAAACACGCGCTGCTGCGGGAATCGGTGACACTGGTCGCGCAGGCCGTCGGCGCGGACTGCGTGGCGGTGCTCGACCGACTCCGGGCGACGGGCGAGGACCCACGCGCCGCCTTGGACGACGTCGCCCATCGACTGTTGCGCGTCTGCGACGACGAACGCTCGCACGCCCTGCGCCGCCTGGCCTACGGACACCCGGAACTGATCACGCTGGTGCGCGACCAGACCGCCGGACGCACCCTCGACGCGCTCACCGACCGACTCGCCAGGCTCACCCTGGCCGGGAAACTGCGCGCCGAGGACCCGGAGGTGGCGGCCGAACAACTGCTCGCACTACTCGCCGCGCCGCTCTAGAACCGCTCGCGCCTGGGCACCCGCACGGTGCGCGCGCCCGAACTCCGAGCCATCGCCGAGGCGGCGGCAGGACATTCGTCGCGGCCTACGGCGCGCGGTAGCGGTCAGGGCAACGGAAGGAAGGGCAGGTGGCCGGCTTCATCGACCGTCACCAGCACCACCGCGTCGCCGTAGGGCGTGGCCTCGCGGCGGAACAACCGGTGGAACATGCGCGACATCGGGACGCGCCAGCGGTATTTGGCGTCCAATTCGGACTGCACGTAGGGCAGTAGGGTGCCCGCGCTGACCAGTTGGGCGACGCCCTCGCGCTCGTGGGAACCGAGGGCCGGCGTGCCGCGCCAATCTCCCGGTTGCACCAGGACCCGACTGTCCCTGGCCAATTCGTCCGCTTCCCGTGAACGCGAGGACAGCCCGAAGGCGAGTTGATTGTCCCCGATCGGAATGACCAACCGCGGGAACGTCACCACCTCGCGCGGGCCGCGGCGCTGCGCGACCAGCACCGTCTTGGCCTCCCGCCACAGCGTCGGCGCGCCCGAACGGTCGCGGCGCGCCCCCGGGGTGGGATGCGCGATCCGCTCGCGTTCGACGGGGAGATCGACCAGGGTTCCTGTCATTTCCGATCCTTTCCGGTCATGGCGTCGATGCGGAGGGGCATCGTCGCCCCGGACTCGCGGGAGGCAATACCCCGAACTCGACGCCCCAATCGGTGACCGCTGTCAATGGGGGTGATCACGCTTGCCTACGATGTCTCCCGGACGTGACCGAGCACAGTCGACAACCGAGGAGGGCCGAGCCACGAACCGCCGGACAACGCACGAGATATCGCATCCAGCAAGCGATTTCGCGTGTCACAGAACACTCTGCCGAAGCCGCGCCGGACACGCGGTGAGGCTCCGATGACGCGGGTACTGCTCGATGTCGAACGGGCCCGCTACTGGGTGCGGCGCTGGGACCGGCAACAAGAACACTATATGCCCGACCGCGAACAGCGCTTCGAGGTCATCGGCGACGTCCTCGTCGAACTCCTGGACCGCCCCGATCCGCTGATCGTGGATCTCGGCGTCGGGCCGGGCACACTGTCCGAGCGCCTGCTGCGCCGCATCCCCGAAGCCACCATCGTCGGCGTCGACGCCGACCCGCTGCTGCTCGGACTCGCCGGACTCACCCTCGACCCGCGGCGATTCCGCGCCGTCGACGCCGACCTGCGCACGGACACCTGGCTCGACGGACTCGGCCTGGACCGCGCGCCGGACGCCTTCGTCAGCACCACCGCCCTGCACTGGATGAACCGCACCCCGCTGCGCGGACTGATCGAGACCTGCGCGCGGGCGCTGCCGCCCGGCGGCGTCTTCGTCGACGGCGACCACCTCTACGAGGGCGCGAGCGGGCCCCGACTCGACGCGCTGGGTCGCGCGATGACGCGGCGGCGGGCCCAACGCAACGGCACCGCCGACGCCGAGGACTGGACGGCGTGGTGGGCGGCGGTCCAGGACGCGCCCGAACTGGCCGACCTGGTCCGCCTGCGCGACGGCGGATTCGCGCACGTCGTGGACGATCGGCCCACCGTGCACGACTACGTCCAGTTCGCCCGCGAGGCCGGCTTCGCCGAAGCCGGCCTCGTGTGGCAGTACGGCGACGACCGGGTCGTGGTCGCCATCCGCTAGACGCGGACGCCCGGAACCGCCCCGGACGCCCGCCGTCGCGCTCAGCTCGAGAGCGGGACGTCCACGAAGGCCGCTCCGTGATGATCGGAGAGGGTGATCGTGGACCCGTCCGTGTTGTCCTCACCGTAGAGCGGGTCGCGGGTGTCGACGATCAGCACCAACTTGTGACCGGCGCGGATCCGGTAGTCGGTGGCCTGCAACCGGATGTGCACGGGCGCGGGTTCGCCCGCCACCGCGTCGTCCACCGTGACGGCGGCGTGGGTGATGATCGTCAGCGCCCCCGTGAAGGGCTGCAAGTCGAACAGGTAGGCGATGACGGTGACCTCGTCCTCCGACGGGGTCACCGTCACCTGCAACTCCGGAATGCCCGCGACGCGCTGCGGTTCGCGGAACCCCTCGGTGCTCCACACCGCCGCCGCCCGACGGTCGACCTCGGCCAACCGCTGCCGTTTCGGCATCAGCAACCGCTCCAGGAAGCCGTCGAACACCAGAGTGCTCGCCGCGCGGACCTGGGCGTCGCCGACCTGGATGCTCTGCCCGTAGCCCGAGGTCGACAACTCGGTGAGCACGCCGTCGGTGCTGCCCGCTTCGGGGGCCTCCAGGTAGTAGCGCCGCGACGGGCGGATCCAGGACTTCAGGTCCGCCGCCGCCTCTTTCGCGAAATTGTGCATGGTCTCGATGTGCACGAGACCGTCGCGGTCGATGCCGTTGTCCACCCCGCGCAGGTGGTGGTCGAGCCAGTCGTAGGCGGCCTCGGTGGTTCTGGTGTGCACGCCCAGCGTCAGGCCGGGAATCTCGACCGCGCCGTGGTCGCCGATCGCCAGATCCAGTCGCTTGTCGCCCTGGTAGCGGTCGAAGTGGTCGAGCAGTTGGTTCTGCGGGAAGATCGTCTCGTGCCAGTAGCTGGTGAAAAAGGTCGGCACCCGCCGCTGCGACACGCGCGCCGGTGAACGCGGCGCGGCCCACTCCAGCACCTCGCCGATGTTCTCGTTCGCGCGGAAATCGGCCAGCACCCGCAGCAGGTCGGCGCTGGGATGTTCGCTGATCGCGGCCAGCGCCTCCACCGCCATCAGGTGCCGGGTGCCGTTGTCGTAGAGGGCCTCCCCGAGATCGGCCCAGGTGCTCAACGCGACCACCGCGCCCACCCGGTCGTCGGCCGCCGCCACCAGTTGGCTGATGCCCGAACCGTAGGAGATGCCCATCATGCCGACGCGATCACGGTCGACGTCGAGTCGGTCGTGATCCAGCGCCCAGTCGATGACCGCGATGCCGTCGGCGACGTCCTCGGGACCGGCCACCGTCAACTCGCCCTCCGAACCGGGCAGACCGCGCTCGGTGTAGGCCACGACCGCGTACCCGCGCATCAGCAGGCGCACGATCGCGCCGCTGTACATCTTCCAGCCCTTCGGGTCCAGGCCCGCGGGCAGCACGACCAGCGGATGCGGACCGCCGAACAGCGGCCAGGCCGCGAACCCGTCCAGCATCACCCCCGCGCCGGGAATCCGCTCCGCGCCCAACCGGCACTGTTCGCGCACTTTGGCGATGTCGTCGACCAGGTCGGCCGGAACGCCCGCGCTGACACCGGTCAGCAGGTCGGTGACGACCCGGTCGACATCGGCCTCCTGATCGGGGGACAGCAACCGCAATCGATCCTGATGGGGACGTGACATATCCGTTCCTCTCGATGCGTGGTCGTACGTGGACAGCACTGCAACCGCGACCCGCCGCGCTGCGGGCACTCGGAAAGGACCTGCTCGGGACCGGGCAGAGTTGTCGAATCCCCTTGCACACCTTGACTTCTCGAGTATCGACCACCCCTCACCCGCGCCCAATCCTACAGCCCGCCCCCCACCCCCGAGGCGAAATCCGCGACCAGGCGAAACGCCGGCGTGAGTCGGGAGCCGGCGGGGATTCAGGAGTCGGCGGAGCGGATGGCTCGTAGGCGGGGTGTGGTCGGTCGACCCGCGCCGGCGGCGGCGAACAGGGCGCTCGGTGCGGTGTCGGGGTCGGTGGTGACGTAGTGCAGGCCGCGCGGGGCGGCCTGTTCGGCCAGCCACGCCACCGCGTCCCAGGAACCGGCGAGTTCGCCGCCCAGACCCATGAGCGGGGTGGCCTCGCCGGTGCGGTCGAGCAGATCGAGGACGGCGCGCCCGACCAGCGGGTCGAGGGTGTCGAAGGGGCTGGCGGGCAGGATGCCCGCGCGCAGGTAGCCCGGGAAGACGGTGCGGGCCGCGTCGCGCGGGTCGACCGTGAAGCAGGCGGCGGTGAAATCGGCGCCGCCGATCATCGCGCCGTCGACCGCGGTTACCTCCGAGCGCAGCGCGAGGAAATCACCGGCGAGCAGATGCGCGCCCATCGTCTCGATCACCACCGACACCCCGTCCAGCAGCGTCAGGCCCGCGCGCCCGAGGATCTCGGGTGCGACGGCGTCGAGTTCGGCGAGGAAGCGGCGGGCTTCCTCGGGGACGGTCACGGTCGGCAGCAGGATGCGTAATCGGGCGGGTTCCCCGCTGTCGGCGACCGCGCGCACGGCCCGGCAGACCGCGGTCAGCCACAGGCGGGCCAGGTCGGGGCGTTGGCTCAGCAGTCGGGCGCCGCGGCAGCCCTGGGTCTCCCCGGCGCTGATCACGTCGGCGACGACCTCGCGCAGGTGTTCGGCGGGCACCCGGCACCGTTCGGCCAGACGGTCGATGTCGTCCTCGGCGGGCAGCAGGCCGGTGCAGGACAGGCACAGCGCCCGCAGGACGACCACTCCCCCGCGCGCCTCGGCCAGCGTCCGGGTCAGGCGCGCGGTGTGGCGCAGCAGGTAGTCCTCGACGACGTCGCGCCAGCGGTCCTCGGGCACCAGGTCGGGGCCCAGGACCAGCGAGCGCAGGATGTCGAGGTCGATCTCGTCGGTCCACATCCGCTCGTCGCGGACCAGTCCGACCTGCACGGCCGGGACGTCGAAACTGACCCACGCGTCGTGGTGGACGTGCACGGGACTGGTCAGCAGGACGGCGCGCCCGACGGCCTCGGGGGTGTGGGCGGTGGTCCACACGTCCAGGCGTCGGCGGCGGTGCGCTTCGGCGAGCATCAGCCAGTAGCCGGTGAGGACCGGGTCGGCGGCCAGCGCGGTCAACCGGGCGGTGACCGGTTCGCGGGTGGGCAGGGAGGGGAACGAGCGCACCGCGTCGACGTGGGTGGCGGTGAGACCGTAGGCGACCGCTTCCTCGACCAGATCCCAGGCGAGCCGGTAGAACTCGGCGACCGGCGAGTACTCGACGCCCGCCCGGCCCGCGTGCAGGGCGCCCGTGACCGCGTCGAGGGAGATCCATTCGCCCTCGGCGACGGCGGTGTCGCCGAAGATCGCGGTGCGGGTGGCGGGAACGCGCAGGTCGATACGGCGACCGTCGGGCGTCTCGATCGCGCGGACGGCGGCGATCTGTTCGCACACGGTGCGGCGGTAGGGCACGGCGATCACGGTGGGACGACCGCCCGCGACCGCGCGCGAGGGCCCGAAGGCGTCGCCGCCGGGGTCGGCGGTGAAGTAGCCCGCGCAGGCCGCCAGGGCGGGGAAATACGTGGGGTCGGCGTCGTCGACCGCGAGGACGAAAGCCACGCCCGCGCGGTCGAGTTCGGCGGCGACCTCGGTCGACATGGCCAGCACGCCCACGGCGACTCCGGGCGAGCGGGTGCGACCGCGCGCCAAGGCGTCCTCGCCGGTCACCAGGCCGCCGCCGAGCAGTCGGCCCAGTTCGGCGGCGGTGACCTCGGCCAGCGCGGCGGCGGGTTCGAGTTCGCCCTTCCCCACTCGCGCGCACAATAGACTCACCCGCCGCGCCGATGTGTCCGCCGTCGGCCGGACCAGACCCTCCACGGCCATCCCACCCCTCGATTCCCTCGGTCGGCGGGTGACGCACGGCGATCCGCCGCCACCCCGGACTTGCCGGATCGCGTTTCACCGATGACTGCGTGACGCACGGGATCTCGTACCCGGCGTCGATGAACCTGCGGCAAACCGCGTCTGTGTCGGGTCGGCCCCTCGATCGTGCCCGGAGCGACCGGACCGCGCCCCTGCGGGCCCGCACGCCCGGTGTCGGCGAGCTCGATCGACGGCGATCCGATTGTGCCGCAATAGAATACATCACAGGTCGAGAGACCGGGATCACAATGGCCCGCCGCACCGGGCACACACCACGAACCGACCGGACCGTTTTCGTAGTGGTCAGGCGGGCTCGGGATCGGGTGCGCCGTCGCGCGGCGCGGTGTTCCCGAGGGCGAGCTCGGCGATCAGAGCGTCGGCCAAGGCGGCCGCCCGTTCGGGCTCGAGGCCGCGTTCGGCGGACAGGGCAAGGACCTGTGCGTGCACCTCGGCGAGCTGTTCACGGGTCAATTCCGGCACCTCGCGCGCCGGACGCGGCCGGCGCAGCAGTCTGCGCCACAGACTGCCCGAGCGCCGCAGCGCCTCCTCGGCCGCCGCCTCGCCGAAACGCTCCATGATCTGCTGCATCACCAGCCAGAGCACGGGCGTGGCCAGCGCGACCGCCTCGGTGATCCCGAACCCCAGCGGTTCGCCGCCGTCCCCGAGTTCGCGCATCTGCCGCGTGACCGTGTCCGGGTCGAGCTGGGCCAGCGCGTCGACCAGCGGCAGTTCCTCGGGCGCGACGGCGGCGATCACCTCGCGGATCGCGGCCACCTCGCCGCTCGACACCGGTCCCGCACCGCTCACGTCTCCCCCTCGGGTTCACGGGCCGACGGCCCGGCCCCATGGTAGAGCGATCACGGAATCGTCCGTGGCTCAGCCCACCTCGCTGGGCACCCGCCCGGCCGCCGAATCGCGGGCCCACACCTCGAACAGCCGCGGGCGTCTCCCCGCAGGGCCGCGACTTCGCCGCCGCGAACGCCGACGCCATCTTCTCCCCCTACGGCGACCTGCCCAAGGCGACCGAGTTCTACCGCGACATCAAATCCCGCGGTGGCCGCGGGCCGGACATCGATCCCGATCCGCAAGCGCCGCCGATCATCCAGGGCCGCGCCTTCGTCCACCAGGACCGCTTCGCCACCGTCGAGCGACTGCGCCAGGTCGCCGAGGCCAAGAAACTGACCCTGCGCGAAGTCGTCATCGACCAGTTCGAGCGCGGACCGCTGGTCGGCACCCCGACCTCGGTCGCCGATCAGATCGCCTCGTTCGTCGCCGAGGACGGCTCCGACGGTTTCATCCTCGGCTCCCACCTGGTGCCGTGGGGTCTGGACGAATTCGTCGACCGGGTCGTGCCGCTGCTCCAGGATCGCGGCGTGCTGCGCGCCGACTACTCGGGCGCCACCCTGCGCGACAACTTCGGCCTGCGCCCGCTCGCCCCGGTCCACGCCTGACATGTCACCCCACCCTGTTCGGGGTCACCTGAACAGGGTGGGGCCATGGGTGACGCGCTTGGTGATCAGGTAGCCGAAGGCGGTGGCCAGGAGGTACATGAGCACCGAGTAGACGGCGCTGGGGATCGCGACCTCGGCGCTGTCCAGCACGCTCAGCGCGATGGTGAGCGCGACGGTGGTGTTGTGGATGCCGACTTCCATCGAACTCGCGATGGCCTGGCGTTCGTCCAGTCGCAGCAGACGCGCGCCGAAGTATCCGAGGGTGAGGCTCGCCAGGCAGAACAGGCCGGTGACCAGTCCGACCTGGCGCGCGTAGTCACCGATGTCGTCGCGTTCGCCGATCAGCGCCCCGACCGACACGAGCACCAGCACGGCGATGGAGAAGATCCGCACGGGCCGGTCGGCGCGTTGCGCGAACCCTGGTGCGCGGCGGCGCACCAGCATGCCGATCGCCACCGGGATCAGCACGATCGCCACCACCTGCGCCACCTTGGCGAACTGCAAACCGAGTTCGCCCTCGGCGTCGAAGTGCGCGATGGCGAAATTGGTGATGATCGGGATGGTGAACGCGGCGAGTACCGAATTGATCGCGGTCAGGCTGATGTTGAGGGCGACGTCGCCGCGGAAGAGGTGACTGAACAGATTGGCCGTGGTCCCGCCGGGTGAAGCGGCCAACAGCATGACCCCGACGGCGAGCAGTGGCGAGAGGTCGAACGCTTTCACCAGTCCGAAAGCGACGAGCGGCAGCACCAGGACCTGGAGTACCAAGGCGACCGCGACCGCCTTGGGGGTGCGCGCCACCCGACCGAAATCCTCGACGGTCAGCGACAGCCCGAGCCCGAACATGATGACCGCCAACGCGATCGGCAATCCGGTGGTGATCAACGCGGAGTCGTTCATGCTCTTCTCTCGGTCCGTGATCCCGGCGGGTGGCCGCCGCCGAGATCACGGACGGTAGCATGAAATATGGACATATGAGACCAATTGGACTCAGTTCCCGTGCGGAGGGTCGGTGTCTCCGCGGCGGGCCATGCGGTCGATGCGGCCCAGCGCGATCCGCAGGACGGGGAGGTAGGCGGGCGCCCACAGCGGCGCGGACATCGTTGCCCGACACCCGCCGTCGGCCGGCTCGACTTCGTGCGTGGTCGCCGGGATGCCCGCGACCGTCCACGCCCAACGGCGTCCGGGGACGAAGTCGGTGATGACGAACGGCAGCGATATCCCGACCGCGGTGGTGACGGCGCCGCGCGCGCCCGCCGTCAGGCGATCGCCGTCGAGAGTGGCGGCGCTGACGGTCGGACCCCATCGGGGCCAGGCCGTCGGATCGATGAGCAGTCGCCACACCACCTCCGGCGGGGCCGGGATGTGGCGGTGCGCGCTCCAGCGCGGGTCGCGCGGCGTGGGTGTCATCCCCTCATCCTGGCGGGGCCGGCCACCGATCCCAGCGACCACGACCACGTGTCGACCCCGCCTCGTTCACGCCGGTAGGTGGTCGGGCGCGGCGGGGACCGGGATCTCGAATCGCCAGGGGCCGGGCAGGCCGGGCCGGGCGGCGGCCCGGGTGTGCAGGCGCAGGTAGTCCGCGCGGGGGATGTCGACGGCCCCGAGCGCGCCGAGGTGGTCGGAGGTGACCTGACAGTCGACGAGGGCGAAATCCCAGGCGGTCAGTTGCGCGCACAGCCAGTACAGCGCGACCTTGGAGGCGTCGCGGGCGCGGGAGAACATCGACTCACCCGCGAAGGACCGACCGCGGGCGACGCCGTAGAGGCCGCCGACGAGCTCGCCGTCCCGCCAGACCTCGACCGAATGCGCGTGACCGAGCTGGTGCAACCGCAGGTAGGCGTCCATCATGTCGGAGCCGATCCAGGTTCCGTCCTCCCCCGCCCGTGGTGCGGCGCACCGCGCCATCACCTCGGCGAAGGCGCGATCCATGCTCACCGCGTAGTCGGCGCGCGTGACGGATCGGCGATGGGATCTGCTCACCCGCAGGTCGGTGGGCAGCAGGATGCTGCGCGGGTCCGGGCAATACCACTGGATGATCTCGCCGGGGTTGTACCAAGGGAAGATGCCCGCGGAGTAGGCGCTCAGCAGCCGTTCCGGCGACAGATCCCCGCCCAGAGCGATCAACCCGGACGGATCGGCGAGCTCGACGGGCGGAAAAGGCTGCGCGGGGTCGGCCAGGAACATCCGCATCAGGTCGCCGGGATCGGTCACCACACAGACAGTACCGAGCCGACCGCTCGAGGCCCGCCGAAGTCGACTCAGCTCGCCGCCGCGAGCACCCGCCACACCTTCTTGGAACGGGAACGGGCTTGCGGCGCGGCGCATTCGATGCGCTGACGCGCCTCGGGCGGACTGATCCGCAGCAGATCGGTCAACAGTTCCGCGGTGTCCCGGTAGCCGGTCTCCGCGGCCAGGCCGCGTCGCTCGGCTTCGGCCACGGCCGCGCGCATCGCGGCGTCCAGTCGCCGCCTGCGGCGCTCGACCTCGACGAGGGTGCGGAGCAAGTCGACGTCGGCCAGTTCCGGCCATCCCGCTGCCGGGGCCAACGCTGCCGGGGCGGTCGAATGTGTGGTCACGCGAGGCAGCCTACCGCAATCTAGAACATATGTTCGATAGCGCCGCGCCGGGTGCGTCCGCATCCCCGCACCGCGTCGTAAGCGGGGCGTCAAATTCTCGCCGGCGAGGCGATAGGAACCCGTAAACACGGCCGATTTCCGCGCGCAGGACCGCTTGACTCACTCTGTCGCGCCCGATACGGGCGCCAATGGAGGTTGTGGACATGTCTGTCGTGATTTTCACGGTTCTCACCGTGGCGATCTTCGCGCTGCTCGGCTCGGTTCAACGGGGGGTGGAGAAGCTGTGATCGCCAACATCATCGGGCTCGTTCTGGCCATCGGTGTCGCGCTGTTCATGGTGTCGGCCCTGCTGTTTCCCGAGAGGTTCTAGGTGAGCACGACGACAGCGGGGATCGCCTTCCTGGCCTCCCTGATCCTGGCCCTGGTTCTGGTACATGTGCCGCTGGGCGATTACATGTACCGGGTCTACAGCGGCACCAAGCACTCGCGCGTGGAGCGGGTCGTCTACAAGTCCATCGGCGTTTCGCCGGGGGTCGAGCAGACCTGGGGCGTCTACGCCCGCAGTGTGCTCGCCTTCTCGGCGGTCGGCATCCTGTTCCTGTTCTTCTTCCAGTTGCTCCAGGGCAAGTTGCCGCTGCACCTGAACGACCCGGGCACCGAGATGACACCGGCCCTGGCGTGGAACACCGCGATCAGTTTCGTCACCAACACGAACTGGCAGAACTACTCCGGCGAGTCGACCCAGGGGCACCTGGTGCAGATGGCGGGCCTCGCGGTGCAGAACTTCGTGTCGGCGGCGGTCGGCATGGCGGTGGCGGTCGCCTTGGTGCGCGGCTTCGCGCGCACCCGCACGGGCGACCTGGGCAACTTCTGGGTGGACCTGGTGCGTGGCGTCATCCGTATCCTGTTGCCGATCGCGTTCGTGTTCGCGATCGTGCTCGTGGCCGGTGGCGTCGTGCAGAACTTCCACCTGCACGACCAGGTCGCCTCGACGCTCACCGGGTCCGAGCAGACCCTCACGGGCGGCCCGGTGGCGAGCCAGGAGGTCATCAAGGAACTCGGCACCAACGGCGGCGGCTTCTACAACGCGAACTCCTCGCACCCGTTCGAGAACCCGACCGTGTGGACGAACTGGATCGAGATCTTCCTGCTGCTGGTGATCAGCTTCTCGCTGCCGCGCACCTTCGGGCGCATGGTCGGCAGTACGAAGCAGGGCTACGCGATCGCCGCGGTCATGGGCACCATCGCGATCGTCAGTCTCTCGCTCAGCAACCTGTTCCAACTGGCCCATCACGGGACCGTGCCGACGGCGATCGGCGCGTCCATGGAGGGGGTGGAGACCCGTTTCGGCGTCGCCGATTCGGCGACCTTCTCCGGTGCGACGACGTTGACCTCCACCGGAGCGGTGAACTCCTTCCACGACTCCTACACCAGCCTCGGCGGCATGATGACGATGGTCAACATGCAGTTGGGCGAGGTGGCGCCGGGAGGCACCGGTTCCGGGCTCTACGGCATGCTGATCCTCGCGGTGATCACCGTCTTCGTGGCCGGACTGATGGTCGGGCGCACACCGGAATACCTCGGCAAGAAGATCACTCCGCGGGAGATCAAACTCGCGGCGTGCTATTTCCTGATCAGCCCGCTGATCGTGTTGATCGGCACGGCGGTCGCGATGGCCATGCCGGGGCAACGCGCGAGCATGCTCAACACCGGTCCGCACGGGCTCTCGGAAGTGCTCTACGCGTTCACCTCCGCGGCCAACAACAACGGGTCGGCCTTCGCCGGGCTCACCGGCAACACCGAGTGGTTCAACACCGCACTCGGCCTCGCGATGGTCTTCGGCCGGTTCCTGCCGATCATCTTCGTCTTGGCGCTCGCCGGATCGCTGGCCCGGCAGGGCGCCACCCCCGCCTCGATCGGCACACTGCCGACGCATCGCCCGCAGTTCGTGGGCATGGTCGTCGGGGTGACGGTGATCCTGGTCGCCCTGACCTTCCTGCCCGCTCTCGCACTCGGGCCGCTCGCCGAAGGAATCCACTGACATGTCCACTGCCGTAATCGATACCGGGAATCAACGGGAGCACCGGGGGCGAAACGTCCCCCGCGGCGCGCTCGACCCGAAGATGCTGCTGACCGCGCTGCCGGACGCGCTCCGCAAACTCGACCCGCGCACCCTGTGGCGCAATCCGGTGATGTTCGTCGTCGAGATCGGCGCGGCCTGGTCGACGGTGCTGGCCGTCGCCGATCCCGGTTTCTTCGCCTGGGCGATCGTGGTGTGGCTGTGGCTGACGGTGATTTTCGCGAATCTGGCCGAGGCCGTCGCCGAGGGGCGGGGCAAAGCCCAGGCCGACGCCCTGCGCAAAGCCAAAACCGACACGATCGCGCGCAGACTCGCCGACTGGAGTCCGGGCGCACGCGTGGTCGAGGAGCGCGTGGGCGCACCGGAACTTCGCCGCGGCGACCACGTGGTCGTCGAGGCCGGACAGGTCATCCCGGGCGACGGCGATGTCGTGGAAGGCATCGCCTCGGTGGACGAATCGGCCATCACCGGCGAATCCGCCCCCGTCATCCGCGAATCCGGCGGCGACCGGTCCGCGGTGACCGGCGGCACCACCGTGCTCTCGGATCGCATCGTCGTGCGGATCACCCAGGAACCGGGCCGCAGCTTCCTGGACAAGATGATCGCGCTGGTCGAAGGCGCGAGCCGCCAGAAGACCCCCAACGAGATCGCGCTGAACATCCTGCTGGCCTCGCTGACGATCATCTTCGTCTTCGCGGTCGTGACGCTGCAACCGCTGGCGATCTACTCCAAGTCCAATAATCCCGGCGTTCCGGACACCTCGGCGCTGGACGCGCACGGCATCACCGGCATCGTCATGGTGTCGCTGTTGGTCTGCCTGATCCCGACGACCATCGGCGCGCTGCTCTCGGCCATCGGCATCGCGGGTATGGACCGGCTGGTGCAGCGCAACGTGCTGGCGATGTCCGGACGCGCGGTCGAGGCCGCGGGCGATGTGAACACCCTGCTGTTGGACAAGACCGGCACCATCACCCTCGGCAACCGGCAAGCCTCGGAATTCGTTCCTTTGCCGGGCATTCCGGATGACGAGGTGGCCGATGCCGCGCAACTGTCCAGTCTCGCCGACGAGACGCCCGAGGGCCGATCCATCGTGGTGTACGCGAAACAGGTCTACGGCAAACGCGAACGGACGCCGGGCGAGCTGACCGGCGCGACCTGGGTGGAGTTCACCGCCCAGACCCGCATGTCGGGTGTCGACCTGGCCGACGGACACCAGTTGCGCAAGGGCGCGGCCAGTGCCGTCACCGAATGGGTGCGCGGGCAGGGCGGTGACGTGCCCGCACAGCTCGGCGATATCGTCGACGGGATCTCGGCCTCCGGCGGCACACCGCTGGTCGTCGCGGAGACGCATCAGGGGCGCGCGCGACTGTTGGGCGTCATCCATCTCAAGGACGTCGTCAAGCAAGGCATGCGCGAACGTTTCGACGAGATGCGGCGCATGGGCATCCGCACCGTCATGATCACCGGCGACAATCCGTTGACCGCCAAGGCCATCGCCGACGAGGCCGGGGTGGACGACTTCCTCGCCGAGGCCACGCCGGAGGACAAACTGGCGTTGATCAAGAAGGAGCAGGACGGCGGACGACTGGTCGCCATGACCGGCGACGGCACCAACGACGCCCCGGCCCTGGCCCAGGCCGACGTCGGTGTGGCGATGAGCACCGGCACCTCGGCGGCCAAAGAAGCGGGCAATATGGTCGACCTGGATTCGGACCCGACCAAACTGATCGAGATCGTGGAGATCGGCAAACAACTGCTCATCACCCGCGGCGCGCTGACCACCTTCTCGATCGCCAACGACATCGCGAAGTATTTCGCGATCCTGCCCGCGCTGTTCGTCGGCTTGTTCCCCGGACTCGACCTGCTCAACGTCATGCGCTTGGCCAGTCCGCAGTCGGCGATCCTGTCCGCGGTGATCTTCAACGCGCTCGTCATCATCGCGCTGATTCCGCTGGCACTGCGCGGCGTGCACTACACGCCGTCCAATGCCTCGAAACTGCTCAGTCGCAATCTGACGATCTACGGTCTCGGCGGCATCGTCGCGCCGTTCGTCGGTATCAAGATCATCGATTTGCTCGTCCAACTCCTCCCCGGGATGTCCTGACATGCGTATGTCCACATGGGTCCGTCAACACGTGGCGGCGCTGCGCGCCCTGCTGGTGCTCACAGCGGTGACCGGAATCGCCTATCCCCTGGCCGTTTTCGCCGTGGCGCAACTGCCGGGACTGCACGACCGGGCCGAAGGGTCCCTGCTCACCTCCGAGGGCCGGGTGGTCGGCAGCAGCCTCATCGGGCAATCGTTCACCGACGCGGACGGCGAGGCTTTGCCGCGGTACTTCCAGAGCCGTCCATCTGCGGCGGGCGACGGCTACGACCCGCTGTCCACCTCGGCGAGCAATCTCGGCCCGGAGAGCATCGTGGATTCGCTCGACGCCGACCCGGCGAACACCACGCCGAGTCTGCTGTCCACCGTGTGCTCGCGCAGCAAGGCGATCGGCGACCGTGAGGGGGTCGACGGCAGCCGTCCGTTCTGCACGAAAGACGGTCTCGGAGCGGTGCTCTCGGTCCTCGGCCCGCGTGAGGCCGACGGCCGGATCGCGCATCCGACGCGGGTCGTCAGCGTCAACCAGGCGTGCCCGACCACACCGTTCCTGCCGACCTATCTCGGTGTGCGGGTCGAGTGCGCCGATCCGGGCGCGGACTACTCCACCGGCCTGGTCGTCCCCGTCATCGGCGACGCCTCCCCCGACACACCGGTGCCCGCGGACGCGGTCACCGCGAGCGGCAGTGGCCTGGACCCCCACATCTCGCCCCGGTACGCGGAAATCCAGATACCGCGGATCGCCGCCGCCCGCGGCGTCAGCACCGATCGAGTGCGCGAGGTGGTCGAAAAACACACCGATGGAAGGCTTCTCGGATTCCTGGGCGAACCACACGTGAACGTGGTCGAACTCAATCTCGACCTCGACCGGCGATACCCGGTGCGCGGCTGACCGGACAGCGCGAGCGAGGATCACCCGCGGGCGCGGCGACCCTCGCTCGCCGCCGCGACGATCTGCGCGATCCGGTCCGCGCGGGTCGCCTCGCGCGCGGCGCTGACGATCCACCACAGCATCTGCTTGCGCGCGCTGGGCGGGAAACCGTCCCAGGCGGCCCGGGCGGGCGGGTCCCGATCCAGGGCCGCCGCCAGTTCGGCCGGCTCCTCGAGGTCTTCGACCTGGTCGGCGATGGTCCACCACCCGGTGGACTTCGCCGCCGCGATGGCGGCGCGGCCCGCCTCGGTCATGAGCCCGCGGTCTTCCATATCGGCCGCGCGGCGGCGGTTGAGCCGGGTCCACGGGCTCTTGGCGCGGCGCGGCGTGAACAGTTGCAAGCCGCGCCGCTCGTCCAGGACGGTGGTGGTGGAGTCGATCCATCCGAAGCAGATCGCCTCCTCGACCGCTTCCGGGTAGGGGCAACGCGGGTGGTCGGCGCGCCAGGAACACAACCACACGCCGCGCGTGACGTCGTGATTGCGCTCGAGCCAGGACCGCCACTGGGCCCGGGTCTCGGCGTGGAAGATCGGGTAGTCGAACTTCCAGGTCGCGACGTGGGCGGAGGCCGAACGCGGCGAGTGCGACGAGCTCATCTGTCCTCCTGCAGGTGGGTGGCGAGACGTCCGACGATGTCCGCGAGTTCGGGCGGTTCCACGACCGTGACCGGCGCGGTGAGCGCGACGCGGGCGACCGTCATGGCGAGACGTCCGAGATCCTCGCCGCGGACGCGGACGCGGCAGCGATCCGTCCGCACCTCGATCGGCGTGTGGTCGATCCACCGGAGCACACCTTCGAGTTCGGCGAATCTCGCGTGCACGGACAGGGTCGCCTCCCGTGGCCGCCAAGTCGAGCCGAGGGTGTCCGCGACGAAGGCCGCCGCGTCGCCGCCCGGGATCGCACGGGGCTCGAAGCGACCGCCGTCCGGCCGGACCGCCCGGACCCGGTCCAGCCGGAAGGTCCGCCAGCCCTCGCGATCACGGTCCCACGCGACCAGATACCAGCGCCGTCCCGCCGTGACGAGTCCGTGCGGCTGGACCAGTCGCCCCCTGTCGTCGCCGTCGCCGCGCCGGTAGTCGAACCGCACGTGCTCGCGGTCCCGACACGCGGCAGCCAGCGCGCCCAACGCCTCCGGGTCGATGATGTCGTCGTCGACGATCCTGCGCATCGGCGTCACGCTCGAATGCACCGCCGACACCCGTCGGCGCAGACGGTGCGGCAGCAGCGACTCGATCTTCGTCAGCGCGCGCAACGACGTCTCCGCCATCCCCTCGATGGCGGCCTCGGCCGCGTAGCGCAGTCCGACCGCGACCGCGACGGCCTCGTCGTCGTCGACCAGCAGCGGTGGCACCCGCGCGCCCGCCTCCAGTCGGTATCCGCCGTACTTTCCCGACGTGGAATCGATCGGGTACCCGAGTTCGCGCAGACGGTCGACGTCACGCCGCACCGTCCGCTCGGTGACCTCGAGCCGCGCCGCGAGCTCACCGCAGCGCCAGAAGCGATGGGTCTGCAGCAGCGAGAGCAACCGGAGCGCTCGACCGGTGGGATCGTTCCGCATGCCGTCAGTCTGCCGGACATCCAGGACCGATCCTGTCCGCGATGTCCCCTATGGTCGCGGCGTCCCCCCGAATCCACCCTCGATCCTCAGGAGCGCCCGTGCACCCCGCCGCCGACTTCCCCCGGCCGACCCTGATTCCGGTCAACGGAATCGACCTCGAAGTCTTCGAAGCCGGTAGCCCCGGCAAACCCCTCGTGCTGTGTCACGGCTGGCCCGAACACGCCTACTCGTGGCGACATCAGGTGCCGGTCCTCGTCGACGCGGGCTACCACGTCCTCGTCCCGAACCAGCGCGGCTACGGCCGTTCGTCCCGTCCGGCCGAGGTGACCGACTACGACATCGACCACCTGTCGGGCGACCTCGTAGCACTGCTCGACCACTACGGCTACGACGACGCCGTCTTCGTCGGTCACGACTGGGGCGCTTTCGTCGTCTGGGGGCTGGCCCAGTTGCACCCGAAACGCGTGAACAAGGTGATCAACCTGAGCCTGCCGTACCTCGAACGCGGAGAAACTCCTTGGCTGGAAGTCATGGAAGCCGCGCTGGGTCCCGACTTCTACTTCGTGCACTTCACTCGACAGCCGGGCGTCGCGGACGCCGTCCTCGACGCCGACGCCGCCCGGTTCCTGCGCAACCTGTTCCGCAAGAACCAACCCCCGGCCGAGCCGCCGCCGGGCATGGCCATGATCGCGCTCGCCCGAGCCGAGCGGCCACTCGGCGAACCGCTCATGAGCGAAGCCGAATTGGACGTCTTCGTCACCGCCTTCACGTCCTCGGGGTTCACCGGCGGCATCAACTGGTACCGCAACCTCGACCGCAACTGGCGCCTGCTCGCCGAGGCGGACCCCATCGTCCGGCAGCCCGCCCTGATGATCTACGGCGCCCGCGACACGGTGGCGCGCGCCGAGAACCTGACTACCTTCGTCCCCGAGGTCGAAGTGGTCACCCTCGACGCCGGTCACTGGATCCAACAGGAGAAGCCGGACGAGGTGAACCGGACGATCCTGAACTGGCTGGCACGCCACGACGCCGGGTGATCCCGCACTCCGAATCTCGGACGCTCACCGGAGCACAGTGGCGACTGTCTCGACCCGATCCCGCCAGCGGAACGCTCAACTCGACCACCGGAACGTCCGCGAGCAGGTGCAGCGGATCGGCGTAGGCCAATTCCAGGACCGCGTCATCGACCGCGCGGCGGAGACCGAGCATCTCCGCCGCGGGCAGGACTCGCTCGGTTTCGGGGGTGATGGGCACCAGCACCAGCAGATCCAGAGCAGCCAAAGTCCACCTCTCGCCCCTGACCATCTCCACCGGAATCACCGACACCGACATCCCGGCGATCGCCGCGGCACTGTCAGGGAAAATCGTCACGGTGACCCCACCACCGACGACCACCTCGACCGAGGACACCGCGGGCAACGGGTAGCACCGACGCGCGGTTCCGGCAGCATCCGCGGATTCGGGCTGTCCCACGGGACCGTCGACAGACGCCCGGTCGCCGAGGCGAGGGTCCATACTCCCCGGACCGAGTCGGCCGGTTCCGAAGTCGCCGAGGTGAGTACTGTTCGTGGTGCTGCTGTCGAGGGGAGAAGGCATGTCGTGGCGCGAGACGACGTCGGAATCGGCACAGGCCGACATCGACGATCTGTTGGATGTCGCGCTGGATATGGCCGCGCGACGGTTGGCCGACGGCGGCGAGTTCTTTCCGTTCGCCGTGGTGGTCGAGCGCGACGGGACCAAGCAGGTCATCGTCTCCGAGGCGGAGACCGCTGCGCGGGCGCACGAGCGCAACGGTGAAGTGATCGAGTCCATGCGGATGCGGATCAAGGCGGCGGCGTTGGTGGTCGACGTGCGAATTCCCGCCACCGGGTCCGAGGGCATCGAGGTGTATCTCGAACATGCCGAAGGCCCGGCGATGACAGTGGTTCAGCCGTATCGGCGGGAACAAGGTACGGTGCTGGTCGACGAATTGGCGGGCTTCGCCGCCGAACGCCGCGTCTGGCGATGAAACCGACGCATGGGCTTCAGCTTTCGTCGTAGCGCAGAATTCGTTCCGCGCTGCGGCGATGCCACTTGTTCTTCGATGTGAGGAACGGTTCCACCACATCCCGGACGCCCTGGGCACGCAGCTTGGACAGCGCTTCCAGCGCGTGACCCTGGACCGACTCGTCATCCAACTGAGATACCGCCACCTCGACAGCCTCCGGACGACGTGACTTGCCCAACCACAAGACGACCATCTGTCGCTCCATCCCGAATTCGCGATTCCGGGCGATCGCGGCCAGTTCCTCGAAATAGGAAGGTTCGGCGGGGATGTCGTACAAGGCGTTTCCCGCCGCCCATCTCGCGTTCGCTCCGATTGGCTTCCCGGTGTCGAACTGGGAGATCAGGGCCGGTACCGCGGCCGTCTTACGGGATTCCTTGCAACCCAACGCACGGGCGAGTGCGATCCTGGCGGACTGCCTGCCTTCGGTCTCGGAGCCCGGCCAGCGGGATTCCAGTTCGACCAGCCACTGCGCGAGAACCGCTATCGCCTGCGGCTTGATGCTGGTGCGCGAGCTGATTTCATGGATCGTCGCGCCGTAACCGCCGGCCGAGCGGTAGTCCTCCAGTAGCTGGTTCGCGGCCGCGTCGTCGGTGGGAGTCAACTCGTGAAGTCCATGGTCACGTGCTTGATCTTTCCTTGGCTGATCAGATCCTGGATCTCGCGGGTCAGGATTGTGCGGTGGTCGGTGATCAGTACGAATTCGTAGCCGTTGGTCGAACAGTACGCGAGGTCGTCGACGATCTGATCGGTCAGGCCCTGACGATCGACGTTCTTGACCTCGGTGAGCTTCTTGTTCGCGTCATCGAGGACATCCGGCGCACGATTGCGTGCTCCGGTCGTGGACGGGATCGTCGGCTTCTTCACGGTGGGATCCACACCGGCGCGAGATTCGGCCTTCGCGCCTTCGAGTTTGTTCCGTCGAGCTCGTTCGGCTTTAGTGGGCTGCGGAGCGTTCTTGAGTTGCAGGTCGAGTACCGGTTTGAATTTTGTGTTGACGCTGCTGATGATTGTCGCCGATACCGCTTCCAGCGCTGACCCGCTGACTCGACGTGCGTCGGCCAGACCTTGGAGCATTCCCGCGATCTTGTTGCGGCTGTATTCGATCTCCTGCTCCGCGGCTTTGCGGATCGCCTTCTCGATGGGCTTGCCGATGGTCGCCGCGTTGATGATGTTGATGGCTTGCGCGACGGTCTGCAACTGCAACTCCCATTCGGCACCCTCCTGCGCTGCGCGTAGGACGTCAGCGTATCCGCTGGTAGCGCTCCCCTGTTGCCGCATGGCATCGGCGAGGACCTCTATCCCGTCGAGGACGGTGGCGTTGGTCTTGTCGATGTCGGCGATCTCGGGTGCGGTCGAACCGCGCAGTTGGGACATCTTGGCCCGTATCGGCACATCGAGCGCACTGTAGGCGCTCGCGGCTGTCACCCAACTCGATGCGAAGGTGTCCAGCAGATCAGGGTTTCCATTGATCCATTCGGTAGTTCCCATGACCACCACCCAACCGAATGGTTCGGGTCGAGACCCTTCGCCCGGGTTCTTCAGAGGCCGTGCGGTATAAGACGTTCCGCCTGGATCCGACGGCGGGAGGGCTCCGCCCGGGGTGTTGTATTCTTCTGCGTTCTCGGACTGGTCGTGGTTGACACCGTTCTGGCGGATGAGCGCGGCCATTCGCACCATGACATCGGTGGCCATGCCCGCGGTGACTGCGGCCTCGATGCCGCTCTTGTGGTACTTGCCGCCCCACTCCAATCCACCGGAGTCCCCACCGGTCATTTTTACGGCACTGCGCAAGTCGCCGTCCATCTTGCGCAATGCGGCCGAAGCGGTGGTGCTGGCGCGACTGTAGGCGCCTGCCAGGTCGTAGAACAGCTCGGGATCGACATCCAGTTCGGTCACACCGGCTCACCCTCGCCACATCTCGAGGTTCGCCGCGATGGCGTTGCTGTAGTTGGTGTGCGCGGCGCGGGCGGCTGTGCGCATGTCGTGGATTCCGTCCCGGATGTCGGCGGCGGCGGCCATGAGTCGCTGATGTGATTGCTGTTGCGCGGTGGCGGCTTCGCCGTCCCACACGCCTTGCAGCTTGCCGATCGCGGTGTCGAAGGCGGTGATCTGGTCGGCGAAGAACCCTTCGAATGCCGTCATGCGCGCGATGACCGAATCGAACAGATCGAGGTCGACCTTATGAGACATCGGGCAGATCCAGGGAGGAGGCGACCGATTCGATGGCCGCGGCGTTGACGTTCTCCTGTTCCAGGTAGCGTTCCGCGCTCGCGTCGAGTGCCGTGGTGGTGTCGGCCATCGCGTCGAGGAGTTCGGCCAGGCCGGTGCGGACTTCGTCGTAGCCGGTGGCGAACCGGGTTCCTTGGCGGCCTTGCCAATTGGCGATCAGCGTGTCGACATCGGCGTCGAGGGCGGCGAATCCGGTTGTCAGCCCTTCCAGCAGGGTTCGCACGGCTCGGGCGGCCACGGTCAATTCGGCGGGAGTGACGGTGAACGCGCCGGTCTGCGCGTTGGATTCGGTCATGCTCTCCCCCCGTCGACCCGACGAGGTCCCCCCACACCGGATCGTCCGTCGCCGACTCGGCGACACTCGATGTCGGGATGATGATAGTGGCCAGTCCGCCTCGACCGCAACGGCGGTGCCTACGAGATATGCACGCTCACAACGTCACTGAGGACAGAAGAAACCCCCGCCGCGCAGTCCGCGCGACGGGGGTTTCGAGCCCGGGTGTTGGTAAGGATCACATCTTGGCGTGCTTGGCCCGGATGAAGTTGTAGACGCCGTAGGTGATGATGCCGATCGCGGCGATCACCAGCAGGTACGGGCCGTAGGGCTGAGCGCCCAGGGTCTTGAGCGCGCCGTCCAGACCCGAGGCCTTGTCCGGCTCCGAGCGAGTGGTCGCGATGATCACCAGCACACCGATACCGGCCAGCGCGAGCCCCTTGGCGATGTAGCCGACGGTGCCCAGCCGACGCGCCCAGGTCCCGGCCGCGTCCAGATCCTTGGTGAACTTCTGGGTCGCGCCCTTGTAGACGTAGTAACCGCCCACACCGATGATGCCGAGGCCGATCAGCGCCAGCAGCAGACTGCCGCCGGTGCTCTTCATCAACTCGGCGGTCACGCCCGCCTTCTGCTGCTGACCCGAGGACCCGCTGCCCTTGGCGAAGGAGAACGCCGTGTAGGCCAGCACCGCGTAGATCACGGCCTCACCGATGGCCTTCGCGCGATGGAACAGATCCGAGCGGTCCTCGCCGCGGTCGCGCTTGTGGCCGACGATGCCCTCCACCAGCTTCCACAGCCCGAGCACCACGAAGGCGACCGCGCCGACCCACAGCGCGACACCGCCGCCCGGCTCTTTGGCCAGCTCGGCCATCGCCCCCGACTGATCCGCGGACCCGCCGCCACCGCCGAAGGCCAACCGGATCGCGATGTAGCCGATCAGGATGTGCACGATCCCGGCCATCACGAAGCCGGCCCGCGCGACTTTCTCGAACGCGTCGTTGCGCACCAACCGGTCCGCGGCACCGGTGAAACCACCGCCGCTCGCCGACGAACCCGCGAAAGAAGTTGACACTGAACCTGTTCTCGCCATGACCGCTTTCCTCATCTCCACCGGATCGAATGCTCGGCGGATACCCGGGCCCACACCCCCGAAACGACCCGATTCCACTTCACCGAGGAGCCTGCTCGGGCGAATACGGCGAGCCGACACCCCCGGGTCGGTACGGGTGTACGATTCGGCCGGTACATCACCGCGGGAGCTCGGACAACGGCCGGGCTGAGAGGGTGCGCCCGAGCGCGCCGACCGCACGAACCTGTCCGGGTAATGCCGGCGTAGGGAGAAGGCAGCGTCATGGCGTCCACTGTCGGCACGGGCGGGAAAGAGGCACCGCTCACCTTGGAGGAGCCCGCGCCGCGGGTCCTGTCGTTCTGGGATCAGAGCGCGTTCTGGGCGAATCTGGGCGTGAGCCTGTTCGCCTTCTCCGGGGCGTACACGGTGCTCGCGCCGAACAGCGAAGGCGCGGCGCAGATCTCGATCGCGGCGGGCATCGTCGCGATGATCGTGGGCACCGTGGTCGGCGGACTCATGTTGGGGCTCGCGGCGATTCCGGGCGCGCGCACCGGCAAACCCGCGATGATGTTGTTGCGCGGCCTGTTCGGCGCGAAGCCGAGTTATGTGCCGACGGTGCTCAACATCGCCCAGTTGATCGGCTGGGGCACTTTCGAGTTGATCGTGATCGGCAACGCGGCCGAGGAACTGTTCGGCGGCGGCCCGCGCTGGCTCTACATCGTGGCCGCCGGGGTGTTGACCACCGTGTTGACCATCTGGCCGCTGGGCTCGGTGCGGATTCTGCGACGTTTCGTGACGATCGGCGTCGCGATCGCGCTGATCTGGTTCTACGTGCAGTTCTTCCGCGCCGGACTGCCCGATCTGACCGCGAATCCCGGTCCGCAGGGGTCCGGGCCGTTCGGGTCGGACTGGAATCTGTTCTGGATCGCGACCGACGCGGCGCTGGCGGTGTCGATCTCGTGGGTGCCGGTGGCCGCGGACTACACCCGCTACGCCAAGAGCACCAAGGGCGCGTTCGGGGCGGCCAGCGGCGCGTACGCGCTCACCCAGATCCTCGCCTACGTCCTCGGTCTGTTCGCGCTGGCGCTGGCCACCGGTGAAGGCACATACGGCCCGTTCCTCACCGTCACCCTCGGCGCGGTCTTCTTCCTGATCCTGGTGGTGCGGGAGGCCGATCAGTCCTTCGCCAACGTCTACTCCACCGCCGTCTCGATCCAGAATCTCGCGCCGCGCGCGGACCGGCGGGTGCTCTCGATCGGCCTGGGCGCGTTCATCACGCTGCTGGCGCTGTGGTTGGACATGGACGACTACTTCGGCTTCCTCGGGCTCATCGGCTCGGTGTTCGTGCCGCTGCTCGGTGTGCTGGTCGCCGATTTCTTCCTGCGCGCTCGCGGCGAGTGGAACACCGACGCCGACGCGCCGTCACGCTGGGGCATGATCGCGGCCTGGCTGGTCGGTCTGTCGGTGTATCAGGTCATCAACCCGGGCGACGCGGGCGTGTGGACCGATTTCTGGGTGCGCGTGCAGGACTGGCTGCATTTCACCAAACAGCCGTGGACCAGCGCCTCGCTGCTGTCGTTCCTGGCCGCGGGCGCGGTGGCGTGGGCGCTCGGCGCGATCGCCGAGCGCCGCCGCGCTAGGTCTTGACCGGTTCGGGTTCGGCGCCGCCGCTCGCCCCGTCCTCGGCGGCGCCAGGGTTCGTGCCGGTCACCAGGTCGATCTGTTCGCCGATGTAGCGCACGATCACCGCCACGATCGCCACCACCGGCACCGCCAGGAACGCGCCGACGATGCCGTAGAGCGACCCGCCCGCCGTCACCGCGAGCAGCACCACCGCGGCGTGCAGTTTCATGCTGCGGCTCTGCAACACCGGTTGCAGCACGTTGCCTTCCAACTGCTGCACGGCCACGATGATGCCGAGCACGATCAGCGCGGTGGTGAAACCGTTGGCCACCAGGGCGACCAGCACCGCGAGCGCGCCCGCGACGAACGCGCCGACCATCGGGATGAAGCCGCCCAGGAAGGTGATCACCGCGAGCACCGACCACAGCGGCACACCCAGGATGACCAGACCCGCGCCGATGAACACCGCGTCGATGAGGCTGACCAGGGCCTGGGTGCGGATGAAACTGCCCAGCGTGACCCAGATCCGGGCGAGCACCTCCTCGAGGTGACGACCGTTGCGGCTGCCGAGGGTGGTGTGCATCCACGGCAGGAACCGCGGCCCGTCCTTGATGAAGAAGAACACCAGGATCAGCACCAGGAACAGGGTGATCAGCATCGAGGTGGCGGTGGTGACGCCGCTGAACACACCGGTCGCGATCTGTTCGGCGCTGGACTGCAACCGCTGCACGATCGCGTCGACGCCGGAGTCCAACTGGTCGTCCTGGATCTTCAGCGGCGGCCCCTGCAACCAGTCGCGGACCTGTTGGACGCCCGCGCCCGCCTTGTCGGCCAGATCCGGGGCCTGGTCGACCACCGACGGCACGATCAGCGCGATCACCCCGGCCAGCACGCCGAGGAAACCCAGCACCGAGATGAAGGCCGCCAGACCCGGGCGCAGGCCGATCCGCAGCATCAGCCGGGTCGGCGGCCACAGCACCGTCGCGATGACCACGGCCAGCGCGACGGGCAGGATCACCACCCACAGTCGCGCGGTGACGAATCCGAGCACCCAGGCTCCGGCGGCGATGGCGACGACGCACACCGACCACTTCGCCATCCACAGGAGCCCGCGCCCGATGACATCACCGCGGTCGGGCGACGCCCCACCGGATTTCCCGCCCACTTGTTCTTCGTTCGGCCCGCTCACGCCGCAAGTCTCGCACGGCGCGGCCGCTACGGCCGGCATCGCGGCGACCATCGCACATCCGTGATTGACGCGACGACGCCGGGGTACTCCGCCCGGTCAACGGCGGGCCCGGACCGCCGCGACGGCTTTGCGGGCCGCGATCAGGACCGGATCCCAGACCGGGGAGAACGGCGGAGCGTAACCGAGGTCGAGGGCGGTCATCTGTTCCACGGTCATGCGGGCGGTCAGGGCGACCGCCGCGACGTCGACGCGTTTGGCCGCGCCCTCGCGCCCGACGATCTGCACGCCGAGCAGTCGGCCGGTGCCGCGTTCGGCGAGCATCTTCACCGTCATCGGGGCGGCCTCGGGGTAATAGCCCGCGCGACTGGTGGATTCGATGGTCACGGTGACGAATTGCAGTCCGACGGCATGCGCGTCCTGTTCGCGCAGACCGGTGCGCGCGACCTCGAGAGCGCACACCTTGCTGACCGCCGTGCCGACCACGCCCGGGAAGGTGCCGTAGCCGCCGCCGATGTTCGAGCCGATCACCTGGCCGTGCTTGTTGGCGTGGGTGCCCAGCGGGATGTGGCGCTCCTGGCCGGAGACCAGGTCGAGCACCTCCACGCAGTCACCGCCCGCCCAGATGTTCTCGTGTCCGCGCACGCGCATGGACAGGTCGGTGAGCAGACCGCCCGACTCCCCCACCGGCAGACCGGCGGCGCGCGCGAGGGTCGTCTCCGGGCGCACCCCGATGCCGAGGACCACCACGTCGGCCGGATACCGGCCGCATCCGGTGATCACGGCGCTCGCCCGGCCTTCGTCGTCGACCTCGATCCGTTCGGCCTCCTCCTCGCACACCATCTCGATGCCCAGCGCGCGCATCGCCTCGGCGACCAGCGCGCCCATGTCGGGGTCGAGAGTCGACATCGGTTCGCCGCCGCGGTGCACGACGGTGACCCGGTAGCCGCGGTTGATCAGCGCTTCGGCCATCTCCACGCCGATGTAGCCGGCCCCGACGACCACCGCGCGACCGCCTTCGGCGCGCTCGAGGGTGTCGATGAGGGCTTGGCCGTCGTCCAGGGTCTGCACACCGTGCACGCCGTCGGCGTCGATGCCGGGCAGGTCGGGTCGGATCGGGACCGCGCCGGTGGCCAACACCAACTGGTCGTAGGAATGCCATTCGCGCGCACCGGATTCCAGGTCCGCTACGAGTACGCGACGGTCGGCCACGTCGAGTTCGACCACCTCCGAGCGCATCCGCAGATCGATCGCGCGGGCGCGGTGTTCTTCCGGTGTGCGGGCGATCAGGTCGTCGCGATCGGCGACGTCGCCGCCGACCCAGTACGGGATGCCGCAGGCCGAATAGGACGCGAAACGCCCCCGCTCGAACACCACGATCTCGAGGTCGTCGGCCGCCCGCAGTCGCCGGGCCTGCGAGGCCGCCGACATCCCGGTCGCGTCCGCCCCCACGATCACCAATCGCTCGCTCATGCCCTGCACGCTACGTCGCGCCGCCGACCGATGTCGGCCGCCCCGTTCGTGTCACACCACCTCGCACGCCGACGAGGTCATCGAGACCCTCGCCGACACCGACGGCGTCGCCCTGGTCGAACTGATCAAACGCGGCGGCGAGACGCGGGTGCGGGATCAGGGGGTGCTGGACAGGCCCGTGTGGAAGTGGTCGCCCTAGGTCAGCCGCGGATCAGCAGGACCACGCCCGCGGTGACGGCGGCCAGGACCAGGGCGGCAATCCCGTAGGTCAGGCGCTGGTGACGTAGACCGGGAAGCAGGTGGTCGACGGCGATGCGGCCCGGCCCCGTCAGCGCCAGACCGGCCGCCGAGGCCGCCAGCACCACGTCCAGTTCGATGCCCTTGCCGCCGAAGAACTCCCCGGTGCCCTTGACCGCGATGGCGTTGATCATCACGCCGAGGATCGCGGCCGCGGCCAACGGGGTCAGCAGACCGACCGCCAGGCCGAGTCCGCCGAGGAATTCGCTGAGTCCGGCGATGACGGCCATCGTCTTGCCCGCCGGGTAGCCGCTGCTCTCGAAGAAGCGGCCGGTGCCGTCGAGGCCGCCGCCGTCGAACCAGCCGAACAGTTTCTGCGCGCCGTGGCCCGCCATGGTCAGCCCGATCGCGACCCGCGCGATCAGCAGGCCCAGGTCCAAGGCGGATTGGTCGGCGGCCGGGGTGGCGACCGTCGCGGTGGTGGTGGTCGTTGCCATGGAACTCTCCTGACGAGTTGGTCGAACGGAATCAGCCGAACTGGATGGAGCGTTTGGATAAACCGTGCCAGAAATCGGTGATGACACTGCGCTGCATGTCGAGATCGGCCTCCCCCGCGCCGATCGCGACGAACAGCGGCGCGAAGTGCTCGGTCCGGGGGTGGGCCAGGTGCGGGGCGGGAGCGGTGTGCTCGAAGTCCAGCAGGGTGTCGATGTCGCCGTCGGCCAGCGCCCGCGCGCCCCACTCGTCGAAATCGGCCATCACCGGGTGCACGGACCCGTCGTCGGTGAGCGCCCGCAGGTTGTGGGTGAAGAATCCGCTGCCGACGATCAGCACACCCGCCGCGCGCAGCGGGGCCAGCGCGCGCCCGACCGCGAGCAGACCCGTCGGGTCCAGCGTCGGCAACGACATCTGGAGGACCGGGATGTCGGCATTCGGATACATCTGGGTCAGCGGGACGTAGGCCCCGTGGTCCAGGCCGCGCTCGGGGACGTCCTGAACCCGCAGGCCCCGGCCGCGCAGCAGTCCGCGCACCTCCCGGGCCAGTTCGGGCGCGCCCGGCGCCGGGTAGCGGACGGCGTAGTAGTGGTCCGGGAAACCCCAGAAGTCGTAGACCAGCGGGACGGTCTCGGTCGCGCCGAGGGCGATCGGGGCGTCCTCCCAGTGCGCGGAGACCATCAGGATCGCGGTGGGAGTGGGCAGATCCGCCGACCACGCCTTCAGCTGATCGGGCCAGATCGGGTCGTCGACCAGCGGAGGCGCGCCGTGGGAGAGGTAGAGCACGGGCATCCGGTCGGTTCGCGTCGTGGTCACGACACCTCCTCGACGTCCAGGATTCATTTCATTCAAATTTGAACTAGTTGGAGCGTAGCGTGTCGTTCGAATCCGAACAACCTCGCTAGGCTGGATCGATGAGCGAACCCGAGTGGCTGACCGCCGAACAGCTGCGCGCCTGGCAAGCCCTGCTCGCGGGCTGGGCGCTGCTCAACCGCGAGATCGAACAGCAGCTCAAACGCGACTCCGGGCTCTCCCACACCCAGTACGAAGTCCTCGTCCGACTCGCCGACGCACCCGAGCAACGCATCCGGATGACCGAACTCGCCGACTCGCTGGTCAACTCCAAAAGCGGACTGACCTACCAGATCGGCCGGCTCGAAGAAGCCGGACTGGTGCGGCGCGAAGCCTGCCCCACCGACGTGCGCGGGGTCATCGCGGTCCTCACCCCGCAGGGCCGCCGCGCCCTGGAACAGGCCGCGCCCGCGCACGTCGCGCAGGTCCGCGACCTGTTCATCGACGCGCTGACCCCCGACCAGGTCACCGCCGTCGCCGACGGGCTCGGCGAAGTCGTGCGGCGCATCCAGGACAGCGCGCACCGGCCGCGCGCCTGACCCCTACCATCCGGATATGGCGCAGATCCTCAGCGAACGGCACGAACGCACCGTCGTCCTCACCGTGCACGACCCCGACCGGCGCAACGCCCTCACCCCCGACCTGTCCGACCAACTCGCCGCCGCCGTCGCCGACGCCGAGAACGACAGCGAGGTGCACGCGGTCGTCGTCACCGGGACGCCGCCCGCGTTCTGCGCGGGCGCGGACCTCAGCGCGCTCGGCGCGGCCCGCGAACCCGGACTGCGCGCCATCTACGACGGATTCCTCGCCGTCGCGCGCTGCAAGCTGCCCACCATCGCCGCCGTCGGCGGCACCGCCGTGGGGGCCGGACTCAATCTCGCGCTGGCCGCCGACGTCCGCATCGCCGGACCGCGCGCCCGATTCGACGCGCGGTTCCTGCGACTGGGCATCCACCCCGGCGGCGGCATGACCTGGATGTTGCAGCGCGCCGTCGGACCGCAGCGCGCCACCGCCATGACCCTGTTCGGCGAAATCCTCGACGCGCACGCCGCCCACGCCGCCGGACTCGCGCACCGCGTCGTCGACGGCGACCACGACGCACTGCTCGCCGCCGCGCTCGACTTGGCCGCCGGAGCGGGCGAAGCGCCGCGCGAGTTGCTGATCACCACCAAACACAGCATGCGGCGCACCGCTGTCGCCCCCACCCACGCCGAAGCGGTCGACATCGAGATCGTGCCGCAACTGGCTTCCCTGGACTCCACCGAATTCGCCGCGCGACTGGCGGCCAAGCGCACCGAGATCAGCACCCGCCCCGACTGAATCCCTCGTGGCCGGCGGGCCGGTGGGCGTTCGGCTCGGCGCTCAGACGATCGGATGTTCGATGACACCGATCCCGTCGATCTCCAAGCGCAGGGTGTCGCCCGCGGCGAGCCACCGACCCGTCTCCATACCGCTGCCACCCGGCAGCGTGCCGGTGCAGAACAGTTCGCCCGGGAACAGCTGCTCACTCACCGAAGCGTGCGCGATCGCCTCGGCCAGTGCGTATTTCGGCCCCCGGGTGCTCGTCGTGGCGATCGTGCGCCCGTTGATCCGGACCGAGGCGTCCAACTCCGCGAGCCGATCCCGCACGGTTCACCCGATCCAGCGTGCGACGAACCCGGGGACGGAACTCACTCATGCGCGCACCCTACTGCCCGACGATCGTGTTCGGGGTCGGGGTGGGTCAGCGGGCTCGGGAGCGGGAGAGGTTCCAGGAGTTCCAGGAATCCTCGGGTTGGTCGCGCAGGATCGCGTTGCGGACTATTCGACTCTCCTCGTCGGGGAGGCGGTCGAGGGCGTCGAAGATGTCCGGGGACAGGTTCTGGAGATAATAGGTGTCCAGACTGCGGCCCTCGTACCAGCGGTCGACGTTGCGGTCGGCGACGATGCCCTCGGGGTTGAGACAGGCCAACGCGAACAGCGTCGTGAAGGCCGTGCCGAGGGCGGCGCGCGGGAGCCAGGTGACGTCCAGACGCACCAGACCCGCCAGCACCAGCAGGAAGACACCGCCCAACCACAACTCGCAGGTGCCGACCAGCAGGCGCATCACCGTGAACCCGTACGCCTCCTGATAGGTCCACATGCGGCCCAGCGCCGAAGCGACGATCACCAGTGACAGCACGCTCACGGCGGTGGTCAGCACGCGCAGCCAGACGCGGTCCGCCGCGTCCTCCCGGTTCGCCCAGCGCAGCACGCCCAGGATCACCAGCAGCGTCAGCACCGACACGGTCGCCAACTGCCAGAAGCCTTCTCGCGCGTATTCGGCGTAGGTGAGGTCGATGGTGCGCAACACGTAGTCGTCGCCGCCGAACAGCGTCACGAACTGCACCGCGACGAACACCGCGAACAGCACCGTCAACGCGCCCACCGGGATCGCCCACTCCGCGCGCCGCAACGACCGCCGCACCCTCGGCGCACCCGCTGGCGGCAACGGACCGGCCAGCAGGAACAACGCCGCGATCGCCCCGCTGCCCGCGACCACGAACAACGCGATCCACCGCACCACCGCGGGCTCGTCCACCGTCGGCAGCACCTCCTCGAGCAGCGCGCTGAACGCCGCGTCACCGCCGGCCAGCAGCGGGACGAACACAGCGAGCATCGCGACCGTCACCACCACCGACCAGCCGATCCGCCTGCCGCGTTCGCTCTCGCGCGCCCGCCCAGCCCCGACGCACGCCCACGGCACCGCCACGGTCACCGCGAACGGCACGGCGATCACATCGTGCCAAGCGCCCCAGATCGACCGCCGCCCCACCACGGCCAGCGACCCGGTCACCGCCGCCGCGAGCACGCACAACGCGAACAGCCAACCCGCCGCCCGCACCGACCCCACCGCGAGCAGCGCGAAAGTCGACGCGACCCACCAGATCCGCTCCGCGTTGTCCGGCACCCGGAACCCCGGTGCCGCTCCACGCCCACCCACCGAGGGCGCGGAGTCGTCCGGATTCGCGGGGCGGTCGGTCGTGGCCGTCGGCTCGCCGGGTGCGGGAGGTTCGGCGGTCGACGGGCCGGACTCCTCCGGTGCACCGCCCTTTTCGCCCGCGGTGAAGCCGTCGACCTCGAGAGGACTCGCCGGGGGCGCATCGGAGGTCGTGGACTGTGCGGCGGCGGTGCGGGCGCGGCGGTCGACGGTGTAGACGGCGGCGGCGGTGACACCCGCCGCCAGGACCCATCCGATGCCGGGGCGGTCCGGTTGGACGAGTGCGGCGGCGGCGACGCCGGAGACCGCGGCGGCCGGGAGGGCGCCGGGCGGACATGGAATGCGACGCCAGCGCGGGGTCGCGCGGGGCGGGGCGATATACGTCGGGGGGAGCGGACCGGGCGCGGAGACCGGATCGGTGCGGGCGGCGGCCGGGTCCGACAGCGGCCGGCAGGCAGGCGCACCCGCATGGGTGGCGACAGTCGCACCCGGCGAGCCCGGAACGGTCGCACTCGGAACGGCCCCCACGGTCGCGACAGTTGCGGTCGGCGCGGCCCCGGCGGCGGTCGGTTCAGCCCCGGCGGCGGTCGGCGCGGCCATGATGGTCGCGGTCGGAACGGCTCCGACCGTCGCAGTCGGCGCGGCCCCAACCGTCGCGGCCCCAACCGTCGCGGCCCCGACGGTCGCGGTCGGCGCGGCCTCTACGTCCGCACTCGGCGCACCGAGGGGCGGAGGCGCGGGGGCGGCGTCCGGCGGTGGGGATACGGCCTCGGGTGGGACGGGGGTTTCGGGCATTCGTGTCTCCTGTAGGGAATTGCCCGGACCGAACGGTGCGGGCAGCGGTGACCACCCCGGCGCATGGGCGGCGGGGCAACGGGCTGTCAGAGTGTCGGGGCGACGGGGCGACGAAGTATCAGGGGTGTCGGGGTGTCGGAGGACGAGCGGTCAGGGGTCCGGGAGGACCACGCGGATGCGGGAGCCCGGATCGGCTACGGCGATGGTGCCGCCGTGCAGGTGCACGATCCAGCGGGAGATGGCCAGCCCGAGTCCGGTGCCGCCGCCGTCGGTGCGGCCGCCGCGGGTGAAGCGGTCGAAGACCTGGGCGCGTTCGGCGGGCGGGATGCCGGGGCCGTCGTCCTCGACGTCCACGACCACTTCGCCGGGGTGCGCGCGGGCGGTGATGCGGACTTCGCCGCCGGCGGGGCCGTGTCGGGCGGCGTTGTCGAGCAGGTTGATCAGCACTTGGTGCAAGCGTGCACGGTCGGCGGACACGCACGCGTCGCCGGGTTGCACCTCGGTGCGGAAACGCACGCCGCGGCCGAGCGCGGCCGTCATCACCTCTGCCTCGGCGACCACGCCGTCCAACAGGGGTCCGAGCGCGAGCTTTTCGCGGTCGAGGGGGAACGCGCCCGCTTCGATGCCGGACAGGTCGAGCAGTTCGGAGACCAGCAGTCCGAGGCGTTCGGTCTGGGCGAGCGCGGTGCGCAGGGTGTGCGGGTCGGGTTCGGAGACGCCGTCGACCAGGTTTTCCAGGACGGCGTTGAGCGCGGTGATGGGTGTGCGCAGTTCGTGGGAGACGTTGGCGATGAGGTCGCGGCGCTGCTGGTCGGCGGCGGCGAGGTCGGCGGCCATCTGGTTGAACGCGGCGGCGAGTTGGCCGACTTCGTCGCGGGAGGTGGCGCGCACCCGCCGGGTGTAGTCGCCTTGGGCCATGCGTTTGGCGGCGGCGGTCATCTCGCGCAGCGGGCGGGTGATGCCGTGGGCGAGGAACTGCGAGGTGACCAGCGCGATCACCACCGCGGCCATGGTGGTCTTGGGTGGCAGCCACCCGATCTTGAAGCGGAAGAACCCGAAGGCCACACCGCCCGAGACCAGCATGAGGATGGCGAGTTTCAGTTTGATCGAGCGGACCGGGTCCAAGGGGCGCGGCATGATCCGGGCGACGGTGTCGGCGAGGCCGCGCACTTCGCGGGGAATCCACCGCGCGGCCCATGTGGGCGCGTCCGGGGGTGGTGCGGGAGCGGGTTCGCTCCGCGCGCGGGTCACGGTGTCTCCAACGCGTAGCCGACGCCGTGCACGGTGCGGATCAGGTCCGCGCCGAGTTTGCGGCGCAACGCTTTGACGTGACTGTCCACGGCGCGGGTGCCTGCCGCGTCGGCCCAGTCCCACACCTCCTCGAGCAGTCGTTCCCGGGGCAGCACCACGCGGGGTCGGCGGGCCAGGCGGGCCAGCAACTCGAATTCCAAGGGGGTGAGCTGGGCTTCGGTCTCGGCGCGCCACACCCGGCGCTGGTCGACGTCGATGCGCAGGTCGCCGACGACGATCTGCGCGGCGTCGCGATCGGCCGCGCGTTCGACGCGCCGCAGCAGGGCGCGCACCCGCGCGGCGAGCACGCGCATCGAGAACGGTTTGGTCAGGTAGTCGTCGGCGCCGACGCCGAGTCCGACGAGTTGATCGGTCTCGTCGGTGCGGGCGGTGAGCATGAGCACCGGAACGGGCCGGTCGGCCTGGATGCGTCGGCACACCTCGAGGCCGTCGAACCCGGGCAGCATGACGTCGAGGACCACCAGATCGGGTGCGTCGGCGCGGACCGCGGCGACCGCCGCCGGTCCGTCGTGGGCGAGGTCGACGGTGAACCCTTCCGCGCGCAGGCGCGCGGCGATCGATTCGGCGATGGTGACTTCGTCGTCCACCACGAGAATCCGCCGCGCCTGCCCGTTCCCCGGTGCGCTGTGTTCCATGGTCGAACCCTAACGAGCGGCTGTGGAGGCCGCCTGGGCCATTTGTGGAGATTCCGTGTGGGGCGGCCCCTTCCCTTCCTCGGCCTTTCTTCTGTCGTTCTCTCTCGAAGTCCCATGCATAGATAGATCGCAATATCTCCATAGCGAGATGAGGTAAGGGCAGAGGCGTGGACCACAGTTACGCTCGAGCGGAGCGCAACCGTTCCGCTACCCGGGATCGCGTTCCTAGCCTCACGGGGCATGACCACGGACCTGCCGAACCGACCACAGGAGCCCACCGAATGAGCGACGCCGCAGCCGACTCCCCCGCGCAGCCGCAGGATCCCACGCAGGCGTGGAGTTTCGAGACCAAGCAGATCCACGTCGGCCAGGCGCCGGACGGCACCACCTCCGCCCGCGCGCTGCCGATCTACCAGACCACCTCCTACACCTTCCGCGACACCGGCCATGCCGCGGCGCTGTTCGGTCTGGCCGAGCCCGGCAACATCTACACCCGCATCATGAACCCCACCCAGGACGCGGTGGAGCAGCGCATCGCCGCGCTCGAGGGCGGCGTCGCCGCACTGCTGCTGTCCTCGGGCCAGGCCGCGGAGACCTTCGCGATCCTGAACATCGCGGGGGCGGGCGATCACATCGTCACCAGCCCGCGCCTCTACGGCGGCACCTACAACCTGTTCCGCTACACCTTGCCCAAGCTCGGCATCGAGGTGTCCTTCGTGGAGGATCCCGACGACCTCGAGCAGTGGCGCGCGGCGATCCGCCCGGAGACCAAGGCGTTCTTCGGCGAGACGATCTCCAACCCGCAGAACCACATCCTCGACATCCCGGGCATCGCGGAGGTGGCGCACGGCGCGGGCATTCCGCTGATCGTCGACAACACCGTGGCGACCCCGTACCTGATCCAGCCGCTGGCCCACGGCGCCGACATCGTCGTGCATTCGGCGACCAAGTACCTCGGCGGCCACGGCACCGCGATCGCGGGCGTGATCGTCGACGGCGGCGGATTCGATTGGCGCGGTGGGCGTTTCCCCGGTTTCACCGAGCCGGACCCGAGCTACCACGGCGCGGTGTACGCCGATCTGGGCGCGCCCGCCTACGCGCTCAAGGCGCGCGTGCAACTGCTGCGCGACCTCGGTTCGGCGGTGTCGCCGTTCAACGCGTTCCTGATCAGCCAGGGCCTGGAGACGTTGAGTCTGCGCATCGAGCGGCACGTGCAGAACGCGCGGGCGGTCGCGGAATTCCTGACCGGGCAGGAAGGCGTCACCACGGTCTCCTACGCCGGTCTGCCCTCGTCGCCGTGGTACGAGCGCGCGCGGGCGCTGGCTCCGCGCGGCGCGGGCGCGATCATCGGTTTCGAGCTGGCGGGCGGCGTCGACGCGGGCAAGCGTTTCGTGGAGGCGCTGACCCTGCACAGCCACGTCGCCAATATCGGTGACGTGCGGTCGCTGGTCATCCACCCGGCCTCGACCACCCATTCGCAGCTGACCCCGGAGGAGCAGGCGGGCGCGGGCGTCACCCCCGGCCTGGTCCGCTTGGCCGTCGGCATCGAGGGGATCGAGGACATCCTCGCCGATCTGCGCGCCGGATTGACCGCCGCCGCGGGCTGATCGAAGGCCACCGGGACGGGCGGGCGGCCCCGTCGTCCCGGTGGTCGCCCGCGCGGGCCGCGCCTACCATGGCGAGAGCGCCGCGCGGTGTTCGGCGGCGTCGCACCACGGGTGCGGTGTCGATGTGCGGGAGCGAATGCGATGGGCCGGGTCCGATGGTGGCGACCGTATTCCCGCTATGTCGCGCTCGGTGCGGGCCACACGGTCGGGTTGGGCGATCCCGACGGCACGGGCGGCCACCGCGGCTGGGCGGACCGGTTCGCCGAACTGCTGGGCGCGGTCGGTTCCGATGTGCGTTACGCGAATCTGGCGGTGGCGGGTGACCGGATGGTACGCGTGCGCACCCGGCAGGTCCCCGCGGCCGCGGCGCTGCACCCGGATCTGGTGACGGTGCTGGTGGGCGCCGCGGAGTTACGCCGTCCGCGTTTCGATCTGGCCACCATGGTCGACGACCTGGACGAGACCCTCATCCGACTGGTCGCCTCGGGCGCGACGGTGGTCACGTTCACGCTGCCGGATCTCGGTGACGTGGTGGCCGCGGCGCGACCGCTGTCGACCCGGCTCTACGGTCTCAACGACGAAGTGCGCGAACTGGCCGAGGATCACGGTGTCGTGCTGGTCGACCTGGAACAGGCCGAGGTGCTGCGCCATCCGTTGGTGTGGACCGAGGATCGACGGCATCTGAACCCGCTGGGCCACGATCTGGTGGCGCGCGCGGTCGCGCAGGCATTGGCGCTGCCGGGCGCGGACGGCAGTTGGCGCGACCCGCTGCCGCCGGTGTCGCGCACGGGTTTCCGGTCGATGGTCACCGAACTGCGTTGGCTGACGGGCTCTCCGGCCGCGCGGGTCGACCGCGAGGCCAAGCGCCCGGATCTGCTCCCGGTTCTGGCCTAGCCAGGGGTTCGGCTGCGGGCGCGGCGGCGGAGATGGTTGACTCTGCTCGACACGACGAGGGAGACGACGGTGACACCGACTGCCGATGGCGGCGCGAGCGTGGATCTGAAACAGAATCAGGCCCACAGCGCCCGTATCTACGATTTCTTCTTGGGCGGCAAGGACAATTACGCCGCCGACCGCGAGGCCGCGGACAAGATCGAGCAGGCGATTCCCAATGTGCGCCAGGTGGCGCTGGAGAATCGGGCCTTCATGCATCGGGCGATCCGCTACGTCGCCGACCAGGGCATCCACCAGTTCCTCGATATCGGCACCGGCATTCCGACCGAGCCGAATCTGCACCAGATCGCCCAGGAGGTCGTCCCCGAGGCGCGGGTGGTCTACGTCGACCACGACCCGATCGTGTTGGCGCACGCCCGCGCGCTGTTGGTCGGCACACCGCAGGGACGCACGGAGTACGTGCAGGCGGATCTGGCCGAGCCCCGGCGGATCCTGGACGACGAGCGGGTGCGCGAGACGCTGGATTTCGACCGGCCGGTGGCGTTGAGCCTGATCGCGCTGTGCCACTTCGTGCCGGGTGAGCGGATCTACGACATCATCGACACCCTGCTCGAGCCGTTGGCTCCCGGGTCGTTTCTGGTGATGACCCATCTGACGACCGATCTGGACCCGGAGACCGTCGAGGCGACGGTGCGCGCCTACGAGCACAGCGGAATTCCGATGCAGGCCCGCACCTACGACCAGGTGGCGCGGATGTTCCGGACGTTGGAGCCGGTCTCCCCCGGCATCGTCCCGATCGGGCGCTGGTATCCGGAAGGGACCGGTCCCGCGCCCGAGCGCGAGGAGGCGACCGACGGGGCCGCGGTGATCCCGCTGCGCCCGGCCGACGCGCCCAAGCCGCCCGCCGCGGGGTACGCGGTGGTGGGCCGCAAGTCGTGATCGCCGCGACGGCGTCACCCGAGTCGGGTGACGCCCGTCGCGTGATGTGTTGTCTCCGTGCCGTTCTCAGGTGTGCAGCAGGTGCGGCAGTCCGGCGCGGTAGCGGTCGCGGTCCACCGCGCGCAGCGCGGCGAATTCGGCGGGCTGCACGGCCGGGAAGATCGCCGCGCGGCCCGCGGAGTCGCCCGCCGCGTCCATGACGGCGTTGGCCACCGAGCGCCCGGATTCGTTGGCTCCCTCCATCGTCGCGAGATCGATGACGTTGCGCACGTGGTCGCCGCCGAAGAACAGGTTCTCGATGGCGCAGTGCGCGGTGGGCCGGTGATCGTAGGAGCCCACGGTGTTCACCAACAGCGGGGTCTCGTTGTGGGTGACGCCGCCGGACCAGCTCACGCCGGGGTCCAGATGCCAGGAGTGCACGTCGCCGTCGCGCAGCCAGTCGGTCGAGGTGTTGAGCCACCGCTTGAGCTGGGCCCAACTCTCGGCGGCGACTTCCTCGGCGCTGCACTGCTTGGCCGGTTTGCCGTACAGGATGCCGGGGGTGTCCCAGTCGGAGATGTCCACGCTCAGACACTCCACGACCGAGCCGTCGCCGTAGCGGGCCGGGAAGTCGACCGGCCACATGGGCGCTTGGCGCAGGCCGGTGATCGCCCACGGCGAGCCGAGCGCGGCGATGTGCCCTTCGGGCAGTCCGGTGGCCCTGGTGAGATAGAACTGGATGCCGACCATCCAGTCCACCAACAGTTCTCGCATACCCGCCAGGCTCGGATCGGCTTCGAGGATGTCATCGCCCAGGATGTCGACGGCCTTGTCGACCGGGAGCGCGCACACGTACCAGTCGGCGTTCACCGTGCGCGTGCCGCCCGCGCCGGAGACCGTCGCGCCGCTGATCCGGCCGCCGTCCAGGTGCAGGCGGGTCAGTCGGTCGCCCATCACGAATTCGACGCCCTGGCCGCGCAGGTGGGCCACCCACGGGTCGATCCACACCTCGTTGGTGGGTCCGTTGAGGATCTGGTCGGCGCCGCCGCGGTATTGCGGATACAGCCCCGATCCCGCGAGCACCAGCGCTTGGCCGATCGTGCCGATGGTGCGCGCGGAGCTCAGGTTCGGCTTGGCGGCCACGGTGATCCGGGTCAGCGCCGAGACCAGATACTCCTGGTAGGCATGCGATTTGCCTTGCGCCTGCATCATGTTCGCCCAGGAGACGTACTCGAACTCGCCGAAGCGGCGCTCGTCGGAACTGGTGAACCACATGGTCATCTGCTTGCCGAAGAAGGCCAGTTCCAGCGGCGGCAGTTCGGGGATGAACTGGAGTCCGGACACGATCGAGGACTGGAGCAACTGCGGGGTCATCATGGTCAGTCCCTCGAGCCCGACGGGTGCGAAGATCGGCGGCCGGTCGCGGAAGCCGACGACCGCCGATTCGACGCGGATCAGGTTGTCGCGCACGCCGTTCGGGTTGCGGCCGAACGGGATGCGCGACATGGTGTCGGGCACGCACTGGTAGCAGCCGGGGAAGAAGCGGAAGCCGTGTTCGCCGGGCAGGTCCATGCGGCCGCCCACGCCCGTGCCGGGGACGCCGAGACTGCGGGCCTTGCCGCCTAGGTAGGACGGTTCGTAGACGGTCACGCGGTACCCGCGTTCGCTGAGTTCGTGCGCCGCCGACAGGCCCGACATCCCGCCGCCGAAGATCGCCACCTCCCGTCCCGAGGGTTGGGATCGCGCGATCGGCGCGGCCGCGGCCAGGGCGGCGCCGGCGAGCATCGCGCCGCGCAGGACGGTTCGACGGTCCACGGACGCCGACGTAGGGGTGACAACACTGTCGTTCATCTTGGATCTCCCGGGTGGTGCAATCTGGGGTCAGGAAGCGTTTCTCCGGCCTTGGTCGAGCGGGGCGGGCTCGGGCCGGGTCAGGGGGCGGGCGTGGCGGTCGGGACGCAGGACGGTCAAGGCGGGCCACAGCGTCGCCTCGACCAGATCGCGGACCTCGTCGGCGATCTGGGACAGGACTTCGCGGCGGCGGTCGCCCGCGCGCACCAGGGCGCGGCCGGCGAGCGCGGTCAGGCCCAGCGGTCCCATCACCCCGGTGGGCAACCGGGTGCGGGACATGACCTCGAGGGTCGCGGCGGCCAGGCCCGGATCGGTGGTCGCCGTCCGGTACAGCTCGATCTCCAACGGCCCCATCGCCGTTCCGCGCGCCAACCGGTTGGTCCAGCGGTACATGCCGAGGCATTCGCGTTCGCGTCGCTTGTCCCACGCCGTGACGGCGGCGTCGAGAGCTTCGCGGTCCGCGAGCACGGGGGCGACGGCTTCGCCGAGCAGTCGCCCGTAGCGCAGCGCGTCCCGGATGCCCTGGGCGGTCACCGGGTCCTTGAAATGCCCCGCGTCGCCGGGTAGTGCCCACCCGGGGCCTGCCGAGCGCCGGAAGTAGGACATCAAGTCGGTGGCCGCGCGGACCCGGCCGACCATCTCGCTGTCGCGCAGGCGACGGGTCAACGGCGGGATGGCGGCGAGGGCGGACCGGTAGATCTCCTCACTGGAGCGACCGTCGCGGCCTTGCGCCGGCGGCTGTACCAGACACAGAACCAGGCCGTCGTCGCACGGAAAGGCGGTGCCGAGCAGGGCGCCGTCGCGCCATTGCGCCGCCACCCCGCGTTCGGTCGGGTCCGGATCGGTCCAGTAGGCGAAATAGCAACTGCGGCCGCTGTCCTCGCTGCGGTAAGGGTCGATCGCGCCGACCGCGCGCGCGACGGTGCTGCGTCGTCCGTCGGCGCCGACCACGAGGGCGGCGCGCACCTCGCGTTCGCCGTGCTCGCGATCCAGGTAGCGGACGCCGACGACGCGGTCACCCGCCCACACCAGGTCGGTGACCCGGCATTTCTGCCTGATCTCGACACCCGCCTGCTTGGCGGTCGTGACCAGTGCCGCGTCCAGGCCGACGCGGCGCACGCACAGCGCGAAGTCGACGCCGTCCACGGCGGGGAACCGAGCGCGGACCTCGTAGCCCGCACCGGCGGCGGAGGCTGTGGTCAGCGGGGGCGCGCCGATGGCGAGGACCCGGTCGAGCGCGCCGAGCGCGCGCAGTTCGGCGACGCCCGCGGGCCACAGCAGGTGCGTGGACAGCGCGTCGGACGGGAACGCGGCCGCGTCGAGGGCCAGTACGCGCCGTCCGGCGCGCGCGGCCGCGATGGCCGTGGCGGTGCCCGCGCAGCGCGCGCCGACCACCACGATGTCGACTGTCTCGGTCACCGGGACTGAACCCATCACGCAAACTCCGGTCACTATGTCTCGGACGCTGTGTCCCATTCCGTTGGCAGGAGGCTACACCGCCGAAGTGGTCGCTATCGGCGGAATCGGACCGATCGATGAATTGTCGATGTGCACAATGGGACCCATGCCCCAGTCAGGAACCCGCCCATGCCGTCGCTGACCCGGGTGCCGGTGAGCCGCCGCACCCACTCCGACGAGCGGCGACTCGAATTCGAGGCGCGGGTCCTGCGCGCGCTCGAGGACCTGATGGCCGATGGGACGCCGTTCACCGAACTCGCGGTCCAACGCATCGCCGCCGCCTCGGAGGTGGCCCGCTCGACCTTCTACCGGCATTTCCCGGACAAGTCCCACCTGCTGATCCGGATGGCCGATCTGGCCACCGCGGACCTGTTCGAGGCGGCCGAGACCTGGTGGCGCGGCGAGCACCACGACGCCGAGGACACCGCCGTGGAGGCGATGCGCCGGATGATCGCCGGATTCCGGGCGCACCGGCCACTGCTGATGGCGCTGACCGAGGTCTCGGCCTACGACCGCGACGTCGGTCGGTACTGGCGCACGCGGGTCCAGGCGTTCATGCGGATCATCTGCGAGCGCCTGGCGGCCGAACAACTCGGCGGCGCGGTCGATCCCGACTGCGACATCACCGGCACCGCGATCGTGCTCACCTGCATGGTGGAGCGTTCCATCACCAGCCTGTTCGGCGCCGACTCCCCGGTCGACGACGAGCGCCTCGCGCGTTCGCTGGGCCGGGCGATCGTGCTGATCACCTACGGGCGCGGCTGATCCCGCCCGCGCACGTCGCGGTCAGCGCCGACCGGCCGCGCCGTCGAGCAGCAGGTGCGCCACCGAGGTGAGGCGGTCGGCCATGTCCTCGTAGGAGGAGTAGTTCATGCCCGCCTGGATCATCGCGCCGCTGACCGCGATGTTCAGCGCGTCGAGTACGGCGTCGGTGCAGGACTCCCCCGCCGCGCGCCGCAGGCGGTCGCTGATCGCGCGGCCGATGCGGGTGCGCAGACGCGTGACGTCGGGATCGCTGCTGAGGATGGCCGCCGAGGCCGCCACGCTCAGTTCCGGATCGGCCGCGAGCAGGTCGCCGAGTTCGACGAAGACGGCGTCGAGTCGCGCGCGCGGGGTGTCGCCGACCAGGGGCCGCTCGGTCCAGACGCGGACCCGCCGCCAGAACGCCTCGGCGACGAGATGGTGTTTGGCGGAGAAGTAGCCGTAGGCGGTGGCATGGGTCAAACCCGCGCGACGGCACACCTCGCGCATCGAGAGTTGGTCGTAACCGCGTTCGCGCAGCACCTCGAGCCCGGCCTCGAGCAGCCGATCGGCCGTCTCCGCCGAGCGACCGGCGATCGCGCGCCGACTCGACACCGCCTCCGTCGCTGTTTCCGCCATGCGGTTTACAGTAGGCTTTACACCTGTAATATTCAACGCGGACGCCACTCTCGACACCCGACCGGACACCTGTACGGTTCATCCGCCGGCTCGCGCGTAGAAAGCAGATTCGATGAAGACACAAGGCGCACTGCTCTGGGATTTCCACCAGCCGTGGTCGATCGAGGAGATCGAGATCGGCGAACCCCGCCGACGCGAGGTCAAGGTCAGGATGGAAGCGGCGGGTATGTGCCACTCCGACCACCACCTGATGACCGGCGGCATCCCCATGGCGGGCTTCCCGGTCCTGGGCGGCCACGAAGGCGCGGGCGTCATCGTCGAACTCGGCCCCGACGTCGAGGATCTGGCCGTCGGCGACCACGTCGTGCTCTCGTTCATCCCCTCCTGCGGGCGCTGTCCCTCGTGTCAGGCCGGCCTGCGCAACCTGTGCGATCTGGGCGCGCTGCTGCTGGCGGGCACCTCGGTCACCGACGGCTCGCACCGCGTCACCGCCCGCGGTCAGGACGTGTTCCCGATGACCTTGTTGGGCACCTTCGCCCCGTACGCGGTCGTGCACCAGAGTTCGGTGGTCAAGATCGACCCGTCGGTCCCGTTCGAGGTCGCCTGCCTGGTCGGCTGCGGCGTCACCACCGGCTACGGGTCGGCCACCAAGGCGGCCGACATCCGGCCCGGTGAGGACGTCGCGATCATCGGCATCGGCGGCCTGGGCGTCGCCGCGCTGCAAGGCGCGGTGCACTGCGGCGCGCGCTACATCTTCGCCGTCGACCCGGTGCCGTGGAAGCGCGAGCAGGCGCTGAAATTCGGCGCGACGCACGCCTACGCCACCGTCGAGGAGGCCACCGCCGCCTGCGCGGAGATCACCGCGGGCGGTATGGCCAAGAAGGTCATCGTCACCGTGGGCGAGGCGCGCGGCACCGACGTCGACACCTGGCTCGGCATCACCGCCAAGGCGGGCACCTGCGTGGTGACCGCGATGGGCAGCCTGGTCGACAACGAGGCCACGCTGAACCTGGCCATGCTGACCCTGTTGCAGAAACGGTTGCAGGGCACCATCTTCGGCGGCGGCAACCCGCACTACGACATCCCGCACCTGCTGTCGATGTACACGGCGGGCAAATTGAACCTCGACGACATGGTCACCCGGCAGTACCGCCTCGACCAGATCAACGACGGCTACCGGGACATGTTGGAGGGAAACAACATCCGGGGCATCATCCGCTTCACCGACGAAGACCGCTGACCGCACCGCCCGGAGGACATCCCGTGACCACCATGCATCCCTGCGAACACGTCGAGTTGGACTTCCTCGACGCCGCGCCCGCCCGCTTCCGCAACAGCGTCGACCTCGCGATCACCCCCGACCAGGCGTTCTCGGTGCTGGCCGACGCCGAATCCTGGCCGCACTGGGCCAGTGTCATCACCAAGGTCACCTGGACCAGCCCCGAACCGCACGGCGTCGGCACCACCCGCACCGTGGACATGCGCGGCGGCATCGTCGGCGCCGAACGGTTCCTGGCCTGGGAACCCGGTCGCCGCATGGCCTTCCGCTTCGAGCAGAGCTCGACCTCCTCGCTCGAAGCCTTCCTGGAGGACTACCTCATCGAACCGACGCCGCAAGGCTGCGTGCTGACCTGGACGCTGGCCAACCGGCTCGGCGGGGTGGCCCGGCGGGCCTCCTTCGCGACCGCGCCGGTGATGAACCTGATGTTCCGGCGCTTCCTGAGGAATCTGCGCCGCTACACCGACGCACGCTTCCCCGTCGCCGGGCGGTAGCCCCGTGGACTCCCTGGTCACCGTACCGGTGGGCGACCTGCGCTTCGACGTCCGCGTCGGCGGCCCCGAGGACGGCCCGGCCGTCGTCCTGCTGCACGGCTTTCCGCAGAGTTCGTCGTCCTGGCGGCCGCTGACGCGGCTGTTGCACGCCGCCGGGACGCGCACGGTGGCCCCGGATCAGCGCGGCTACTCCCCCGGCGCGCGCCCGGCCGAGGTCGCGGACTATCGCCTGGCGGAGGTGACCGGCGACGTGGTCGGCCTGTGCGCGGCGCTCGGACTCGGCCCGGTGCACTTGGTCGGCCACGACTGGGGCGCGATCGTCGCGTGGGCCGTCGCCGCGCGCCACCCGGAACTCGTGCGCTCGCTGATCGCGGTCTCGGTGCCGCATCCGGCGGTGTTCGCCGACGCCATCGCCCACGATCCGCTGCAGCGCGAGACCTCGGCCTACATGGCGATGCTCGAACAGGACGAGACCGCGGACCTGCTGCTGGCCGAGGACGCCGCCGCCCTGCGTCTCGGCTTCGGCACGGACGTGCCCGCCGACCTGATCGAACGGCATCTCGAGGTGGTGTCCCGGCCGGGCGCGATGACGGCCGCGCTGAACTGGTACCGCGCCCGGCACGGTGACTGGCCCCAGGTGCCCGCGGTGCGGGTCCCGACCACCTTCGTCTGGGGCGCGGCCGATGTCGCGGTCACCGAATCGGCGGCACGGGCCTGCTCGGATCGGGTCACGGGCGACTACACCTTCGAGGCCCTCGACGGGATCGGCCACTGGGTGCCCGAACAGGCCCCGGAGGTCCTCGCCGCGCATGTTCTGCGGCGGATCGGGAACTCGGTGCGCCCCGACTGAACCGGGGCGATCGGCGCTTGTGCCGATGGCCTATCGACGTCCGCTCCGGGGTTGTCGGTTGCACAGGACCAGGTCGAATCGGCGGGTGGCGGCCATAAGCTGGCTGCACCGACCGGTTGCCCCGAGGTGCACACCAACCGATAGGACCTGAACTATGCCGACGTTCTACCGAACCCTGGCGATGGCCGGAATCGCCGCCGCCGCGGTGAGTTTCGCGACCACCAGCGCGATGGCCGAACCGTCCGGGACCGAGCCCGCTCCCGCGCCGACCACGAGCGAAGTGGCCCCGACCACGACCGCGACGCCGACTCCCAGCACCGCGCCGGCAGAGACCACCCCCGCGCCCTCGCCCTCGGCCGAACCCCCCGCGCCGAGCCAGGCCCCGGCCCCGCCGGCGACCCCGGCCCCGCAGCCGGAGCCCGCGCCGAATCCGGACGGCACGATCCCCGTTCCCGACATCGAGGAGACCATCCCGGCTCCCCCGGTCGACCCGAACGTGAAGGTGGCCTGCTTCTTCGAGGACGCCAGCGTCGAGACCTACCCGAACGAGGCCGAGGCGAAGAAGGACGCCGACGCCAAGAAGGTCGCGATCCTCGCGTGCGCGGAACACCCCGCCGAGGACGTCAACTGAGTCGAGCGCGACGCGCGGATCACCGCGCGTGAGCCGTTCGCACCGGGCGTGAACGCTCGAATCCCCGGCCCGCATCCAGCGGGTCGGGGATTCGGCGTTGTCCGGACCCCGCGCTAGCGGGCGCGGGGCGCCTCGGCGTCGCTGTCGGCGGCGACCGGCGCCGCGCTCGCGGCGGGGAAACCGTATTTCATCATCGGCACGACGGCGGTGCGCACGAACACCCGCGCGGCCACCTCGTCGTCGAAGTCGATACCCGCGCGCGGGGTGAGCAGCAGCGAATGGGCGAGGCGGGCCACCAATTCGGCCACCGGACCGACATCGTAGTGCGGGATCGCGCCGCTCTGCTGCGCGGATTCCAGGATGCCGGAGATGTAGGCGATGCCCTGGGAGACCATCTCCTCGCCGCGCACCGTGTAGAACGACAGGGCCTCCTCCGGGGAGACCTCGATGAGCTGGACCACCAGCGGGTGGGTGCGGGTCTGGCGCAGGATGTAGAGGACGGTCTCCTCGATCTGGGCGTCCACGTCGGGGGCGGCGCGCGCGATCGCGGTGACCTCGCCGAGGATTCGTTCGATCTCGCGGGACAGGACCGCGTCGACGACGTTGTCCTTCCCGGCGAAGCGGCGGTAGATCGTCACCCGGTTGATCCCGGTCCGCCGGGCGATGTCGTCGAGACTGGCCCGACGGATTCCGACCTGGAGGATACGGGCGAGTGCCGCGTCGAGTATTTGCTCATCGAGCTCGTCGTATGCCCGCGCCATGCATCAACGGTACATAGCCCGTAACTTTGCGTCAAAGATCGTTTCCGCGAAAACGGACGGGGCCGCCCCCGCACCCCCCGGAGACTCCGCCTGGCTCGGCGCAACGCGGTGGCGGATTCGAATCAGACTGCCCACCAATGGGAGTCACCCGCATCCAACCAGAAGAAATTGTCCCGCGTGCGGAATTCGACAGAATTCGCGAGGGTGTCCACCGAAGCGGTTCCGGAAATGGGAGTATCGCGCATCGCCGTTGTTGACACGTTGAGAACGGATTCGTATGTTCGGTTCATGACCGCCGGATACGACGGACTCGACGACACAATTCTGGACGCCGCCCTCGCGCGGTTTCTCCGAGTGGGTATTCGGCAGAGCTCGATGGAAGACATCGCCCGCGACATCGGCATCGATCACGCGGGCCTGCACCGGCGCTTCACCGCCAAGGAACGACTGGTGGACGCGCTGCTGGCGCGCGAGACGCTGCGCATGCTGGCCGAGGCCACGACCATCGCCACCACCGTCGAGGACGTCGACGAGCAGATCGAGGAGACCATGCTCCACGTCCTGAAACAGACGCGGATGCACGACCTGGTCACCCACCTGCTGCGCGCCGCGCCGGAGGAATCACTGGCCCTGTTCACGGTGCACGGCCGCCCCCGGGTCTCCCTCGGCATCGACTACATCGCCGGAATGCTCACCCACGCGCAGAATCTCGGCCTGATCGCGCGCTACGATCCGCGACCGATCGCCGAACTGGTCGCCCGCCTGGCGCATTCGCTGCTGCTGACCCCCGCGGGCGGCATGGATTTCTCCGACACCGAGCGGGTCCGACTGTTCCTGCGCACGGCGATCGTCCCCTTGGTGAAGAACGGACTCGGCCCCCACACTCCCCCGGGCCCGCGCTGAGACAGCCGAAGGCCCCACGGTCCGAGGGGCGGAACCGTGGGGCCTTCGGTGCGGTGATCAGCCCGCGGCCGAATTATGCTGTCGGGCCGTCGAATCGACGACGCGCGGCGACATCGCGGACTTCTCCGGATGCGCGACCCGCGGCACCGAGGCCGGAGCCTGCGCCGCGGCCTGCGGTTCGTCGTCGTTGTGCATCTCGCGGACCTCGCTCTTGAAGATCCGCAACGAACGACCCAGGCCGCGTGCCGCATCCGGCATGCGCTTGGCGCCGAACAGGATGACGACCACCCCGAGAATGATCAGCCAGTGTGTGACGGACAGTGTTCCCACGGTGTAGCTCCTTTCCGATTCGTCGGCCGGTATCCGGCCGCCGACGCGAGCGGGCCAGGCCCGCGGGCGTCACTGGTTGATGTCGAGCACGTTCTTCAGACCGGCGCGGTAGCGGATGCGGTCGAGTTGGCGCGCGCCCTCGAATTCGCGGATGGTCCCGTGCTTCCAGAGCTTGGCCTTGGTCGCGTCCGACCCCGACGCCTCCAGGATGGCGTTGGCGGCGTTGCGGCCGCCCTCGCACGCGCCTTCCATGGTCGCCAGGTCGACCTCGCTCTGCAGGTAGTCACCCGCCAGCACGAGATTGGGGATCGCGGTCTTGGCGACGCCGCGGTTCTCCCAGGACCCCGCGGTGTTGATCAGCAGCGGCTCCTCGTTGGTGTTCGAGCCCGCGGCCGGATCCCAGTGGATGGCCGGATCCAGGAACCAGGAGTGCAGGTCCTCGTTGCCCAGGCGCGCGAGCTGCGGCTCACCGCGCTGGGTGCGGGTGACCTGATCCCACACCTCCTCGGCCACTTCCTGCGGCGAGCACTTCTTGGCGGGCTTCTTGATCTTCTGGCCGGGGGCGTCCCAGTCCGAGATGCACAGCGACAAGATGTCCTTGACCTGACCGTCGCCGTAGCCGTCCTTGACCTTCTTCTTCCAGAACTGGTTCTGCTGGATGCCGGTCAGGCGCCACGGGGAGTCGATGAAGCCGAGGTGGCCCGCACCGATCCGATCCTCGGACTTGAGGAAGAACTGGATGCCGTTCATCCAGTCGACCTCGAGCTTGCGGATGTTGTCGAGCTTCGGGTCGATCGCCAGCATCTCCGGGGTGATGAACTTCGGGACCACCTCGGGCGAGAAGGCCAGCACGAACCAGTCGGCCTCGATGGTCTTGTCCGCGCCACTGGCATCCTTGGCATTGGCCGACCCGATCCGGCCGTCCTTGACGTTGATCTTGGTGATGGAGGTGCCCAGCTCCATCTTGACACCCTTACCGGTCAGGTAGGCGACCCACGGATCGATCCACTGCTCGTTGGTCGGGCCGTTGAGCACGTTGTCGGGGAACGGCGCGTCCGGGTTGGCGCGGTTGATGATCGAGAGCAGGAACGCCTCGGCCTGGTTGCAGATGGTGCGGGTACTGGCCTTGTGCTCCTTGGCCGCGACCAGGGTCCTGGTGACCGTGGAGATGATCACCGCGTAGCTCTCCGGCCCCTGGTCCATGAGCGCGAAGTCCTTGAACGACAGCTTCTCCCACTGTCCGATCCGACGCTCGTCGCAGCTGGTGAAGAACACCAGCAGGCGGCGCACCAGCAGCAGTAGATCCGGGACGGGCAGTCGCGGGATCCAGGTCAGGCCGCCGAGCAGGGTCTTGATGACCTTCTGCGGGTGCAGGGCCAGGCCGATCGCGTCGAAGTCGAGCGCGAAGGGCAGGGTGATGTCGGGCGCGTCCTGGGCCGCGGTGAGGGTCAGCGCGGATGTCAGGTTGCCGAGCACACCGTTCTCGTTCCCCGGGAAGGGGATGCGCTTCATGGTGTCCGGGACGGCGTAGTAGTAACCGGGGAAGAACCGGAATCCGTGCTCGCCGGGCAGGGGTTTGCGACCGCCGGTTCCGGCGATCGGTGTATCGATACTGCGGGCCTTGCCGCCCCAAGCCTTCCTTTCGTAGATCGTGACGTCGTAGCCACGCTCGACCAACTCGTGGGCCGCGGTCATTCCCGCGATGCCGCCGCCGAGTACCGCGACCTTCTTCTTGGTCACGGCGGCGTCGGCGCGGGTCAGGCCGACAAGGCCGCTACTGGTCGCACTCGCGGCAGCAAGGGCGATGGAGCCCGCTGCCGCGCCTTTCATCACACTACGGCGAGAGACTTCGGATTCGGCCATAGGATCACGTCCTCATCGACTTCAAGGCCACCGGTCAGGATGGCAACAATGTATCCAGATCCGATACATACGGTCAACGCTGAATCAAGAACTGTGGCTTTGTTACAAAGGGACGTCGGAATCGGCGGGAATTCCTCACAGACAGTCCGGCGCCCGTTACCCTGCGCAGCGAGCAATCACACTGGTCAGCGCCGCGCCGGCCGCGCGAACGACTCCCCGCCACCCGCGCGAACGCAATTCCCCACAACGCCGAAACGGCGGCTCCCACTGGGGGAGCCGCCGTTTCGCGGGAATTCTTCGGGACTACCGCGTCGGGAATCGTCGCGACGCCGCTCGGAAAGCGCGGCGTAGACCTACTCCAGGACCTCGCTCGGCGGCCCCGACCGGAGCCCTGGTTGATGGTTCGGAAACCGCCGAGCGAGTGGTGACGCCGACCGCGGAAATGGCGTCACATTTCTCACTGTACGGAGCGCGATACCGTTCGGAAAACGATTTCCGGCGATGCTGGAGACCGACTCATCCGGCGATCCCCCCGGTATGGCAACCTCACAAACGCACGCGCTCCGCGCCCAGGATGCGGCCGATCGTCTCCGAAAATTCAGGCCGCGGACCGTGATCGTTCCGAGATAGCGTCGAAGCAGGCCGCAATTCCGTCCGGGACAGCCGTGGTAGACCCGCGGCGCCCCACCCGCGCGGCAATCCCGGGCAAGATGAGGCGTGCCGGCGGAAAGCGGGTGCGCGCCGGTCAGATCGGCGGGAGTTCGGACCACGACGGTGCGCCGCCCGTGCGGTAGGCCGCTTCCCAGGCCAGCACGTTGGTGACGTAGGCCATCGAGTTGTTGTAGCGCAGAATCGCTTTGGTGCGCTGGTCGGGGTCGTCGAGGTCGAGTCCGCCCGCGCACAGGTAGCGGCCCGCCGTCAGCGCGGCGTCGAAGAGGTTGTCGGGGTCGGCCGCGCCGTCACCGTTGCCGTCGGCGGCGTAGGCGCGCCACGTCCCGGGGATGAACTGCATCGGGCCGACCGCGCGGTCGTAGTCGGCGATGCCGTCCAGCGCGCCGTCGTCGGTGTCGGCGATCACCGCGTTGCCCGCGGTGCTGCCGTCCAGCGACGGCCCGTGGATGGGACGCAGCGTGGCGCCGTTCTCGTCCACCGAACCGCCGTAGGCGTGATCGGATTCGACCCGGCCGATACCGCCGAGCAACGTCCACGGCAGGTGGCAGCCCGGGGAGTCCTTCGCGAGGATGTCCGCGGCGTTGCTGTAGGCGGCCACCGCCACCTCGGGCACGGTCGCGCCGGGGCCCGCGGCGGCGACGGGATGACGCCAGGTCGGCGTCTCCACGGCGACGGGGGCGGAGGCGGGCGCGACCACGACCGGTTCCGGCGGCGGCGGAGGCGGCACGTATTCGGTGGCCATGCGCAGGGGCTCGAACGGTTCCGGTGCGGCTTGCACCGGGACGGTCGCGAACTCCATCGGGATGGTGGGCTCGATCGGCGCCGCGGCCTCCACGGTGTTCGGGACCCCGCTGTCCAGGCCCGCCCCGACGGCCGAGACCGCGGTGGGGACCAGGCCGGTCAGTACGATCACCGATCCGCGAACTCCGTTGCGTCCCGAGGCTTTACGGTGACGACCCACGACTGCCGACTCCTCCCGGTGCCACGACGTCGGGCACGAAATGACCTGAGATTAACGCCGTCGCGGCCGGCCGTGCGGAACCCTGTGACGATGCCTCGAGGCCCACGACACGGCCTCGGTCAACGCTCCGATCGGGACGCCTCGGCATGCTCCACGACGGGGACCGCGGACGCGGGATCGTAGGGGCGCGGCGCGGCGGCGACACGTCCGGTGACGAACAGCCGACCGGACACGTCCAGGTAGCCGAAGTCGCCGGTGTCGAGCAGTGAGCCGACCGTCACGTCGTCCCGATCGTCGAGATGACCCCCGCACATCATCCGGTTGCGGACGAAGATCCGGCCGACCGCACCGATCGGCACCGGGGTGAGATCGGTTCCCAGCACGGCGATCTCGGTGCCGGTGGGCGGACGCCCGACGGTCCCGGGCGCCTTCCGCAACTCGCGCGGGTCGGCGACCGCGATCCACGCGGCCTCGGCGTTGCCGTAGACGTTGTAGAGGATCTCGCCGAACGCGTCGAGGAACAGGCGCACCAACTCGGGCGCGAGCGTACCGCCGCCGCAGGCCACCACCCGCAGGGTGGACAGGTCGTAGCGGGTGAGCGCCTCGATGGGCAGTTCCAGCAGTCGCCGCACCATGAGGGGCGTCAGGATCAGCACGCCGATCCGGTAGGTCGCGACGAGCCACAGGCAGTCCTCGGGATCGAAATCCTCGGTGAGCACGGTGCGCGCGCGGGTGGCGAGGGCGGCTTGGAAGGCGGCCAGCCCCCATCCGCGCGTGAGCGGGGCCGCGATCAGCATCGCCTCGTCCACGCACAGCGGCACCCGGGACAGCAGATCCGCGAAGCCGCGCAGGTCGCGCCGCTGCGGAAGCCATGCCGTTCGCTGGGTTCCGTTGGCCGACACGAAGACCCGGCCGGTATGCGAGCGGCGGCGGCGACCGGAGCGACCGGACTGCACCAGCCCTTCGACCGTCGGCAGGGCCGGGAACAGCGAGCGCCCGTCGGTGCTCGCCCGCCGCACGCCCGGATCGACCGCGCGGGTCTGCATTTCGAGCGCGCCGTCGGCGAACAGGACCTCGACTCCGGTGCGCGCGACGACTTCGGCGAGGTGGTCGGCCGAGTACCCGGCGTCGAGCAGCACCAGATCCGCGCCGAGCGCCGCCGTCGCCCCGATGACCTGCACGGCTTCGAGGTGGTTGCGCGCGAGCAGTCCGACCGCGCTGCCGGGTCCGATCCCCCACGCCCCGAGCGAACCCGCGAGCAGGTGGATGCGCTGGTGCATTTCGGCGTAGGTGAGACTGCCCCAGTCGTCCACCGCCGCGACGTAATTCGGCGAATGCCGGGCCTGGGCGCGATAGTGGGCGGTGACCGGCGCGCGGCGGCGGATCAGGCCCGCCCACTGGCGCACGACGATATCCGGGCGCGCTCGACCGACGTGGCGGGCCAGCATCCGACGCAGGCGCGGCGGGCGGCGGTCGCAGGAGACGACCGAGGTGGCCTCACCCCGGGCGAAGGACGCGACCTGGTCGAGGCAGGCGCGCAGCCAGTGCCGCACCGCACCGGTGCCGCGACGGCGGATCCACGGATGCACCCGGCCCGCGCCGAGCACGGTGACGATCACGGCGGTCCGCGCACCATCGGAGCGCAAACGCACCGACACCAGGCTGCCCGACTCCGCGCATTGCAGATCGAACGCCTCGTAGCGCCTGCCGACGGTCAATCGCACACGCAGCGTGCCGATTCCGCTCTCGTCGGTGCCGACCGACAGGTCGAGCAGGGGTTGCCCGTCGACCACGTCGACCTGCTCACACGCGCCCACCCCGTGGAACAGCCGCGGATACATTCCCGGATCGACCAGGACCTCCCAGAGCAGGTGCCGGGGTATCAGATACTCCTCGGCGACCTCGATGACCTCCGAAATCACGCCATTCACCTCCGCACCGGTCGACATCATTGGATCGCGGGCGCGGCGGACGCGGACGCGCCGCGAACCGGGACTGGACCATGCACAGAAGATCGGCGGCCCGCGTGGGCATTCGCACGAGGCCCGGCGCCGCTCAGGCCGAATCGGTCGCGGGCGCGTGGCGGGCCGCGCGCAGGGCGGGATCCACGGGCGCGGCGCTCGGGTCGGCCGGTCCGAGCCCGAATTTGACCAACGGAACGACGGATTCGCGCACGAACGTCCGTACCGCGGTCTCGTCGGTGAAGTCGATGCCCGCGTGCGGGGTGAGCATCACCGAATGGGCCAGTCGGGCCAAGATCTCGGCGACCGGGCGCACGTCGTAACCCGCGATGAGACCGAGTTTCTGTGCGGTGGTCAGGATCTCGCCGGTGAAGTCGATGCCGAGGGTGACCACGTCGCGACCGCGCACGGTGAAGAAGCTCAGCACCTCCTCGGGCGCGACCGCCAGCAGTTGGGCGACCAGGACGTGCAGGCGGGTGCGGCGCAGGACGTAGAGCACCGTCTCCTCGATCTGGGCGTCGGCGGTCTCGGTGCGCGCGGCGAGCGCGGTGACCTCGGCGAGCATACGCTCGGTCTCGCGTTCCAGGACCGCCTCGACCAGGTTCTGCTTGCGGGCGAAGCGGCGGTAGATGGTGACGCGGTTGACCCCGCAGCGGCGCGCGATGTCGTCCAGACTGCTGCGTCGGATGCCGACCTGCAAGATCCGGTCCAGGGCCGCGTCCATGATCTTCTCATCGAGTTCGTCGCGCACCCTGGCCATGCACCGAAGATACCGAGCTTGTTTCATTGCGTCAAAGAAATCGTCCCCATTCTCCGCATTTCACCTGGTCGCGTGACGACAGTGAATCAACTATTGATGCTCTGTTGCATCGCGGCTAGGGTTGTCCGCACCCAGCACGCACAGGAGAGGGGCTCGCCTTGCGCAGTGAAGCGTTCTCGACGGAGGCCGCCGCCTCGGCGCACCGCCCACCGACGCCCGCGCCCCGGCCGCATCCGCCGCGCACCGTGGTCCGCACCCCGTCGACCGCCGAGGTCGCCGCTCACGTGCACCGACTGCGCGGCGCGCTCGGGGAACCCGAAGGCGCCGCGCGGACGCTGAGCGCGATGCTCATCGACGGGATGAATCCGGCCGCGGTCGCCCGTTCGGCGGGGATCGCCCTGTCCGAGTACTACTCCGTGCTCGCCGTCGCCATCGGCGCGAATACGCCACGGACACTGCCGGAATCGGCCGCGCTCGCCCAGGCCGAGGAGCGCCGCGCACGGGTCGAGGCCACCTTTGCCGCCCTGTGCGAGAACAGCGCGCTGCCACTGCTCAGCGGCAGCGGCGGCACCGTGCTGATCCCGGAAGGCGAAGCGGGCGACCGTATTCCGGAGGACCTGCTGACCCATCTGACGCGCGCGGCGGGCACGCCGGTCACCGCGACCGCGGTCTCGGCCACCTTTCACGGCATCCCGCCCGCCACCGACCTGGCTCACGAACTGCTCGATATCGTCCAGCGACTGCGCTACGAACCCCGGCTCTACCGACTCGACGATCTGGCCCTGGAATACCAGGCCACCCGGCGCGACCACGTCACCGATCACCTGTGGGCGCTGCTGGAGCCTTTGCGCGCGCACCCGGATCTGGTCGACACGCTGCGCTGCTATCTCGACAGCGACCTCAACCGCCAGCGCACCGCGCGGATGCTCACCATCCACAGCAACACCGTCGACTACCGGTTGCGCCGGGTCAAGGAACTCACCGGCTTGGACCCGTACCGGCCCAACGGGCTGTGGTACCTGCAATCGGCGCTGGTCGCGCAGACCTACCGGGCCACCGAGGCGGACCGTCCAGCGACCTAGGGCCGCCGACCAGTCCTCCCGCAGCGGTGCGGGACAGCCACAACAGGAGTGCAAGTGGATGACAACAGCGGCGCACAGCCGTCGATCGCCGTAGTCGGCAGCGGATTCAGCGGCATCGGACTCGCGATCCGGCTGCGCCAGGCCGGTTTTCGCGACGTGTGGATCTACGAGAAGCACGGCGACGTGGGCGGGGTGTGGCGCGACAACACCTACCCGGGGGCGGCGTGCGACGCGCCCTCGCACCTGTACTCCTATTCTTTCCTGCCCAAACCCGACTGGTCGCGGCGCTTCGCCGAACAACCCGAGATCCTGGGCTACCTGCGTGCCTGCGCCGACGACGCTGGCCTGCGGCCACGCATCCTTTTCGACACCGAGATCGTCGACGCGCGCTACGACCGCACCGGGCGGCAGTGGACGCTGAGCGCCGCCGACGGCGCGACCTACACCGCCGACGTGCTGATCTCGGCCTGCGGGCAGCTCTCGACGCCGTCCTACCCGAACATCCCCGGCCTCGCGGACTTCGCCGGGACAGTGTTCCACTCGGCGCGCTGGGATCACGAGCACGACATGTCCGGCCGCGACGTGGCGGTCATCGGCAACGGCGCCAGCGCGATCCAACTCGTGCCGCACCTGGCCGAGGTGGCCGGTTCGCTGACGATCTTCCAGCGCCAGCCCTATTGGATCAGCCCGAAACCCGACACCGAGTACGCCCGGCTGCGCGGCCCGCTCAATCGCCGGATCCCGTTGCTGCACAGAATCCCTCGCCTGATGATCTTCCTCTGGTTCGAGATGGTCCTCAATCCCATGCTGGTGTCCGAGCGGGGACGCAAGCTGCTGGCCGCCCCGATCCGGTGGTGGTGCCGGTGGAACCTGCGCAAGATCGCCGATCCCGCGTTGCGCGCGGCGCTGACCCCCGACTACGAACTCGGCTGCAACCGCATCCTGACCTCCAACGAGTACTACGACACCCTCAACCGGGACAACACCCGCGTGGTCACCGAACCGATCACCGGGATCGAGGGCGCGGCCCTGCGCACCGCGGACGGACGGACGCACCGGGTCGACACGATCGTGCTGGCCACCGGGTTCCGCTCGCACGATTTCGTCGCGCCGATGACCGTGGTCGGCCCCGACGGAGTCGACCTGGTCACGGCCTGGGACGAACGCCCGCGCGCCTACCTCGGGCTCAGCGTGCCCGGCTTCCCGAACTTCTTCCTCATGTACGGGCCCAACACCAATGTCGGTTCCGGGTCGATCGTGCACATGCTGGAGAGCCAGATGAACTACATCGTCGACGCGCTGCGCACCATGCGGCGCACCGGCGGCTATCTGGACCTGCGGCCGGAGGTGCTCGACGCCTTCGACGAACGCGTCCAGGAACAGTTGGCCGACACGGTGTGGAACACCGGAGGCTGCCACAGTTGGTACATCGCCGACACCTCGCGCGGTCCCGCCAACACCAACAACTGGCCGGAGTCGATGCGCAGCTATCGGCGGCGCACCCGAACGCTGAACCCCGCCCTCTACCGCATCGCGCCCGCGCGCGAGCGGATGACGCGAGTCGAGAACTGACCGGTCGTCCCGGGGCGCCGCGCGCGCCCCGGGACTCACGAGGTCTGCGCGGTTCCCGGATCGGGCGCGGTCAGGAACCGCTTGATGATCTTGCCGGTGTCCCCGCGCGGCAGCGCCGCCAGGAAGTTCACGTCGCGCGGAACCGCGACCCGGCCGAGCCGGTGCCGGATGTAATCGCGCACCATCTGCGAATCCAACCCGGTGCCTTCACTTTTCACCACGAAAGCGGCCAGACGTTGCCCGAAATCGGGATCGGGGACACCGACCACGGCGGCCTCGCGCACCTGCGGGAGATATTCCAGGGCCTCCTCGACCGGGCGCGGGAAGAACTTCTCGCCGCCGGAGATGACCATCTCGTCGTCGCGGCCGTCGACGAACAGCCGACCCGCGACGTCGAGGCAGCCGAGATCGCCGGTGTCGAGCATGCCGTCGGACTCCACGGGCGGCCGCGCGTTGACGTAGCCGTCGAACAGCATCGGGTTGCCCACGAAGATCCGGCCGGTCGCGCCGACCGGCACCGGCCGCAGATCCGGGCCCAGCACCGCGATCCTGGTGCCCGCGGGCGGGCGGCCGACCGTCGCGGGCGCGGCGCGCAGATCCTCGGGGGTCGCCACGGTCGCCCAGGAGACCTCGGTGGAACCGTAGACGTTGTAGAGGATCTCGCCGAAGGTCTCGGTGAACCGCAGCACGGTCGAGGCCGACAGCGGCGCGCCGCCGCAGGCCACCACGCGCAGACTCGACAGGTCGTGGGCCGCGCGCACGCGCTCGGGCAGATCCAGGATGCGTCGCAGCATCGTCGGCACCGCCACCAGCGTGCGCACCCGGTGCTCGGCGATCAGGTGCAGGCAGTTCTCGGCGTCGAAGCGCTCCTGGAGCACCACCGTCGCCCGCAGGGCCGTACTCAGTTGCAGCATGCCGAGCCCCCAGGTGTGGAACAACGGCGAGGCGATGAGCATGGTCTCCTGCATCGCCAACGGAATCCGGGACAGCACCGCGGCGACCGGTTCCAGTCCCTTCGGATCGGGACGGCGGGCGCCTTTCGGCTTGCCGCTGGTGCCCGAGGTCAGGACCACCAGGCGGCCGGGCCGCCGTCTGCGCGGCACCGCGTTCGGCGCGTCCGCGATCAGGTCCTCGAGGCTCTCCTCCCCCGGTGCGGGTCGCGCGGTGGTGGCCAGGCGGCGGGTGCCCGGCGGGAGATAGCGCACCACGTCGTCGAATTCGGCGTCGGCGATCAGCGCCGAGAGTCGTTCGCGCTGCGCGATGTCCTCGAGTTGCCGCCCGGACAGGCCGGCGTTGAGCAGGATCAGGTCCAGACCGGCTTTGCCCGCTGCGGCCATGATCTCGATCAGGGAGGCGTGGTTGCGCGCCAGCACCGCGGCGGTGTGCCCGCCGCCGAGTCCGCGCGCCAGCAGGGCGCAGGCCAGCGCGTCGGTGCGGCGCTGGATCTCGGCGAACGTGCTGCTGCCGCGCGCGTCGATCACCGCGATCCGATCCGGTGCGCAGGCCGCGGAGGTGGCGTAGCCGCCCGCCAGGCTCAGCCCCCATTTCGCCAGTGCCGCCAACTGTTTGAGACCGTGGTCGGGCCGCGAAGGCCGCACGATCCCGGTCGAGAGCATCCGGCGGACGACATCGGCCTGTCGCCGCAGCGGGGCGCCCGCGCCGAGTACCGAGGTCGGCTCCGCGCGGCACCGTTGGGCCACCCGGCGCAGACCGGCCTCGATCCAGGCGATCACCTCGGCGTTGGTTCCCGCCGCGACGACCGGATGCACACGGCCCGGGGCGAACACGGTGACGGTCACCCTGGTGCCCGCGTCGCGGTCCCGGAGCCGGATCGCGGCCAGACTGCCCAGGTCCGGGCAGTAGAGTTCCAGATCGCCGGAGGTCTTCCCGATGATGAGCCGCACCCGCACGTCCGCGACGCCGTGCGCCGCGTCACCGATCCGGAACATCAGGACCGGGCAGTCCTCGATGTGTTCGACGTATTCGCAGCCGCCGATGCCCGCGAACAGTCGCACGTAGGTGTGCGGATCGCTCAGGGCCTGCCACACCGCGCGGCGGCCGACCGCGACATCGTGGGTGGTGTCGAGAATTTCGGTAACCATGAGCCACACTCCCCGTCGGCCGGCTCCGCTGCCCGTCGACCGTGCGAGACGCTACCGGGGTCCGCGCCGCGGATTCGGAGTTCGACGCGGGCGCTGGAGAGCCCACAGCCCGCCCGATCCGGTCCGTAGTGCAAGCTCACCGGCGCGATCGCGCCGTGCATGTCCCGGACAGGCCACGATTTCGCGGGCGCGGACTGCCTCGATACGGGGCGGTGCGCAACAATGTATCCAAATCTGATGCGCAGTACTGACGATGCACCGTATATTGATGCATTGTTACAGCCACATCATCGTGGCCGGATCACCCGGCGGCGGCGAACCATCATCGAACCCGGAACGCAGTGCCGCCCTGGCTGATCCGCGACTCGAACGGAGCACCACCGATGTCCGCCATCGCCAAGTTCACCGACCCGAAGACCACCACCGCCGCGACCGGACCCCACCCCGCCGCCGACCGACCCGGCCCGCGCTCCGGCGACGCGCCGCGCTGCGACGACCCGGCGCTCGCGCGCCTGTGCGCGGAACTGCTCACCGAGACCGTCAACCGGGCCGTGGTCCCCGAGGCCACCATGACCGCCCAACTCGACCAGGTGCGCCGCATCACCAGAGCCTGGTCACGCCAAGGGGTTTCGCTCGAGGCCATCCAGCGCGCGGTCCGCAGCGCGGGCGACCAGGCCTTCGACCGGGTCGTGACCTCCACCGCCACCCGCGACCCGCACCGGATGGCCACCGTCGTCAAACGGTTCCTCCAGGTCCGCGAGCGACTGACCGCCGCGGTGTCGGTCGCCTACATCCAGGACGTCGACGGCCGCGTCGGACACCTTCGTACCCCGCTGCACCGCCTCGCCTCCGCGCTGGCAGGCGACGGGCAGGACGTGCCGCAGGGCGCTCCGCTCGCCGATTCCTATGCGGTGCTGGCCGTCTCGATCCCCCGGCGGCACGTCGACGGCCCCGATCCGGCCCGCGAAGTCACCGCCCGCGGCACCCTGGAACGGGTGCAGCGCGCGCTCACCGAACACCACGCGCTGTCCACGCTGGCCGTGCTGGGCGTGCACGGCGGCACCGTACTGGTCCCGGCCTGCGACGCCGATCGCGAAACCCTCACCGGCCTGGTCGAAGACCTCTCCCGCGCCGCGCAGACCCCGCTCACCGCCGCGGTCCTCTGCGGCGCGCGCACCCAGATCCGCCAGGTCGCCGACAGCGCACACGAACTGCTCGACGTCGCCCAGCGCCTGCACATGCGGCCCGGACTCTACGAATTCGGCGACCTGGCACTGGAATACCAGCTCACCCGCCCCGGCCCCGCGATGGACCGCCTGGCCGCCGCCATCGACCCGCTCGAGGACCACCCCGGCCTGTTGCAGACCCTGCTGCTCTACATCCAGAACAACCTGCGCCGCCAGGACACCGCGCGAATGCTGAAACTGCACCGCAACACCGTCGACTACCGCCTGCGGCGCATCCAGGAACTCACCGGATACGACCCCGCCAAACAATCGGGCCTGTTCCACCTCCAGTGCGCCCTGATCGCCCACGCCTACCGCCGCTCCCAGCGTCGCGAACAGACCCTGCCCGAGCGGACCGCCGCCGGCTGAGCGCCACGGTCCGTCGAACGACGGACACCCCCATTGCCGCTGACCCTACTGTCGACACTCCCGTCGACCTTCCCGAAGCGACCGATCGACTGTGCCGGGCGGGCGGAATGAACAGCGAACCGGCCCAGAGCCCGCTGATCCTGGATGCTTTCTTCACCCCGCGCGAGGTCGGTGATCGGACCGGGCAGGACGACCCAGGCGGCCGACTGCTCGAATTTCGCGGGTACGGACTTTCACCGGTTGGGCGAATCCGACCGCGCCGAGATGGAAATCCGGCGCGGTCGGGTCGATTGCCCATCCCTCGGCGCTACGCCGTGCGCGCCAGCCGCCCCGCCTGCTGATGCCCGACGGGCGCGTCGCCCTGGGCCGCCTATCCGAGGCCGGCCGACGACGCTACGGCTTGATCGCGCGTCCGGCGGACGTGCGCACGTGGTGACGGGCGGGACTCTCACAGGTCGAGGGTGGCGGCGAGCAGGGGCCAGGAGTCGTGGAGTTCGTCCTGCCAGTAGCCCCAGGAGTGGGTGCCGGTGGGGCGGATGACGACGGTGGCGGGAATTCCCAACTCCGCCAGACGCTGTCCGAAGGTCTGCACGCAGTAGCGGGTGACCGCTTCGACGCCGCCGCCGACGGCGAGGCGGTCGAGGTATTTGTTCGGGTCGCCGTCGATGCCGGGGCTGGTGGGGGTGTCGAAGCGGCCGGGCAGGCCGGTGCCGGTGGAGATGTAGAGCGCTGTGCCGCGCAGTTTCTCGGCGTTGAGGAAGGGGTCGTTGACCGTCCAGGCGGGGTCCTGCGGGGGTCCCCACATGTTCGCGGCGTCGCCTCGGGAGCGGGCGACGACGGCGGCGACCATGGCTTGGCCGAGGGGGTCGCTGGTGCGGATGCAGCCGCTGTAGGAGCCGATGGCGCGGTAGAGGCCGGGTGCGGCGATGGCGAGTTGGAAGACGCTGGTGGCGGCCATGGAGATGCCGGCGATGGCGTTGGCTTTGGTGGTGTGGAGTGCGGTGTCGATGATGGGGGGTAGTTCGCGGGTGAGGAAGGTGGTCCAGGCCATGCGTCCGAGGACGGGGTCGGGTCGGAGCCAGTCGGTGAAGTAGCTGCCTGCTCCGCCGATGGGGATGACGATGTTGACGTGTTTGTCGGCGAAGAACTCGGGCACGTCGGTGCGGTCGAACCAGCTCGAGCCGCCGTGCCCGCCCGCCGCGCCGTTGAGCAGGTACAGCGTGGGCGCGGGACGCGAATCGTCGCGCGCGGGCAGCACTTTCACCGGGATCACGGTGTCCATGGCCGCCGAGTACACCTCGAGGTCGAGGTAGCCCTGGTCGGTGCGCACCGCGCTGTCGATGGTCGAGCCGTCGGGGGCCTGGGCAGGTGGCAGGGTCTGTTCCGGGCCCGCGTGGGCGGTGGGCGCGGCGAGCAGCACACAGGCGGCGGCGAGCAGCAGGGTTCGGCGCGGTCCGCGGGTCATCGGACGCCGCCTCGCGAGAGCGGACGGGCGGCGACGGGTTCGGTCAACCTGGGGCGCAGTGAGTTCATCGGCGGCCGGTCGGCGACCGAGACGGTGCTGGGGACCCGGCGCCAGCTCGCCCCCTCGGGCAGGAACTGGATCAACCCGAGTCCGGAGTCGGCGATGCCCAGGCGGGTCAGCATCGTCGCGATGACCTGGCGGCTCATCACCGCCAGTTCGTGGGTCGGCCGGTTTCGGTGCACCCGCACACCCAGATCGACCTGCGCGATGGCCTCGATGCCGTGCCGGGCACAGGTGTCGAGCAGCAACCCGATCTCCACTCCGTAGCCGGGCGCGAACGGCAAGGCGGCCAACAGTTCCCGGGTCGCGGCGTACTCCCCGCCCAAGGGCTGCACGATCTCGGCCAGCGCCGGGGCGAGCGCGGTCAACAGCGGACGCGCCACCAGTTCGGTGACGCGCCCGCCGCCGGTGTCGCGCCGTTCGGCGGGCAGCGGACGCCGGTAGTAGCCCTTGACCATCCGCACGCGCGGGCTGTTCAACAGCGGGGCGACCAAGGCGGGCACCAGTCCGGGATCGGGATCGACCAGATCCGAGTCGACGAAGACGACGATGTCGCCGGTCGCCACCGCCAGCGAGCGCCACAGCACCTCCCCCTTGCCCGGCCGCGGCCCGAGGGCGGGCAGCGCCTGTTCGCGGGTGTAGACGGTGGCGCCCGCGGCGCGGGCCCGTTCCACGGTGGCGTCGCGCGACCCGGAGTCGATCACCAGCACTTCGTCCACGAGCGTGCCGACCCATGCCGAGATCGAGCCGATCACCCCGGCCACCGTGTCCTGTTCGTCCAGCGCGGGTAGCACGACGGAGATCGTGCGCCCGTCTTTCGCCGCGACCAGCTCGCGCGGGTCCTGGTAGGGCATCGTCGGTCCTTTCCTTTTCCCCGCGCGGAAGCCCGGCGCGGGACTGCTCGAACGGTCGCGGGGCGACTCAGTCGGCGTCGAGTTCGTAGCGGATCAGTTCGGGCCAGGTCGTCGGCCACGGGCGCAGGAGGCGTTCGCAGCGGAACACGACCACGTCGCGGTCGATGCCGGGGAAGCCGAGCGGGTCGTCGAGCACGCCGACGGCGGTGACCTCGCCGAAGAAACGGCCCAAGGTGGGCTCCATCCGGCGCGGGGCGACGTAGAGCAGCACTTCGGCGTGGTCGGGTGGCGGCCCGAATTCGGCGAATCCGCGGTTGGGGCTGTACACCTCGGGCCAGTCGGGTCGCGCCAGATGGTCGAGTGCGGCGGCCTGCCAATAGGTGTCGGCCAGGATCGCCGTGCGGGGGCGGTCGGCCTCGGCGAGGCCGCGGTGGGCCGCGTCGACGGTCTCGACCAGTCGGTCCCAGCCGGTCGTCCCGTAGGTGCGCAGGCGTCCGTAGAGCGCGGCCCGGTCGGCGCTGGGCGTGTGCAGTTCCGACAGCGGCCGCGGCAGGATCAGCACCGTCGTCACGGCGATCGCCGCGCTCGCCAGGGCGACCACGCTTACGCCGAGGGTGCGCAGCCGTCCGCTGGTCGCGGCGACGGCGGCCACCGCGCCCGCCGCGAACAATGCCGGGAACAGGTTCGCGACGAAGTAGGGCCGGGTGGTGGTCGCGAACACGAACACCACTTGCGCGACCAGCGCGACCAGCAGGAAGCGGTAAGGACGGAAGTGGTTCGCGCGCACCAGCACCCAACAGCCCCAGAGAGCCAGCAACGTGCCGAGCAGACCGGCCAGCACCGGGATCTGGACGGCCAGGCCGAAGCCGCCGCCGGTCGCGGCGCGCTGCTCGGCGGAGATCACCGGGCCCATCGCCCACTGGGGCCAGCCGCGGCGGGCCTGCCAGGTCAAGCCCGGCAGCGCGGTCAGCAGTACCGCGCCCGTCCACGCCCACAGCGCGGGTGTGCGCGGCAATTCGCGCGGGCCGAACACCACCACCCCGAGGGCCAGACCGCACAGCAACGGCGGTGCGGACCACTTGATCTGGAGTTCGAGCATCAGGACCAGCGCCGCGAACCAGAGCAGGCGATCCTCGCGCGCGCGGGTCCAGCGCACGATCAGCCACACCACGGTCGCCGCGCAGGTGGCGTCGAAGGCGAAGGTCGACAGCGACGCGGTCTGGGAGACGAAGAACGGGCTCGTGGCGTAGGCGAGGGCCGCGACCGCCTGCGCCCGGCCCCCGCCGCCGAATTCGCGGGCGAGGGCGGCCGTCACCAGGATCGCCGCCACACCGGCCAGTACCGCCGGAAGACGCAGGGCGAGCGGCGAATCCGGGGCGAGGGTGTCGCACAGGCGGGCCAGCAGCGGGACGAAGGGGCCTTGATCGAGGTAGGTGATCGCGGGCCTGCGCCCGGCGGCCAGGAAATACAGTTCGTCGCCGAAGTACGGGTAGCGCGGGGCGCGGACCAGCACGAACAGGCCGGCCACCAAGGCTACGGGCCCCACCGCGCGCCACGCGTAGGCGGGAATCGGCGCACTCGCGCGTGGGGCTCGCGCGGGTCGGGAGCGTTGTTCGGTCGTCATCGCCGTCCTGTTCTCAGCGCCCGCGCGCGGGCAGTGCCAGGCTCACCGCGGCCAGTACCGCGGCAAGGCAGGCGATGACCCACAGCACGGTGGTGAACGCGGTGGCATAGGTGTGCGCCACGGTGGCGGCGCGGGTCGCCGGGTCCGCGACGCGGCCCGCGGCGATCCCCGCGTAGAGCACCGCGCCGAAGGCGGCCGGACCGAGCGCGCTGCCGATCTGTTGCAGCGTCGGCACCGTGCCGGAGGCCGCCCCTGCCGCCTCCGGTGCGATGTCGGCGATCAACACCGACGGCAGCGGGGCGGCGAACCACCCGGCGCCCAGTCCGGCCAGCACCACCGGCGTCGCGAGCGCGGCGGTGTCCACCCGGTTCGCGCCGGGGTCGATGAGCAGCGCGACCGCTCCGATCGCCACCGCGAAGACCGTCGCGCCGACGGCGAGCCCCCGCGGCCCCCATCGTTCGGTCAGCAGCGGCGAACTCAGCGCGCCCGCCGCCGCGCCGACGCGCGAACGGCACGATCATCAGGCC
>NZ_BAGG01000067.1 GCF_000308695.1 Nocardia takedensis NBRC 100417 | reverse complement strand
TCACTGCGCCCGTAGGACGTTGTCCGAGGCTCACCTGCCCAGCGGTGCGTGGGCCAGGGTGAACAGTGCCTCGTCCTCCTGGGCGAAATGCAGGGTGAGGACGGCGTCGAGTCCGTAGAGCGTCGCGCGCAGGTCCTCGATCTGATCGGCGCGCAGCCCGCCGGGCGCACTGTCGAGATGGCGACGGATTCGTTCGACCATCCGGTGGATCTCGGTGTGCTCGCGGCTCATCGTCACCATCGCCTCCGGGTCGCGCAGGTAGTCGGCCAACGCCGGGTACAACTCGGTCTCCTCGGCGTGTTCGTGCGGCAGGACATCGGCGGTCAGCGCCTGCAGCGCGTGCCGCACCGCCGCGTCGGCCGCCGGGCCGGGTCCATCGGCCAGTGAACGCGCCGCCGTCCTGACCGTGGCGCGGGCGGCGTGCAGGCGTTCGTGTTCGCGGGCGAAGCGCGCGATCAACGGGTCGATCGTCGCGCCGCGTCTGTTCCCACCGATCCGCACGGCGCGCAACGCGTTCAGGATCACCGCGACGTCGATGCCCTCCTGCACGAGTGCGCCCGGCGCGGGCGGCAACAGTCCGAACGCGGCCGCGACCATCGCCACCAGAGACAGGACCATGCCGATCACCGCGCTCTGCACCGCGATCCGGCGGGCGCGCTGGGCGATCTCCACCGCGTCCGCGAGTCGATCGATGCGGTCGTCGAGGATGACCGCGTCCGCGACCTGCGCGGCCGCGGTCGATCCGCGCGAGCCCAGCGCGACCCCCACGTCGGCCGCTGCGAGGGCGGGCGCGTCGTTCACCCCGTCACCGACCATGACGGTCACCCCGTCCCGGCGTTCGGCGCGGATCGCGGCGATCTTGTCGGCTGGATCGGCATCGGCGATGACCTCGGTGAGGCCCAGCATGTCGGCGACGTCGACGGCGTTGTCGACCCGATCCCCGGTGAGCAGGACCAGTCTGCGCAACCCCGCGGTCCGCAGCCTGCGCATGGTGCGCGCCGCGTCGGAGCGCAACGGATCACGGACCAGCGCCGCGGCTTTCGGCACGTCGTCGACCGAGATCCAGATGATCCCCGCCAGGTCCAGCCGCGCACGGCGCTCGACCCCCGCCATCCACTCCGGACGAGGGCCCGTCGTCTCGGCCGCGCGCCCGACCCGGATGCGCTGTCCCGCCACGATCCCGGTAGCGCCCTGCCCCGGTTGCTCGCAAACCTGCTCGGCCACCGGACGATCGAGTCCGCGTCGCGCGGCGGCCACCGTCACCGCGTGGGCGAGGACATGGGGCGAGTACTGCTCGATCGCCGCCGCCGCCCGCAACATCCGATCGGCGTCGACGCCGGGCGCGGTGATCATCTCGACGACCTCGGGTCTCCCCATGGTCACCGTCCCGGTCTTGTCCATCGCCAGACATCGCGCGCGACCCAAGGTCTCGAGCGCCGCGCCGCCCTTGACCACCACACCGGAGCGCGCGCCGCGCGACATCCCGGCCGTGATCGCGACGGGGACCGCCAGCAGCAGCGGACACGGCGTGGCCGTCACGACCACCGCGACGGCCCGCACCGGATCACCGGTCGCGAACCAGGCGACCCCCGCGAGCAGCACGGCGACCGGCAGGAACCAGGCCGCGACCCGATCGGCCAGCCGCGCCACCGGGGCTCCGGCCGCGGCGGCCTGGCGCGCCAAGGTCACGATGCCCGCGTAGGTGCTGCCCGCCGCCGTGGCGCGGGCGCGCAGATCGGCGGCCGCGCCGACGTTCACCACGCCGCTGCGCACCTCGACGCCGGCTCGCCGAGCCACGGGCACGGCCTCGCCGGTCAGCGCGGATTCGTCGAAGACGCCCGCGGTGTCGAGAACGCCGTCGACCGGGACGGTCTCCCCCGACATCACCACCACGAGGTCGCCCGGTTCGATCGCGTCGACGGCGACGGTCTCGAGCTCCGACCCGACGCGCCGGTGCGCGCGCGCCGGCGCCCGCCGCAGCAGGCCGGTCAGGTCGCGGCCGGCCCGTCGGTCGGCGTAGTCCTCCAAGGTCCGCCCGGTCGCCACCATCACCGCGATCAGCGCCCCCGCGAAGAACTCGCCGACGGCGAGCGCGCCGACCATGGCGATGACCGCGAGCAGGTCCGCGCCGTAGCGTCCGGCGCGCAGCGCGCGCAGCACCCACCACGCGGCCGGAACGATCATCGCGGCGGCGGCGACCGCCCACAGCACGTCGGCCGCCGGTGCGCTGACCGGGCGGACCGCGACCCCGGTCGACACCAGAACGACCAGAATGACGGTCGAAGCCACCGAGCGGGACAATCCGTGCTCAGCGGATGTCGACGCCGATGCCGGCACCGTGGGGGTCCGCGCCTCGGTACTCACGGTCGCAGATCCCGGTGGCGAAACGCGGTCGCGCCGGCCGCGGTGAGCAGCACGGCGACGAGCAGCAGCACCGTCATCGACCCGACGGAGACCGGTTCGAGCGGCACCCGGGGAGTGTGCTCGAACGGCGAGGCGGCGGGGAACCACCCGGGCAGGTCGAAGGATTCGGCGAAGAGCAGGGCGACAGCGCAATAGGCGAATCCGGCCCACGCGATCGCGGCCGCGTGCCGGGGCCGCAGGCCGACGGCGACCAGCGCGAAGCCGACCGTCACCCAGATCGCGGGCCAATAGGCCGCGGCCGCCGCCGTCACCCGGGTGATCTGCCCGGGCTGATCGACGGTCAGGGCATAGGCCAGTCCCATGCCGAATCCGCCCGCGCAGGCGACGGCGGACGCTCCCAGGCCCGCGACCGCGCAGTGGGCGAGCAGCCAGCGCGCGCGGTTCGGTCGAGCGGCCAGCACGAATTCCGCGTGACCCAGGACTTCCTCCCCGCGCGCCCGCAGCACCGCGCCGATGCCGAAGGCGGTCGCGAGCAGGCTGGTCATCGCCACGGTCAGCGCCAGGTAGGAGTCCACCGCGTCGGCGGCGCCGCCCGGAAGGAACGCGGCCACCTCCGGATTGTCGGCGAGATAGTCGGCGATGCTGTCGGCGAAGGAACCGTAGGCCGCGCCGAGACCGAAGACGCCCACGCACCAGGCGAGCCAGGAACCGCGCTGCAACCGCCACGCCAACCCCAGCGGCGAGGACAACGCCCGGGACGCCGTCGCGCGACCGGTGCCGTAGGTCAGCAGGCCCGCGCCGAAGTCCCGTCGTTCGAGCAGCGCGAAAGCCGCGGCGACCAGGACGACGCTCGCCGCGACGAACAACAGCAGCGGCCACCACCGATCCGCGACATAGGGGTAGGTGCGCTGTCCCCAGCCCAGCGGCGAGAGCCACGAAGCCGTGCCGTCGCCGACATCACCGAGTGCCCGCAACACGTAGGCGGCCACCAGCGCCGCGCTCACCGCGGTGTAGACCCCGCGCGGGTTCTCGAACACCTGCGCGGCGACGGCTGTAAGCGCCGCGAAGACCACACCGACGCCGGCGATCGCGACCCCGGTGAGAACCGAGCCCGCCTGCGGCAGACCGGTCGCGATGCCGACGCAGACCAGCACGACCGCGACGCAGAGGTCGGCGAAGGCGGCGACGCCCAGGGCGGCCACCACCGTCGCGCGCCGCCCGACCCGCGCCGAACGGATCAATTCGTCGCGTCCGGCTTCCTCGTCGGATCGGGTGTGCCTGCCGATCAGGAACATGTTCATCAACGCGACGACGATCGCGACGTAGCCGAAGACCTCGAACAGGATCTCGCCGCCGATCGTGTCCAGCAGCCGGGTCGGACCACCCAGCGCCACCGCCGCGGCGTTGGCCCCCATCATCTCTCGCAGCCGCGCCAGCGCGGCGGCGTCGTCGTAGAAGCGCTGACTGCTCAGCGACTGCATGGCGAACAACGCGCCGGCCCCCGCCGTCCAGCACAGCAGCGCGAATCGCTCCCGACGCAGGGCGAACCGCACCAGCGTGCCACCGCCCGCCGCGCTCGCCGCGGTGAGCGGTCGCGCCGCTCGAATCCGCGCGCTCATCGAGCAACACCGGCCGGGTCGGGCCCGTAGTGGCGCAAGAAGATGTCCTCGAGCGTCGGCGGCGTACTGCTCAGCCCGCGCACGCCCGCGTCGGTCAGCGCCCGCAACACCCCGTCGAGACAGCCGTCGTCGACCGCGAAACGCCATCTTCGGCCCTCGCGCACCGGATCGTGCACACCCGGGAGATGGTCCAGCCCCGCCACGGGGCGCACGGTCTCGACCGTGACGACGGTGCGGGTCAGGTGCCGTAATTGGGCGAGGGTCCCGGTCTCCACGGTGCGGCCGTGCCGGATGATGCTCACCCGATCGCACAGCGCCTCGACCTCGGCGAGGATGTGACTCGACAGCAGCACCGTCGCGCCGCGCGCGGTCGCCTCGCGCACGCATTTCTGGAATTCGGCCTCCATCAGCGGGTCCAGCCCCACCGTGGGCTCGTCCAGCAGCATCAGTTCGGCCTCCGAGGCCAAGGCGGCGACCAAAGCGACCTTCTGCCGGTTGCCCTTGGAATAGGCGCGGGCCTTCTTGTGCGGGTCGAGATCGAAGCGTTCGAGCAGTTCGGCGCGTCTGCGCGGGTCGGCGCCGCCTCGCAGACGGCCCATCAGGTCGATCACCTCCCCGCCGGTGATGCCCGGCCACAGGGTGACCTCGCCCGGGACGTAGGCCAGCCGACCGTGCAGCGCGACAGCCTCGTGCCAGGGGTCGGCGCCGAGTACGCGCACCGCACCCGCGTCGGCGCGCAGCAGTCCGAGCAGGACGCGGATGGTGGTGGTCTTGCCGGAACCGTTCGGTCCGAGAAATCCGTGCACCTCACCGGGGCGCACCGTCAGGTCGAGGCCGTCGAGAGCGCGTACACCACCGAACGATTTGGTCAGCCCCGAGATCGAGATCGCGGTGTCGGCGCGGGTCATGCCGCTGCCGGAACTGTCGTCCATGGCTGATCCCTTCGTCCGGACGGACCGGATCTCAGTGTCGGGCCGAGCAGGACGCGGCGATCAGGGCCGATCGTCCTCGACTGTCGGGACCTGCGACCCCGGCACGGGTGTCGGCCCGTCCGCGGCGTCGCCGTCGCAGCGCGCGCAGCCATTCGTCGACTCCCCACACGATCAGAGGGAACGGGAGCACCAGCGCCATCATCCACGCCGCGGGGGCCGCGGTGCCGAAGATCGCTTGCAACGGCGGCACATACACCAGCGCGAGAGCGAAGGCCACCTCGAACACGCAGCCGCCGAGCAGCAGTCGGTTGGACCAGACACCGATCGAGGACAGCGAGGCGTACTCGGTGCGCGCGGCGAAAGCCGTGCCGAGTTGGCAGGCGACGATGCCGAGGAAGGTGAGGGTGGTCGCCTGGAGATAGGTGTGGTGCAGGGCGGAACCGGGGTCGGTGTCCGCGCCCGGCCGCCACCCCGCCGACAGCAGAACCGTGAAGAACCCGGCCATGACCAGCACGGCCGAGACGACCCCGAGCACGCCCCACGCGCGCAGCAGCAGCCTGCGGGTGATGACGCCTTCCGAGCGCGGCCGCGGCGGCTGGTCCATCACTCCTGGTTCGGCGTTCTCGCGGCCGAGAGCCAGGGCGGGCAGCGTCTCGGTGCCGAGATCGATCGCCAGGATCTGCAACACCGTCAACGGCAGCGGGATGGCGCCGCCGGACAGCGCGAACAGCAGGAACGGCACGATTTCGGGCACCGCGTGGGCGAAGATGTAGAGCACGAATTTGCGCACGTTGTCGAAGACCCGGCGGCCTTCCTCGATACCCGCGGCGATCGTCGCGAAGTTGTCGTCGGTCAGGACCAGGGTCGCCGCTTCGCGGGCCACGTCGGTGCCGCCGCGCCCCATCGCGACGCCGATGTCCGCGCGCCGCAGCGCGGGCGCGTCGTTCACCCCGTCCCCGGTCATCGCCACGACCTCGCCGTCCACGCGCAGCGCGTCGGCGATCCGCAGTTTGACCTCCGGTGTCGCGCGGGCGAAGACGATCTCACCCGGCTCCGCGAGCAGGGCGTCGAGTCGATCGTCGGTCATCGCCTCGACCTCGACGCCGTCGATCACCCGCCCGACGTCGATGCCGACCCGGCGCGCCACCTCCGCGGTCGTGCGTCCGTTGTCGCCGCTGATGACGTGCACCCGGATACCGGCCCGGTGCACGGCCGTCACGGCGTCGGCGACCTCGGGCCGCGGCGGATCGAGCAGCGCCACCAGCCCCAGAAAGGTCAGGTCGGTCTCGACCGGACGCCGGTCCTCGGGTACGGGACCGCGCCAGTCTCGGCGTGCCACGGCGAGCACCCGCAGTCCGCGATCGGCGAGCTCTTCGACCTGACCGCGAGCCCGCGTCAACGCACGCGCACCGTCGGCGGCCGCGACACAGCGCGGCAGCACCGCTTCCGGCGCGCCTTTGACGTGTACGGCCAGCCCCGTGCGGTCCTCGTCCACCGTCGACATCATCCGCACCTGCGGATCGAACGGGTACAGGGCGCGGCGCACGGATCGCTCACGCTCGGCGGTGACGCCGACGCCGGCCGAGTCCGCGTACCGGAGCAACGCGATCTCCATCGGATCGCCCGTCTCCGCCTGGCCGAGATCCGCGGTAGCGCACAGGACAAGGGCGCGCGTCAGCGCCGGATCGTTCGAGGTGGTCGTCACCACCCGCATGTCGTTGGAGGTGAGCGTGCCGGTCTTGTCGGTGCAGATGGTGGTGGTCGAACCTAGGGTCTCCACCGCGGACAATCGCCGCACGACCGCGCCGCGCCGCGCCATCGCGCGGACACCGGCGGCCAGGGCGAGGGTGATCGTCGGCAACAGCCCCTCCGGGACATTGGCCACCAGCAGACCGATCGCGAACAGGAACGCCGCCGACAACGACAGCCCCGCCAGCAAACCGAGTGGCAGGAATGCCGCCCCGACCGCCACCGCCACCGCGGCGATCAGCCACGCCACCCGCCGGACCTGCCGCTCCAGCGGACTCGGCTCCTGCCGAACTCGCTGCGACAGCGCCGCGATCCGACCCAGCTCGGTGTGCACACCGGTGCCGTGGACGACCGCGCGGCCCGCTCCCGCTGTGCACAGCGTCCCGCTGAACACCAGCACGGGCGAGTCCACGGACCGGTCGGCGCGGTCGAGCTCCGCGGCGCTGCGGGTCACCGGATTCGATTCCCCGGTCAACGGGGACATGTCGACCTGCACCGTCCCGTCGACCAAACGCGCGTCGGCCGGAATCCGCTCCCCCTCTTCGAGCACCAGCACGTCACCGCGCACGACGTCGAGCACCGGGATCGCGATACTCGCGCCGTCCCGGATCACCGTCACCCGCCGCGGCAGGAACGCGCCGAGCGCCGCCACCGCGTGCTCGGCCTGACTCTCCTGCCAGAAGGCCAGCACCGCGTTCAGGATCACCACGACTATCACGGCGATGCCGATCGGCACGGCTCCCGAGACGAAGGCCAAGCCGGCGGCCACCCACAGCAGCAGCGCCAGTGGATGGACGAACTGCCTGCCCAGCGCCGTCCACCAGTGGTGTTCGGAGCGTCGCGGCAGCTCGTTGGGACCGTAGAGCCGCAGCCGCCGCGCCGCCTCCCGGCCGGACAACCCCTCGGGGGTCGTGCGCAGATCGCGCAGTAGCGCCGCGACGGGTTCCCGCGGATCGACCGCGGCCCGCTCGGGTTCGGTGACGGCGTGCTCCCGGCTCACCCTCTCCACGATCGTCGGCCCGCGCGCGGATCGCTGGGTACACAAGTCACCGACCTGATGGGCCGATGTCCCCTCGGTCCGGGCACGATGGCTCTGACCTGCGCCGAAGCCACCGACGACGCTGGACGGCATGGAAACCGACACTCGAATCGCCGTTCTGTACGCGACCGCGCAAGGCTCCTCCCGCGACGTCGCCGAATCGATCGCCACGGAGCTCACCACCCGCGGCGCGCGGGTCGAGCTGGCCGAAGTGGAGCACGCGCCCGAACTCGACGACTTCGACGCCGTCGTGCTCGGCAGCGCCGTCCACGACCGCAAGATGCTGCCCGAGGCCGACGAGTTCGTCCGCGCGCACCGCGACACCCTCACCACTCGCCCGACTTGGCTGTTCACCGTCGGCCTGGGCCCCGGCCTGCGCGGACCGATCGGCCGCCGCCTCGCCCACGCCGTGCCCCCGGCGATCGACAAGACCCGCGCCGCGATCTCCCCGCGCGACTACCACGCCTTCGCCGGGGCCTACTCCCGCGAGGACCTGCCGTTCGCCTCGCGCGTGCTGTACCGATTACTGGGCGGCCCGCGCTCGGGCGACCTGCGGGATTGGGACGAGATCCGCGGCTGGACCGACGGGATCGCCGACGAACTCGGCCTGCCGAACAGCGACAAGGTCGACGCCGACAACGCCTGAGCACCGCCGACGAAGTCACGTCCGGATACCGGACGTGACTTCCCCTGTCACGAACTGCGCGACCGAAACGCCGAATCCTGACCGCTGACCGGTGCGGCCCGGAACGGAATCGTGGAGGTGGAGACGGGATTCGAACCCGCGTGGACGGTTTTGCAGACCGCTGCCTCGCCTCTCGGCCACCCCACCTTGTGAAGTCGGTTCAGCCTAGCACCGCTACCGTCACGCACCCGCACGGCGGATCTCCAACCCCGTTCTCGCGGAGTCGGTCCGCGCGCGAGAACCGTCCCGGCGGCAGCCGACGGCTACCCCCGGGTGTGCCGGGGCAACGACAGCGCCGCGCTCATCCCAGCGGTCGAACGACCTCGCTCAGCGCTCGGCGAGGCGTCGCGGGAATCCCGTCGGCGGTGCTCGACGCCCAGCCGACCCGGATGAGCAGCTGCGGAAAGCCACTGTCCTCCAGTACATCCGACCGGACCAGCGCCCGCGTGCCGGGCAGTTCGAGCGGTTCGGTCAACGGACAGGTGGCCAACCCGAAGACCGTGGCGGTCAACAGCACCGCGCTGGCTGCCTCCCCGGCGCGCAGGCGGGACAGGTCGTCGTCGGAACCGGTGTGCACCAGCACCAGCGTCCCGTTGTCTTCCAGGTCACGCAGCACGGCCTCGGTCAGGGTGTGGGCGTGGAACTCCCGAGTGAGCGGATCGGCGGCCAGGACCGCGTTGCGCGCCGGGACGCCTTCGGGATCGGCGTGCCGTCCGGACCAGCGAACGAGTTCGTCCTGGTAGGACGGGTCGGCCCGATGCGCGGCGGCCGCCGTCCGGAACGCTTCGACGAGCCCGATCCTGGTACCACCGCCGGGGACCTCGGTGACCATCGCGCCTTCGGCCCGGCCCGCCGCCGCCATGGCGGCCACGAAGCCCTCGGGGACCTCCCAGGAGGTGGGGCGGCGCCTGTCGGTGCGGCGATCGGCGATCGCGCGCGCCAACCCGACGACCTCGGAGGTCGGTGTGACCGGAACGAATTCGACGGAGGCCAGATGACGACGATCGGCGGGGTCGGGAAAGCGATGCACGACGGTGTGCCACCCGAACGAGCGCGCGGCCACCCGGAAGTGGTGCAGCGCCGCACCGCAGCTGATCAACAGGTCGCGACGGTCGGGGTCGGTGTGCGCAAGCCCGCGCCCCTCGTCGGCGTAGAGGTGGACCGTCGTGTCGCCGACGCGCCACTGCCACGGTTGGGTGTTGTGCACCGACGGTGCGCGCACGGCCAACGCCAGCGCCGACCGCACCGTCTCGGCATCGGGATGTCTGGTCACGGGGTCACCTCACGGCTCTCATCGATTGTTCGTAGAAGCCGAGCCTGCTCCCTCCCGAGCCGCCGGGGCAGAGACGAAAGTCCCGGCTGTGACGGGCATGTGGCACGACCTGTGTCATCGCGACGCACCGGGACCGAGGACTCTCGTCAGGAGGCGGTTCGGCCCTGCCGTTCCCCTGGTCCGACGCGCTAGTTTCGAGACGATGCCGAGATCCGCCTCGTCGGCGGGCCGGATGCCGCCGAACCGTGGGAGTCGTCGTGTCGTATCCGATAGCGGTCCTCGAATCCGAGGAGCACACCGTGCTCGAATCGCACCGCACCATCGAGGCGGCGCACGCGGGCGCGGACATCGGCGCGGCATTGCGCGACCTGCACGACACGGCGGCGCGCATGGGCCTGACCCCGACCGGACCGCCTTCGATCACTTATCCGAGCCCGTCCGTCGCCGCCGACGATCTGCGGGTGACACTCACGCTTCCGGTCGACCCGACCGCGGCGGACGAGTTCGGCGAAGCCACCGCCGTGCGCGCCACGCAGGCGGCCACCTACGTCCGCACCATCCATCACGGCGACTACCAGCACATCGGCGCGGCCTACCGCGCGCTCGAGGACTGGATGCGCGGTGTCGGGTTGCGCTCCGCCGGTCCGGTCACCGAGATCTACCTCGTCGGACCGGACACCGCGCTGCGTCCACAGGATCTGGCGACCGAGATCCGCATCCCGGTGGCCCACGGCCCGCGACCGTCGGTGCGGATCGACCTACCGGTCCCCGAGACGGCGTCGATCGTGCGGCCCAGCCTCGTTCAGCACGGTTTCCACGTGTTGTCGCAGGTCGACCTCGACACCGTCGTCCACACCGAGGATTCGCCACGACCGCATGTCCTGCTCACCGCCTGCCTGCCGTGGCTGGCCCGGTGCGCGCTGGCGATCGACCCCGCCCGTGATCGTCTGCTGTTCACCGAGTTCGTGATTCGCCGCGCGGGGAACGCGACGGTGGTCGAGGTCCCGACCGCGCCGGGTCTGCCGGGCGACGGACCTGAGCTGACCGCGTTGATCCACGAACTGAGCAGCCGCGTCGCGGACGTGCTCGCCGACCTCGCCGCACGCGCGGGCGCGTCCCCCGCCTGCTAGTACGAGGGGCTGCCGCAGCGCGGCGGCGCGGCTTCCAACACCTCCGCGACGGCGCGGCGGGAGACGGTGGGCAGTGTGCCGGTGTCGTCGGACCACCCGATACGGATGACCGCCTGCGGGTGCAGGGTGTCGCCGAGGACAGCGGACCGAATGCGGCCCCGCAGGTCGGGCAGTTCCAACGGCTCGGTCAGCAGACACGTCGACAATCCGATGTTGGTCGCGGTCAGCAGCACCGCGCTGACCGCCTCGCCGGCGCGCAGTCGGGACTCCCGGTCGTCGCGCAGCGTGCCGAGGACCAGCAGTTCGGCGTAGTCGGGTTCACGGGAGGTGTCCACCATGCGCGGGGCGGAGAACACGCGAGTCGGAATGCCCTGGCCGGCGCGTGGACGGGGCGCGCTCACCGAGGGGACGCCTTCGGCGCTGTCGTGGGTCCCGCTCCATTCGGCGAGTTCGAGGCGGTAGTCCGGGTCCACGGCGTGTCGGCGTTGAGCTTCGTACATCGCCTCGACCAAGGCGCGCCGGGGTTCGTACACGGCCTGGCGCACCACCGCGCCGTTGGCCGCTGCCCGCTCGCTCACCAATCCGAGATAGCCCGGCGGAATCGGTTGGGAGGTGAAGTGCCGCCGATCGGACCTCCTGCGCGGAATGGCCGCGCACAGGGCCAGTTCCGTCATCGTGGGCCGGTGCCGCACCAACTCGACGGTCGCCAGGTGATCCGGTTCGGTTGGGTCGGGAAGCCGGTCCACGACGGCCGACCATCCCATGGACGCCAATGCGATGCGCAGATGATGCAGGACCGCACCGCAGCTGACCAGGGCGTCCCGCAAGTCGGGATCGGTCGCGGGCAACGTACGCGCCGGATCGAGATGCAGTCGCAGTTCGCGGTCGACGACGCGGAACCGCCACGGCTGGGTGTTGTGCACCGAAGGTGCGCGCACCGCGAGCGTCAGCGCGGTCTCGAGGAGGTTCTCGTCGAGCATTGCGTATCGCATCCAGCGGTGTCCTTTCCTTGCTCGTGGCTCGAAGATCCACTGTGTCACCGTGACGGCGCCACCGGTAAGAGCACGATGTCCCCGGCCGGTGGGACCTCCGACGCGTCCGGTCTCGACGCGCGCAGCGGCCCCGGAACCGACCGGCGTATCCGACGCGCCATCCAGGGCCCCGACGGACCGAGCGCGCACCAACCGCCCGGATGCATCGAATTCGCAGCGAATCCACGGCGTAGCTCCGAGCGTACGCCGACGCGCGTCCCGTCACGAACGAACCGACGACCCTGCCGATCGGGGTCTTTCGGCCGTGACTCCCGCGCGCCGTGCGCGCGATCGTTGAGGTCATCGACAACCCGGACCATCGACACCCACGAGAGAAGCTGGTCACGATGAACGATTTCCACGGACGCAGCGCCGTCGTGACGGGCGGTGCGCGCGGCATCGGCGCGGCGGTCGCCCGCTCCCTGGTCGACGCGGGACTCGGCGTCGTCGTCGCGGACCTGCTGGACCGCGAGGGCAAGACCACCGCCGAACAACTCGGGCCCACAGCGATGTTCTGCCACCTCGACGTCTCCGACGAGGACCAGTGGCGACACGTCCTCGACGACGCCGAAGCGACCTACGGACCGCTGGCCGTGCTGATCAACAACGCGGGCATCGTCGACTTCGGCGGCATCGAATCCGAAGCGCCTGCCATGTTCCGGCACGTGCTCGACGTCAACCTCGTCGGACCGTGGTTGGGCATGCACCACGCCGCCCCGCGGCTACGGGCCGCGGGGGACGGCGTCATCGTCAACATCTCCTCCACAGCGGGGCTGACCGGATACTCCGGCATCGCCGGCTACGTCGCCAGCAAATGGGGGCTGCGCGGCCTCACCAAAGCCGCCGCGCTCGAACTCGGCGACGCGGGCGTCCGCGTCAGCTCGGTGCACCCGGGCCCGATCCACACCCCGATGACCGCGGGCTTGGACCCGAACATGGCCGCCACCCAGCCACTGGCGCGATTCGGCGAACCCGAGGAGGTCGCCGACATGGTGCGCTTCATCGTCGAGAAAGCGACGTACTCGACCGGTTCGGAATTCGTCCTCGACGGCGGCTCGACGGCCGGGCTCCCCCTGACCGTCCCCGAAACCGAGAACGCCTGACGTGTCCACCGAGCCCCCCGCTCCCGCGCGGATACACGAAACCCACACCGGCGTGGTCACTTTGATCGGAGACCGGGCCTACAAGGTGAAGAAGCCGATCACCACCGACTTCCTCGACTTCGGCACCCCGGAGCTGCGCGAGCGCGCCTGCGCGCGCGAACTCGAACTCAACCGCCGCATGGCCCCGCAGGTCTATCTCGGCATCGCCCACCTGGTCGACCCCAGCGCACGGTCCTCCGAACCGGTCCTGGTCATGCGCCGCATGCCCGAGGACCGTCGTCTCGCCACGCTCGTCGGGGATCCGCTGTGGAACAACGCGCGCCTGTCCGGCCTCGCGGCGTTGCTCGCCGACTTCCACGACGGGGCCCGCCGCGGGCCCGAGATCGACGCCGAGGGCGAACCCGACCGAGTGCGGGAACGATGGCTCTCGCTACTGGTGCCGTTGCGCGCGCGATCGTCCGCGGACACGCGGCGACTCGCGCGCATCGAGCGTTCGGCGCTGCGCTACATCCGAGGCCGCGCGCCGCTGTTCGCCCGCCGCATCACCGACGGGAAGATCGTCGACGGCCACGGCGACCTGCTCACCCAGGACATCTTCGACCTGCCGGACGGCTTCCGGGTACTGGACTGCCTCGACTTCGACGACCGACTGCGTTACGTGGACCGTCTCGACGACCTCGCCTTCCTCGCCATGGACCTGGAATTCCTCGGCCATCGCGACCTCGGCACGGCGCTGCTGGCGGACTATCTGCGCCGCACCGACGACCCGGCCCCCGCGTCCCTGATCCACCACTACATCGCCTACCGCGCTCTCGTGCGGGCGAAAGTGGACCTCCTCCGTCATGACCAAGGCGACGAATCGGCCACCGCGCGCGCCGAACGGCATCTGGTGATCGTCGAGCGGCACCTGGGCGCGGCGGCGGTTCGCCTGACCCTGGTGGGCGGACTGCCCGGCACCGGCAAATCGACCGTCGCCGCCGAACTCGCCGCGGCGACCGGCGCGGCGCTGCTGTCCAGCGACACCCTTCGGCGGGGGCTGCGCGAGTCCGGCGAGATCTCCGGTGCGACAGCGCTTTTCGGTGACGGCCTGTACGCGCCCGCGAACAAGGCGATGGTGTATCGCGAATTGCTGACCCGAGCGCGCGAACGGCTGGTCGCCGGTGAATCGGTGATCCTGGACGCCAGTTGGACCAAGGCCGCCGAACGCGCCCACGCCAGGGCGTTGGCCGCCGAAGTCGCCGCGGAGGCCACCGAGTTGCGGTGTGTGTGCCCGCGCGAAGTCGCCGCCGCGCGGATCGCGAGCCGCCGAGGCGGGGATTCCGACGCGACGGCGGCGATCGCCGCCGCCATGGCGGGCACCGCCGACGCCTGGCCCGAAGCCGCGCGGATCGACACCGATCGTCCCCTCGCACACACCGTCGACGACGCCCACCGAATTCTGCGATCCGGGGGAGAATATGAGACGACCGTACCTCCCCAGCCACGCACCGACGCCGGTGTCGCGTCGCCGGTGCCGTGAACGCCATGCCGAAAGGACGCGGGCCGATGATCAAGGTGTTCCTGGTCGACGACCACGAGATAGTCCGTCGCGGAGTCGGCGACCTCATCGCCGGCGAACCGGACATGGAAGTCGTCGGCGAGGCCGACGGCTACTCTCACGCCTTGGCCCGCATTCCCGCGCTGCGCCCCGATGTGGTGGTCCTCGACGTCCGCCTGCCCGACGGCAACGGCATAGAACTGTGCCGTGAACTGATGTCGGCGAACCCGGACCTGCACTGCCTGATGCTCACCTCGTTCACCGACGAGCAAGCCATGCTCAACGCCATCCTCGCCGGCGCCCAGGGGTACGTCGTCAAGGACATCACCAGCATGGATCTCATCGGCGCCATTCGCGACGTGGGCGCGGGTAAATCCCTGCTCGACAACCGTGCCGCCGCCGCGCTGATGGCGAAACTGCGCGCCGAGGCCGAAGCGGACAAAGGCCCGCTGGCATCCCTGACCGAACAGGAGCGAACCCTGCTGGCGCTGTTGGGCGAAGGATTGACCAACCGCCAGATCGCGGACCGGATGTTCCTCGCGGAGAAGACGGTCAAGAACTACGTCTCACGACTGTTGACCAAGCTCGGCGTCGAACGTCGAACACAGGCGGCGGTGCTGGCAACGAAGCTCGGACAGACCGAACGGCAGCAATGACCGACCGGGCGGTATCCACCCGCCGGGCATCGTATAGTAGGGATATGCCGGACATCGAGGCCCAGCGGTCCGGTTCCGGAGGCAACGGACGGATCGCCGTCAGCGAGACGCTGTCCCAATTACGACTGCACGAACTGCTCCTGGAAGTTCAGGACCGCATCGCGCAGATCGTCGGCGTTCGTGACCGGATGGACCGCCTGGTCGAGGCCATGCTCGGCATCACCGCGGGTCTCGACCTCGACAACACGCTGCGCACCATCGTCCACGCCGCCATCGAATTGGTCGACGCCCGCTACGGCGCGCTCGGGGTCCGCGACACCGACGCGGGCGGCAAACAGCTCGCCGAATTCGTCTACGAAGGCATCGAGGACCGCACCCGGGTCATGATCGGGGACCTGCCGCGCGGTCACGGCGTGCTGGGCGTGCTCATCGAACACCCCGAACCGCTGCGCCTGAAGAATCTGTCCGAACATCCGGCCTCGGTCGGCTTTCCCGCCCACCATCCCCCGATGCACACCTTCCTCGGCGTCCCGGTCCAGGTCCGCGACGAGGTCTTCGGCCACCTCTATCTCACCGAGAAGGCCGACGGCCAAGAGTTCACCGACGACGACGAGATCGTCGTGCAGGCACTGGCCGCCGCCGCGGGCATCGCCATCGAGAACGCGCGGCTCTACCAGCAGAGCCGGGTCCGGCAACGCTGGCTGGAGGCGACCCGCGACGTCGCCACCGAACTGCTCGGCAACACCGACTCGGCCGAGGTCCTCGAAGTGATCGTCCAGCGCACCCTGGCGCTGACCGAATCGGCGGTCACCTTCGTCGCCCGCCCCGAAGACCTCGAGGTCCCCGTCGAGGACATCACCGACCTCGTCGTGGTGGCCGTCGCGGGCGCGCGCGCCGACACCCTGCTCGGCGTCCACATCCCGGTGGACAGGTCGCACTCCGGCGAGGTCTTCCGGTCCGGGCGCCCGGCATCGGTCGAGAAACTGGCCTACAACCCCTTCGCCGACGCCGACGACGAATACGGCCCCGCGCTGATCCTGCCGCTGCGCGCGGGCGGCGCGGTCATCGGTGTCCTGACCGCGCTGCGTCCCCCCGACACCGCACCGCTGGAAAGCTCCGCGCAGCAGATGATGGGCGTCATCGCCGATCAGGCCGCGCTCGCGTTGCGCCTGGCCGACACCCAGGCGCGGATACGCGAACTCGACGTGCTCTCCGACCGCGACCGCATCGCCCGCGACCTGCACGACCACGTCATCCAACGGCTGTTCACCGTCGGACTGGCGCTGCAGAGCACCGCCCAACGCACCAAGTCCCCGGACATCCGATCCCGGCTCACGACCACGATCGAGGACGTGCAGACCATCGTCCAGGACATCCGGCACTCCATCTTCGACCTGCACAGCAACAACGCCGCCGACTCCTCGAACTACCGGAAATACCTGCACGACATCGTCGTCGACACCACCGCCGAGGCCGACCTGCACACCACCGTGCGACTGGCGGGCCCGGTCACCGCGCTGTCCCCGCCGCTGTCCGACCACGTCGAAGCGGTGCTGCGCGAATCGGTGAGCAACGTCGTGCGGCACGCGCACGCCACCAGCCTGTCGGTGGAACTGCGCATCGGCGACGAGGTCACCATCGAGATCGTCGACGACGGACGCGGCCTCAGCACCGCCGAGACCCGCCGCAGCGGACTGGCCAACCTCGCCGCCCGCGCCGACGAGGCGGGCGGCAGCTTCGAGATCGCGCCCAACCCCGGCGGCGGGACCATACTGCGCTGGTCCGCGCCCCTGCCCTAGTGTCCGGCGGTCACCGGGGCCCGATCGAGCGCGGCCAGCGTCCGCACCGACTCCATCGCCGCGTGACAGATCCGCGGCAGCGACTCGGCCCGCCGATCGGTGACGTCCAATTCACGCTGGTAGAGCAGCCCGTAGGTGAAACTCGCCTCCCCCGCCTCCTCCGCCTGTCCCGCCAGTTGCAGCAGATGCCGCTTGGCGACCACCGCGTCGTGATGCTCGCCCAACATGTCCTGCAACGACTCCAAAGCCGCCAAAGCCGCCTCCCGCTCGGGTTCCGCGCCGCCCAGGGATTCGATGTAGTACCGGGTCCGGCGGACCGCCTTGCGCACCGCGTGCACGGCCGCGTCCCGCGCGTCCTCCCCGCGCGCCAACGCCACCGCGCGCATTCGATCCTCCACCCGACCGACGAGTTCGCCCAGCAGAACGTCGCGCCGGTCCGGATCGCACCACGTCGCCTCACCGCGGCGTAGTGCGTCGATCTCGCTGTCCAGATCGGTGACCACCGCCAGATACCGACGCGAGCCCAGCAGCGCGAGCCCTTCGACCCGCGCCTGCTCGATGCGCTCGTCGAAGTAGCGATCGATCCGCTCGGCGACCCCATCACGGACGTATCGAGCGCGCAGTGCCGCCGTGGCGGCCCGTATGCGAGCGGCCTGCACGTCCAAGTCGTGGGCCGCACCCAGGGCGAGCCCGAACCAGCGCAGTTCCTCTATCAGCCGACGCAGATGCCGGTGCCGATCCCGAGCCAGACGGTGGGCGGCCACCGCGCTGCGAGCACGGCGGGCCGCGACGATGATCGACGGAATCGCCGTCGCGTCACCGCGCCGCGCGGCGGCCTCGCCCGCGACGATGGCGACCCGCTGCTCGGCCAGATAGTCCGCCAGCGCCGCGGTGTTCGACGACGCCTTCCCGGTGCGGTGTGCCGCGCCGTCGGTACTCGGTGTGAGGACATCGGTGGAGGACATCGCAACGCCTAACGTCGGTCTACGGATGTTCTCCACTCTCGCGGGAGCCCCCCTTGCCCTGGCAGGGCCGTTGGTCGTGTATCCCCGGGTCCTCCGGCCGGCGTCGGACCGGCCGCGCGGGACGACCGGCGCGTCACATCGCCCGGTGGTCTCCCGAGTCGGACGACGCCTCCGACTCGTTCCGGTCGTACGGTGGCGTCACCGGCTGCCGGATCACATTGGTGATGAGCTCACCGAAGGCGTGCGGGTCGTCCATGAGCCAGGCGTGGCCGCCGGAGACAGTGCTCGATCGGGGGCCGCCCGCGGCGGCGTGCAACGACAGGGAAGTCGCCTCCGGGATGATCGTGTCCCGTGTGCTCCACACCACGAACATCGGAACCCGCCGCTCGGCCAACTCGGTGAGCTCCGCGGTCAGATTCGTGGTTCGCGCGATGTGCGCGGCGTCCCACACCGCGCTCGGGTTGCGGGCCAGGTTCGGCACTGCGTCGCGGAGCACGACCGGCAGTACCCTGGTCAGTTGGCGTCCGGGCAGCAGGTCGGCGGGCAGGTGCAGTCCCCAGTCCCACAAGGGCCTTTCCCGCAACGCGCGGACCACGCCGCGTCCGTCGGTCCACGCCGAGCCGCCTATCGAGTTCACCAGGACCAGACGCTGCGCGACCTCGGGGTATCGGTGCGCGGTGGCGATCGCGACGCCGCCGCCGAAGGAGTGCCCGACCACCGATATGGGAAGGGGGACCTCGGCCGTGTCCAGGAACCGCCGTACCCATTCGGCGTAGCCGTCCATCGTGCGTCGCCGCGGCGGGAGGGCCGCGGTGCCGCCGAACCCCGGCAGCGAGGGCGCGTACACCCGCAAGCCCATCCCCACGAGACGTTCAAGCGGCCGCGCGTAGGCGGAGCCACCCAGACCCCAACCGTG
>NZ_BAGG01000068.1 GCF_000308695.1 Nocardia takedensis NBRC 100417 | reverse complement strand
TCCGCGGTGTTGGTGCGGCGCACCAACCGGTGGGTCAACCCGGGGCTGGTCGCGGCGGGCGGCGCGGCGGTGCTGGCGTTGGCGTGGGCGCTGGGGTCCACCGCGATCGCGGGCGCCGCCCTGGACAACGACTCCTCCGGTCCCAGCGTCCGTTTCGAGTCGCTGGCCCAGGCGCGCATCCTGGCCCAGCAGGCCCGCACCGACGAGACACTGCAACTGATCGTGCGCGGTGACATCGCCGACGGCGAGAAGAGCTACGAGGACCACCTCGCCGCGCTGCGCACCAACCTGGCGGCGGCGCTGGGCCCCGGTTCGGCGGCGGCGGTGAGCGTGGACAGCTGGAACGAGGGGCACCGCGCCCAGGTCGAGGCGTACCGGTCGGCGAATTTCAACGCCGCGCTGAACCAGGCCATCGGCGCGGGACCGCAGGGCTCGGCCGAGCGTTTCGCGGCGGTGGACCGCGCGCTGGGCGCGGACCTGGCCGCGGCCCGCGCGCAACTGCGCGACGGGGTGAACGACGCGGGCGACGCGCTGAGCTGGGCGCCCGCGGTGGCGTTGCTGGCGATGCTGGGCGCGGCGGGGGCCGTGGTGGTCGGTCTGTGGCCGCGGTTGAAGGAGTTCCTGTGAAGCACACGAGGATCAGCGTCGCGCTGCTGGCGCTGTGCCTGACGGTCGCGGGCTGCGGCAGCGGGGTCTCGGCGCCGGATCCGTTGACGGTGTCGGCGGTGAACCCGACCCCGCACGACTTCGCCGAGATCACCGTGCCGCCACAGTCCGAGACGGCCTGCGACGCCGAGATCAGCCTGCGGCCCGGTCCGCTGCCCGCGCCCGGCGCGATGCCCGCCGGTTCGCCGATGGCCGCGATCCGCGATCGGGGCCGGTTGCGGGTGGGCGTAGACCAGAACACCTACCTGTTCGGTTTCCGCAACCCGGTGACCGGTCAGATCGAGGGTTTCGACATCGATATCGCGCGCGAGATCGCCCGCGCGATCTTCGGCGACCCCGACCGTGTCGAACTGCGGTCGGTGACGGCGGCCGAACGGTTGAGCGCGCTGCGCGAGAACAAGGTCGACCTGGTGGTGCGCACCTTCTCCGCGACCTGCCAGCGCCGCCAGGACGTCGACTTCTCCGCCGTCTACTATCGCGCGGCCCAACGCATCCTGGTCCCGACGAATTCGTCGATCCGGTCGGCGGCCGACCTGGGCGGCAAACGGGTGTGCGTGGCCAACGGCACCACCGCGGCGGGTCCGCTGTTCGAGCTTCCCACCCGGGTGACGGTATTGGGCGTGACGAACTGGACCGACTGCCTGGCGGTGCTGCAACAGGGGGACGTCGACGCGATCAGCGGTGACGACCCGATCCTGTACGGGCTGGTCGCCCAGGACCGCAACCTGTCGGTGGTCGGCGAACCGATCGGCGCCGGCGCCTACGCGGTCGGGGTGGCCAAGGGCAGCCCGGATCTGGTGCGTTTCGTCAACGGCGTGCTGGAACGAATCCGCGCGGACGGCACCTGGGCGCGCATCCGCGATCAGCGGCTGGCCGATCTGGGCCTCGACCAGTCCCCGCCGGTTCCGCGGTACTCGGATTGACCCGCGCCATGGCGATACTCACCCTGGCCGAGATCGACGCCGAACTGCGCTTCCGGGTCGAGGAGTGCGCGCGCATCACCGCGACCCTGGTCGACCTCGACCGCCATCCCGGGCTGACGTTGATCCGTTCCTTCCCGCCCGCGGGCGCCACCGAGGCGGCCTGGCTGCCGGTGCGCGAGGCGCTCGAGCTGATGTGGCAGGACCACGGCCGGTTGCGCGCGATCCTCGAGGCCGCCGAGTCCGCGCGCGGGACCCGTGCCCGCGTGGACGACGCGACGCGCGCGGAGCTGACCAGGCTGCTGCGCGGCCGACCGCACGAGGCGAGCCGGGTGCCGATCCCGATGGCGCGGCGGTCGCTGACCGGTCCCGGCGAGCAGGTCCTGATGGTGGGGCTGGCCGACGTCGTGGACCGGATGAAGGCCACATTCCCGCGGATCGCGGAGTTCCTGGACGCGGTGGACGCGGTCAACACCCGGATCCTGTCGGGACTGGCCCCGATCCAGCACCGACTGGACGCGGCGGGCCCGCTCGGCGGCGGCACGAGCGAGGTGGAGTCGGGGATCGCGGCGCTGCTGCGCGATTCGGCGACCGACCCGCTGGCCCTGCGCCCCGAGGACATCGACGCCCGGATCGGCGAACTCGACGCCGCGCTGCGTCGGGAGGCGGCGCTGCTGGCGGAGGCGGCGGCGATGCGCGCCGACTGGCCCGCCGCGCTCGCCCACACCCGCGCGCAGTGGGAGTCGCTGCGCGAGGCCGTCGACCGCGTCGAGCGCATCCGCGCGGAGGTGACGGCGAAGATCGAGGTCGGCGCGCTGCCCGCGCCCAGGACCGTCGATCCCGCGCTCGCGGGGCGAGTGGACGCGCTCGAACCGGGCGCGGTCGCGGCGTTGATCGCGGTGCGCGCCGAGATCGCGGCGGCCGCCGAACGCGCGAGCGCCGAAGCCGACCTGTATCAGGGGCTGCTGGATCGGCGCGCGGAACTGCGCGGGCGACTGCGCGCCTACCGCGCCAAGGCGGACCGGCTCGGTGTGGCCGCGCTCGACGCGGTCGCGGCGGCCGAACGCGCGGCCGGGCAGGTGTTGGGGGCGCGGCCCTGTGATCTGGCGGCGGCGACCCGCGCCGTCGCCGAGTACCGACGTCTCATCGCGGCCACCTCGGGGAGGACCTCATGATCTGCGCCGAACCCGGATGCGGCGGCACCGTGGAGGACGGGTACTGCACCGTGTGCGGCACCGCGCCCACCGCCGCCGCCGCGACCATCTCCGCGTCGCCCGCACCCGCCGCGCCGCCGTCGGTCGATCCGGTGTGCGCGGAACCGGGATGCGGCGGCGAGATCGTCGACGGCTACTGCCAGACCTGCGGCACCGCACCGCGATCCGCGCCCGCCGTCACTCCCGTGCCGGGTGCGGGCACCTCCGCGATGCCGGGCACCGTCGCCGGGCGGGTCTCGGCGCGCTCGGCCCGCACCGGCCGTTCCACCTCGAGCCGGTCGAGCGGGCGCGGGCGACTCGGCGCGGGCATGGTCGACGTGCCCCGGGTGCCGCGGGTCGATCCGGCCTCGGCGATTCTGCCGGACCCGGAAGTGGCCGAGGCCAAACGGTTCTGCCCGAGCTGCGACAAACCGGTGGGGCGCGGCCGTGACGGGCGTCCGGGCCGGGTGGAGGGGTTCTGTCCGCACTGCGGGGCCCGGTTCTCCTTCGCCCCGACCCTGTCGGCCGGCGATCTGGTCGGCGGGCAGTACGAGGTGGCGGGCTGTCTGGCCCACGGCGGCCTCGGCTGGATCTATCTGGCCACCGACCGCAACGTCAACAACCGCTGGGTGGTGCTCAAGGGCCTGTTGAACTCCGGCGACCTGGACGCGATGGCCGCCGCGGTCGCCGAACGCCGCTTCCTGGCCGAGGTCGAGCATCCCAGCATCGTCAAGATCCTCAATTTCGTCGAACACCTGGGCGCCGACGGCGTCGCGGTGGGCTACATCGTCATGGAATACGTCGGCGGCACCTCCCTCGAGCAGATCCGGCGCGCCCGCCGCGAATCCGGCCAGGGCTGTCTGCCGCCCGCCCAGGCGATCGCCTACATCCTGGAGATGCTGCCCGCGCTGGGGTATCTGCATTCGCTGGGGCTGGCCTACTGCGATTTCAAGCCCGACAACGTCATGCAGACCGACGAGCAGCTCAAACTGATCGACCTGGGCGCGGTGATCGCGTTGGACGACGAGTCCAGCGCCATCTACGGCACCATCGGCTTCCAGGCGCCGGAGATGGCCGAGACCGGTCCCACGGTCGCCACCGAGGTCTACACGGTGGGCCGGACCTTGGCGGTGTTGACGATGCCGCTGCCCCGCGACAAGGGCTATTACGGTCCCATGCCGGGCCCGGAGGCCGAACCGCTGCTGGCCGCCCACGATTCGCTGTATCGGCTGTTGGTCCGGGCCACTGACCCGGACCCGGACGCGCGGTTCGTCTCGATGCAGGAGTTCGCCGACCAACTGACGGGGGTGCTGCGCGAGGTGCTCGCCGCCGAGGACGGTCTGCCGCGTCCGGGGTTGTCGGCGCTGTTCGGCCCGCCGCGCGGGGTGTTCGGTGCCGAGACCGCCCCGACCCCGGCCGAGGTGCTGGCCGCGCTGCCGGCGCCGTTGGTCGACCCGGGCGATTCCGGGGCCGCGTTGCTGGCGGGCGCCGCGGGTGTGTCGCCCGCGGAACTGGCGCCGGTCCTCGAGGCCGGGATGCGCTCGGTGGTGACCGGCGGCACGGAATCGGTGGAGATCCCGCTGCGGTTGGTGCGCGCCGCCCTGGACATCGGCGACGCCGCCGACGCGCTGGGCCGCCTGGACGCGCTCGCCGAGCCCCTGGCCGGTGACTGGCGACTGCACTGGTATCGCGCCCAGGCGCTGCTGCTGCGCGGCGAATTCCGCACCGCCGCCGCCGAATTCGACGTCGTCTACCACACGCTGCCGGGGGAGGCGGCCCCGAAACTGGCCGCCGCGGCGGCGCGCGAGGCCGCACGGGCGGAACTCGACTACGCCACCCGCCTCTACGAGACGGTGTGGCGCACCGACCGCGCCCAGGTCAGCGCGGTGTTCGGGGTGGCGCGCCTGCACGGGTCGGCGGGTGCGCGCGACGCCGCGGTCCGCGCTCTGGACCAGGTCGAGCCGTCCTCGGCGCAGTACTCCGCCGCGCGGATCGCCGCCGTGGAAACCATCCTGGCCGGGCGCGCCCCGACGGAGTTGAACGAGACCGTGCTGCGCGCGGCGGGCGAGCGGGTGGCGCGGTTGCGCATCGAGTCCAAGGGCCGGGCCGCGCGGGTGCGGATGCGCGTGCTCGAGGCGGCGTTGTCCTGGTTGCGGGGCGGCGCTCGCCCCGCCGACCGGGAACCGTTGCTGGGCGCGAGTTTCGACGTCCACGGCGTGCGCACCGGACTGGAACGCTGCTACCGCGATCTGGCGCGCGAGGCCGAGGACCTGTGGACCCGCGTCGAGTTGGTCGAACGCGCCAACGCCATCCGACCGAGGACCAGACTGTGACCGATCCGCGCATCCCCGACCCGACCGCGCCCACCGCGCCGAGCGCGCCAGAGCCCACGGCGCCAGAGCCCACAGCGCCGAGCGCGCCAGAGGCCCCCACCCAGGAGGTCGGGGTGCCCCGCTGGGCGCGCCCGGCCCGCTCGACCCCTGTCCCGCCCCCGTCCGCCGTAGTCGAAAGTGCCGAAGTGAACGAGTCCACCGCGATCCGCGAGCCCCAGGCGGGCTCGGACCGCCACGTCACCGCCGCGCCGCGCTGTCCCGGCTGCGACTACGAGGTCGCCGCCCGGGACCGGTTCTGCGAATCGTGCGGGCGGGAATTGGGTGCGCGCCGGGTCGCGCTGCCCTACCGCGACACCAGCGCGGCGCTGTCCTGCGAGGGCTGCGGCGGCGACCGGTTCGACGCCGACGACTACTGCGACGGTTGCGGTCAACTGCGTCCGCAACCCGACCGTTTCGAAGCCGATCTGGGCGCGGTCCAGGTCGCCACCGACCGGGGTGTCGCCCACGCCCGCAACGAGGATTCGGTGGCCGCCGCGGTCCTGGACACCGCTGCCGGTCCCGCGTACACGGTGATCGCGGTCTGTGACGGCGTGTCCACCTCCGAGGACCCGCAGGCGGCTTCGGGCGCGGCCTCGCGCGCCGGTGTCCAGGCGTGCCTGGCGGCGCTGGCCGAGGGCGCCTCGGCGGCCGAGGCGTCCTTCGCCGGGTTGGCGGCGGCCGCCCAAGCGGTGCGGGCGGTGGCCGTGGTCGAGGGGCAGGCGCCCTCGTGCACCTACGTCTCGGCGATCGTGCGCGGCTACGGCACCGGCGCGGTGGAGGTGACCGTCGCCAATGTCGGTGACAGCCGCGCCTACTGGCTGCGCGGCGACGCCGATCCCGCCTCCCGCGCCCTGGCCTCCCAGCGCCTGACCGTGGACGACTCCTACGCCCAGGCGCTGGTGGACGCGGGCGCGATGGACGAACGGACGGCGATGAACGATCCGCGCGCCCACACGCTGCTGCGTTGGCTGGGCGCGGACTCGGGCCCGAAACCGTGGTCGGACAGTTGCGTGCGGACCTTCCGCACGGGCGGTCCCGGCGTTCTGCTGCTGTGCACCGACGGCCTGTGGAACTATCGCCCCGATCCGGCGGGGTTGGCGGAGTTGGTCGCCGCCGCCGACCCGGCTACGGCCGCGCGGGCACTGGTGGACTTCGCGGTGCGCAGCGGCGGCCACGACAACATCACGGTCGCGTTGGCGGCCGTGCGGTGATCCGAGCAGGAGTGGGGCAGTGAATTCCGTGGCAGATGAGGGCGTGTCGGTCACCGTCGACCAGAACGAGTACCTCGCCGACGGCGCGGGCACCGTCGACGCGGTGGTCACCGTGCAGACAGGCGCCGGTTTCGCGGCGGCCGAACCGGTCCAGGAGCGCGTGGAGATCCTGATCCTGGACTGTTCGGGATCGATGGGCAACCAGCGCAAATTCGACGGCGCGCGCGCCGCGGTGCTGGCGGCGCTGGACGTGCTGCCCGACGGCACCCGGTTCTCGATCGTGGCGGGCACCTCGATGGCCAAGCTCATCTACCCCGTCACCACGCCGTCGGCGGTGGCGAGCGAGCACACCCGCGCCGAAGCGCGCGGCCACCTGGCGGTGCTGCGCCCCACCGGCGGCACCGCGATGGGCACCTGGCTCGGGTTGGCCCGCCAGCTGTCCAGGAAGCACGAGGGCGCGATGGTGCACGCCATCCTGCTCACCGACGGCAAGAACGAGCACGAGCAGCCCGCCGCGCTGGCCGCCGAGATCGCCCGGTCCGAGGGCGCGTTCACCTGCGACTGCCGCGGGGTGGGCACCGACTGGCGGGTCGAGGAACTGCGTCAGATCGCCTCCGCGCTGCACGGCACGGTCGACATCGTCGCCGATCCGGCCGGGTTGGCCCAGGATTTCGCGGCGATGACCCGCTCGTCGCTGGCCAAGACCATTCCCGAACTCACCCTGCGGGTGTGGACGCCGGCCGGGGCGCGGCTGCGTTTCGTCAAACAGGTCGCTCCCACCATCGAGGACCTGACCGCGCGCCGTCGCGAGTCCGGCGCGCAGGTCGGGGACTATCCGCTGGGGGCGTGGGGCGCGGAGGAGCGCGAATACCACGTGCAGGTGGAGGTGGAACCGGCCGCGCCGGGCCGGGAGAAACTGGCCGCGAGGGTCAGCGTGCTCGCCGAGGGCGAGCCGGTGGGGCAGGGGCTGGTGCGGGCGGTGTGGACCACCGAGACAGATCTGTCGGCGCGCATCAGCCGCCGCGTGGCCCACTACACCGGTCAGGCCGAGTTGGCCCAGGCGGTGCGGGAGGGGTTGGCCGCGCGCAACGCGGGCGATGTGGAGACCGCGACGGCGAAACTGCGGCGCGCGGTGGAGTTGGCCGCCGAATCCGGCAACGAGGGCACCGCGAAACTGTTGCGCAACGTGGTCGAGGTCGACGAACGCGACGGCACGGTGCGCCTGCGCGGCAAGGTCAGCGCCGCCGACGAGATGGCGTTGGACGCGCGCTCGACCAAGACGACCCGGGTCCGCGGGCGGGGGTGAGCATGCGGGTCTGTCTCGACGGGCACCCTTCGGCCGCGACCGACTACTGCGACGTGTGCGGGTCGCCGCTGGGCGCGCCGCCCGCGCCGAACCTGTGTCCGGCGTGCGGGCTGCCCAGCGCCGGGCGTTTCTGCGAGGAATGCGGCCACGATTCGGCGTTGAGCGCTCCGCGCGCACCGGAACCGTCCGCGCCGCAGCCGATTATCGATCCGCCGTCCGAGGAGTCGGGTGATCCCGTCCCGGTGACGGAGGCGCGGTTGGTGGACTGGGTCGCCACCATCACCGCCGACCCCGACTTCTACGAGCGGGTCCTGGCCCGCGAGGGGCCCGACGCCGACCGCGTGGAGTTCCCCGCCTATGTCCCGCAGCGGCGGATCGTGTTGCGCGGCGGGCAGATCCTGATCGGCAAACGCAGCCTGTCCCAGGGCGTGACCCCCGATATCGACCTGGGGTTGGCCCCCTCCGACGCGGGGGTGTCGCGCGCGCACGCGATGTTGCGGTTGACCCCGACCGCGTTGACGATCACCGATCTGGGCTCGACCAACGGCACCAGCCTCAACGGCAGCGACGAGTTGATCCCGCCCGACACCGAGATCCCGTTGCGCAGCGGTGACCGGATCCATCTGGGCGCGTGGACCACGATCACGCTGTCCACCGAACCCCGCTGAGCCCGAACCGATCTCAGACCCGGTCGGCGACGAGTTCGGCGCCGCGGACCTGACGGTCGCAGGCGGCGAGAACTTCCTCGACGGTGATGCGCAACAGTCCCGGATCGGGGTCGGGCGAGGTCGGGTCGCCGTGGCGGCCTGCCCACAGCGCGGTGTGGGCGAACCGTTCCGGCGGCGGCCCGGCCCGATCCGGCGCGACAGGCCCGAACAGCAGTACCGAGCGGGTGCCGAACGCGGTGGCCAGGTGGCCGACGCCGGTGTCACCGGCCACGACCAGCGCCGCACCGGCGACGGTGTCGGCCAACTGCGCCATCGTCAACTCGCCCGCGACCACGTAGCGCTCCGGCAATCCGGCCAGTTCCGCCACGGTGCGCGCGGCGGTGACCTGGGTGGCGTCACCGGTGATCAGGACCGGGTGACCGGCGCGGCTCAGGTGCGCGGCGACCTCGGCGAACCGGTCCAGCGGCCACTGCCGCGACGGGGACGCGCCCGGATGGACGACGACATGCGTGCCGCGCCCCTCCACGTGGGCGGGCGGCAACAGCGTGAAATCGGTGGGGTCGGCGGGGATTCCGGCCGATTCGAGCAGCCGACACCACCGCACGTTCTCGTGCACGTGCACCGGCCACATCGGGCCGCGCATGAGCGGGAAGTCCGGGTGCCGGTAGCTGATCAGCTGGTCGGGGACGGTGCCGAGCAGGTCGGTGATCGATTCGGGGCCGCGCCCGTGCAGGTTGACCGCCGAGGTTGGCGGCGGCGCGTTCCAGCGCAGGTCGCCCAGCATCGGGGTGGCGTGCAGGTCGTCGACGCAGCCCGCGAGGTCCACGACCGGCCGCAGCCAACCCGGCGCGGCCAACACCAACCGGTGGTGGGGGCGCGCGGCGCGCACCGCGCGCAGGGCGGGCAGCGCGGTCAGCAGCCCGCCGAGGCCGCGGGCGCGCAGGACCAAGGTCACCGCCGGGCTCGGCGCGCTCATCGCGGGATCACGATCCCGGTCAGATCCGCGTCCCGGATGGGGGTGTCGGGATTGGCCTGGGCCGAACACATCACCTGGATCGCGGCCATCGAGGCGTCCACGACGGTCGGGTCGGGGTTCTCGCCGCCGCGACCGTCCTGTTCCAGGAATTTGGTGACCGTCACCCGCCGGGAGTCCTGGTCCTGGCCGAGATAGTCGCTGCACGGGGTGTCACCGCCACGATTGAGCGCTTTCTCGGCTTCACCGCAGCCGGTGACGGTCAGGACGGCGGCCGCGGCGGCGGCGACCAGGATCGGGATGCTGGCTCTCATCGGAACTCCTGCTGCTGAACGGGTTTCCGGCGGTCGCGGGTGCGGGGCGAGGATGCCGGGGGCGGTCCGGGGAGACCGCCGCGTCGTGGCGCGCCGCGCGGGCGCTGCCGGGGATGACGCCGATCGTCGTCGACGTGCTCACTCCGACGCATACCCCGTTCGGGCGGCGGTAATCGGCGCGACCGGTCACCGCCGGGCCGCATCAGTGTCCGTGGTCGTCGTATTCGTGGGCCGGTTCCTGGCGGCGCACCCGACGGTGCTCGGCCCACACCAGCAGCGCGCCGCCGGCCAGACACACCACCGCCACGATGCCCGCGATGATCGCCCAGCCCTCGTAGCCGTAGCCGGAAGCGGTCAGCGCCAACCCCACCGAGACGATGCCGACCGCGGCCAACAGGATGCCGGGCCAGTTGCGGGTGTCCTCGATGGACTCTCCGGCGTGGGTGCGGGTGGTGCGGGTGTGGTCGGGAAAACGTTCCTCGGTCACGATGCCCTCCTGGGATGTTCCACGGCTGTCACTGGTGTTCACCAGCGGCCATACCCGCGATCACCGGCCGCAATCACCACTGTTCGCGGGCTCACCCGCGCACGCGCGAAGGCCGCGGCCTCCTGTGCGGAGACCGCGGCCCGGCGGGTGCGACCCGGCTCACTTGTTCCAGATCGCGGCGACGCGCACCTGACCGGCCACGGTGTAGCGGTGCTCGTGGACCAGTCGGTAGCCCTGCCCGGACAGCTCGGCCGCGGTGGTCTGGAAGCTCGCCACATCGATGTCGTGGCGGGCCTGCCAGGCGCGACCGTCGTTGCGCTCCCAGATGCCGACGAAGCGCGAGGAGCCCCCGACCTCGTAGCCGCGCACCAGCGTCAGCCGGTAGCCCTGGGCCACCAGGGCGTCGAACTCGGCCTGGTAACCGCGCGAGTCGAAACCGTGGCGGGCCTGCCAGGCCCGACCGTCGTTACGCTCCCAGGTGCTGCTGTAACGGGGATCGTCGCCGCTGGTGGCCTGGATGTCGACCAACCGGTAACCCTGGGCGGCCAAGGCGTCGAACTCGGCCTGGTGCTGGGCACCGGTCAGGTTCTGGCGGGTCACCCGGTCGACCGGGGCCGGGGTCGGGACGGGCGCGGGCTTGCCCGACTTGGCGAAGGTGACCGTCCAGTGGCGGCGGTCGCCCTGATAGATCACCGACACGCCGACGTCGGTGAGCGCGCCGTCGAGGATGATCGCGCGGTGCCCCGGCGAGTTGGACCAGAACTTCATCGCGTCCTCGGGACCGCCGACGGTGCCGGTGCCGTAGAAGTTGATCTCGGCGATCTTGGGCGCGTCGGCGGGCACCCCGCACTGGGCGAAACGGGTCTTGATGTCGCGGCCCAGGGTGTCGACGTGGTCGGCCGGGGACACCCCGCGCGCCGCGCTGTCGTTGGAGGCCCATTCGGCCGGGCGGGCCATGGTGTCGGTGTGGGTGACCGCGGCCAGTCCGTTCTCGGCGCGCAACTGGTTGATGCGGTCGAGCACGGTGCCCTCCTCACCGCGCAGCGCGAGCGCCGCGGTGTCGACGTCGCAGTTGGTGTAGGGGGCGGCGGAGGCGGTCGGCAGGACGAACAGGGTCGCGCCCGCGGCGAGGGCGGCGACGGCGGCGGTGGCGGTGCGGAGGTTCATCGGAGTGTCCCTTTGTGCGGTGTGTTCGGGTGGGTTGCACAAAGAGTGGGGCCGGTCGCCAACGAAGCGCCAAGCAGTCACCAACGGCCGGTATCGCCGCAGATCAGCGCGCCGCGACGGGCTCCGAGACACCCTGCGGGACCGCCCGCAGGTAGGCGTGGCGGGTGGCGGCGGCCACCCGGTCCCAGTTGTAGCCGTCGCGCGCGCGGTCGTCGGCGGCCGCGCCCCAGGTCTCGCGCAGGGTGGAGTCCTCGAGCAGCGGACGCACCGCCGCGGCGACCTCGTGCGGGTCCGCGGAGGCCAGCAGTCGTCCGGTGACCCCGTCCACGACCGTGTCACGCAGGCCGCCGACAGCGGTGGCCACCACCGGGCGACCGCAGGCCATCGCCTCGAGCGGGACCAGCCCGAACGGTTCGAACCACGGCGTGCACAGCACCACGTCGGCCGAGCGGTACAGCCGCGCCATGCCGACGTGTGAGACCGGACCCAGGATCCGGAACCGTTCGCCCACACCGTGTTCGGCGGCGATGCGCCGTAACCGCCTGCCCTCGCCGTCGTCGTCGATGTCGTCGCCGACCGCGCCGCCCGCGACCACCAGTTCGGTGTCGGGCAACTCCGGCAGCGCCCGCACGCCCACGTCGAAACCTTTGCGCCGCAACAGCCTTCCCGCCGCGACCAGGCGGTGTCGGGCGCCGCGCCCGGCCGCGCCGCCCGAGCAACTGAACGCGCCCGGGTCTACGCCGCCGGGCACCACCGAGGTGCGGAACCGGGGCACGCCCATGCGCACCAGTTCGGCGGCCTCCTCCGAGGACCCGGCCAGCACGTGGGCCGCGCGCAGGGCGATCAACCGCTCGAAACGGATCCGCGAGCGCGGGTTGGTGTCGGCCAGACCATGGTGGCGGCGCGCGACGGTGCCCAGGCCGTGGAAGGACACCACGACCGGTAGTCGGTGCGCGCGGGCGGCCAGTTCGGCGGCCAGCGCCGAATTCCAGTAGTGGGCGTGCACCAGGTCGACCGGGTGGGTGGACCAGTGCCGTTGCAGGAAGGTCCCGAACTCCCCGAGGTGGGGCAGGATCTGATCGCGGGTCAGCGGCGCGGCGGGGCCGGCGGGCACGTGCACCACGACGTAGCCCTCGCGGGTGCGGACCTCGGTGCGCACGTGCGGGTCGTCGCGGCGGGTGTAGACGACGACCTGATGTCCGGCGCGCGTCAACGCCGCCGACAACGCCGCCACGTAGACGTTGCGTCCGCCCGCTTCGGCGCTGCCGGGTTCGGCGAGCGGGCTGGCGTGCGTGGAAACCATCGCGATCTTCACGGCTGACTCCGATCCTGTTCCGGCCCGTCCCGAGCCGCATACGGCCTGTGCCGGATATGCCCGGGCGCGCGCGGACGCAAACAACGTTCACCGGCCGCGACCGGGGCGACCGTTTCGGCCCGCACCCGCCGGGTACGCGGCACGCAGGGCACAACACGCCGTGATTCGCCGGAGCGGAGTTGCCGACCGGGCAGCGGCCGCGGGCGCGGCGGGACAAGGTGGTGATGGGCAATGGGGGACAGCACGCACGGGGACAGGTCGACGACAACGGTGGGAGTGCGCGTTCCGGCGCGCCCGGACCAACTGATCATGTTGCGGTCGCTGGCCGAAACCGTCTCCCTGATCGCGGATTTCGCGTTGGACGAGGTCACCGACATCCGGTTGGCCCTGGACGAGATCGCCACGGCGCTGGTACTCGACGCGGCCCCCGACACCGAGATCGACTGCCGCTTCACCTACGACCGCACCCACATGCGGGTGCGCGCCGACGCGGTGTCGGCCAGTGCGACGGTGTCGGCGCGCGCGGATCTGAGCCGCCACATCGTGCAGACGCTCACCGAATCCTTCGACGTCAGCCAGGCGGCGTTCGATCCGAGGACCGGCGGCTATCCGACGGTGGTCGAATTCGACTGGTGCAGGCCCACCGCGGGATCGCGGTGAGCCCGCGTTCGGCGGTCAGGTCAGATCGGGCGGGCCTGGCTCGACCGGTTCGGGCCCCGGCACGGGCGGCAGCGGTCCCGGGCGGGTCGGCGGTCCGGGCACCGGCGGCAGCGGTTCGGGCTCGGGTCCGGGCGGGGTGCCGGGGTCCGGCGGCGGGTCCGGCGCGGGAACCGGGGGTACCGGGTCCGGGTCGGGACGCGGCGCGGGCGGGGGAACCGGCGGGATCGGCGCGGGCGTCGGATTCGGTACCGGCGGCGGCACGGTGGCGGTCGTGCTTGCAGTACGCCCCGAAGTATGCCCCGATGTGTGCCCCGAAGTATGCGTAGCCATCATCGGCTGCGGGTACCCCCGAGGGCATGGACGAACCAGACCGATCCGGTCCCGGTCGGCGCGGCGCAGGTCACAGCGATGTCCGCGTTTGTCCGCGGACGCCCTCGGGTACGCCACCGTTGATCGGACAACTGTCACACAGGGCTCAGGGAGGGTCGTCATGAACTATCGGCGACGACCGAGCACCCGCAATCCGCTACCGGGTCCGGGCCGCGCTCGTTCGCTGCCCGCCGGGCAGGATCGCGAGGCGCCCGGAACGCGTCACCAGGTCGTCGAACGCTCACCGCGAGCCGTGCGCACCCATGTGACCCGCGATCACGCGGTGATCCGCCGTTGGGCCGAGCAGCGCGGCGCGCGCCCGGCCACCATGCCGGGCAGCGAGTACGGCGGCGAGTTGTCGGTGCTGCGCTTCGACTTCCCCGGCTACGGCGGCGCGGTGCTGCGCCCGGTGGACTGGGAGCAGTGGTTCGCCGCCTTCGACGCGCGCAGGCTCGAGTTCCGCTACCAGGACGACCGCGCCGACGGCAGCCGCAGCAATTTCAACCGGCTCGAGAGCCCGCCGGACCCGGCCTGAAGCCGCTCCCGCCGCCCCCGTGTCCCGGACGCGGGGGCGGTGCCGTGTCGGAGGTCACCCCCGCTGTCACCGGCCCGCGACGAAACCTGACGTTTACAGCGACACGCCGTCGGGTAACCGGCGTGTTGGCAAGTTGCTGGAAAGCGGACTGTCGCGTCGGAACGGGAATGCGATTGCCCGCGCCAGACGTCGGCGGTCCGCGAGGGTGAGGTCTCGAGGTGCGCAGCGAGGTGCGGTCATGCCGGTCGAACTGATGATCGTGGACGAGGACGCCGAGGTGCGCGGTGCGTTGCGCCGGGCCATGGAAGGGGAGGGCTACGACGTCAGCGAGGCCGAGCGGGCCGCCGCGGCGTTGTCGCGGCTGCGCAGCAACGGCGCGCCCGACGTGATGATCGTGGAATTGATGTTCGGCGATATGGACGGTTTCGACTGCATTCGCGAAATCCGCCGCGATCACGACGTCCCGATCATCGTCATCAGTTCCCGCGACGACACCCACGACGTGGTGGCCGCATTGGAAGCGGGCGCCGACGACTACGTCACCAAACCTTTCGAGATCAAGGAGATCTCCGCGCGGATGCGCGCTCTGCGTCGCCGCGCCCGCCTGACCGCGGACCGGGAATCGGGTACGCGCGAGGTCGTCCTGGAATCCGATGCGGAAATTCCGTTGATCCTGGATCGCGACGGCGGTGCGGTGCGGCGCGGCGACGAGGAAATACGGCTCACCATCACCGAATTTCGCCTGTTGTGCGAACTGGCGGAAACTCCCGGCCGCGTCCTGTCCCGTGACGTGCTGCTCGAACGGGTCTGGGACGAAGGATTTTTCGGCGACGAGCGCATCGTCGACGTCCATATGCGCCGTTTGCGCACGAAAATCGAACGCGATCCGTCCGCGCCGAGCCTGGTGGTCACCGTTCGCGGCCTCGGCTATCGGTTGGACATTCAACGATAGTTTCCCGCCGGAGATCACTTCAAACGTCATGAGCGTCACAGAAAAGCGGTTCCTGCCTGCGGATGTGATCTGGTCGTAATACAACCGTAAAGATTTCGACCATGTTATCGACATGTAACCGGGCAAACCTGGTTGAGTACTCCAGAACCAACCTGGGAGTTGTATGTCATCACCAACCATGTCCACGCAGAGACCGACCGCCACGATTGTGAGACACCCCCGGATCGAGGACGGCGCGCATATCTGGCGGATCGCGAAGGATTCCGCCGTGCTCGACCTCAATTCGAGCTACGCCTACGTGCTGTGGTGCCGCGATTTCGCGAACACCTCGCTGGTGGCCGAGGTGGACGGCCGGGTGGTGGGTTTCGTCATCGGTTACCTGCGCCCGGACGCGCCGGACACCGTCTTCGTCTGGCAGGTCGCCATCGACGAGAGCCAGCGCGGCCGCGGCACCGGCTCCGCGCTGATCACCGGACTGCTCGACGCTGTCGCCGAACGCGGGGCCACCGCGCTCGAGACCACCGTCTCCCCGGACAACCCGGCCTCGATCGCCATGTTCGCCGCCGTGGCCCGCGACCGCGGACACCACATGAGCAGGCGCTCGCTGTTCGAGCCGGGCGTCTTCCCCGACAGCCACGCCGCAGAAGACCTCTATCGCATCGCACCGACAGTTCAGGAGGAACTCCGATGATCAACGCCGACACCGAAGTGTTCGACGAGATGGAATCGAACGTGCGCGGGTACTGCCGGAACTGGCCCACGGTCTTCACCACCGCCAAAGGCAGCTGGATCCGCGACGAAGAGGGCAACGACTACCTGGACTTCTTCGCCGGCGCGGGCGCGCTGAACTACGGACACAACAACCCTGTGCTCAAGCAGCCGCTGCTGGACTACATCGCAGGCGACGGCATCACCCACGGCCTGGACATGTCCACCGCGGCCAAACGCAGGCTGCTCGAATCCCTGCGCGACACCCTGTTCGCGCCCCGCGGCCTGGACTACAAAGTCCAGTTCCCCGGCCCCACCGGCGCCAACGCCGTCGAGGCCGCGCTGAAACTGGCCCGCAAGATCACCGGCCGCGAAACCGTGCTCAGCTTCACCAACGCCTTCCACGGCATGACCCTGGGCGCGCTGTCGGTCACCGGCAACGCCGCCAAACGGGCGGGTGCGGGCGTGCCGCTCGTGCACGCCGCCCACATGCCCTACGACGGCTACTTCGACAACACCACCGCCGACTTCCAATGGATGGAACGCGTCCTGGACGACACCTCCTCCGGCTTCGACCGCCCCGCCGCGGTCATCGTGGAGACCGTGCAGGGCGAGGGCGGGGTCAACGTCGCGCGCGCCGAATGGCTGCGCCACCTGGCCGGCCTGTGCGCCGAGCGCGAAATCCTGCTGATCGTCGACGACGTGCAGATGGGCGTGGGCCGCACCGGCCCGTTCTTCTCCTTCGAGATCGCGGGCATCACCCCCGACATCGTCACCCTGTCCAAGTCCATCAGCGGCTACGGACTGCCGATGGCGCTGGTGCTGTTCAAACCCGAACTCGACCAGTGGTCCCCGGGCGAGCACAACGGCACCTTCCGCGGCAACAACCCCGCCTTCGTCACCGCCCACGCCGCCCTGCAGCACTACTGGGCCGACGACACCCTCCAGAAAGCCACCGAGGCCAAAGGCGAGCGCATCGCCGCCGCGCTGGGCGAGGCCGCGGGCAACTTCGCCGGTGTCAGCACCCGCGGCCGCGGCCTGGTGCAGGGCATCGTCTTCGAGGACCCCTCCCAGGCGGGCAAGGTCTGCCAGGTCGCCTTCGAACGCGGCCTGCTGGTGGAGACCTCGGGCTCGAGCGACGAGGTCGTCAAATTGCTCCCGCCGCTGACCGTCACCGACGACGAGATCGACCGGGGCCTGCAAGTACTGACCAGCGCCATCGACACCGTGTGCACCGGATGGGGCCGACTGCACCGGGGCGCCGCCAATGGAGGTGAACGCGCATGATCGTCCGAACCACCGCCGAGATCACCGGCACCGAACGCGACGTCGCGGGCAAGGGATGGCGCAGCAAGCGCATCGTGCTCGGCGGCGACGGGGTCGGGTTCTCCTTCCACGAGACCACCATCGACGCGGGCAGCGAACACGAGTTCCACTACCGCCATCACATCGAGGCGGTGTGGCTGGTGGAAGGGGAGGGGACACTGCACGACCTCGACAACGACAAGGCCTACACCCTCGCCCCGGGCTCGATGTATCTGCTCGACGGCCACGAGAAACACCGTCTCATCGCGCGCACCCGGATGCGGATGATGTGCGTGTTCAACCCGCCGGTCACCGGACAGGAGGTCCACGACAGTGACGGCGTCTACCCGCTGATCGAAGCCAAGGCCGGGTGAGGCGGTTGGTGACCCAGCAGATCACGGACCTGTCGGACCGCTACCCGACCCGCAAGGGCGCCTCCACCCGCACCGTCCCCCGCACCGATCCCACGGTGTGGGGGACCGTGGAGCATCCCGCGCTGGCCGGTTTCGAAGCCGACGGATTCGCCGCGGTCGAAGACCTGCTCAGCCCCGCCGAAGTCGCCGACTTCGGGGCCGAGATAGGTCGGTTGGCCGCCGACCCGGACCTCGCCGAGGACGACCGGGTCATCGTGGAGAAAGCCTCGCGTCGGGTCCGCTCGATCTTCGAGGTCCACGAACTCAGCGCCGCGGTGGGCGATCTGGTGCGCGAGAGCCGGGTCGCCGGCCTGGCGCGCCAGGTGCTCGGCTCGCAGGTGTACCTGCACCAGACGCGGATCAACTACATGCCCGGCTTCCGCGGCGGCGGGTTCTACTGGCACTCCGATTTCGAGACCTGGCACGCCGAGGACGGGATGCCGTCCCCGCGCGCGGTCAGCCTCTCGATCGCGTTGACCGACAACTATCCGGTCAACGGGAGCCTGATGGTGATGCCCGGCTCGCACCGCAGCTTCGTGGGCTGCCAGGGCAGCACACCGGCCGAGCACTACCGGGAATCGTTGCAGGAACAGGAGATCGGCCTGCCCAGCCAGGCCGCCATCGCCGAGTTGGCCAACCAGCACGGTATCGTCCAGTTCACCGGACGGGCCGGGTCGGCGCTGCTGTTCGACTCCAACATCATGCACGGCTCGTCCAACAACATCACCCCGTTCCCGCGCTCCAACATCTTCCTGGTGTTCAACAGCGTCGAGAACACGCTGGTCGAGCCGTATTCGGCACCGGCGCCGCGACCCGGCTACATCGCGGCCCGCGACTTCACTCCCGTCTAGGGAATGCCCTGCTGTGGGCGGTCGAGATCTACTCGGCCGCCCATGGCGCATTTCTATACCAGCGCCTGATACAGCCTCAGCCACGCGCCCGGCGAGACCACACCGACGGGCGCGTCCGGCGCGATCCCGGCCCGCTCGCAGGCCACGCGCACCCGCCGCGGCGCGAACATCCGGCCCAGCGAGGCCGCCAACGACCCGCCCACCCCGGAGAAACCGCACTCCACCACCCGCCGGTACCGCGCCGCGTCGGCCACCAACGGCCGATCGCGCCTGCGCAGCCGCAACACCGCCGCGTCGACGCCGGGGACCGGGCGGAACCGGTCACGCGGCACCGTCATCCCCAACTCGAAGGCCGTGTGCGGCCAGTGGGTCACCGTCAGCTTGCTCCAGCGCCCGTAGTCGCCGCTGTGCTTGCGCGCGAACTCGCGCTGGGTCAGCAAGGTCGCCGAGGTGAGCGCCCGCGCGTCCAGACACCAGCGCACCACATCCGTCGACCCGGTGAACGGCACGTTGGCCACCACCGCGAACGGCTCGCCCGGCGGCTCGACATCGTGGAAATCCGCCAACCGGCAAGCGAATCCGTCGACCCCGGCGAACCGCCGCCGCAACCGCCCCACGTAACGGGGATCGATCTCGACGGCCAGCACCTGCCGCGCGAGCCCCACCAGACATCCGGTCACCATGCCGTCACCGGAACCTATCTCCACCACCAGATCACTCGACCCCACACCGGCCGCGCGTACCAGCGCCTCGGCCACCGTCGGATCGACGAGGAAATTCTGCGACCACCGCTTGCGGTCGCCTACGACAGAACGCGCGCGAGTACGCGCGGAAGAACGGGACATGGATGTCCTCCGGGACGGGATCGAATCAGGACCTGATTCGCCCGGACCCGTGCCGGACCGGCGCACCACCCGGCACGCCGCGACAACCCGGCCACCGACCGAGGGTGACCCGCGCGCCGAAACAGTGGGCGCGCGAACCGGTTACGCGACGAAGCCGACGCGCCCGCGCACAGGCACGGACCGGGCCGCCGCGCGCAGCCGAAGGTAGAACGCGGCGACCGCGCACACGTCGTTCGTCATCGGTCCGCATCCCATGCGGCAACCGTAGACTCGCCGCCGATTCCGCTCAATCGAATTTCCCACGCCGTCACCTGGGGGCTAGCTAGGCGAGGCCGCGTTCCGCGCTCAGCCCAGATCCGCGCCCGCGCGTTCCTCGGCGGCCCGCGCCCGCCACATCTGCGCCTCGGCGTGACTGCCCAGCCGGTCCAACAACTCCGACAACCCGGCCATCGCCCGGATGTCGCGCAGGTCCGCCGCCGTGCGCCACCAGTGCTCGGCCCCATCGGCGTCCCCGCGCCGATAGCGGACCACCCCCAGGTCGTAGGCGGCCGCCGCGTGCCCGGCCGAAGCGGCCTGGGCCCACAGCGCGCACGCCTGCTCCTCCTCGCCGCGGTGATACATCGCCAACCCCAGGTCGTAGAGCGCGCCGCGATACCCCGGATCGGGTCCCGCGCCGCGTTCGGGCGCGCCCGAACCGGGCGGGGGTAGGTGCGTGTCGACGCGGGGCGGATCGGGCTCCCGCACCGGTTCGGGGTGCGCGACCGGTTCGGGGTCGGGATAGCGCTCGTTCCGGTACCGCTGATCGTCGTACCCCTGATCCGCCGGGTACCGCTGATCTCCCGGGTACGACTGGGACTCGGAGTATCGCTGGGACGGTGGCCGGTACTCGGGGTGTGGCTCAGGCTCCAGGTAGTACTCGGGCTGGGCCTGGGACTCCGGGTGGTACCCGGGTTGGGGCTCCGGGCGGTACTCGGACGCGGGCTCCGAGTAAGGCTCGGGCTGCTCTGGCACGGCGGACGGGTCCTGCGCGCGCACGGTGGGCTGGGTCGGCCGCTCGGCGGTCGGTTGTTCGGGCGCGGGTTCGTCCGGGGCGGATTCTTCGGGCGGGGCGTGCTCCGGTGCGGCGTGCTCCGGCGGGGCGGGGGCACGCTCGGGGGCGCGGGTGATCATCAGCGCCACCACCAGATTCGCGAAGTTCGGCGGGCCCTCGCCGATGCTGCACCACAGCGCGATGCGGCCGTCGGGCACGTCCTCGACCAGGATCCCGTAGTTGCCCGACCACGATTTCTGCACCCCGACCGCGTCCACCCACACCGGGGTCAGGCTGAATCCCGCGTTCGGGCCGGTGGGGGTCAGCTCGAAGGTGACCCCGCTGTGCAGGGCGTCGCTCCACACGTCGACCCCGCCGAGGCGTTTGCCGTCCAGGGCGATGTAGCCCTCGACCATCGACAGCCCGATCCCTTGGCCGCGCAGTCCCGCCGGGGGAGCGGCCGACAGCAGCGCCATGGTCAGCAGTTTCGGTGTCGAGCCGAGGCGTTCGCTGTAAAGGGGGTAGATCATGCTGCCGTTCCACCGGATCGGGGCGGCGCTGTCGTAGAGGGCGGCGAGCGGCGGATTGTCGGCCGCGTTGCGGGCATGTCTGCGCGAATACGGCTCGTTCATCGGTCGCGTCCCGCCTCTCTCGCTCGAATGCCCGGGTCGGCGGGTTCAACCTACTAGTCGCGGCGCGAGTCGGCGCACCAATCCCTCGCCTATGCCCAGGGCGGCCCAGGACTGTTATGAAAGCGAGTTGTTCGCTTGTTCCGGAAGCGATTTCGCGCACCGCTCGCGCGCGAGGTCGAGTTGTGCTGCGCCGGCACGGGATCGAGCATATCCCGGACAACAAACCAAGCGCTTGCTACGCTCGCGCGATGATCCCGACGCTCGTCTGGGGCACCGGCAACGTTGGCCGCGCCGCCATCCGCGCCGTCGACGCCCACCCCGCACTGCGACTCACCGGCGTCCTGGTCCACAACCCCGCCAAAGTCGGCCGCGACGCGGGTGACCTCGCCGAACTGGACCGTCGCCTCGACGTCCCCGCCACCGACGACATCGACGCGGCCTTGGCCGCGGGCCCGCGCGCGATCGTCTACGCCGCCTCCGGCGACATCCGCCCCGACGACGCCCTCGCCGACATCCTGCGCGCCCTCGCCACCGGCGCCGTCGTCGTCACCCCCGCCCTCTACCCCCTCTACGACCCCCGCAACGCCCCCGCCGACCTGCGCGAACCCGTCATCGCCGCCATCGCCGAACACCGCGGCTCCCTGTTCGTCTCCGGCGTCGACCCCGGCTGGGGCAACGACATCCTGCCCGCCCTGCTCACCGGCCTGAGCGGAACCCTCGACGCCGTGCGCTGCCAGGAGATCTTCGACTACACCACCTACGACCAACCCGACTCCGTGCGCTACCTCGTCGGCATGGGCCAACCCATGGACTACCAACCGCCCATGATCGCCCCCGGCGTGCCCACCATGGTCTGGGGCGGACAGGTCCGCCTCCTTGCCCGCGCCCTCGGCGTCGACCTCGACGACATCCGCGAAACCCTCGACCGCCGCCCCCTCGAGGCCACCGTCGACACCCCGCGCATGGGCGAATTCGCGGCGGGCACCCAGGGCGCGATCCGCTTCGAGGTCCAGGGCATCGTCGACGGCGAACCCCGCATCGTCATCGAACACGTCACCCGCATCCACGCCGACTGCGCCCCCGACTGGCCCACCGCCCCCGACGGCGGCGACGGCGCGCACCGAGTCATCCTCGAAGGACGCCCCCGCATCGAGGTCAGCGTCGAAGCGACCGACGAGGACGGCAACCGCGCCGCGGGCGGCAACGCCACCGCCGTCGGTCGCCTCGTCAACGCCATCGACTGGCTGTGCGAGGCCGAACCCGGCCTCTACGACGCCCTCGAGGTCCCCCTGCGCCCCGCCCGCGGCACACTCGGAAGGAAACACCCGTGATCATCGACATCCCCGAAGGCAAAGACCCCATCGGCCACGTGTGGGGCGAGATGGTGCCCGGCATCGGCATCGCCGCCTCCACCTTCTCCCTGTCGGTCTACGAACACTCCACCCTCGGCCTGCGCGAATTCGAAGCCGCCCGCCTGCGCATCGCCCAGATCAACGGCTGCGTGTTCTGCCTGGACTGGCGCACCGAACGCGACGGACAGAAAGTCGAACCCGAATTCGCCCAGGCCGTCACCGACTGGCGCACCACCGACCGCTTCGACGAACGCACCCGTCTGGCCGCCGAATACGCCGAACGCTACGCCACCGACCACCACAACCTCGACGACGAATTCTGGACCCGCATGTTCGCCCACTACAGCCAACGCGAAGTGGTCGAACTCAGCATGAGCATCGGCTCCTGGCTCGCCTTCGGCCGCCTCAACCACGTCCTGGGCCTGGACAGCGTCTGCGTGCTGCCCGGCCACTGACCCCACCGCGAACCGCATCGCGACCACCGGCAACGCCACCGCCGCATCCCCACCCTCCTCGAAATCGGTCGATTCGAATCTTCGCTACCGGGGGAGCGCGGACATGAGCAGTCCTTCGCCCCGGGTATTCGACCCCGATCACTCCGCGTCGCCGGACATCACCCGCAATCGCGCGATCCCGACACGCACGGCGTCCTCGGCCACGACATCGCCACTGTCCAGCGACAACGACAGCGCCCGACCGTAGATCTCCTCGGCAGCATCGAACTCGCCCGACTCGCGGCGAACGTTTCCCAGGACCGTGAGCGCCCTGGCCTGTCCCGCGCGGTCGGCGAGGCGGCGATAGATGTCGACGGACTGCTGCGCCGCCTCGGCAGCGGCCCCGTGGTCACCGAGCAGCAGCAGGACGCCACCGAGACCGGTCAGTGCGCCGGCCTCGCCGAGCGGATACGCCAACGCCCGATACCGGTTCAACGCCTCGCGATGGGCCTCGGCGGCCCGCTCCAGCTCACCGGACACCATATGCACCGTAGCGAGCGTGGCCAGTCCGGTGGCCTCGGCTTCATGGTCACCGATCGCACGGGCGAGCGCGAGAATGCGATCGAGACGATCACGCTGATCGTGGTCACCGGTATGCATTTCGAGGTTGACAAGACAGAGCGAAGCGCTGACTTCGCCACGCTGGTTCCCCAGCTCACGGAAGAGTTCGACCGCCGTGCCGAATACGAGTGCGGCCCGATCGCTTTCGCCCCGCGAGACGTACACCGTTCCCAGAGCGGTCAGTGCTGTGGCCTCACCCATACGACTTCCCACCGCTCGCCACGTCGCCGCCGCCTGCTCGAACAGGTCGGCGGCGGCGACCTGGTCACCTCGTAGCCGGCGGAGCAGACCCATGGAGCTCAGCCCCAGTGCGGACCAGAATCCACTCTTCGGTTCCGGAATCGTGGCCAGCGCCCGCTCGAAACAGTGCAGTGCGCGTTCGTGCTCGCCGAGTATCTTGTGCCGCATGCCGAGCAGGGTCAGTATCGCGGCCTCACCGACCGGATCACCGAGTTCACCGAAGACGTCGAGCGCTTGCCGGAACAGCTCGTCGGCCCGGTCGTGACGACCGATGAGCTGACTCGTCGAGGCGAGTGCCCCCAGGGCCGCGGCATATCCGGTGCGCTCCTCGAGAGCTCCGTAGCGGTCCAGTGCGCGGTGCGCGAACTGCGTGGCCGCTTCGTAATCGCCGAGGTGCACGTGTAACTCACACAGCGCGAGCGCGAGATCGGCTTCGGCCAGACGGTCGCCGTCGCGCACGGCCATGGCCTCGGCACGACACAGCAATCGGGCGGCCAGGGGGAACGGCCCATCGACCACGAAAAGGGCCGCGAGGGCGTTGGTCAACGTGATCGTCCGCGCGGAATCGATGTCGGTGACTCGTCGGAGACAAGCCAGCAAGTTCGATCTCTCCCGGCGCAACCAGCCCCAAGCCGCCACATCGTCGTCGAATCGGGGCCCACCGACGTCCGAGGCCCCCTCGCCCCCGTGGGACATGCCGCGACGAAGGAACATGTTCAGCCGCCGGTCTGCCGACTTCGCGGTGTGCTCGTAGAAATCCAACAATCGATCCAGAGCCGCGCCGTCGCCCGTCTCGGGGTTCCGGGCGGCGAGGCCGACCGCGTACACCCGCAGCAGATCGTGCAGTCGGTACCGTCCGGGCTCGATCTCGTCGAGCAGATGGCGGGCGAAGAGCGCTTCGAGCCCGCGCCGAGCCTCGGCACGGTTGGTCCCCCATAGTTCCGCGACCGCCCACACCTCGAACTCCGCCCCTGGGTGCAGCCCCAGACGCCGAAACATGATCCGCCGCTGCGCGCTCAGGCGGTGGTAGGACAGCTGGAAGGCGGCGCGTACCACCGGGTCGTCGTCGTCCAGGACCGCGATCCGATCGGTCTCCTCGCCGAATTCCTCGATCAGGTCCGCGACATCGGTGACGGCCCACCCGGGGTGATGAGCGACGCGGGCGCCCAGCAGTCCGATCGCCAACGGCAGACCCGCACACAACTCCGCGACCCGTGCCGCCACCCGGCGCTCCGCGTCGACGCCGATATCGCGGCGCGCGATCGCAGCGAAGAGCTCGGTCGCCGGACCGGCCGGCAGTGCTTGCAGCGCTACCGGTTTCGCGTCGATGCGCAAACGGTGACGACTGGTGACCAGTGTCAGGCAACCCGGACCGCTCGGCGTCAGCATCTCGACCTGCTCGCGGTCCCCGGCGTCATCGAGCACCACCACGGCCCGGCTGGCCGCCATCCGGTCACGCCACATCTGGAGTCGCCCGTCCAGGTTGTCCGGGATGAATCGGGGGTCCATCCCGAGTGTCGACAGCAACCCCGCCACCACGGTCGACATATCCGGTGGGGACTGGCCGGCGGTATGGGTGTGCAGCGAGACGAAGAACCGGCCATCGGGAAATCGGTCGGCCATCCCGTGGGCGGCCCGCACCGCCAGCGCCGTTTTGCCGACCCCTGCCATTCCGTGTATCAGCACCGTGCGCTCGGCGCCCGCGTCGCCGAGCAACTGCTCGAGTTCCGGATCGCGCCCGAGAAAGGTGCGTGACATGGCCGGCAGACTCGAGGTGAATCGCGCCCGCGGCAGCGGTGAATGCAGATGAACCGAAAGGTCGACGGTGCCGGTGTTGTCACCGCCGATGATCACCTGTCGGGAGTCGCCGGCGGCTCGGATCACCGCGGGGCGCGAAGGCTCGAACTCCTCGGCGGACTCCACTTCGGGACTGCCTGACATCTCGTCGTCGTTCGTACTCGGCTCTCGCCCCGACCGCGCCATCACCACCCCAGTGTGCTCCGCAGAGTCCTACGAGAACAGACGACCCGATCACCGCGAAGGCAGCGGCGAAATGACCGGCAGCAGAATCGGTTCGGTGGGCGCGACCGGCGCGGCGGCCGGGCGTGTCTCCCGACACAGGCTTCATCGCGACCTCTCCGGGCTTCATTACCGACGCTCACCCGCCGCGCACCTTCACAGGGTTGCACGGGGCCGGATAGCGACGCGAATTCCTCTGGGCGCGTTAGGCTTGCGTCATTCGCACACGATTCGGGAGGGACGCGATGGTTGACCCTGTATCGCTCGGGGTGGCGGCGGCCGCGGTGCTCGCCGCGAAGTACGGCGAGGAACTGGCCGGTCGTGCGGCGGACGGCAGTGTCGCGGCCGTCGCGCGCCTGCGCGAACTCGTGTTGCGCAGGCTCGGTAGGGGAGCGCGCCCGGTGGCGGAGTTGGAGCGGAGTCCGACCGAGGAGAACCGTGCCGCGGCCGCCGAGGCGATCGACGCCGCCGCGCGCACCGACCCCGACTTCGCCGCCGAACTGCACCAGGTGCTCGCGCTCGCGCGCCGCGAGGACAGTGTGGCGACGATCATCGCCACCGTCTCGGGCAACGCCAAACAGGTGACCATCGCCCGGGACAACCACGGCACCATCAACATGTGAGTCGAGCCGCGAGGATCTCTGCCTCACCATTACGACGGGTCGGACGGCGACGGGTCCGACCATCACCGCAGGTCGCGCGTAGCTCCCCGGGGCGACCAGCACCCCCGGAGTGTCACCGTGACGCGTCGGGGCCTCCGAAGGCCGCGATATCGGCGGCGGGGGAGCGTTCCGGCAGTGCGCACACCATCCCCTCCGCCATCCCGGTCGGTCGCACCCCGAGCCCCTGATTCAACCGGGCCCGCTGGTTCTCCCACGCCACCACCGCCGCCAATTCCGCCAACTCGGTCTTGGACAGGTACCGCAGCACTTCCTCCCGCGCCGCGTCGACATCGGCCGCGGGCGTCACCGTCATCGCCTCCGCGAACCCCAGCACCGCCTTCTCGACCTCCGAGTACGCCGCACTGGTCCGATAACGCGGCAGGTCCATCAACTGCTGCTCGCTCACGCCCGCGGAATGCGCGAGCGCCGATCCGATATCCAGACAGAACTCGCAGTTGACCACACCGGCCGTCTTCAATTCGGCCAATTCCTTCAATCGCGGATCGAGCCGATTCGACAACAGCAGCATCGTCTCGTACACCCCCGTCCCCACCAGCACCTGCGGCCGCCGAACCAGCCATCCGCCCAGATCCGACCGATTCCGCTTGGCCTTCCCCAGCGCCGCCACATAATGCCGAACCCGCGTCCACACCCGCATCTCGAACTCCCCGGTCCGCGCCCGGGCCCCGTCGCCCGAACTCATCCTTCGGACGCTACGCCCCGAGATCAACGGTGGACACCATCGTGTCGCCGATCCCACATGAGCGCCCTTCTCCGGCGTCGGCTACGCCGTGGACTCCGCCCCCTTCGACCACCAGGGTGCGACCTGCCGGCTGTCCAGTCCCGTCGCGGTGTCGAGGAACTCGAACAGGTCGCGCTCGCGCCCCGGATCGTGGGATTCGGGCGAGGACGGGACCGGTCGATCGCTCTCGACGTACCCACCCCGCAGGTCCGCCCGCGGCAGGGAGTCCTTCGCGGTGGCCACGGCGGTCAACTGGGCCGCCGATCGAACCGGGAGCGACGGAATCTCTTGTGCGACAATTAGATTCTTGATATTCGCCGTCGCCTCGCGAACGCTCGCGAGGTCGGCCTGATCGCAGACCACGTAGCGGAAGTTCGCCGGATCGCCGAGTAGCGCGCGCAATTCCTCGACGCGCGCCCGCGAGCGCGCGGTGGCGAGGACCGTCCAGTCGGGAATGGCCGCGAGCGTTCGCGCCACCGCCAACCCCCAGGCCGGACGTCGCCCCGGTCAGCAACATCGAAGCGCCGTTCGTGGTGGATTTCAATTGTCTTCCCCTCATTTGTCGCCCAGCGCGAGTCTCGGCATCGCGAATTCTACGGCGCATACCGGCTTCATCTACCCCCAATTCGTCACAGTGACGATATGAGTCCAGAAATGAGGGCAGGGAGGAGGCGGATGCGATTCGACCGGTATACGCCGATGGGCCGATAGTCGAACCATCGAGCCCTCTCGAAACAATCACACGAAAATGCCCACTCGGCAGGAATATTTACAAAGCCGAATCGGCGCACAGGGGATCGTCGCCGATCAGTGCGGCGGCGCGGATCTGCCAGACCGCACCGAGGTGAAGCCGGCCGACCCGACAAGGAGCCAGAAATGTCGCCCCGCAACGTGATTCGCTCAGAACGTGCACGCTGTACCCACTCCCGAATTCGCGCCGATAATCTACATTATGTCAACTAATCGCCGGATCGGCCGCTCCCGGCTTCCTCACCGATATCGCGCGTCCCCGTCATCCGAGCCGAAGTGCTCCCGTACTCGGTAGCCCGCTCGACCAGAACCCTATCCGCCCACCCCCGCGCCCCCGGATTCGCGGAATTGCGCCATTCGAGTAGTCAACTACTCGGGCCACGCCGCACTCGGCGGCGAAGAGTTCGAACAGTCACGTTCGAACTACAGCGAGGAGGATCCGATGACTACCATGACCGCGGCTCCGGCGCCCGGGCTGACGCTCGAGGAGATGCGCGCGGCCGCGCCCCTTCCGGCCACGGCGGCGATGCCGTCCGATATGGCGGCCCTGATCGAGCCGGACAGTGGGATCTACATTCGGACGAAATACACCCCGGGCACGGCGTTCCAGGTGGGTGATCCGCCCGGCGCGACCGAGCGGTGGCGTGTTCTCGAGTCCGACGGTCAGATCAGGTCCAGCGTTCCCGGGGTCGAGCGGACCGCGCTCGACGTCGATCCCGAGGCGGCGCCGCCGGACGACGACGTGCTCACCGAGGGGTATCGGCCGCCGTGGATCGAGCAGCGTTACCTGCCCGATCTGACGCCGTATCCGGTGAGCGCCCACCGCTCCGGGCTCGGCGAGGACCGGGTCTTCATGGAGCCCTTCGCGGCCGAGGCGGAGCGGTTTCCCTACCCGTGGTGCACGATCGGCAAGGTGTACACCTCTACGGGGGGTGGAACGGGGTTCCTGGTCGGACCGAATCTGATCCTGACGGCCGGGCACGTCGCTCCCTGGCGGGGGGCGGACTGGTGGATGCGGTTCATTCCCGCCTATCGGGCCGGTGACGCGAACCCGGAGCCGTTCGGTTCGTCGTATGTCTCGGAGTTTCGTGGCTATCGGCGTGACGGTGACGTCTTCGGCTACGACTACGCCGTGTGCCGGTTGTATCGACCGTTGGGCAACGCGTTGGGGTGGATGGGCACCTACAGCGCGGGCGACAGCGATATCCAGAGCCGCAATTACACCTCCTCGGGCTATCCGGACACCTTCGGCGGCCGTCCGGCGGTCAATTTCGCGCTCGGCATCCGCGATATCGACAGTGACTCCCCCGGCAGGGAATACGAGACCGTGCACCACGTCTCGGACGGATGGTCGGGTGGACCGCTGTGGTATTTCGCGGGCAGTGATCCCTACGCCGTCGGCGTCACCAGCGGGAGCGAGGTGGACGAATTCGATCCGCGCCGCGACGTCTACGCGGGCTACCGCGCGATGACCGACCTGGTGAAGTTCGGGTTGGACAACTGGCGGCCCTGACGCACACCCGGGAGCCGTGACGGCGCTCGCTCGACACTCGTTTGTACATATGTCCAGTCTCGTGTTTACATGGAACGGTTTCGACCGAGACGCCCGGACGATCGCGTTCGCGCCGAACCGAGGGCGAGTACCACGAGGGAGTTGGGCGTCATGGGTGAGTCTCCGCACGGAATCTTCGTCGCCGAGGGCGACCGCTACCTCCCGATGCCGCTCGCGCGCGGCCCCTGGGGCGATTTCCTGAGCGGACAGTACGTGGGCGGGCTGTTGGCGGCCGAGATCGAACGGCAGGTCGAGGACGTCGAGATGCATCCGGCGCGGATCACGGTCGACCTGTCCGGGCGGGCCGCACTGGAACCGGTGCGCGTGCGCACCACCGTTCGCAGGCAGGGATCGCGCATCCATCTCGTCGACGCCGAAATGGTGCAGGGCGACGACGTTGTCGCCCATGCCCGCGCGGTGTTCCTCCGGCGCAGCGAACAACCACCCAACCAGGTGTGGACCGCGCCCGTGGCCATGCCCGCCGCGCCGGAGGTACCGTCCGCTCCCCCGGCCGGTTCGGCCAGCCACGGCGTGATCTACGCCGCCGACCAACCGGATACGGTGGGCACGGACCTGAAGATCTGGGAGACCGCGGGCCAGAAGTTCATCTGGCTCACCTACCTGGTCCCGCTGGTCAGCGGCGAGAAGCCGACACCGTTGACCCGGGCCGTCATGGTCGCCGACTCGGCCAGCGCGGTCGCCAACTACGGGACGGCGGGCCTGCACGTCATCAACGCCGACTACACGGTGTCGCTGTCCCGGCTGCCGGAAGGGATCTCGATCGGAATGGCCGGGCTCACCCACCACAGCCAGGCCGGTATCGCCACCGGGTCGGTCGTCATGTACGACGAACTCGGCCCGATCGGCACCGCCGTGACCACCGGGATCGCCAATCGCGGCTTCCGACCCCACGTGCGCTCCCGCTGAACACCGTTCAGTCGCACAGGGCCTGGGCGAGCAGACCGGGCAGGTCGTCCGGCACGAGACTGCCGGTGTAGGAAATGGTGACCGCCCGGTCGGGGCCGCCGGCACCGGAGAGGGCGGTGAACCCGGCCCCGCCGCCGATGTGGCCGACATATCGTGCGCCACAGGGCAGGTCGGTGTAGATCAGGCCGAGGCCGTAGGACAGCCCTTGCAGATCCATGTCCACGCCGTCGAGCGCTTGGCGGAGCAGGGCTTCCGGCACCAGTTTCCCCGACAACAGGGCGGTGTGGAAGCGGTTGAGGTCCGCCCCGGTGCTCACCAGTCCCCCGGCCGCCCACGCCAACGACGGTTCGATGCGGGTCCGGTCCACGACCGTCCCGTCGACGGTCTCGTAGCCGGTCAGGTGCGGGTCGCGCAGACCGGTCTCCCCCGGTGCCGGCAGATAGGTGTCGGTCAGCGACAGCGGGTCCAGCAGCCGTGTGCGGAGTTCGTCGGCGTAGGTGTGGCCGGTGACCGCTTCCACGAGCATGCCTGCGACGAGGTAGTTGGTGTTCGTGTACTCGAATCGCGCGCCGGGAGCGAACAGCGCGGGCTGTCGGAAAGCGAGTTCGGCGAGTTCGGCGGGCGTGTAGGTGCGGCCGGTGCGGGCGGCGTCGTACTCGTCCAGTTCGGGGCCCGCGGGCAGTCCGCTGCGGTGGCCGAGGATCCGGCGAACGGTGAGGTCGCCGCCGCCGGGGACCACGCCGGGCAGATAGGTGTCGATCGGCCGGTCCAGGTCGACACGGTCCTCGTCGACCAGTTGCAGCACCAGCACGGCGGTGAAGGATTTGGTGACGCTCGCGACGCGGACGTGCACGGGGCGATCGGTCGGGATCGCCACTGCCCGCGACTCCCCCTGAAGTACGGTGCCCGGTCGGATTCCCGACCGGGCACGAGGAATCAGGAGACGTGCACCGGGAACGCCGCGAGATCGTTCTGGGTCAGCACCGGCAGATTGCGGATCTCCTCGACCGGCACGGCCAGCCGCAGATCGGGGAAGCGGGAGAACAAGGCGGGCAACGCGATTCCGCCTTCCAGACGGGCCAGCGCCGCGCCGGGGCAGATGTGCGGGCCGTGGCCGAAGGTGATGTGGCGCGACGCGGTGGGCCGGTTGACGTCGAACAGGTCGGCGTCCGCGCCGTGCACGGCCGCGTCACGGCCGATGGCCCGATAGGACATGACCACGCCGTCGCCCTTCGCGATCGTCACACCGTCGAGATCGATGTCCTCGGTGGCGAACCGCATCAAAAGATGGGTGACGGGGCTGTCCCAGCGCAGGGTCTCCTCGACCGCGGACTCCCACGGCACCTCACCGGAGCGCACCTCGCGCAACTGCTCCGGGTTGGTGAGCAGGGCGCGGACCGCGCTGAGAATCAACCCGATGGTCGTCTCGTGACCCGCCGCGACCAACGCTTTCAGGTTGCCGACCACTTCTTCCTGCGTCAGCGGCTCACCGCCGTCGGTGGCCTGCAACAGGGCACTGGTCAGGTCGTCACCGGGCGCCGCGGCCTTCGCGGCCACCATCTCCGTGAAATAGCGGTCCAGTTCGTCGATCACGCGCAACCGCTCGTCCTGCGGGGTCAGCAGCGAGAAGAACGCCTTGTACCAGGTGAGCAGCATCTCGTGGTCGGCGCGGTCCACGCCCATCAGCCGACTGACCACCCGCATCGGCAGCGGGTAGGCGAACACCGACTTCAGGTCGACCACCGCTCCCCCGGCCCCCTCCCGCTCGAGATCGTCGAGCAGTTCCGCGGTGAGGCGCACGATCTCCGGCCGCAGCGCGTCCAGACGCCGCTTGGTCAGCGCCTGCGTGGTCTTGATCCGCAACCGCCGATGCTCGGGACCGTCCACGGTGAACATCGACCGGCCCGCGTCGATCATGCCGATCAGCGGCCACTGCCGCGTCACCACGCCCTCACGCCACAGCGACCAGGCGTCGATGTCCTTGACCAGGCGGGTGTCGGTCAACAGTTGCCGGGCCAACTGATGCCTGGTCACCGTCCAGGCGGGCACCCCCAGCAGTTCGATCCGGGTGACCGGGTCGCCCGCGACGAGATGGGTGGTCTCGGCCGCCAGATCGGCGACCATCGGGTCGATGACGAGAGGCTGGGCATGCGGGCAGACCAGGGTCACGGGGTACCTCCAACAGCACGAACCGGGGTGAAACGAACGGGAAGCGACGTCATACCGCGCAGGAACGCCGACGGTCGCCGCACCAGCGCCTGCGCGGGCACCGACAGATCGATGTCGGGCAGCCGGTCCAACAGCACCTCGATACCGGTCCGCGCGATGATCTCCGCGATCTGCTGGGCCGGGAACGGACAGCGGTACTCACCGTGGGAGAACGCGAAATGCGCACAGTTACCACTGTAGGCGGGCTCCACCGAATCCGAAGCATGTTGGCGCACATGCGGATCGGCGTTCGCCGCGGCCAACCCCAACAGCAGCATGTCGCCGCGCCGGATCGCCCGGTCCCCCAACCTCGTGTCGCGCGCCGCCCACCGACCCGCCAGGATCTGGGTGGGCGTGTCCTCCCACAGCACCTCGTTCATGGCCTGCCCGACACTGTGGCGGCCGCCGCCCAGCGCCGCCGCGAACCGGTCGTCGGTCAGCATCAACCGCACCGAGTTCCCGATCCAGTCCGCCGTGGGCAGGTGCCCCGCCGCCGTGATCGCCATCAGGTCGTTGGCGTACTCCTCGTCGGTGAACGCGTGACCGTGCGACAGCATCCGGGACACCAGATTGTCCAGCGGCAGCGCCTTGGTCGCCGCCACCAGGTTCTGCATGTGCCCCATGAACTGCCCGTAGGCGGCCTGGGCGTCGGCGCCGCCGTCGGCCAGCGCCTTCAACGTCCACGCCAACCGCGGACCGTCCTCGTCCGGGAACCCGAGGATCCACGCCAACGCCAGCACCGGCAGCGGTTCGGCGTACTGGGCCACCAGATCGGCCTCGCCCTTGCCGCAGAACCCGTCGATCAACCGGTCGGCCAGATCCTCGCAGGTGCGACGCAACGCGAACGGATCCACCGAATCCAACGCCGGTTCCACCATCGCCACATGCCTGCGATGCTCCGCGCCCGCCGTGAAGTAGATCGACGGCATCGGCGTGCCGATCATCGGACGCAGCGGCCAGTCCTCGGGAATGTTGGGCCACTGGTTCCACATCCCGACATCACGCGGGAACAACTCGGGATCACTGGTCACCTGGTGCATCTCGCGATACCCGATCACCAGCCACGCCGGGAACCCGCCCGGCAACTCCACCGCCACCACCGGGCCGTGTTCGCGGCGCATCTCGTGATACAGCCGATGCGGATCCCCGTGGAAGCGCGGACCGCTCAACGGCACCGGCGCGGGCTCGCGCCGCACCTCGCGCTGGGTCTGTCCGGACGCGGTCACGCCGACACCACCTCTCCCCCGCCCGACCGCGCGCGCCGCGCGAACAGGTGCTCCACCAACGTCACCAACACGTCCCGACACGACTCGCGCACCCGCGCGTCGCATTCGATCAACGGCACGTGCGGGTCCAGGTCCAGCGCGTCGCGGATCCGATCCGGATGGAACGACCCCCCGAAATTGTTGCACGCCACCACGAACGGCACCCGCTGATGTTCGAGCCGGTCGATCGCGTACCAGGAGTCGGAGATCCGCAGCGGGTCCAACAGCACGATCGCGCCCAGCGCGCCGCTGAACAGCCGATCCCACAGGAACCAGAACCGCTCCTGTCCGGGCGCGCCGAACAGATACAGCACATGTTCGTCATCGACCCGGATGCGGCCGAAATCGAAAGCGACCGTGGTCGTGGACTTCCCGGTCACCCCCGTCAGATCATCGACCAGCAGACCCTCCTGGGTCATGGTGGCCTCGGTGTCCAGCGGCCGGATCTCGCTCACCGACCGCACCATCGTGGTCTTGCCCACCCCGAAACCGCCCACGATGACGATCTTCATCGCGGTCCGGGTGGCGGCGTGCAGGGGCGCCTCGGCCCGCGCGGGCCGAGGATCAGAGACTGCGGAGTCCAACGAGCACCTTCTCCAGGGTGGTGGTGTCCGGCATCGCGTGCCAGGTCTCGGCGTTGTCGGCCGGATGCGGATGCCGCACCGTGATCTTGCCCGCGTGCAGCAGGTCCGACAGCAGGATCGTGGTGATGCCGACGGGAATTCGTAGTTCGGCGGCGATCTCCACCACCGCCGTCGGGGCGCGGCACATCGACAGGATCGCCGCCTGTTCGGTACTCATCCCCGAGGTCGGCCCCGACTCGCTGACCACCAGGGTCACCAGGTCGAATCGGTCGAAATCGGGCCTACTGCGACCGCCGGTGAGCGTGTAGAGCCGATCCGGATCGTCGTCGCGCCCCGGTCTGCTCACGACACGCTCGCCTCGCCCACCCGCGGCGCGGTCGCGAGATGATCGCCGAGTTGCTCGACCAGTTCGCGCATGTTGTGCCCGACCAGCCCCGCGTCGGCCTCCTCGGAGGCCACCACCGCGATGTGCGCGCCCATACCGGCGTCGACGATGAACAGGATGCCGCCGTAGAACTCGGTCATCGACTGGCGGACCCCGGAGCGGCCGTCGCCGAACTCGATGGACGCGCCGTGGGCCAGGCTCTGGATGCCCGCGGCGATCGCGGCGAGCTGATCGGCGCTGTCCTCGGTGAGCCGTTCGGTGTGGCACATCTTCAACCCGTCGCTGGACAGCAGCAGCGCGTGCCGGGTCTGCGGCGTGCGGGTCAGCAACTGTTCGAGCAGCCAGGCCAGTTCGGCGGGCGCGGTCGTGGTCATCGATCGGTCTCCTCGGCGGCGGATGGGGTGGGTACGGCGGCCTCGCGGCCGGTGATGGCCCGCTGGAAGGCGCCCAGCGACGCCGGGCGCGCCGGTGCGACCGCGGTGTCGGCTTCGGCGCGGCCTTGCGCCGTGAGCCCTTCGGGATGCACGGCGGCGAAGGTGCTGCCGCGCCGCCGTTTCGGCAGTTCCGTCGACGCCGCGGGGACGGCGGCCGGGCGCGCGGCCGCGGCCTTGGGCGGCGGCGGGGTGACCGGCGGTTCCACGACGGACGTGTCGACGCGGGTGGTCAGGTCCCGTGGCACCACCACGACCACCGCGGTGCCGCCGATGGCCGACGGGCGGTAGGACACCGTCAGCCCGTGCTTGCGGGCCAGATGCCCGACGACCGCCAGACCCAACCGTGTGCCGGACAGGCTCGACAGGTCCGGCGCGCTCGGCCGTCCCCCGGAACTGTCCGGCGCGACGGCGGCTTCGGCGCGGCGCAGCGCCGAATCGCTCATCACCAGACCGCTGTCCTCGATGGTGATGATCACCCCGGCGGGCACCTCCGCCGCGTACAGGTGGACCTCGGTGGTGGGCGGAGAGAAGTTGCAGGCGTTGTCGATCAACTCCGCCAGCAGGTGCATGACCGCCTCGGCGGCGTGACCGGCCACGGCGATACTGGCGACCGCGCGCAACCGCACCCGCTGATAACCCGCGACCCGGCCCATCGCACCGCGCAGGATCGACTGCATGGCAATCGGTTTGGCCCACCGGCGGCCCGAACGCGCGCCGCTGAGCACCGCGATGGAGTCGGCGAGCCTGCCCGCCTGGGCGGTGCGGTGGTCCAGGTGCAGCAGGTCGGCCAGCACGTCGGGGTCGGAGTGCCGGTGCTCCATCTCGCGCAGTTCGGCGAGCATGCTGGTGGTCATGGCCTGCATGCGTCCGGCGGCGCCCGCGAAGGCCGCCATGGCCGCCACGCGTCGGCTCTCGCTGCCCGAGGCGTCGCCGCGGAGCAGGGCGACGGATTGTTCCGCGGCACCGAGTCGCTGATGCAGATGCGCGTCGGCGGCGGCGACGTGTTCGGTGGCCGCGGCGCGGACATCCGCGGCGTCGGCGCGCGCGTCGAGCGCCGCGCGGCGGAAGTACACCGCCGCCGAGATCGCCACGGACAGCACCACCGAGGTCGTTCCGGTGCCGATGCTCAGCGGAATCCGGAAGTCCTCGGGCGCGTAGTAGACCGCCGCGGCCGAGCCGCCGGAGGTGGCGACCAATGTCGTCCACCAGGTCAGATGCGGTAATCGGCGGGGCCGGGGCGCGGGTTCCGTGAGACCGTCATCTGCCGTGTTCGATGACTCCGACAAGTCCGTACTACCATCCTCGCGCGCTCGATCGATCGGGGAAGTGCTCCTTGGCCCCGGCGGTCCCGACACATTTGGGTGACACGTCAAATAGGTAGACCGACAAGCGGTTTCGACGCGCGGTCGGGATTCCGGGTCCAGAGCATAGCGGCCCCGATGAACACTCGCGAGTCGAGTGTCCGCCACCCCGGCGACACCGCTCGTCCACGCCCGCCGCCCGAGACGCCCGGCAGCGGTGGCCGAATCGTTGGTGATCTTGATCTCATCCACGGGAAGCGCGGCGCGACAACGACATTCAGGTTGCCGGCCGGTACATTCCGCGCGACGATTCGATTAACGTCGAGTGGTGCTCGGACATTCTCATGCGACCAGCGGCGCGTTGGCCTGGTCGGGGGCGGCGGTCGCGCTGCCCGTCACGGTGTTGACCTATCCCGTCGTCCAGGAGGGAACCGGCCACCTCGGCATCGTCGAACTGCTGCTCGGCACCTTCCTCACCGCCGGGGCCGCGTTACTGCCCGACGCCGACCACCCCAAGAGTTCGATCGCCCACGTCCTGGGCCCCGTCTCCTACGTGCTGTGCAAGATCATCGCGAAACTGTCCGGCGGACACCGCAAGGGCACCCACTCGCTGCTGTTCGTCGCCGTCGCCTTCTGCGCCACCTGGGCGGGCGTGCACTGGCTCGGCCGCCCGTTCGCTCTCGCCCTGGTCTTCTTCCTGCTCGCGCTCGCCGTGCGCGCCCTGCACCTGGGCCCCGGCGGCGACGGCGTGCGCGCGTGGGGCACCGTCGTCGTCCTCGCGGTCTGCGGCACCTTCGTCATGGATCACTGGCTCGCCGACAAACCCTCGTTCCTGCCGTTCGTCGTCGCCCTGGGCGCGCTGACCCACATCCTCGGCGACTGCCTCACCGACCGCGGGTGCCGCCTGTTCTGGCCGCTGGATTTCCGTGTGCGCCTGCCCATCATCGACCGCACCGGCAACAAGATCGAGACCTGGGTGATCTCCCCGCTGTTCGTCCTCGGGACGCTCGCACTGCTCTGGTACGCCATCACCCGACAGCCGTGAGGACCGTGGGGTCGGACCACAAACCCGACCCCACCCTACCTCTCCCCTGCCCCACCAGGCCCGATCCGCAGTTTACTTGACGGCCGGTAAGGCGTTCTCTACCGTGCGGACGAGGGGCGGAACGACCGACGGAGGCGGGGAGATGCCGGACATCAGCGTGCTGTGGTCGGAGCGGTCCACTCCCCCGCCCGTGCCCCGAGGCGTCGCCGAGGACCTCGATCTCGATCGCATCCTCACCGCCCTGGTCGGCGCGGACCCCTACGCACTGCGCGACTGGTTCACACGGCCACTGCTCGACCCGGACAAGTTGCGCCACCGCCGAGAGGTGTTCGAGAATCTCGCCGACGACGCCGTCCTGGCCGTCCTCGAGGAGTTCGCCGACCGGATGCGGCGTGTCCGCGCACTGCGAACCCGCCGAGAACTTCTCCAGCATCCGCTCCAGCGGAACCGCTGCCACCTGCGGGCCGCCGCGGACTACGTCGATGCCGTCACGCGCTCGGCCGAGGCATTGCACGCCGTGCCGCTCTCGGCCCGCGCGCTGCTCCGTTGGCGGGAGCACCTCATCGCCTACGTCGCTGGTCCCGAGTTCACCCGCCTGGCCGCCGACGCACGAGCGCTGACCCGGGCACTCGATCAGGTGCGCTACGACCTGCGGATCGTGGACCGCACGGTGGAGGTGTCCCCAGCGGGCGACGCCCCCGACTACAGCGCCGCCATCACGAACCTGTTCGCCCGCTTCGGTTCCGGCCCGCCCCGCCGATCGCACCCCGCACCGGGTTCGATCGAGCCGAACCACATGGACGAACAGATCCTCGAACAAGTCGCCGCCCTGTACCCCGCCGAGTTCCGTCACCTGACCGAATTCGCCCGCGACCACGCCGACTTCCTCGCCCCGCACCTGGTCACCTTCGATCGCGAGATCCAGTTCTATCTGCACTACCTGGCCTTCCTCCGCCGACTCGACACCCCGACGTGCCTGCCCGCCCTCGCCGTCCGTGGCACCCCGGTCTACGCCGAGGACGCCAAGGACCTCGGCCTGCTCGTCGAAGGTGTGGCGGTGGTGGGAAATTCGTTCAGCCTCTCCGGCGCCGAACGCGTGCTGGTGGTGACCGGGCCGAACCAGGGCGGCAAGACGACCTTCGCCCGCACCTTCGGCCAACTCGCGCACTTTGCCGCTCTCGGCTGCCCGGTGCCCGCTCGCGAAGCGTGCCTGCCGCTGCCCGACCGGGTGTTCACCCATTTCGAACGACCCGAACGGCCCACCGACCCGGACGGGCGTCTCGCCGAGGAACTGGGCCGCCTGCGTGACACCCTCGCCGCCGCCACCGCCGACAGCCTGATCATCCTCAACGAGAGTTTCAGCGCGACGGGGACCGCCGACGCCGTGCGGATCGGGCGTGCCGTCCTGGACCGGATCGTGGCGCGCGGCGCGATCGCGGTGTGGGTGACCTTCTTCGACGAACTCGCCCGCGGCGGCCCCGAAATCGTCAGCATGGTGGCGGCCACCGATCCCGGGGACCCGGCCCGCCGCACCTACCGCCTCGAGCGCCGCCCGGCCGACGGACTCGCGCACGCGGTCGTTCTGGCCGAGCGATTCGGACTCACCGCCGACCGCGTCGCCGCGAGGATTCCGACGTGCGGGTGAATCTGCTGTGGCCCACCGGCCACGACCCGGCCCCGACCCCGGCGACGCACGGCGACGCCGCCTTCCACGACCTCGGGATCGACTCCCTCTGTGCCGCGATGGCACGGGACGACCCCATCGCCCTCGCGGCGATCCACGCGGTGCTCGCCGCGCCGGTGACCGATCCCGAGGTGATCCGCCACCGCCACGCGGTCCAGGCCGACTGTCACGCCCACCCCGACGCCGTCCGCGCCCTGCACCGCATCGCCGTCGAGGCCGGACAGGTCAAGCGCTGGAAGGTCGGCCCCGCCCACCAGGCGAACGGCAAACTGCTGCTCGCGCTGCGACCGCTCACCGACCTGGTCGCCCTGCTGCGGCGCCTACGCGCCGCCTGCGACCGTGACGGCCACCTCTTCGACTCCGCCGGATTCACCGACCTCGTCGCGACCGTCGCCGCCGAACTCGACGACCGCTATCTCGACACCCTCGACGCCCAACTGGCCGCGATGGACTTCGACCACGGCGTCCACCTGAGCGCGGGTCTGGACGCGGACAATCGCGTCACCGACCTCGTCCTGCACGACCCCGTGCACCGTCGCCGATTCGGACGCCGCACGGGCCGGACCTTCCGGGTGATCGAGGAACCGGACCCGGAATTCGACCCGCTCACCCGGTTGCGCGGCCGCGCGATCCGGGTGGTGGCCGACGTCGTCGCCGAGGCGACCGACCACGTCCAGGACTTCTTCCATACCCTGCGCGCCGAACTGTCCTTCTACCTGGGCTGTCTCGCCCTTCGTGAACGTCTCGAGCGCGCGGGCGTGCCCACCTGCCTGCCGGACCCGCTCCCCGCGGGCCTGCGCTGTACGGGATTGCGCGACCCCGCGCTGTGCCTCACCGATCCGGGACCGGTCACCGGGAACGATCTCGTGGCCGAGGCGGTGACGCTGCTGGTCGTCACCGGGGCCAACAGCGGTGGCAAGACCACGATCCTGCGCGCGCTCGGCGCCGCGCACGTCATGATGCAGGCCGGCATGTTCGTCCTGGCCGAACGATTCGAGTCCGCCGTCACCGCGGGCGTGTTCACCCACTTCGTCACCGGCGAGGACCGCACGCTCTCCCACGGCAAACTCGTCGACGAACTCGACCGCATGAGCCGCACCGTCGACCGACTCCGCCCCGGCGCGCTGCTCATGTGCAACGAATCGTTCTCCGCGACCGGCGAACGCGACGCCACCTCGATCGCCACACCCCTGATCGAAGCGCTTCTCGCCGCGGGCGTACGCGTCGTGTTCGTCACCCACCTGTACGAATACGCCCGCGCCCGGTACCTCGCCGACCATCCCGGCGACCTGTTCCTGCGCGCCGGACACCGCCCCGACGGCACGCGGACGTACCGCTTCACGCCCGGACCGCCCGAATCCACCAGCCACGCGGTGGACGTGTACCGGCGCGTCTTCGGCCGCGATCCGCACCTCACGACTCCCTGATCGGCTGTCCGCGAGAGCCCTTTCCGTCCTCAGCTGGTCTTTGGCGATGCAGGTGGTCTGAAACTCCGAGCAGCAGAGGCAGGCACTCATGCTTAGATGCGCATATCTACGTATTCCGATGTTTAATTTACTCGGTGTGATCCGGTCCGGGAGGGCCGCGCGCGGAGCTACCCTGACGCCATGTCCGCCGGATCGACGATGCAGCCCCGACGTTGGACTCCCCCGCCCGCGACGGGCCGTGTCCATCGGACCAGCAGCATCCCTCCCCTCCCCCCGGTGCGCCGGATCGAATTGCCCGCGGCGGGCCCGGAGGACGTGGTCCTCGCCCCCGACGGCACGCTGATCGTCGGCACCGACGACGGCGCGATCCTGAAGGTCGATCCGGCCACGGACACCGTCACCCCGCTCGCGAATACGGGCGGACGGCCGCTCGGCCTGCACGCCGACCCGGACGGTCGGGTGTTGATCTGCGATTTCGAGCGCGGCTTGCTCGAACTGACCCCGGACGGCGAACTGACCGTCCTGGTGGACGAGATCGATGGCGAGCGATTGCTGTTCGCCAGCAATGTCGTGCGCGACGCCGACGGGACGATCTATTTCTCCTCCTCGAGCGCGCGGTGGTCCCTGGCCGACTACAAAGGCGATCTGCTCGAGCATTCCTGCACCGGACGGCTGTTCCGCCGGACTACGGAGGGGTCCGTCGAAACCTTGGCGGACGGTCTGAAATTCGCGAACGGCGTGGTGCTGGCCCCGGATCGCAGTTGCGTGCTGGTCGCCGAGACGGCGGGTTACCGGGTGTCACGGCACTGGTTGAGCGGACCGCTGGCGGGCACCACGGATCTGCTGGTGGAGAATCTTCCGGGGTTCCCGGACAACATGGGTCTGGGCAGCGACGGACTGGTCTGGATCACCCTGCCGTCGCCCCGCGATCCGCTGCTGGACCGCCTGCTGCCGCGGCCCGGCCTGTTCCGCAAACTCATCTGGTCGTTGCCCGAGCGTGTGCATCCGAGACCGAAACGCACCGTGTGGGTCCAGGCGGTGGATTTCGACGGGACGCTGGTGCACGATCTCCAGACCGAGGGCACGGACTATTCGATGGTCACCGGAGTGGTCGAACTCGACGGCACGTTGTACCTGGGCAGTCTCGGCGAATCCGCCGTGGCGGTGTCGCACCTGCCGTCGAGTCGACCGGCGTGAGGTCGACCGGGGCGATTCAGCCCCGGGTGACCTCGAACAGCTTCTGCCGCAGCCAGGAGATCGGGGTCGCTCCCCCGCCGACCTGGTAGCTCGGGTAGCTCTGGTGGATGCCGGATTTGATGAAATCGTCCACCTGGCGGCGCCGCTGCTCGTAGGCGGTGTTGTTGAGTTGGTCCGACAGCAGTCCCAGTCCGCCCGCGGCGAGCGCGTCGTTGATGAGCGCGCCCACCTGGTTCTGGTAGTCGCCGACCCTGGCCGGGTCCGGGTTGGACAACTGCGCGGCCAGACCGGCGATGCGCCCGGCGAAATCGCCGTCGGGCATGGAGCAGTACAGATCGCCGGAGGCGCAGAACGTGAAGGTCTGCGGGCTGACCCAGCCGAAGCCGCCGATGCGAGGTCCGCCCGCGCCCGCGCCGAGCACCGGCGGGCCGATGAGGTTGTCCACCGGGGAGCGTTTCGGGTCGGCGATCAGGCCGACCAAGGAGATCTGGGCGGGTGCGGCCGGGCCGAGCCCGGTGCCGACCTCGGCGGCGACGTCACCGGCGGCGTCCGCGCCCTGGCTGTACCCGAGCAGCGCGATCCGGGTGCCCGCGCATTCGCGCGACATGGCCGCCACGAGACCGCGCGTCTTGTCGGTGGCCTCCTGCTTGGAGCGCCCGTAGACGTCGCCTTCCCACGGGAACGCGGTGGCCGCGTAGTGGACGTAGTCGACGCGGACGTCGCCGGGCAGGCCGTCGGTGACCATGGCCAGCATCCCCTTCTCCGGTTCGGAGTTGGAGGTCTCCCAGGTGCCGGGCACCGCGACGACGTAGTCGTCGGGGCACGGCGCCGCGGAGGCGACGGGGCTCCCGCCGACGTGCAGGACCGCGGCCGTCAGTGCGGCCGCGCAGGCCGCCGTACTCATCTTTCGTCGAATGACCATGGTCTTCTCCGTGTCTTCACCACCGGGTGCCATCGGATGCGACACCCGCTCCGGACGGGCATCGGTGGATGCACCTCCTCAGGAGCATCCACTGAACTGCGTGAGAATATCTATTAACATACCGGAAACGAGAGGGGTTCGCGGACGTTTCCCGGCCCCGACAATAGCCTTCCCAGCTGCGATGACCAACTTTCGACGGTCCCCGGCCTGTCCACTGTGACATGCACTCGTTTCGCATCAATCACCCGATATGCGACGGGCGGTGAACGCCCCGATTCGGACCTCCGGCATCGGCCCGACACAACACACACCGCCCCGCTTCGCGCGGCTTCGAATTCCGGCACGACCAGAACTCCGGATAACTTAGCTGGCTACCAGCGTGACGTCGCAGCCGTGCGAGCCGTGAAAACCGAAGGAGCGGACCGCAACATCGCCGACCGCGTACGCGTCCGGAATCCGCTATCCCCCACCGCTGACCGGCCACGGGCGGCGGTGCGACAATCGAGCACGGCGCCGGAGCAGAGGCCCCGGCCGGACCAAGGACGGCAGATGACTCTCGATCACGGCGACCCGGGCGACGCCCCCTCGGTTCCCGCCCCGACCGCCACGGTGGTCAACCCGGCTCGACCGTCGGCGGCCGAGGAGGCCAGAACCGTTGCGGCCTCGACCAATTCCGCGACGCTGGCCAGCCTCAGCGACGACGGCACGCCGTGGGCCTCGTTCGTCACCTACGGACTGCTCGACGGGCAACCCGTGCTGTGCGTGTCCCGAATGGCCGAGCACGGCCGCAATCTGGCGAACGACCCGAGGGCCAGCCTGGCGGTCGTGGAACCGAACGGTCCCGCCGATCCGCTGGCGGGCACCAGGATCACGCTGGCGGGCGTCGTGGAACGCCCCGAAGGCGTCGAGGCCGAGGCGGCGCGCGAGGCGCATCTGGCGGCGGTGCCCGCCGCGCGCTACTACATCGACTACAACGATTTCTCGCTGTGGGTCCTGCGGGTGCGACGCGTCCGCTGGGTCGGCGGCTACGGCCGGATGGACTCGGCGAGCGCCGAGGACTACGCGGCGGCCGAACCCGACCCGGTCGTGCCCGGCGCGGCGGGCGCGATCACCCACCTCAACGAGGATCACGCCGATTCGCTGCTGGCGATGGCGCGCGTGCTGGGCGGATTCCCCGACGCCACCGAAGCGCTGTGCGAGCGCGCGGACCGCTACGGCCTGGATCTGCGGGTCACCACCGACCGCGGCGTCGCGCGGACCCGGGTGGGTTACGAGACCCGCATCGATGCCGCGGCGGAGTTGCGCGCGGCGACGGTGGCGCTGGCACGGCGCTCGCGAACGGAGTGAACCCTCCGGTCAGTGCGTGAGGACCACCTTGACGGCGACGACGACGGCCGCGACCAGGGTGAGCCCGCCCGCGCCCAGGATGGTGGCGCGGGTGGGCCGTTGACCGCGCAGGCGGACGATGACGAACACGATGCCGCCGATGCGGGCGAGGATCGCCAGTTCGGCGAGCAGTTGGGCGGTGCGCGGTTCCAGCCAGCCGGGCAGCGCCGCGCCCAGGATCGCGCACGGTAGCAGCGCCGAAGTCAGGATGGGCACCGAGTTGCGCACCTCGCGCCAACGCTCGGCGCTGGTCAGCGAGGTCCCGGTGGTGACGCTGCGGCCGACCGATTCGGCGAAGACGTGCGCGATGAAGGTCGAGATCGCTGTGCCGAGGACGATCAGGATCCCGACGTGGGTTAGGGTGGTGACGATCGGCACCAGCGCGGTCAGGACCAGGATGTTGCCGTAGATGTAGGCGCTGATACGTCCCGCGGCGTCCGCGCGGGTCAACGGTCGACCGCCCATGAACAGCGGACCGTGCAGCCAGGTGTCGGTGTCGGCGTTCATCGGGTTCGAGTATTCCGTCATCCGCGCGTCGAATCCGCCGCGGTGATCATTTCGTGCCTATCGTCGTATTCACGCGCGTGGAATACTCGGTGCCGCCCACGCAGGCCCCGTGAATTCGCTCTCCCCGATATCGCCTCCGATGTTGCGCAGGTTCTTCCCTCGAATTCAGGAGTTGCCGATGTTGTTCAGGAAATGTGTGTACGCCCTCGCCGCGGGATCGGCCGCGCTGGTGACGGTCACCGGGTGCGGTTCCGACGACGAGGCCGACAACGCCGCGACGACCAGTGTGTCGGCCGCCCACACCTCGGCGGACCACTCCGCGCACTCGAGTGCGGCGGCCACGGCGTCGGCGGCGGTGAGTTCGGCGCTGGACGCGGCGCGCGAAGGGATCCAGAACGTCATCAACGCGGCGCTGGCGGCGGCGCCGATCACCTTCGACGCGGGCAGTTCGGATCTGGGCACACTCGACGAGGTGACATTGAAGGCGGTCGCGGTTCCGTTGCAGGGCAACGACACCCGGATCGAGGTGAAGACCTGGGCGCAGGATTCCGATGCCGACAGGGCCAAGGATCTGGCCGAGGCGCGCGGGTCCAACATCGCCGCGGCGCTGGAGGCCGACGGTATCGATCGCGGCCGGATCACGGTGCGGGCCGAGGGGAATCCGAAGGAGTCCGACGTGCAGGTCGATCAGGCCGAGATCGAGGTCGTCGGCGCGTGATCCCGTCCCGTCGAGCCCGGTCGGGGTCGACGGGTCCTCGGGTCGGTCCCGCCGTGCTCAGCGGGGCGCGACGGCGTCGGGGAAGCGGTGCTGGAGTCGGTCCATGTAGCGTCGGACATCCTGTAGTTCGGTTTCCAACCGTCGGGTGGCGGCGCCCGCACCGGCGGTCATGGCGATCTCGCGGGTGAGGGTCCTGGCCTGCATGCTCAACAGGTGCAGGAATACTCGGGCTTGGGCGCGGTCGGCGTCGTCCATCGATCTGGGCCGATCTGTCGGGGTTCGGTACGGGCTGCCCCGGTTTCCCTCCGTCGTGGTCCTCGACTCGTGGAAACCGGGTCGGACGCTACCCGGTGGCCGCCGGGGGCCGGAGCGGATCGCGAAGAATCGCAATGACATCGAGTTCTTTCTTGACGACGCCGAGCGGTGATGCTTAGTTGGGGGTGACAGAATTAGAACGTGTTCCAGTCTTGACGGGTCGTCGCCGCCGAGACCACCGGATGAAAGGCGATCCCGATGCGATTCACCTATGCCGAAGCCATGATCGACCCGTCGTACTGGGTGCCCCTCGCCCAGGCCGCCGAGGCCGCCGGGTATTCGTCGATCACGGTGGCCGACAGCATCGCCTATCCGAAGGAATCCGACGCCACCTATCCCTACACCCCGGACGGCAATCGCGAATTCCTCGAGGACAAACCGTTCATCGAGGCATTCGTCCTGTCGGCCGCCATTCTGGCCGCCACCACGACCCTGCGCGCCACCCCGTTCGTGGTGAAACTGCCGATCCGCCCGCCCGTGCTGGTCGCCAAACAGGCCGCCTCGCTCGCGGCCCTGAGCGGCAATCGTTTCGGATTCGGCGTCGGCATCAGCCCGTGGCCCGACGATTTCGACATCATGGGCGTGCCGTTCGAGAAGCGCGGCGCGCGGATGGACGAATGCGTCGACATCGTGCGCGGACTGTGCGCGGGCGGATACTTCGAGTTCCACGGCGAGTTCTACGACCTCCCGCCGATCAAGATCAGCCCCGTGTCCACCGAACCCGTGCCGATCCTGATCGGCGGACACAGCAAGCCCGCGCTGCGGCGCGCCGCCCAGCGCGGCGACGGCTGGATGCACGCGGGCGGCGATCCGGCCGAACTGGACCGTCTGCTCGGCGAACTGGCGAAACTGCGCGCCGAATACGGCACGCGCGAGGACTTCGAGATCCACGTCATCTCGCTGGACGGCTTCACCGTCGACGGCGTCAAGCGTCTCGAGGACAAGGGCGTCACCGATGTGATCGTCGGATTCCGCAACCCGTACACCACCGATCACGACACCGAATCCCTCGACACCAAGATCACCAACCTGAGTCGCTTCGCCGAACACGTCATCGCCAAGACCAACGGCTGAGTCCGCCCCGCAGGACCGCGTCGCCGACTTCGAGATCCACCGCGCCGTCACCAGTGCGCGCGGGACCGTCGTTTCCCGCGCACGCGCCGCCCGCACGTGCGTACGCTCGGCACCGGTACGGCTCCCCGCGCGATCCGCCCGACGTCGCGGGGTCGCGCGATCCGCGGGCGACGGAGGTGTCATGAGGTTGGCGGCGCGGTTGAGCGAACTGCTCGACGGAACCGTGCGCGGTATCGCGGATCTGGGCGCCGCCCACGGGTGCAGCCTGCACCGAGCGGTCCTGTCCGATGGACGCGACGTGTTCGTCAAAGCCGCCGTCGACCGCGACGAGGCCCTGGCGGCCGAAGCGCGCGGCCTGCGCTGGCTGGCCGAACCCGTCCCCGCGGCGGTCGCGCCCGTGCTCGCGCTCGGCCCCGGTCTGCTGGTGCTGCCGTGGCTGGCCGAGGCCGAACCCACCGCCGCGGCCGCCGAACGCCTCGGCCGCGATCTGGCCGCCGTGCACGCCGACTCCCCCGCCGCGTTCGGCGCGCCCTGGGACGGGTGGATCGCCCGACTCCCGCTCGACAACACCGAGACCGCGCCCGGGAGCGGCACGTGGGCGCGCTGGTACGGCGAACGCCGCCTGGCACCCTTCCTGCCCGCCGCGGCACGTCATCTGCGTGCCGACGGCGTCCGCCTGGTGGAACAGGTGATCGCGCGGATCGAGGATCTCGCGGGCCCCGACGAACCCCCCGCCCGCATCCACGGCGACCTGTGGGCGGGCAACATCCGCTGGAGCGCCGACCGCGCCCGGCTCATCGACCCCGCCGCGCACGGCGGCCACCGCGAAACCGATCTCGCGATGGCCGCGCTGTTCGGGACGCCGCACCTGGACCGCATGCTGGCCGCCTACCGGGAAGTGCGCCCGCTCGCCGACGGCGCGGCCGAGCGCGTTCCCCTGCACCAACTGCACCCGTTGCTGGTGCACGTCGTGCTGTTCGGCCCGTCCTACCGCGAACGCGCCCTCGCCGCGGCCACCGCGGCATTGGCCGTCTGAGCGCGGAACAGCGCCCGCTCGAACGACGGTGCGGCATCACCGCGTCGATGACAGCGCGGGAGCGCCCGCGCTGTCCACACCGCGGCGCGAGTGTCGTTCAGCCCGAGGTGAGGGCCGCGCGGGTGGCGTCGTCGGCGGGCAGGAACGTTTCGATCGCCAATTCCGCGACCGTCACGTTCATCGGCGTGCCGAACACGGTGGTGACGCTGAGCAACGCCAGTTCCATCCCCGCGTGCCGCAACCGCAGCGGGACCACCGCCTGGTCGGGTTCGGGCAGGCCCGGATCGTCCTGTCCGCCCGGATAGTCGCGCAGTTCGGCGCGCAGCGCCACGAGTTCCGGTGCGCCGCTCACCTCGATCTGGCGGGTCAGTCGCGCCAGGACGTGGCCGCGCCACTGCGCGAGGTTGACGATGCGCCCGGCCATCCCGCCCGGATGCAGACTCAGCCGCAGCGCGTTGACCGGCGGGCGCAGCAACGCGGGATCGACACCGGCCAGCAGCGTGGCGACACCGGCGTTGGCGTCGACGATGTTCCAGGTCCGGTCCACCGCGAGCGCCGGATACGGGTCGTGACCGCGCAGGATCGCACCGACGGCCGCGCGCACCGAATCCATCGCGGGGGTGTCCAGATCCGGTTCGGCGTAGGCGGGGGCGTACCCGGCGGCCAACAGCATCCGATTGCGTTCGCGCAACGGGATGTCGAGGTGTTCGCACAGGTGGGCCACCATCGCGCGACTCGGCGTGGCGCGACCGGTCTCGATGAAACTGAGGTGCCGGGCCGAGGTCTCGGCCCGGCCCGCCAGTTCCAGTTGACTCAGTCTGCGTTCGAGCCGCCAGTGCCGCAGCAGGTCACCGGCCGTCTGGGTGCGCATCGTCCCGATCCTAGGAACCCGTGGGCCGCGCCGCGATTACCACGCGGGTAATGGACGGCGCCTACCTCCCGGGTAATCGACCCGCGAACCTCGCGGGGATGATCATCGGCGGGAACGAAAGGACGCTCCGATGACCACGACGACGCACCACGCCTTCGACACCGATACCGCCGCCACGGCGGTCGGTGACCACGAATACGCCCTGGACCTGTCCGATCGCTGGATAACCGGTGCGGGCACGGCCAACGGAGGCTACCTGCTCGCCGCCTGTCTGCGGACGCTGAAGAACGAGATCCCGCACCCCGATCTGCTCTCCGCCTCGGCGCACTACCTGCGCCCGGGCCTGGCCGGTCCCGCCGTCGTCCGCACCGAGACCGCGCGGATCGGGCGGCGCACCGCCACCGGCGCGGCGACCCTGCTGCGCGAGGACCGTGAGATCCTGCGCGTGCTGGCCACCTTCACCGACCTGTCCGCCGCCCGCGGCGCGACCATCGAACGCGGCGCGGCGCCGGTCCTACCGCCGCCGCGCGACTGCGTGAATCCGCTCGCGGAGCGGGGCGTCGACGGCTCGGCGATCGCGCGGCGCGTCGAATTCCGGATGGCCGAGGTGCCCGGCTTCTTCCGCGGCGAACCCGGCGGCACCAATGTCGCCGAATTCTGGCTGCGTTTCACCGACGGCCGCGAACCCGACCCGATCGCGCTGGCCCTGCTGGTCGACGCGGCCCCGCCCGCCGTGTTCGATCTGGGGATGTCCGCGAGTTCCACCATCGAACTCACCGTGCACATCCGCCGCCGTCCGGCCCCGGGATGGTTGGCCTGCCGGGTGCGCACCAACCATCTGGTCGACGGCTTCCACGAAGAGGATTTCGACGTCTGGGATTCCACCGGGGCGCTGGTGGCCCAGTCGCGCCAGTTGGCGATCATCCCGTAGTCGGCCATCCCGTAGTCCGCCTCGGGCCAGTGAACTACCGTGGGATTCGGCCGACAGGGGGTGGTGCGACCGTGGATCTGGCCGAGCACGTCATACGGACCCGCGGCTGGATGTGGTGACCGCCCGGATCGACTGATCCGGGCCGCGCGGATCGATGCCGAATCGTGATGTGGCAGGCGGTCTCGTGACCCGGTCGCCCCGTAGCCGACCGTCCCCCACCGAATTCGAGGCGGGAGACGGCCGGACCGGAAGCGAGGGGGACGGTGGTTACGCGCCCGCCGGGGCCGGGATTCAGTGAGCGGCGGCGCGATGGCCGCCGACGCGCACGGGCGCGCTACGGGGGACGGCGGTTTCGCGCGCGGCGCCCACCGCGCCCGCGTCCCGGAGGATGGCGACGACACGGGTCCAGGTCGGACCCTGGGCGATGGTGCGGGGAATCCGCAGTGTGAAGACCATGCAGCCCTCCTGATTCGAGAGATCCAGCGGCCGGATAATTCCGACACCATTCACGGTAAACACCCGGCAATCGAAATGCCAGATATCCACCAGTGAATCATGATGCATCATCGTAACGATCGATGACCCCACCCGCACGCCGTCGAGTTCTCAACGGGCGGCGGGTATCCAACGCAACCACCCCCTCGCCGCCGATGGTCCCCGGACCGGGCCGCCGGGTGCACGGTGAATCCACCAGCCGGAATTCACCCACTCGATCATCGCCACCGGCTATCTCCGCGGTCGACACCGATCCCCGAATACCGACGTGCGCGCTCATCGAATATCCACGTTCGGGTTGTGGACCGATGTTCCTGGGCGGGCGATGCCGTGCGCGCCCGGCGGTGCGCCGAGTTCGCTTGCGACAGTGGTTCGTCGCGACCTCATGACTCGAATGATACTGCGGAACAGCGCTTTCCATCACCGAACACCGATCCGGGTCGCGGTCGATCCGCGCCGCGCGTCGCCCCCTCCGGCCGGGATGAGACCGACCGCCACCGGTTTTCGCCCGCCCGGGCCCGCGTCGCCACGCGCGCGGTCGATCCGGGTCGTGACAGCGCGATCGATCACCGAGGCGAGCCCGAATCCGCCTGTCCGTACCAGACAGGCGGACCGCGGCGGGGTTCCGGTGTGCCCGGACCGTGCGGGCCGAACCGGCGCGCCGAGGTCTCAGTCGACCGAACGGAAGTGCCGCAGAAGATGTTCGGCGACCGCGCCCGGACGCTCGGCGTGCAGGAAGTGTCCGCTGCGCGGCACGGTGACGGACTCGACGCCGACGCCCGCGGCCAGCGCGCGCTGCAAGCCGGGATGGACGCACCCGTCGTCGGCCCCGAACAGCGCCAGGGCGGGCAGATCGCCGGTCGGAGCCGACATCACCCGGTACATCTCACGGGTGCGCGGACGGTGGGGGCTGAACAGCGCGCGGTAGTACCGCGTGGCCGACCACCCCAGATCAGGGTCGGTGAACACCGCGCGGACCGGGGCGAAACTGTCCTCGGTGATCGCCCAGCCCGGCGACCACCGCGCCCAGATCGCGCGGACGAGTGCGGCGTCGGAGCGGGCCAGCAGGCGCGGGGCGGCCGCGGACTGCATCAGCCCCATGTAGGACGACATCGCGGTCTGGCGCGGCAGATACGGCAGCGCCGCCCGAAGGCCCGCGCTGCCGCCCATCGGCGGCACGGCCAGAGTGCTCACCGAACGCCACTGCGCGGGCGTGGTTTTCGCCAGCAGCACCGCGGCGATGGCGCCCCAGTCGTGGCCGACCAGGTGGGCCGGGCCCGCGCCGAGATGGACCTGCCAGGCGGCGATGTCCTCGGCGGCGGTGAGCACGTCGTAATCGGCGTCGCGGTCGTGGCTGCCGATGGTGTAGCCGCGCAGCCAAGGCGCCACCACCTGGTAGCCGGCGGCGACCAGCAGGCGCGCGACCTCGTCCCAACTGTGCGGGGTGTCGGGGAATCCGTGGACCAGCACCACCGGCGGTGCGGCGGGATCGCCGAATCGGCGGGCGGACAAGCTCAGGCCGTCGCGCGGCAGGGTGAGTTCGCTCGGGGTCATGTCGTCCTCGTGGTCCCGGTATCGCACGCGGCGAGGCCGCGTTCACTTTTCCCGACTGCGACTGTACGGGACAGTGCGTCGGGGTAGCCTGTCCCTATCGACTCCGCATGAAGAGGCAATAACTTATGGCTGCCACGACTATTGCGCGTCAGTGCACGCTGTGCGAGGCGCACTGTGGAATTCTGGTCAGCGTCGACGGCGATCAGGTGACCCGCATCGAGGGCAATCCCGACGACGTGCTGTCCAAGGGCTACATCTGCCCCAAGGCGACCGCGATGGGCGGCCTGCACCACGACCCCGACCGATTGCGCACTCCCGTGCGCCGCGTCGGCGACCGCTTCGAGCCGATCGGCTGGGAGGAGGCACTGCGTGAGATCGGCGTCGCCCTGCGCCGGGTGCGCGCCCGCCACGGCAATCACGCGGTCGGGATGTATCTCGGAAACCCGGCGGCGCACAGTTCCTCGGTGCTGTTCGGCGGCATGCTCCGCACGGTCCTGATGACCAAGAACTTCTTCTCCGCCTCCTCGATCGACCAGTTTCCGCAGGAATACGTGGCCTGGCGGATGTTCGGGGCCAACGTCCTCATGCCGGTCGCCGACATCGACCGCACCCACCGGATGATGATCCTGGGCGCGAATCCGGCGGTGTCCAACGGTTCGGTGACCACGATGCCCGGGGCCAAGGGACGTATCAAGGACATCCGCGAGCGCGGCGGCAAGGTCGTCGTCGTCGATCCGCGCCGCACCGAGACCGCGCGCCTGGCCGACGAACACGTCGCCATCGCCCCCGGCGGCGACCCTTACCTGCTGCTGGCCATGCTGCACGTGCTGGTCACCGAGGAGTTGTGCGACGAGGGGCGCATCGCCGAGCAGTGCAACGGCTGGGGCGAGCTGCGCGCGCTGGTCGCCGATTTCGGTCCCGATCAGGCCGCGCCGCACGCCGGGGTGGACGCCGAGACCATCCGTAGGCTCGCCCGCGAGCACGCCGCCGCGCCGTCCGCGGTGATCTACGGGCGAATCGGAGTGTGCCAGACCGTCACGGGCACGTTGACCCACTGGCTGATCAACACCCTCAACGCCGTCACGGGCAATCTGGACAGCCCCGGCGGGCAGATGTTCGCCACCGCGGCCCTGGACGCGACCGCGATGGGCAAGTACCTGCCGGTCACCGCGGGCGACTACACCGACGGGACGGGCACGTTCAAATCCTTCCGCGACGAACTCCCGGTGGGCGCGCTGGCCGATCAGATCCTCGGCGACGGCGACACCAAGATCCGCGCGATGGTCACCTACGCGGGCAACCCGGTGCTGTCCACGCCGCAGCGCGGACGCCTGTCCGCCGCGCTGGACTCACTGGAGTTCTACGTCGCGGTGGACATGTACATCACCGAGACCACCCGGCACGCGAACATCATCCTCCCGCCGGTCTCCCCGCTCGAACGCGAGGATCTCGACATCCTCATGCCGATGTTCAGCGTGCGCAACAACCTGCGCTTCAGCAATCGTGTCTTCGAGCCGCCCGCCGACGGGCTCGAGGACTGGGAGATCATGGCCCGGTTGGTGGCCGAGGTGCTGCCGCTGCCGCTGCGCCGTCTCACCGCGCGGGGTGTGATCGCGGTGCTGGATCGGATGAGTCCGCTGCGGCTCTCGGCGCTGGGCATCGCCGTCGGGCCCTACGGCGTCCTGCGGCGTGGGCCGTCCGGGGTCACGGTCCGCAAACTGCGCAAGACCACCGGCGGCATCGATCTGGGTCCGCTGCGGCCGCGGCTGCGCTCGGTGATCGGCACCAAGGATCGCAAGGTCCGACTGGCGCCGAAGGATTTCCTCACCGCGGCGCGCGACCTGATCGAGGACGCGCGACGCGGCATGGCCACCACCGACCCGGCCGACGGATTCGATCTGCGGCTCATCGGGCGACGCCATCTGCGCAGCAACAACTCGTGGCTGCACAATCTGCCGTCGATGGTGAAGGGCCGCCCGCGCTGCACCGCGCTGATGCATCCCGACGACGCGACCGATCGCGGCCTGACCGACGGCGACCCGGTGACGGTGTCGTCGAAGAACGGTTCGATCGTGGTACCTGTCGAGGTCAGCGACGAGATCCGCCGCGGCACCGTGGCGATTCCGCACGGGTGGGGGCACGACGAGCCCGGTGTGGGCTGGAAGGTGGCGGCCGCCCAACCCGGCGCGAACGTCAACCTGCTGCACGATCCGACGCTGGTGGACACCTTCTCCGGCAACGCCGCGGTCAACAGCACGTGGGTGACGGTCTCCGCGGCGGCCTCGGCCACGGTGTGAGTTCCGGCCCGCCGCCGCGACATCGGGGCGGCGGGCGGGCACCGATACCACGTTCGGCACCGGCGATCGAGCGCACTCGGAGTACGGGCTCGGTTCCCCGTGGGCACCGCGCAGCCCGGCTCGCGACTCAGCGGGCCTGCGGTAGGTACCGGATCCGACGCGGCGCCAAGGCCGAACTCGCGCGGACGGTCGCGGCGTACCGGCGTAGCGCGGCCTTGTCGCCCGGCCGCAACTCCACGTCGAGCAGTTCCCTGGCCCGGTCGGTGAGCAGCGCGCGCACGGCGTAGGGCGGCAGGCGCGCCGGAATCCAGGCGTCGGGGGCGAGCACCTGGGCCTTGAGTTGGTAGCTCGCGCTGTTGCGGCGCAGCAGGGTGGCGCAGGCGTCGGCGAAGTAGTCGGTGAACTCCGACCAGGTCGCCGGTTCGTGGCGGGCCGAGACGCCGTATCGGGCATACCAGATCCGGCATTCGGCGTAGAGCTGCTCGTGTTCGTCCGGTGTCAGCGGACGGGCGAAGGTGTTGATCGCGGTGACCAGCGAGTCGACGTAGGTGGCGTGCTGGAAGAAGAACACGTCGGGGCGCAGCGCGTGGTAGCGGGTTCCGGTATCGTCGCGGCCTTTGACGTGTTCGTGCCCGAAGCGGATGACGGTGCGCAGGTCGCGGTCGGAGTAGGCGATGGTGATCATGCTCGACACCGCGCGTCGCTTGTGCTCCCACAGGCGGGTTCGGGTGTGGGTCGCCAGGGCCGCGCCGATGACGGGGTGCAGGATCTGCAACGCGACCGCCCGGGGCAGGGTCAGCGCGAACCGCCGGTCGCCGACGTAGCGGCGCAGCAGCGCGTCGCGCGGCAAGGTCGGGACGGCCTTGGGCGGCTTGCGCGGGCGGGGGGTGTCCGCGGTCGGCGCGTGGACCTGGTCGGTCATCTCGGCTCCCCGTCGAGTCCGGACGCCGTAGCGTCAATGAGAAGATTATTCAATCATCTTCTCATCGTGCGTCATCCGGGGCAAGGCCGATCCGACGAACTCACCGGGTGTGGTCGACGATCTCGGCCACCGGTGCGTTCTTCATCAACGCCTCGATACCGTACTTGCAGTCGGACTTGGTCGAACAGGTCTGGCCCGTGGCGAGCAATTGCCCGTCGGCCGTGCGGAACAGGAATCGGAACGCACCCTGCTCGTCCCTCTCGATCTCGAACCTCGCTGCCATCGCGGACCCACCTCCGGTAGTGCGGAACGGCTATGTGTGCAGGGTAGAGCGCGCGGGCGCGGTTGCGGACCGACACACGCCGAATCGAGTTCGGGCAGGCCCGAAGTGCCGACCGGACGGTACGGGAACCCGGTGGGCTCTGGAAGAATCCCAGCGGTGCACATAGCGATCGAGCTGGTTGTCCTGGTGGCCGCCGCGACGGCACTGGCCGCCGCGGCACGGCGGTTCGGCGTCTCCGAACCGCTGGTGCTGACCCTCGCCGGAATCGGCGCGTCCTATCTGCCCTATGTGCCCGAGGTGCACCTCGAACCGGAAGTGGTGCTACTGGGCCTGCTGCCGCCGCTGCTCTACACCGCCGCGCTGCGCACCTCCTTGGTCGACTTCCGGGTCAACATGCGCGCCATCGCGCTGCTGTCGGTGGGGCTGGTGCTGTTCAGCACCTTCGCCGTGGCCGCGGTCGTGTGGTGGCTGCTGCCGGTGCCGTTCGCGGTGGCCGTCGCCCTCGGCGCGGTGGTCGCCCCACCCGACGCCGTCGCCGCCACAGCGGTCGCGCGCCGCATCGGCATGCCGCGCCGCATCGTCACCGTGCTCGAAGGCGAATCGCTGTGCAACGACGCCACCGCGCTGGTCACCCTGCGCACCGCCATCGCCGCCTCGGCGGGCACCTACGAACTGTGGCGGGCCGGACTGGACTTCCTGGTCGCCGCGGGCGGCGGCGCGCTGGTCGGGATGCTGGTGGCCGCCGTGCTCGCGATGCTGCGCAGGCGCATCACCGACCCCGTCCTGGACACCACCCTGTCCTTCCTCGCCCCGTTCGTGGCCTACCTGCCCGCCGAGGAGATCGGCGCCTCGGGCGTGATCGCGGTGGTCACCTGCGGCATCATCCTCGGCCACGGCGCCCCCGTCTGGCAGAGCGCGGCCTCGCGGACCGCCGAGCGCACCAACTGGCGCACCATCGTGTTCATCCTGGAATCCTCGGTGTTCCTGATCATCGGCCTACAGGTCCGCGCGATCCTGGAAGGGGCCTGGCACAGCGGACTCGACCGCACCACCCTCGTCGTCACCGCGCTGGCGGTACTGGTCACCGTGATGCTGGTGCGCCCGCTGTGGATCTTCCCCTCGGTGCTGCTCTCGCGCGGGTCCACCGCGGGCGCGCTGTCCGCGCGGGAATCGGCGGTGGTGTCCTGGGCCGGCATGCGCGGGGTGGTCACCCTAGCCGCGGTGCTGCTGCTTCCCCAGGACACACCCCAACTTCCAGTGCTCAAACTCCTCGCGCTGGTCGTGGTCGCCGGGACGCTGCTGTTGCAGGGGCCGACCCTGGCGTGGCTGGTGCGCGCGCTGCGCCTGCGCGGACCGAGCCGGGCCGAGGACGCCTTGCAGAAGGCCAACCTGTTGCAGCAGGCGGTCAACGCCGGTCTGGCCGAACTCGACAAGCGCCTCACCCCCGAGACGCCGCGCGCGGTGGCCGACTCCCTGCGCGACCGGGTCACCTGGCAGACCAACGCAGCCTGGGAACGGCTGGGCCGCCCGGAATCCGAACAGGTCACCCCCACCGCCGAATACCGCAGGCTGCGCCTGGCGATGCTGCGGGCCGAACGCGAAACCGTGCTGCGCGTACGGGATTCGGGGACGCTGGACTACGAGATCCTGCAATCGGTGCTGGCCCGCCTGGATCTCGAGGAATCGATGATCGATCGGTTCGAGGAGGCCGAGGTCGACGGACCCGAAACCCTGGCCGCGCCCTCGGCGGCCACCGACTGCGCCCATCTGCGCGCGGCCCCGCTGGTGCGCGAACCCGAGGAACCCGATCTGTGCGCCGAATGCGTCGCCGAGGGGTTGACCTGGGTGCACCTGCGGATGTGCCTGTCCTGCGGACACATCGCGTGCTGCGATTCCTCACCCGGCAATCACGCGACCAAACACTTCCAGGGCACCGCGCACCCGGTGATGCGCAGCGTCGAACCCGGCGAGGCGTGGCGGTGGTGCTACGTCGACGACCTGCTGGGCTGAGCGTTCAGGCGCGGGTGTGGGAGTAGATGAGCCGGGCGAACTGGGACAGCAGTCTGTTCAACGACACGTCCTCGTCGCCGATCTGCTGGTAGCCGATCAGCATCGCCATCCCGAGCGCGGTGATCTCCGCGGCGGCGGCCTCGTCGGCGACCACGCCCCGGATCACCTTGTGCACCGTGCGCCTGCGCGACTCGTCCACGCGTTTGAGGGCGAGGTTCACCGATTCGTCGTTGCCCGCCCACGCCCGGATGGCGGCCTCGGCGCGATGGTGCAGGCCCGCGGCCAGATCCGACATGGCGCGCACATCGTCGTCGGGGTTGCCCTGGTTGAAACTCAGCGTCCGCAGGATCACGACCTGCCGGTTCTCCCAGTGCTCGAGCAGCGCGTCCACGAAACTCTGCCAGCTGCCGAAATGGTGGTAGAACGAACCGCTGGTGACGCCGAGCCTGCGGCACAGCGCACCGATGTTGAGACCCTTGAAGCCGAGTTCGGCCAGCACCGCCAGCGCGGTTTCGAAGTACTGCTCCTTGGTGACCACTCGTGACATTCGGGCGCCATTTCTGTCGGTGCGGGCAGAGCACAGAACAGTACCCCATGCCCGCGCGCGGATCGGGCGACCGCACGGGATCGCCGCCGTCGGTCCGCGAGTCGCCCGGTATCCGTTACCGCACGAAATATACAGTGCCCGTGGGCAACCCCGCCGGGGTTCAGCCGTCCCCGTCCGGACCGGTCAGGTGGGTGTCGAAGAAGGCGAAGATCCGCGCCCACGCGTCGCGGGTGGCCGCCTCGTCGTGACCGAGTCCCGTCACCCGCAGCAGTCGGTCGCCGGGCAGGACGTTGGCGAATCCGTGCGTCACACCGGGATAGGTGCGGATGTCGTGGGGCACGGTGTTGTCGGTCAGCGCCTTCTCCAGACGCGTCCCCGCGCCGATCAGCACCGGGTCGAGCGCGCCGTAGCTGGCCACGATCGGGCACGCGCCCGCCAGCAGCGCGCCGTAGTCGCCGCGCAGGCTGGGATAGAACGGGGCGGAGACGTCGAATCCGCGCGGCGCCACCAGCAGCGCGAAACCGCCGCCCATGCAGAAACCGACGACGGCGGTGCGCCCGTTGCAGTCCGGATCGGCGAGCAGGTGCTCACGCGCGGCCAGCACGTCACGCACCGGTGCGCCCTCCCCGGTGAGCAGCAACGCCCGCATGATCGCGGTCAGACACCGAACGCGCCCGCGCGAGAACAGATTCGGCGCGACGGTCAGATAGCCGTAGTCGGCCAGCATCTCGACGTGGTTGCCGAGATCGACGCTGGGGCCGACGGCGTCGTGGACGACCACCACGCCCGGCCACGGGCCCGCGCCGGTGGGACGCCCCTGGATCGCCGACAAGGGGCCGTCGGGCGCGCCGAACTCGATGCTCTGCACAACCACCGAATCTATGCCCACGCCGCGGCGGTGTACAGCACCGCGCTCACGATCCCGACGCCCGACGCACCCGCGCGGCCTCGCGGGTGAGGTGGTCGCGTTCGGGCGCGCTGGTCGCCGCGCGCGCCGCCGCGGCGTACAGGTCCGCGGCCGCGGCGAGATCGCCCGCGCGCTCGGTCAGGTAGGCGCGGGCCGCGGTGTACCTGGGCAGGTCCGGATCGACGTCGCCGAGCGCCGCCAACCCCGCGCGGGCGCCGTCGGCCTCGCCCACCGCCACCGCCCGGTTGAGTCGCACCACCGGGCTGTCGGTCAGGGCCAGCAGTTCGTCGTACCACTCCACGATCTGCACCCAGTCGGTCTCCTCGGCGCGCGGCGCGTCCGCGTGCAGGGCGGCGATCGCGGCCTGGGCCTGGTATTCGCCCAACCGGTCGCGGGCCAGCGCCGCTTGCAGGATCGTCACGCCCTCGGCGATCAGGGCGGTGTCCCAGCGGAAACGATCCTGTTCGGCCAGCGGGATCAGGCGACCGCCCGGTCCGCGTCGTGACGCGCGCCGGGCGTGGTGCAGCAGCATCAGCGCCAGCAGGCCCGCCGCCTCCGGTTCGTCGGTGGCGGCGGCCAACTGACGGGTCAGGCGGATCGCCTCCGCGGCCAGGTCCAGGTCACCGCCGTAGCCTTCGTTGAACACCAGGTAGAGCACGCGCAGCACCGTCGCCGGATCGCCGGGCCGGTCCAGCGACACTCCGGCGAGGCGTTTCTTGGCGCGGCTGATCCGCTGCGCCATCGTCGCTTCGGGCACCAGGTAGGCCGAGGCGATCTGGCGGGTCGTCAGACCGCCCACGGCGCGCAAGGTCAGCGCGACGGCCGAACTCGGCGACAGCGCCGGGTGCGCGCACAGGAAATACAGCCACAGCGAGTCGTCCACGGCCGGGGCCGAACCGGGCGGCGGTTCGGCCCGCACGGCGAGTTCCCGCCCGCGACGCGCGGTCTCGGACCGCGCGTCGTCGAGGAACTTGCGCCAGGCCGCCGCCACCAGCCACCCCTTCGGGTCCCGCGGCGGATCGTGGGGCCAACTGCCCAGCGCGCGGATCAGGGCCTCCTGCACGGCGTCCTCGGCGGCGGCGAACTCGACGCCGCGCCGGACCAGGACGCCGATCACGGCGGGCACGAGGTCGCGCAGCAGCGATTCGTTCACTCGGTGACGGTGTGCGCCGCGGTGAGGAACGGGCGCACCTCGAGCCATTCCTGGATCGGCACGCCGCCCGCGCCGGGCGCGTCGGACAATTCGGCCGCCAACTCGAGCGCGCGCTCGTAGGTGTCGACGTCGATCACCATCCATCCCGCGATCAGATCCTTGGTCTCCGCGAACGGACCGTCGGTGACCGGCGGGCGGCCCGCGCCGTCGGAGCGGACGAAAGCGCCCTGCGGGGACAACGCCTGCCCGTCGACGTACTCGCCGGTGGCCTCGAGCCTGGCGGCGAAATCCTGCATGTACTGCACGTGCGCGGTGACCTCCTCCGGGGTCCACCGGTCCATCGGCACGTCGTTCACCGAAGCGGGCGCGCCGCGGTAGTGCTTGAGCAGCAGGTACTTGGCCATCGGGTTCTCCTCTGTTCGGACGGCTGTCGTGTTCTCACCCCTGGGACGGAGCCGATCCGACGTTATCGACATCCGCGGCGCGCGAATTCCGGATCTGTTTCCCACCCACAAAACAGACCGAACGGTACCTTTGATGCGATCGGCGTACATGTTCCGAGAGGACCGGCGATGGCGACGAGGCGAGGGTGACGGGGCTGCCCCGCTACGCACCGATGTCGGCCGCCGCCGGCCCCCTTCCCCACGACGACGACCGGTGGAGTTACGAGGTCAAATTCGACGGCATCCGCGCCCTGGCCTACGTCGGCGCCGACCTGCGACTGATATCGCGCAACGACAAGGACATCACCGCCGCTTGGCCCGAACTCGCCGATCTGGCGCCCGCCGACCCGCCCTTCGTCCTCGACGGCGAGATCGTCACCTTCCGTCCCGACGGGCGCACCTCCTTCGAGGCCCTGCAACCGCGCATGCACCAACGCCACCCCGGCCTCATCCGCACCCTGACGGCCACGGTCCCCGCCACCTACCTGATCTTCGACCTGCTGCACATCGGCGACCGGTCGCTGATCGACCTCCCCTACGCGCGACGGCGGCGACTGCTCGAACAACTCGACCCGCACGGTCCGCACTGGCGCGTCCCGCCCCGCCTCACCGGCAGCGGCGAACGCGTCCTGGCCGAATCCGCGAAACTAGGGCTCGAGGGCATCCTCTGCAAACGCCTCGACAGCCCGTACCTGCCCGGCCGCCGCAGTCCGCTGTGGACCAAGGTCAAGAACGTGCGCGACCAGGAAGTGGTCATCGTCGGCTGGCGACCGGGCGCGGGCCGCCGGGAAGGGCGCATCGGTTCGCTGCTGATGGCCGTGCACGACCGGCGCGGCGAGCTCACCTACATCGGCAACGTCGGCACCGGATTCACCCGACGGATGCTCGACGACCTCGCCGCCGCCCTGCGACCGCTGCGCCGCGACGACCCCGCGGTCGCCGCCGACGTCGCGGACGCGGTGTGGGTCGAACCGCGCCTGGTCGGCGAGGTGTCCTTCGCCGAATGGACCGGTGACGGCCGACTGCGCCACCCGTCCTGGCGCGGCCTGCGCCCCGACAAGGCGGCCGACGACGTGGTCCGGGAACCGCGGACCTGAACGCACGACCGGTCCCCCTACGCTGACCACGGTGGTGACACTGTTGATCGCGTTGGCCGGCTTCGCCTTTCTCGACTCGCTCGATGTCCTGCTGGTGGGAATCACGACGGCGGTGGTCACCGACAGCAGGCTGGGTCGCCGGTCCCCGCTGCCCGGCGGACTGAGCTTCCTCGGCGGCGTCTTCCTGGTCACCACCACCTTCGGCCTGTGCACCGTGCTCGGGCTGACCTTCCTGACCGATCTGATCGACTTCCGCCTCACCCCGACCCAGCGCTACTGGGGCGAACTGCTCATCGGTCTGGGCCTGCTCGGGTTCGCGTGCCTGCCCGTGCGCGCGGCGGGCGAACCGCCCGCCTGGGCCGCCGACGTACGCCGCAAACCGTGGGCGCTGGGACTGCTCGGCATCGCCATCGGACTCGCGCAGGCCCCGACCGCCGTCCCGTATCTGGCCGCGCTCGCGATGCTCTCGGCACACCGACCGACCATGTGGCCGCTGATCATCCTCGCCTACTGCGCGCTGGCGCTGATCCCGCCGCTGCTGGTCCTGACGCTGTCGGTGCGGCGCACGCCCAGAGCACGACGGGTCTATCGCACGATCGTGCGGGTCTTCGTCCGCGTCGGGCCCTTGTCGATCCGCATCCTGTTCGGACTGTTCGGCCTCGCGCTCGTCATCGACGCCGTGCGGCACGCCCGGTCGTTGTGGTGACGGCGTCGGGCAGCGGCAACCGGCGCAGGGCCACCGCGTTCAACGCCACGATCACACTCGACCCCGACATCGCCATCGCCGCGATCTCCGGTCGCAGCGTGAAACCGAAGGCGGGCACCAGGACACCGGCCGCCACCGGCAGCGCGACGGTGTTGTAGCCGACCGCCCACGCGAGGTTCTGGCGCATCTTGCGCAAGGTGCCGCGTCCGATCCGCAACGCCGTCGGGACATCGAGGGGATCCGAGCGCATCAGCACCAGATCCGCGGTCTCGATCGCCACGTCCGTGCCCGCGCCGATCGCGATGCCCAGATCCGCGCGGGCCAACGCGGGCGCGTCGTTGACGCCGTCGCCGACCATCGCGACACGGCGACCGTCGCGTTGCAACGCCGCGATCCGATCGGCCTTGTCTCCTGGGAGCACCTCGGCGATCACCGTGTCGATGCCCAGATCGGCCCCGATGCGTTCGGCGGTGGCCCGGTTGTCGCCGGTCAGCATCACCACGTCCACGCCCATCTCGTGCAGGGCCGCGACCGCGGCGGCGGAGGTCTCGCGCGGCGCGTCGGCCAGCGCGAGGACCGCGGCCGCCGCGCCATCCACCGCGACCAGCACCGCGGTGTGTCCCGTCGCCGCCAGTTCCTCGCGGTCCGCGGCCAATCCGCCGAGATCGATGCCCTCCCGCTCGAACAGGCGTCGATTGCCGACCACCACCCGATGCCCGTCCACCTCGCCGAGGGCGCCGTGTCCGGGGACGTTCTCGAAACGCGTCGCGGACAGGTTCTGCACCCCGGACGCCTGCGCGTGCCGGACCACCGCCCCCGCCAGCGGATGCTCGGACTCGCGCTCCACCGCCGCCGCCAACGCCAAGGCGCGCGTCGCGTCCCCCGTCGCGCGGACGTCGGTGACCTCCGGTTCGCCCTTGGTCAGCGTGCCGGTCTTGTCGAACACCACGACCTCGACGCGCGCCGCGGTCTCCAGGGCGAGCGCGTTCTTGAACAGCACGCCGCGCTTGGCGCCCAGACCGGTGCCCACCATGATCGCGGTCGGCGTCGCCAACCCCAGCGCGTCCGGGCAGGTGATGACGACCACCGTGATGGCGAACAGCATCGCCGTCGCGAACGACGCACCCGCCAGCAGCCACACCGCCAACGTCAGCCCGCCGCCGACCAACGCGACCAGGACCAACCAGAACGCGGCACGGTCGGCCAACCGCTGACCGGGGGCCCGCGAACTCTGCGCCTGCCGCACCAGATCCACGATCCGCGACAGCGCGGTGTCGGACCCGACCGCCGTCGCCCGCACCCGCAACGCGCCGTCGGTGTTGAGCGAGGCCCCGATCACCGTCGATCCCGGCGCTTTGCGCACCGGCAGACTCTCCCCGGTCACCATCGACTCGTCCACGGCGCTCTCGCCCCGCTCGACCACACCGTCCACCGCGATCTTCGCGCCGGGCCGCACCAGCAGCAGATCCCCCACGACCACCTCGGTCGTCGGCACCTCCACCGGCACACCGTCGCGCAGCACCTCCGCCCGCGGCGGCGCGAGGTCCAGCAGCGAACCGATCGCGTCGTTGGCCCCGCCCCGAGCCCGCATCTCGAACCAGTGCCCCAACAGCACGAACGTCGCCAACATCGTCGACGCCTCGTAGAACACCTCGCCGCCGCCGGTCACCGTGATCGCCAGCGAATACAGCCACCCCGCGCCGATCGCCACCGCGACCAGCACCATCATGTCCAGGGTCCGCGCCCGCAGCGCCGCCACCGCCCCGGTGAAGAAGATCGCCGAGGAATAGAACACCACCGGCAGGCTCAACAGCAGCGCCCACACGTCTTCGCGCAACCGGAACGGCACCGCCGGATGCAGGCCGAGCATGTCCGTGGCCATCGGGGACCACGCCATCACCAGCACGGAGAACACCGCGGCGACCAGGAACCGGTCGCGCATATCGGCCGCCATGGCCCGCATCGACATCCCGTCGTGGCCGTGGTGATCGTGCCCGGTCCCGTGCCCGTCGTCGCCGTGCCCCTCGCGCGCGGCACGATCGCCGGGTCCGTCGGGACCGAGCGGCGGTGGAAGCCCGGCCGGTCCGTGATCCGCGATCGATTCGCGGTCGAGGCCGTGAGCGTCGTCGGCTTCGCGGGTCGTGTCGCCGTCGGATACGCGCGCCGAATCGTGGCGGTGGCCTGTGCCCCGGTGATCCATGGGTTCCTCCTTCGCCGGAGGTGGCGACGGCGCGAGGGCCGCGTCACCTGCCTCGACCATATACCCCCCATGGGTATAAGTCGGTTCGGTGGCGAGAGATTCCCGTCATGGGCGCGGTCAGAGTCGGAAGGTGAGACGCTCCGGACGGACGTAATCGATGCGGTCGTGCAGTGTGCGCACTCGCGGCGCGGAACCGACACGCGCCACCTCCGCGTGCAGCGCGCGATCGTAGGTGGCGGCCGGGGCGGTGAGGCCGGGAAGCCAGTTGTCGTGATGGGTCGGGACGAACAGGGCGGGGGCGAGGGCCTCGATGTAGCGGCGCGGGTCGCGCAGACCGTTGGTGATCTGGTTGTAGCCCTGGACCGCGCCGATGTGCAGATCCGTGCCGGGCAGCGCGGCCAAGGTCTCGAGCACCTGCGGCGCGCGTTCGGTCAGCGGGCCCGAGGAGTCGTGCCACACCAGCGAGAAACCCGGCACGCGCACTTGATAGAGCAGTACGCCGCCCTCCGCGTCGCGCAGGCGCGGCACCGTCTCGGCCAAGTCGGCGCGCGTCGGCGGATGACGCAGGATCGGCGCGAGGCGCGGCCTCGGGAAGAACGGCCGCGCCGGGTCGTCGCGATCGGGCGCGGTCGGCGCGGAATGCAGATGCCGGATCGCCGTCACCGCGACCGGGCCCACGGTGAACTCGTGACTGTGCCCCGGCGGCGTGGCGGCGTCACCGAGGGCGACGGTGGGAAAGCTCGGTGCGAGAACCTGGGCGCGGATGGCCGCGCAGTGCTCGGCGGTGCCGTACACCACCGCGCCGCTCGCCTCGGCGATCCGTCCCGCGTCGCCCGCGTGGTCGAAGTGGCCGTGCCCGATCAGGATCGCGGCGGGCCGCAGATCCGCGAGGTCCTGCGGCGACGCCGGAACGTAGCCGGAACTCATCAGCCGCGGCACCCACGCGTCGAGCAGCACGACGACGCCGCCGATCGCCAGCACGTAGGTCGCGCAGCCCACCCAGGACAGCGCCACCCGGTCGGCGCGCACCGCGCCGGTGTCGGCATCCACCACATCGCTGCCGAGGAAGCGCCGCCGGGCCCGGATCGTCGACTCCGACCCCGGCTCCCCGGCGGGCCGCAGCGGCGGCACCGCGGGCAGGACCACGCCGGGAAAACGGCCGGCCAGACCGCGGACACTCAGCTCACACATCCTTGCACCAGATCACGTCCGGTGCGTCGGGGCAAGCGGTCAGAGACGCACGCCCAGCAGCGCGTCCACGGCGGTCGCGATCACGCGCGGCGCCTCGGTGTCGGGGCCGCCGTAGTCCAGCGCGCGCGTCGCCCAGTGATCCAGCGCCGCGAGCGCCTTCGGGGTGTCCAGATCGTCGGCCAGATGCTGACGGACCCGCGCGACGGTGTCGGCGGCCGCGGGCCCGGAGCCCAGCGCCACCGCCCGACGCCACAGGTCCAGGCGACACTCGGCGTCGGCGAGCACCTGCTCGGTCCACATCCGGTCCGCGCGGTAGTGGCCCGCGTACAGGCCCAGCCGGATCGCGGCCGGGTCGGTGCCCGCGCGCCGCAACGTCGAGACCAGCACCAGGTTGCCGCGCGATTTGGACATCTTCTCGCCGTCCAGGCCGATCAGCCCGGCGTGCACGTAGTGGCGGGCGAACCGTTCGCCGGTGCGCAGCGATTCCGCGTGCGCCGCCGAGTACTCGTGGTGCGGGTAGATCAGGTCGCTGCCGCCGCCCTGGATGTCGATCCCGCTGCCGATGCGGTTGAGCGCGATCGCCGCGCACTCGATGTGCCAACCGGGCCTGCCCTCGCCGAACGGGGCCTGCCACGACGGCTCACCCGGGCGGGCCGCGCGCCACAGCAGCGCGTCGATCGTGTCGTGCTTGCCCGGACGGTCCGGGTCGCCGCCGCGCTCGGCGAACAGCCGCTCCATGGTCGCCCGGTCGTAGCCGGATTCGTACCCGAACTGGTCGGTGGCCTCGACCCGGAAGTAGATGTCCGGGTACTGCGCATCGTCCACGACGTAGGCCGCGCCCGAGGCGAGCAGCTTGTCGACCAGTTCGATCACCTCGTCGACCGACTCGACCGCGCCGATGTAATCGCGCGGCGGGACCACCCGCAGCGCGGCCATGTCCTCGCGGAACAGCGCCACCTCGCGGTCGCCCAGTTCGCGCCAGTCCAGGCCGTCGCGTTCGGCGCGCTCGAACAGCGGGTCGTCCACGTCGGTGACGTTCTGCACGTAGTGCACGTCGTGTCCGGCGTCGCGCCACACCCGATTGACCAGGTCGAAGGTCAGGTAGGTGGCCGCGTGACCGAGATGGGTGGCGTCGTACGGGGTGATGCCGCAGACGTACATCGTCGCCGTGGAGCCCGGCGTGACCGGACGCACCTGCCGGTCGGCGGTGTCGTACAACCGCAACGGCGGCCCTGTTCCGGGGACTGTCGGTAGGGCGATATCGGACCAGGACTGCATGATTCGAGGGTAGAGGTCCGCTCGGGAACTCCGCCTGCCACCCCGGCCCGCGACCGGCGCGACCCCGTGTGGTCACCACCCCGGACCTGCGTCGACGGCGGCGTTCGGGAAAGTCAATCGTTACCGTCCCACGGAACCGAAGATCGCGCCGACCGGTGACGAGGCTCACCCCCAGCCTCCAGGCTACGAAACCCGCGGGCCGCCCGCACCATCGGGGGCTGTGCGACCGGTCACGGCACGGCCCGCGAGTACGCACGCGACGCGAGTCGACACCCGGTACGACGGCGCGGACCCGCACGCCTCAGAAGGCGGGCCACGGGATGGGACGCGGACCGTGCGGCACCGGCATCACCCGGTGCTCGAGCAGATCCTTGGTGCGCGCGACGAGGGCGTCGATCTCGGCGTCGGTGACGTGCGGGGCCAAGGCGTCGGCGACCGCGCCCGGCAACGTCTCGGCGAAGGTCTCCACATCGGCGATCAGGTCCTCGCCCACCGGTTGGGCCGCCCAGCCCCACAGCACCGTGCGCAACTTGTCCTCGGTGTGCAGGCAGATGCCGTGGTCGACGCCGTAGACCTTGCCGTCCACGCCTTCGAGCGCGTGCCCGCCCTTGCGGTCGGCGTTGTTGAGCAGCACGTCGAGCACCGCCATCCGGCGCAGGCGCGGGTCGTCGGCGTGCACGAGCGACACCTCGTTGTCGTCCTGGTCGACCGCGCGCAGCACCTCCACGAACCCCTCCGGCACCGCACCCGCCGGACACAGGTCCACCAGGTCGAACCGGTCGGCCCGCTCGGTGTGCTGATCCGCGGACTCCACCCAGCGCTGCACCATTCCCGGCCCGTAGGGTCCGTCGCGCAGGATCGTCTGCGGGATGACCTCCCAGCCGATCGCCTCGGAGATCAGATACGAGGCCACCTCGCGGCCCGCCAACGTGCCGTCGGGGAAATCCCACAGCGGACGCTCCCCGCGCACCGGCTTGTACACCACCCGCAGCGGGTCCTCGGCGTCGCCGATCTCGCAGACCAGGGTGACGTTGCTCGCCACGTTCACCCGGCCGATCACCATCAGTTCGCCGGAGCGGAACCGCTCGGCGTCCTGTTCCTCGCGCTCGTGCCCGACGGCCACATCACTCCTCCAACTCGGCCGTACCGAAGATCTCACCGCGCTTGTACCCGTTCGTGCGCACGCACATGTGTCCGCGCGCCGAGAGTGGCTCACCACACAGCGGGCACGGCGGGCGGCCCGCCGCGATCACCCGGGTCGAGCGCAGCGCGAACTCGCGCGCCTGCACCGGGGTGAGGAACACCCGCACGGCGTCGGGGCCCTCCTCGGTGTCGTCGAGTACGACGGACTCGTCGACCTCGGTCTCGGTGATGGCCAGCAACTCCACCACGACCGCGCCCGCGTCGGCGTCCCAGCCCAGACCCATGGTGCCGACCCGGAATTCGGCGTCGACCGGGGTGACCAGCGGCGCGGTGTCGCTGACGTCCTCGGCCTGGGGCGGCACGGGCGCGCCGAAGCGGCGCCCGACCTCGTCCAGCAGCAGACCCATCCGGTCGGCGAGCACCTTGACCTGCTGCTTCTCCAGCAGCACGCTCACCACCCTCGGCTCCTGCACGGCCTGCAAGTAGAACGCGCGATCGCCCGGCTCACCGACGGTCCCGGCGACGAAACGATCGGGGGTGCGAAATACATGGATTGCTCGTGCCACCTGCACCTCCTGCTACGTGACCCTGATCGACTACCCACGGCGGACGCGGATCCAACTCACGGCGCCGCTTTTCCATTATCCGCGCTCGCGCCGCCGCCGACCTCCCCGCCGGGCACCGGCCCGGTGGTAGCGGGCGAGGCGCTCGGCTCGGGCGGGATCAGCGCGCTCAGGTCGGTGCCGGTGTCGTTGAGCCGCCACACGTACGGCGCGGTCGCCGCATAGCGCACCACGCTGATCGAGGCCGGTTCGACGACGATGCGCTGGAACCCGTCCAGGTGCAGCCCGAGCGCGTCGGCCAGGATCGACTTGATCACGTCGCCGTGGGTACAGGCGACCCACAGCACCTCACGGCCGTGTTCCTCGGCGAAGGCGCGTTCGTGGTGGCGGATCGCGGCGACCGCGCGGGCCTGCACCTGGGCCAGCCCCTCGCCGCCGGGGAACACCGCGCCCGAGGCGTGGCGCTGCACCACCTTCCACAGCGGTTCGGTGAGCAGGTCCGCGATCGGCCGCCCGGTCCACTCGCCGTAGTCGACCTCGAGCAGTCGCTCGTCGTAGCGCGGTTCCAGCCCGAACTTCTCGGCCAACGGCGCCACCGTTCGCTGACAGCGCAACAACGGCGAATGCACGATGTACTCGATCGGCAGGGCGGCGAGCCGGTCGGCGACCGCGCGGGCCTGTTCGGCTCCGCGTTCGGTCAGATCGACGCCCGCGCTGCGTCCCGCGAGTGTTCGGGCGGTGTTCGAGGTCGACACGCCGTGTCGCAGCAGGATCACCGTCATCGGTTCAGCCTAGTCGTCGCGGTGCGGTGGGGACGGGGCGCGGTGGCGTCGTTCACGTCGCCGACACCACCCCGGTGGCAAGCAGACCCATGACCGTCAGCCCCAGCACGATCCGGTAGCCGACGAACCAGTTCAGCGAATGGCGCGCCACGAATTTCAGCAGCCACGCCACCGAGGCGTAGCCGACGACGAAGGCCAGCACCGTCGCGACCAGCAACTGCGGTCCGCTGGCGTTGAGTCCCTCACCGGCGGGCTCGAACGCGTCGGGCAGGCTGAACAGACCCGAGGCGGTGACCGCCGGGATCGCGAGCAGGAACGAGAACCGCACCGCGGCTTCGCGTTCCAGACCCAGGAACAGGCCCGCCGAGGACGTCGCGCCGGAGCGCGACACGCCGGGGATCAGCGCGAGGCACTGCGCGAAACCCATGACCAGGCCGTCGCGGGTGGTGAGCTGTTCGATCGGACGCGACTTGCGGCCGTAGTGCTCGGCGGCGGCGATCACCAGCGCGAAGCCGATCAGCATCGCCGAGACCAGCCACAGATTGCGCGCCCCGGTGCGGATCTCGTCCTTGAACAGGAAGCCGAGCACGCCGATCGGGATGGTGGCGATGATGACGTACCAGCCGACGCGGTAGTCCAATTCGCGCTGGGCGTCCTCGTCGCGGGCGAAGTCGGCGGCGTAGTCACCGGTGACGACGGGCAGGCGGCGGGTGGGCTGTTCGGCCAACGGCACCTCGACGCCCGAGCGCTCCCGTATCCGCAGCAGCAGTGTGGTGAACCACGCCTTCACGATCCGCACGATGTCCTTGGCGAAGTAGACCAGCACGGCCAGTTCGGTGCCCAACTGGGTGACGGCGGTGAACGACGCGCCCGCGTCGTCGCCGAAGAACACCGAGGACACGATGCGCAGATGACCGGAGGAGGAGACCGGAAGGAACTCGGTGAGCCCCTGCACCAGACCCAGTACCAACGCCTGTATCCAGGTCATCGACTCGCCCACTTGCCCTCCTCCGTCGCGCACGGTGCGCCGCGTGCCGCACCCGTTCTACCGGGTGGTCCGAAACGTCCGTTCCGAGAGGGCAATTGGCCCGGCACCGGAACGGAACGGCGTCGAACCACCGCAATCCCGCAGCGACAGTACAGGCTCACCGCACGCGGCGACGGCCGGGTCCGGCACGGGGCCGGCCCGGCACACTACGCTGAGCGGCGTGACGAATGCGCGGACGCGGTGATGGAACAGCGGACGGTCGGCCACAGCGGCCTACGGGTGTCCCGGATCGGTTTGGCGACCCACACCTGGGGGACGCACACCGATCCGGACGACGCGGCGGGACAGCTCATCGCGTTCGCCGAAGCGGGCGGCACGCTCGTGGAGACCTCCCCCGCCTACGCGGGCGGCGCGGCCCAGCGCATCCTCGCCGATCTGCTCGGCGACATCGTGAGCCGCGACGAGATCGTGTTGTCCGGCAGTGCGGGCGTCGTGGTGCACGCGCCCTCGCTCGACTCCGGAATTCCGACGCCCGAACCGATCCGGCCCACGGTCGACGCCTCGCGCCGCACCCTGCTGCGCCAACTCGACCGGACCCTGCTGGAACTGGGCACCGACCACCTCGACATCTGGACCGTGGCCGCCTGGGACCCGCGCACCCCGCTCGAGGAGATCGCCGCCACCCTGGACTACGCGGTGCGGTCGGGCCGGGTGCGCTACACCGGTGTCAGCGGTTTTCGCGCCTGGCAGTTGGCCAGTCTGGCCGCCACCGCGCCGGTCGTGGTCGCCCAGACCCCGTATTCGCTGCTGGCGCGAGCGGCCGAAGTGGATTTCGTGCCCGCCGCGCGACATCACGGCGTCGGTGTGATCGCCACCGCACCGCTGGCGGGCGGCATCCTCACCGGCAAGTACCGCGACGGCGTGCCCGCGGATTCGCGCGGCGCGGACGAGGCCACCGCCGAGGAGATCAGCCACCGACTCGACGACCGGGCCACCCGCGTCGTCGACGCCCTGGTCACGGCCGCCGACGGATTGGGCACCTCGCCGCTGGCGGTGGCGCTGGCCTGGATTCGCGACCGCCCGAGCATCGTCAGCATGATCGTCGGCGCGCGCGACATCGGCCAGCTGACGGGGATCATGGCGGCCGAGACGCTGGAACTGCCCCGTGCCATCGCGGCGGCGCTGGACGACGTGAGCGCACGCGCGCAATGACGCGGATTAGGCTTGCCTTCATGAGGAGTGCGAGTCTCGGCGTTTCATCGGTTTCCGCGCGGTGGCGGCGCGCCCGTTCCCGGCGTGCCCTGCCGCTGTTCGCGTTGCTCGCCGCGCTGCTGGTGGGCGTTGTCGCCTGCGGGGGCGGCGAGGAGTCGAGCGCGTCGGGGCAGGCGGGCCAGTCGACCGCGACGCTGGCCAACACCGATCCGGTCCCGATCGGCCCCGCGCCCACGCCCGCGCTGCCCGCCACGGTGCGGTCCTTCGACGGCGCGCAGGTGACGGTCGCCTCCGCCGACCGGATCATCGCGGTCGACCGCTACGGCACCCTCGCCCAGACCGTGTACGCGCTCGGCCTCGGCCCGAACCTGGTCGGGCGCAGCACCGCCGCCGCGTTCCCCGCCGTGCAGAACGTCCCGAACGTGGCGGGCGGCAACGGGTCGCTCAACATCGAATCGGTGCTGGCGCTGCGGCCCACGGTCTTCCTCACCGACACCACCACCGCGACACCGGCCGTACAGGAACAACTGCGTTCAGCGGGCGTCACGGTCGTCTACTTCGACCCCAAGCGCACGATGGACGGCGTCGGACCGCAGATCGAGGCGGTCGCGAACGCGCTCGGCGTACCGGCGGCGGGCAAGGCGTTGGCCCAGCGCACCAGTGACGAGATCGCCGCCGCGAGCGCCGCCGTGCCCCCGCAGGACCCGCGGCTCACCATCGCGTTCCTCTACCTGCGCAGCACCGCGATCACCATGATGGCGGGCCCGAATTCCGGGGCCGACGCGCTCATCGCCGCCCTCGGCGCGCGCGACGCGGGCGAAGTGGCCGGACTCACCGAACCGTTCACCGCCATCACCTCCGAGGCGATGATCGGCGCGGCCCCCGACGTCCTGCTGGTGATGACCGACGGGCTGAAATCCGTCGGCGGCGTCGACGGACTCGAGAAGATCCCCGGCATCGCCCAGACGCCCGCGGGCAAGAACAAGCGGGTGGTCGACATGTCCGATGCCGTCCTGCTCAGCTTCGGGCCCAACACCGGACGCGTCATCGCGGCGCTCAGCGAAGCCGTGTACGGGACGAAACCCGCATGATCGACTCCGCCGCGGGCGGGTCGAGCGCGCCGGCCCCGGAGCGGATCACGAAGGACCCTCCCCCGTCGCCTCCGCCCGCGCCCGCCTCGCGCGGCCGGACCCGCGTCACGCTCGTGTTCGCCGTCTCGATCGCCGTGCTGATCCTGCTGGCCCTGGCCTCCGCGGCCATCGGTCAGGTGCCGACCACACCGCTCGAGGTCGCGGGCAGCGTCGCCCACCGCATCGGGCTGGACTGGGGTCCGCTGCCCGCGCACCCCGCGGGCGAGGTGACGCTGTGGGAGGTGCGTTTTCCCCGCGTCCTGCTCGCGGTGCTCGTCGGCGCGGCGCTGGCCACCGCGGGGGCGCTGCTGCAAGGAGTCTTCGCCAATCCGCTCGCCGAACCGGGCGTCATCGGCGTGTCGGCGGGCGCGGCGGTCGGCGCGGGTACGGTCATCGTGATCGGCGGCGCGTTCGTCGCGGCCTGGTCGATCGCGGCCGCCGCGTTCGCCGCGGGCCTGTTCACCACCGCGCTGGTGTATCTGCTCTCGCGCGCCAACGGCCGCACCGAAGTCGTGACGCTGGTGCTGACCGGTGTCGCGATCAATGCCTTCGCGGGCGGGCTCATCGCGTTCCTGCTGTTCGTCGCCTCCCCCGCCGCCCGCGACCAGATCGTGTTCTGGCAGTTGGGCAGCCTCAACGGCGCCACCTGGCAGTCGGTCTGGGTGGTGGCACCGCTCGCCGCGCTCGGCATCGGCGCGGCCGTGCTGGTCGCCTCCCGACTGGATCTGCTCGCGCTGGGCGAATCCGCGGCCCGGCACCTCGGCGTCGACGTGGAACGGTTGCGCCGCACCGTGATCGTCATCGTGGCGGTGCTCACCACCGCGGGCGTCGCCTTCACCGGCATCATCCTGTTCGTCGGCCTGATCGTCCCGCACGTGGTGCGGATGTTGGTCGGTCCCGCGCACCGCGTCCTGGTCCCGCTCAGCGCGATCCTCGGCGCGGTCGTCCTGCTCGTCGCCGACGTGGCCGCGCGGTCGCTGGTCGACAACGCGGATCTGCCCCTGGGCATGCTGACCTCCCTCATCGGCGGCCCGTTCTTCTTCTGGCTGCTGCGCCGCACCCGCGCGCGCTCGGGCGGGTGGGCATGAGCGGGAGATCGAAGACAACGGCCTCCTGCGAACGCTGCGCCGGGTCCACGGGCCGTCACGAGAACATCGGAGGGTCGGCGTGGTGACCGGAGTCGTGCGCGGGATCAGCACCGCGCTCGGGCGCGTGCACGAACCGCCGGCGACACCGGAGCGCGGGACGGTGACGTTGCGCGCTGTCGGTGTCGGGATCGAACGGCGCGGCGGCGCGGGGGTTCCGGCGCGGCGGGTGCTGGACTCCGTCGACTTCGAGGTGGTCGCCGGTCAGGTGGTGGCCCTGGTCGGGCCGAACGGCGCGGGCAAGTCGACGCTGCTGGCCGCGCTCGCCGGGGAACTGCCGCCGACCGACGGCACCGTCGAGTTGGACGGGCGCTCGCTCGAACACTGGACCCCGTTGGACATGGCGCGCCGCCGGGCGGTGCTGCCGCAGAGCCACACGGTCGGATTCCCGTTCACCGCGCGCGAGGTCGTCGCGATGGGGCGCGCGCCGTGGGTGCGCACCGTCCGCGCCGAACACGACGAGCAGGCCGTCGACGCCGCGTTGGCGGCCGCGGACGTCACGCATCTGTCCGCGCGCTCGTTCCCGACGCTGTCCGGCGGCGAACGCGCGCGGGTCGCGCTGGCCCGGGTCCTGGCCCAGGACACCGACACCCTGCTCTTGGACGAACCGACCGCCGCCCTGGATCTGGGCCACCAAGAAGCGGTGCTGCGCTTGGCCGCCGAGCGCGCCGCCGCTGGGTCCGCCGTCGTGGTGGTGCTGCACGATCTCGGGCTCGCCGCCGCCTACGCCGACCGGGTCGCCGTCCTCGAGGACGGGCGGGTCGCCGCCGACGGACCTCCGCGCGAAGTCCTCACCGGGGACCTGCTCAGCCGGGTGTATCAGCACCCGGTCGAGGTCATCGACCATCCGGTGACCGGCGCGCAGTTGGTCCTCCCCCGCCGCGGCTGACGCCGAGTCGCGGCCCGCGCCGTAATACTTCTCGGCGGGCAGGTCCAGCAGGTCGCGGTCCGCGGCCTGCCGTGGACCATCCCGGGGAGTGATCGCCGCGCGCCCCTGCTCCGAGCGCACCGCGGCGACGACATCGCCCGGCGGCGTCTCCGCCCCTCAGCGCCATACGAGTTTCAGGACCGCCGGGGTCAACAGCATGCGGATCACGGTGGCGTCCAGGATCAGCGCCGCGATCATGCCGTAGGCGATGTATTTCATGAGCACCAGATCGGAGAAGCCGAACGCGCCGGTCACCACGATCAGGATCGCGGCGGCCGAGGTGATGACCCCGCCGGTGTGCGCGACGCCGTAGCGGATGGCCTCGGGCGGGTCCGCGCCGGCCGCGCGGGCTTCGGCGACCCGGGACAGCAGGAACACCTCGTAGTCGGTGGACAGTCCGAACACCACCGTGACGATCAGCGCCAACACGGCGAACATGAGCGGTCCGGGGGTGAAGTGGAACAGGTCCGCGCCGTGGCCCTCGACGAAGATCCAGGTCAGGATGCCGAGGGTGGCGACGAGGCTCAGCGCGCTCATGACCACGGCCTTGACCGCGAGCACGATCGACCGGAACGCCACGAACATCAGCAGCCCGGCCGCCAGGGCCAGGATCGCGACCAGCAGCGGCAGTCCGGCGAGCAGTCCGTTGATGCTGTCGCGCTCGAGCGCGGGCACACCCGCGACCATGACCTCCACGCCGGGCGGTTCCGGAATGGCGCGCAGCGCGGCGATCACCCGGTCGGCGTCGCGTTTGTCGGCGAGTCCGGCGTTGAGGACGTTGACCCCGTCCTCGGTCGGGGCGCTGGGCTCGAATCGACCGGTCAGTCCGGGTATCTGGTTGGCCTCGTAGCGGATGTCGCCGAGTTCCTGTGGGGTCGCGCCCACGACGACGAGTTTCAGCGGTTCGGTGCGGAAACTCGGGAACAGTTCGTCGAAATCTTCCTGGGCCATCCTCGCCGGATTCTCCGCGGCCAGGTATTTCTCGCTGATGCCGCCGAATTCGATGTGGCGGAACGGGATCGCCAACGCGAGCAAGGCCAGCACGATCGGGATGGTGACCGCCCACGGCCGTCGCATCGCCCAGCGCGCGAGGCGGGAGAAGAAGCCCGCGTCGATCTGCGCCTCGGTCTTGGTGCGGGAGAACCGCTTCCAGCCCAGGAAGTCGATGCGCCGTCCGGCGATGCTCAACGCGGCGGGCAGCGCGCTGACCGACAGCAGCGCGGCCAGCAGCACCGAACTGATGCCGCCGTAGGGCACCGAGCGCAGCACGCCGTTGGGGAAGATGAACAGCGCGGCCAGGCTGGTGGCGATGATCGCGGCCGAGAACACGACCGTGCGTCCCGCGGTGGCCACGGTGCGCGCGGTGGCCTCCTCCACGCTGTGCCCCGCGGCGAGTTCCTCCCGGAATCTGGTCACCGTGAACAGGCCGTAGTCGATGGCCAGGCCGAGGCTGACCAAGGTCATGACGGTACTGGCGAACACGTTGACGTCGATGAATCCGGTGAGCCCGCGCATGATTCCCGCGGTGCCCATGATGGTCATGCCGCCGATGAGCACCGGCAGCAGCGCGCCGATGACGCCGCCGAACACGAAATACAGCAGCAGCGCCACCAACGGCAGCGCGATGAGTTCGGCGCGGTGGATGTCGTCCTGCATACCGGTGTTGAGACCGGCGAGGATGGGTTGCAGTCCGGCGGCCTGGACGGTGGTGCCGCCGGGGCCGGTGCCGGGCGGGCCGACGCCGAGGTCGTCGACGATGGCCGCGTAGTTCTCGACGGTGGCCGTGCCCTCGCCGTGCAGTCCGACGCTGGCGAAGGCGTGGGTGCGTCCCGCGTCGGTGGCGTTGGCGGCGAACGGGCTGTCCCAGTAGCTGTCGATCTTGAGGATCCGGTCGGGGTAGCGCTCACGCAGGTCGGCCAGCGCGCCGGTGACCGCCGCGCGTACCGGCGGATCGTCGACCGTGCCGCCCTCGGGGGCGGTGTAGACCAGGATCAGGTCGCTGTCGGTGTCGCGGCCGAAGGTGGCGTCGGCCAGTTTCGAGGCGGCCACCGACTCGCTGGTCTCGTCGAACCAGCCCTCCTGGGTCAACCTGCCGGTCAGGTCGCGTCCGTAGAGGCCGGACAGGACCACGGCGAGCAGGCAGGCCGCGAGCACCGCGTACCGGTGCCGATACACGAAGCGCCCCCACCGCAGCGAGGCCGAATGCACGGCGCGGGGAGGCTGTTCCGACGTCCGCGGCGGAATGCGCTGCTGCACCACGTCGGGGGCCTATCCGCAGGCGGGCGTGCGGTAGTCGGCCGACCGCAGGATTCCGCACAGATCGGTGCGGGAGATCTTCCACTTGCCGTCGATGAGCACGAAGTGCACGACGGTGGTGCGGATCACCTTGCCCGAGCCGTCCTTGTCCAGGCGCATGGTGGCGGTCAGGGTGCCGTCACGGTTGTCGAACACCGGGTCGGTGACGCCGTAGATCGCCTGCGGGTTGTCCTGCAACGCCTTGTACATGTCGGGGATCGCCTCGCGGAACACCTGGCCGTCCTCGATGAGGTCGGTGCGCTCGGTGTCGGGCAGCGCGGGATCGAGCGCGCGCTTGATCTGCGAGTCGAGTTCGGCGGCCGTCGGTAGCGGCCGGTTCGCGGCGCTCGAGGACGCGGCGACCGAGGAGGACAGCGCCTCGTTCGCCCGCGAGCGCGCGGCGTCGACCGAGGCCTCGTCGGTTCCGGAGTCGCAGGCGCACAGCACGGCGAGCACGGCCAGGACGGCGGGCACGGTACGGACCAGTCGTGTGGTTTGCATCACTTCCTACATACCATCGATGACGGATCCGATCCGCCCCAGCAGGGCGCGCACGGTCGTGACGTCCCTCGCCGATTCGGTACGGACCGCTTCGGCGTCGGGGATCATATCCCGGACCAGCGCGACGACACTGCGCTCGTCCTCCAGGTCGACATCGGTGACCCGTGCCCGCGCCACCGCGACCACATCCTCCGGCCCCGGTACGTCGGTGGTCAGATCCGGTCGGTAGATCTCCAGCGTCAGGGTGGATCGCACGGTCCGGAAGGCGTACGGCCTGCCGTCGGCGGTGGTCCCGAACCCGTGAGCAAACGAACCAACGGTGATGTCGTCGATGGCAAACCCCGATGGATAGTCGGCTTTCAACCGGATCTCCCTGAGTTGATCATTGTTTCTCCCCCACCGTAACCGTTGTGTCCGACATGCCGGGCTCGCCGACACCCCGGTACGCCGCGGTGTCACACGGTCGTGGTCAGATGGTGACACTGCGTTCAGCCCGTCAACGGTAGGTAAGGAGTTCGGAGGATGCGCCCTCGCGGCCCGGTTGCCCACGCGCTCGCGGGCATGGCGATTCTGGCATTGCTGACCGGATGCTCCTCCGACGACGACGGTGCCGACGTCCCCACCCGCGAACCGGCCACCGCCGCCGCCGCACCCGCCACGACCGGCACGCCCTCCGGCGCGGTCACGCGTTTCGGCCCGATCCGCGCCCTGCTCGTCGAATCGGGCAGCGGCCGGGTGGTCGCGCTGGATCCGGCGGGGGCCACCCTGTCGGTCCTCGACGCCGGCGCGGCGGGCACACCCGTCACGATTCCGCTCCCGACCCCCGCCACCACGCTGGTCCAAGGAGCCGACGGGCAGGTCCTGCTCCCCGCGGGCGCGAAGGTGCTGCGGGTGGACCTCGCCGCCGCCGCGGTCACCGAGATCCCCGTCGAGGGCACGGCGGTGTCGGTGGCCCGCCGCGCCGACGACACGCTGGTGGTCGGCACCGCCGAGGGCATCGTGCGCACCCTGTCCCCGACGGGCGAGGTGCGACACAGCGTCGACGGCCTGGTCTCGGCCGACGTCCTCGCGCTCACCCCGCAGCGCGTCGCGGTCCTCGATCGCAGGCAGACCTCGATCACCGAGATCACCCCCGGCGCGGACCGTCTCGGGTTGGCCCTGCGCGCCGGCGACGGCGCCACCTCGATGATCGCCGACCACTTCGGCAGGGTCATGGTGACCGACACCGCGGGCGGCGAACTTCTGGTCTACACGACCGATCCGCTCGTGTTGCGTCAACGTTTCCCGGTAAGATCGTCGCCTTACGCACTCGCCTACGATCGACGGTCCGACACCGTGTGGGTGAGCTGCACGCAGAGCAACGAGATCGTCGGCTTCGATCTGTCGACCGGTATACCGAGGGAAGTGGGTCGCTTTTCCACCGTGCGCCAACCCGATTCGGTGACCGTCGACGAACGCACCGGTGATCTGTTCGTCGGATCCGCGACCGGGGACGGTCTGCAACGGATTCGCGCGGACGAGCGGAAGAGAGGGCAATAGAGTGGCGCCGAACACCTCCCGCGGGGCACTACCGGCGAGCTGGGAGACCACCAGCGACGACTACGAGTACGTGCCGCTGCGACTACCCAAGGACGTCAGCCGCGTCACCGCCTCCATGCGTTTGGCGATCCAGGCCGAATTCGGCGGCTGGGAGCTCTCGCGCGTGCGCGCCTACACCGACGGCAGTCGCCGGGTCTTGCTGCGACGGCGAAAATCGGCCGTACTACCCCAGTCCGAGCCGGGGATGTGACGCCGCCGATGTACGCATGGCTGCTGCGCCTGATGTTCCTGTTCCCGCCGGAACGCATCCACCACCTCGTCTTCACCGCGCTGCGTCTGCTGGCGCGGTTTCCCGTGTCGGGGTGGGCGTTGCGCCGGTGGGTCGTCACCGACGATCCGATCCTGCGCAACACCGCGTTCGGGGTCGATTTCCCCGCGCCGCTGGGGCTGGCCGCGGGCTTCGACAAGAACGCCGACGGCGTGGACGTGTGGGGGACGCTCGGGTGGGGCTTCGCCGAGATCGGCACCGTCACCGCGCGGGCGCAGCCCGGTAATCCCGCCCCGCGCCTGTTCCGGCTGCCCGCCGACCGCGCGTTGATCAACCGGATGGGTTTCAACAACCACGGCGCCGCGCGCGCCGCCGAACAACTGCACGCCCGCCGCAGCGCGGTGCCGATCGGCGCGAACATCGGCAAGACCAAGGTCGTCGAGGCGGCCGACGCGGCCGACGACTACGCGACCAGTGCCGCCCTGCTCGGCCCGCTGGCCGATTTCGTCGTCGTGAACGTCAGCTCGCCCAACACCCCGGGCCTGCGCGATCTGCAAGCCGTGGAGTCGCTGCGCCCGGTGCTGCGCGCCGTACTCGACCAGGTGTCGGTGCCCGTGCTGGTCAAGATCGCCCCCGACCTGTCCGACGACGACATCGACGCCGTCGCCGACCTGGCCGTCGAACTCGGTCTGGCGGGCATCGTGGCCACCAACACCACCATCGGCCGCACCGGCCTGCGCACCGACGCGGCCGAGGTCGCGGCGATCGGCGCGGGCGGCCTGTCCGGCCCGCCCGTCGCCGACCGCTCGCTGGAAGTGCTGCGCAGGCTCTACCGCCGCGTCGGCGACCGCGTGGTGCTGATCTCGGTCGGCGGCATCGAAACCCCCGCGCAGGCCTTCGAGCGCATTCTCGCGGGCGCGACCCTGCTCCAGGGGTACACCGGCTTCATCTACGGCGGACTGTTCTGGACCAGGAACATCCACCGCGGCTTGGCCCGCCGCCTGCGCGACCAGGGCTTCACCTCCCTCGCGGAGGCGGTCGGGGCCGAACACGCGGCCCCGGCCTGATCCGACCCAGGCCCTCAGGCGTCGAGGGCCTCGCCGAGCGGCGGCAGCGCAGTATCCGGGTCGTCCTCGGCCCGCGCCAGGATCTCCCGGGCCAGCAGGATCACCGCGTCCTCCCAGCCGATGTCGAGCACCTCGGCGCGGTCGACGATCGCCGCCCGCGCCACCGGATCGTCCACCAACTCCGGGGCGCTGACCAGTTCGTCGAGTTCCATGCCCGCGAGCGCCTGCGCGCGGGTCAGCGGCCGATCGGGCAGCCAACTCAACTGCCAGATCCGCTCTCCGGATCCCATCCCCCGATAAGCGAATTCGGGGCTGCGATCACTGATCATCGTCCACGGAGTGGTTTGTACGGTCATGGTGACCTCCGGTACTACAGCCTGGGCTGCTCCAGCGGATATCCGCATTGCCCGGCAGTGAGCGCCCCACGAGTGGGCCCAGCGATCGTGCCGGTGCGACTGGGTGCTGACGATCTCGGTGAGAACCTCCCCGCAGCGGCGTATTCCCCGTGTCACGAGCTTCGTTCTCATCACCAGACCCCTCCCGAGTTCCTGGTGGGCGACTGCGCGCCTACCCACCAGTGTGGCCGGTCGGTCGCGTCATCGCTACTCCCAATCTGCCAAATGACGCCTCAGCTACGTCAATTGGCATGACACTGGTAGTAATAACCGCGTACCGGCTGGCTAAACGCCGGGCTCGCGCCTATCGTGAGCGCGGGACGACGAATCGGCATCGGCCACGCGGAGGGGTGGATCTGCCTATGGCTGCGCAGGATTCGGCGCTGGTCGCCGTGCGCGACACGCTGTCCAGACTCGGCAAGCACCGCGGTCTGGCGGCGGGCGCGGCCCGGCTGCGCACCACCCAGGTCGACATCGGCCCGCTGCTGGCGCTGCGCGTGGTCCAGGATCGCGCGTTCCGCGACGGTCTGCCACCGGATCAGGTGGTCCTCGAGGTGGTGCGCGAGGTGGCCGACCGCCTCGACCCGACCGACCGTCTCATCGCCGACGCGGCGCTCGCGCTCGGTCTGCTGCGCGCCGAACCGCCCGCCGGGATCGAACTCGACCGACTCTACGCCCCCGATCTGGGCGCGCGCCGCGAATATCTCACCGTGCACTGGCGGGTGCTGCACGAATCGCTGGGCGCGACAACGATTCCGACCCCGCCCACGGTGCGCACCCTGCGCGCGACACCCGAGCGCCGCGCCTTCGGCGCGCTGGCGGCCCTGCTCACCGACGAGGCCCAGGCGGCGGACGATCCGCGCGCGAGCGCCGAGGCCGGACGCCCGAGGATCGGCACCGTGACCGTGATCGGCGCGGCGGTCATCGATCACCAGTACATCACCGACCACATCCCCACCGCCGGTGGGCGACCCGCGCGCGGACGATTCGAGGAGCACCTGGGGGGCAAGGGACTCAACCGCGCCGTCGCCGCCGCGCGTCTGGGCTTCGAGGTGCGCTTGATCACCGCGATCGGCGACGATCCGGCGGGACAGCGCATCCTGCGCTATCTGCGTCGGGAAGGCGTCGATGTCGATCTGGTCAAAGTCGTTGCGGGCGAACCCACCCCGGTGGCGGCGGTCATCATGACCAGCGAGGGCGCGATCGCCACCATCGGCGGCGCCGATCAGAGCGTGTGCCTGATGCCCCAGGATCTCAACAAACCGGCCGCGCGCCAGGCGATCACCGACGCCGACGCGGTGCTGCTGACTTTCGAGCAGCCGATCCCGGTCATCCAGCAGGCGATGCGCCTGTTGCGCACCGCCGACGCGCCGTGGCTGCTGGTGCAGCCGACTCCGCCCATCGACGCCCCGCAGTACGTCTACGAGTACCTGCGGCGGGTCGACTATCTCATCGGCAGCAGTCAGGAACTCGGCGGTCTGCTCACCGATCCCGCCGACGGCCAGGACACGGCGGCGCAACTGCTGGCACTCGGCGTGGACACGGTGTGCACCGTGGAAGGTCTGGAGTGCCGTGCCACCTCGGACGCGGATTCGGTGCTGCACGTCGGCCGGTTCGCGGCCGCTCAACTGCGCGAATCCATCGGCGCGCGTGCGGCGTTCATGGCCGCGCTCGCGCGCCGTCTGGTGCTGGGCGAGGGCCGCGCCGATCACGAGGCGTTCCGGTGGGCGACGGCGGCGATGGCCGCCACGCAGTCCCTCGGCGACATCCCGGAGGCGATGCCCGATCCGGCGGAGATCGATCGCATCGTCGGATTCTCGCCCCGCTAGCGCGCACGCCGTGATCATTCGCCCGCCGGGGCGGCGCTATCGTCTCGTCGTACGCGTCCGGATTCCTTCCCCACTCATGCTTCGGAGGAGCATTGACCACCACTTCGTGGAGTCTCGCCGACACCGCACACCGATTGACACGCAAAGGTCGCGAACTGCGGGTCTCGGTGCGGGAGTTACCCGGGGACCGCGACGGCGGTCACCTGCTCGCTTTCGGGGATGTCGCCGACGACTGCCTGGTCAGGATCCATTCGCGCTGCCTCTACGGCGACGCGCTGGGCTCCGAGGACTGCGATTGCGGACCGGAACTGGATCTGGCGATGGACATGATCCAGGGCGAGGGCAGCGGGGTGCTGGCCTATCTCGAACAGGAGGGGCGTGGTGCGGGCCTGATCGCGAAGGCGCTGGGGTTGCGTGAGAGTGAGCGCCACGACGTGGACACCTTCACCAGCTACGACCGACTGGGCCTGCCCCGCGATGCCCGGTCCTACGTCCCGGCCGCGCGGGGGCTGCGCGCGTTGGGTCTGCGCCGCGTGCGGTTGTTGACCAACAATCCGACCAAGGCCGCCGCGTTGGAGGCCAACGGCATCCGGGTGATCGTGGAACCGCTGCTGACCCGCCCGCGCAGCGAACGCGCGCGCAGATATCTCCAGACCAAACGCGATGCGGGGTCGCACTGGCTGCCGACGGGGACCCTCGGGCCGTGGGCGGCCGAGTTCGCCTCGCCGGAGACGACGTTGCCGATGCCGATCCTGCCCGACGACGCCGCGTGGTCGGATGATCCGGAGGCCGAGGTCCGGCCGGGCCGCTACCGCTCCCGACGGGCGGACCACACGGGCTGAGGTCGGTCGGTTCGGTGGCCGCCGATGACATAACGGACACAACGGACACAGAACCGGCCATCGTCTGGCTACGATAAGTGAGCCGCGCCACTCGATGACGCGCCGGTCCGTGCGACGATGACACAACACACGCCACACTCTGTCGTGAGCGCGGACCCTGCCCGACAGCGACCCTGCGGGACGCGTCGAGGACGGCTCACGACAGAGATATCGGGACAGGGACTATGAGCACACGAGAAATAGGATTCGCCCACGAATCGGGGAAGACGGTTTACACCATTCCCGCGGCGTTCCAGGAGACCGTGACACTGCGACCGGACGCGGTCGCGCTGCGCACCGTCGGCGGCACCAGGGAGATCACCTGGAAGGACTACGCCGCGCGGGTGAAGTCACTGGCCGCGGGCTTCGCGGGACTGGGCGTCGGACACGGCGACGCGGTCGGCATCATGCTCACCAACCGACCGGACTTCAACCTGGTCGACACGGCGCTGCTGCATCTGGGCGCGATCCCGTTCTCGATCTACAACACCAGTTCCCCCGAACAGATCACCCATCTGTTCAACAACGCCGAGAACAAGGTCGTCGTCACCGAGAGCGCGTTCCTGGACTCCATCCGGGCCGCCGACACCCCGGTCGAGCACATCGTGCTGGTCGACGGTCCGGCGGCGGGCACGCTGTCGCTCGAGGACGTCGAGGCCAAGGCCGCGCCCGACTTCGACTTCGACGCCGCCTGGCGGGCCGTCACCGCCGACGATCTGGCGACGCTGATCTACACCTCGGGCACCACCGGCCCGTCCAAGGGCGTCGAGATCACCCACCGCAACGCCATCGCGCAGATCATCGCGCTGGTGAAGGGCCCGCTCGCGGTCGGCTTCGACGACCGGGCGATCTCCTACCTGCCCGCCGCGCACGTCGCCGATCGGATCTCCGGGCACGCGATCAGCCTGCTCACCGGCATCCTCATCACCTGCGTCCCCGATCCGCGCGAGATCGCCGCCGCGCTGCCCGACGCCGCGCCGACGATCTTCTTCGGCGTGCCCCGCGTCTGGCAGAAGATCAAAGCGGGCATCGACAACAAACTCGCCGCCGAGCCGAGCCCGGTCAAGAAGAAGTTGGCGCTGTGGGCCATCGACACCGGTGTCGCCAAGGCGCGCGCGGACCTCGCGGGCCGCGGCGTGAGCCCGGTGCTGTCGGTGCAGTACAAGCTCGCCGACGCGCTGGTGCTGTCCAAGCTGCGCCAGGCCCTCGGCTTGCAGAACCTGCGCGTCGCCTCCTCCGGGGCGGCCGCGATCCCCGCCGAGACCCTCGAGTACTTCCTCGGCCTCGGTTTCACCGTCTCCGAGGTGTGGGGCATGTCGGAGACCACCGGCGTGGCCACCTACACCGAACTGGACAAGCCGCGCCCCGGCTCGGTCGGCCGGGCCGTGGACGGCCTGGAACTGCGCCTGGGCGAGGACGGCGAACTGCTCGTGCGCGGCCCCATCGTCACCCCGGGCTACCGCAAGCAGCCGGACAAGACCAAGGAAGCCATCGACGCCGACGGCTGGCTGGCCACCGGCGACGTCGCGACCATCGACGCGGACGGGTACGTGCGCATCGTGGATCGCAAGAAGGAACTGATCATCAACGAGTCGGGCAAGAACGTCTCCCCGACCAATATCGAGAACGCGGTCAAGGCGGCGTCCTCGCTGATCGGTCAGGTCGTGGCGATCGGCGAGGCCAGGCCCTACATCGCGGCGCTGGTCGTGCTCGACGTGGACACCGCGGCCGTGCGGGCCAAGGACCTCGACGTCCCGGGCGACGACATCGCCGCGCTGGCCAGGAACCCGAAGATCGTCGAGGAAGTGCGCGCGGCGATCCTGGAGGGCAACAAGAAGCTCTCGCGGGTCGAGCAGATCAAGCGCTTCACCGTGGTCGGCGCGCCGTGGGAGCCGGGCGGCGACGAGCTGACCCCGACGATGAAGCTCAAGCGCAACCCGATCGCGGCCAAGTACGCCGAGCAGATCGTGTCGCTGTACGCGACGCCGCTGCCGGACACCGTGATCAGCCTCTGATCCGCGCCCGATACGCCGATGGCCCCGAGTCCCAGGACTCGGGGCCATCGGCCGTTCGGCGTTCCTACTGTTCGTAGGTGCCCACCAGGACCGCGCGGGCCAAGGTGTGCGAGAACAGGTTGAAGCCCAGGAAGGCCGGGGTGGCGGAGGCGTCGATGCCGAGGCTCTCGACGTCCACCGCGTGCACCACGATGAAGTAGCGGTGCGGGCCGTGGCCCGCCGGCGGCGCGGCGCCGACGTACCCGGCGAAGCCGCCGTCGTTGTTCAGGGTGATCGCGGAGACGGGCAGCGCGCCGCCCTCGTTGCCCGCGTTGCCCGCGCCCGGGGCCAGCGAGGTCACCGAGGCCGGGATGTCGGCCACCGCCCAGTGCCAGAAGCCCGAGGCCGTCGGCGCGTCCGGATCGTAGACGGTGACGGCGAAACTCTTGGTCTCGGCGGGGAATCCGGACCACGACAGCTGCGGCGAGACATCCTTGCCGCCCGCGCCGAACACGCCGCTGACCTGTTCGTTGCCCAGCGGGCCGCCGTCGGTGACGTCTTCGGAGGTCAGGGTGAAACTCGGCACCTGCGGCAGGGCGTCGTACGGGTTGTGGGTCATCGACTCTCTTTCCTCGTCGGGGACGGACGATTCAGCTGTTGAGCAGGAAGTGTTCCAGGACCTGGGTGCCGAACTCCAGCGCGTCGACCGGAACCCGCTCGTCCACACCGTGGAACAGCGCGGTGAAGTCCAGTTCGGGCGGCAGGCGCAGCGGCGCGAACCCGAAGCAGCGGATTCCCAAGCGGGCGAAGGCTTTCGCGTCGGTGCCGCCGGAGAGCATGTAGGGCACGGTGCGGCCCTGCGGATCGTGGGCCAGGATCGCGGCGTTCATCGCGTCGACGAGGTCGCCGTCGAAGGTGGTCTCGTAGGAATCCAGCGCGGTGATCCACTCGCGTTCGACGTCGGGGCCGATCAAATCGTCCACCTCGCGCTCGAATGCCTCGCGGCGGCCCGGCACCACCCGGCAGTCGATGACGGCCTCCGCGGTCTGCGGGATGACGTTGGCCTTGTAGCCGGCCTGGAGCATGGTCGGATTCGCGGTGTCGCGCAACGTCGCGCCGATGATGCGCGAGATCGTGCCCAATTTCGCGAGCTGACCCTCGATGTCGGGGCTGTCCGGGTCGAAGGTCAGGCCCGTCTCCTCCGAGACCACCGCCAGGAATTCGGCCACCGAATCCGAGACCACCAGCGGGAAGGTATGCCTGCCCAACCGGGCGACCGCCTCGGCCAGGATGGTCACGGCGTTGTCCTCGTGCAGGAACGACCCGTGTCCGGCGCGGGCCTTGGCGCGCAAGCGCATCCAGCCCAGCCCCTTCTCGGCCGTCTCCACCAGGTACAGGCGCCGTTCGGTGCCGTCGGGGCGCGGGACGGTCAGCGAGAAGCCGCCGACCTCGCCGACCGCCTCGGTGATGCCGTCGAACAGGTCGGGCCGGTTATCGGCCAACCACTGCGAACCCCAGGTGCCGCCCGCCTCCTCGTCGGCGAGGAAGGCGAAGACGATGTCGCGCGGCGGCACGGTGCCCTCGCGTTTGAACTGGCGCGCGACCGCCAGCATCATGCCGCACATGTCCTTCATGTCGATCGCGCCGCGACCCCACACGTAGCCGTCGCGGACCGCCCCCGAGAACGGGTGCACACTCCAGTCCGAGGCCTCGGCGGGCACCACGTCGAGGTGGCCGTGCATGAGCAGCGCGCCCCGCCCGGAATCCGCGCCCTGCAACCGGGCGAACACATTGCCGCGGCCGGGGGCGCCGGATTCCACGTACTCGGTGGTGTAGCCCACCTCCCGCAGACGTTCGGCCACCCATTCGGCGCATTCGCGCTCGCCCTTGGTGGTCGCCAACTCCCCGGTGTTGGAGGTGTCGAACCTGATCAGCTTGCTGACCAGGTCGACGACCTCGTCCACCGCGCGGGAGCCGCCGTCGATCGATCCGGATGCTTCGCCAGTAACGGACACGTTCCTTTCCTACCACTGCCCGGACCCGTGCCGCGCCACCGCCGCCCGCGCGCGAGCGCACACCCGTTTCCGGCGTGCGGTTTCGCGCTCGCGGCGATCAGCATCACGGTGAGCCGAACTCGCGACCAGCGCGGTTCAGGCTCCGGCGGGCAGCGGGCGCACCACCGCCGCGCGGGAGCGCCCGCTGCCGACGTGGTGACGGAACAGCACCGACTGGCCTTCCACGAGGACCCGGTAGCCGGGCGCGTCGATACAGGAGTGCTCCACGAACACCGGCAACTGCGGCGCTCCCGCGGGCTGGATGAACCCGAATCCCTTCGGTCCGTCGAACCAGGACACGATGCCGCGCCGCCACTCCGGCGCCGACGTTGCCGACATGACGGTGTTCTCCGAATCGGAAACCTGCATCCGGTGTCTCGTCCTTCCACTGAAGTCTGTGCGGCAGACCGACTGTGACCGGGCACACGTAATACCGGTCACCTTCGGGGTATCTGCCGTCTACCCCGAATCCGAGAATGAAAACACCTCGATTCGTCGCCGGCGAATCGAGGACCCGCCGTGCGCGAGTCGCCCCGGCGCGCCGCCCTCGCGGAACGCGTTGTCCGAAACCGGATTCGGCGACCGTGACATATTCGCGCGCCGTCACGATAGGTTCAGGGGAGGACCCGGTGACGCAGGGAGGGCGGGGTGGCGCGGGCAGTGTTCGGGCACGGTACCGACGGGGGTGGGCATGACCGCCCCTGACCACGGCGAACAGCCGCGGCGGTACCTGCTGGCCACCGCAGTCGCGACGCACACCGAGGCCCCGCACTGGAACCGTCCGGGGCTCGAGCAGGCGCGCGAGCAGATGATCGAGCTGTTCACCGAGCGGTTCGGCTACGAATTCGTCACCACCCTCGGCATGAACCCCACGCAGTTCCAGCTCCGCAAGGAGTTGCGCGGTTTCTGCATCCGCGGCGACCTGCGCCCGCAGGACATCGTGGTGTTCTACTTCACCGGGCACGGCCACCGCCTCGATCAGACCGGCGAGTACGTGCTGGTGACCTCCGACACCGACCCGGCCGACCTGCCCTCCGCGATGACGACCACCGAACTCGCGCGGGTCATGTTGCTGGGCACGCCGGTGCGGCGGTTGCTGTTGATCCTGGACACCTGCTATTCGGGACAGGGCGGCGCGGAATTCGCCGCCGCCTCGGCCACCGCCGTGACCGGTCACTGGCGCGACGAACCCGACAACGGCGTGGTGGTGATCACCTCCACCCAGCCGCGGCAGTTCGCCCGCGCCGGGGTGTTCCCGCGACTGTTCCGCGAGGCGGCCGAGTCGGGAGCGACCGCGGGCGAGATCCCCGATACGCTGCCGCTGGACACCATCACCAAGGCGCTGCAACGCAATCCGGAGCTGAGCCGGGAGCAGCGCGTGGAATTCCACCATGTGCGCGGCAGCGGACCGGTCCCCCCGTTCCTGCCCAATCCGCGCCGCAAGCCCTCCGAGGTCGATTTGGTGCTGGCCCGGGTGGCCGAACGCGAATCCCACAGCACCCGCCGCGACGACGAGTTCCGCAACCGCCTGCTCCCGCTGGCCCGTGGCAGCACGGACCCGCGTTTCTGGTGGTTCTGCGGACGCCATCGCGCGCTCACCGACATCAGCGCCTGGCTCAGCGAACCGCGCGCGGCCCGTCCGCTGCTCGCGGTGACCGGTGCGCCGGGGTCCGGCAAGTCCGCCGTGCTGGGACTGATCGCCACGCTGACCCACCCGGAGTACCGCCGCATCGTCCCGACCGCCACCTTGGGTCTGCCCGAGGCCGCCGTTCCGCCGCCGGGGTCGGTGGACGTCGCCTTCCACGCGCGACGGCTCAGCGTCGAGGAGGTGCGGGCCGGGATCGCCGCCGCCGCCGACGTTCCCGCGGGCAAGGGGACCGAACTGGTCGGCGCGCTGCGGCGGCGCGAGGGCACGATGACGGTGCTGATCGACGCACTCGACGAAGCCGAGAATCCCGACGAACTGGTCCGGGAGTTGCTGTGGCCGTTGGTGCATCACTGCGGCGGCAGTTTCCGCCTGCTGGTCGGGACCAGACCCGATCTGTTGAAGGCGCTGCGCGCCGACCGCGCCGATGCGATCGATCTGGACGCCCCCGACTACGTCGACTTCCCCGCACTGGCGGCCTACGTGCGTCGCGGACTGGTCGAGGGCACACCCGAAACCGTGTACGCCCGCCTGGATGGCGTCTTCGTCGGCGCGATCGCCCACGCCGTCGCCGCGCAGTCGGCGCCCTCGTTCCTGGTGGCGCGCACGGTCACCGAGACACTCGCCGCCGACCCGCGGATCCCAGATCCCTACGACCTGGACTGGCAACGCTCACTGCCCAAGCTGCTCGACCAGGCGATGCACCTCGACCTGGAATCACGGCTGCGCGAGAACGCCGACAAGGCGCGAGCGCTGCTGCGTCCCTTGGCTTTCGCCGAAGGCGAGGGCCTGCCCTGGGAAGACCTGTGGGCGCCGCTGGCCTCGCGCATCGCGGGCGCGGACTACACCGACGACGACCTGATGTGGCTGCGCCGCAACGCCGAATCGTTCATGGTCGAATCCACCGAGGCCGGACGCTCGGCCTACCGCCCCTATCACCGCGCGATGGCCGAATACCTCAAAGGCGACCACGACCCGATCACCGTGCACACCGCCTTCTTCGAAGTGCTGCGCGGACGCGTCCCCGTCACCGCCGACGGACACCGCGACTGGTCACGCGCCCACCCGTACACGTTGCGCCACTTGGCGACCCACGCCGCCCACGCCGCCCGACTCGACGACCTGATCGCCGACATGGACTACCTCGTCCACGCCGTCCCCGAAGCCCTGCTCGCCGCCCTCCCCACGATCGCCACCGAAACCGGTCGCCTGACCCGCGCCATCTACCGCTGCTCGGCCGACCGCCACCGCACCCTGCCGTCCGCGCGCCGCCGCCAGGTCCTGGCCCTGGACGCCGCCCGCTTCCACGCCGAGGACCAACTGCGCGAACTCAACCGCACCCTGATCTGGCAACCACGGTGGGCCACCGGCAATCTCACCCACCGCGCCCACCGCGGCACCCTCGCCGGACACGCCCTCGCGGTCAACGCCGTCGCCGTCCACCGCGTCGACGGGCACCACGTCGCCGTCACCACCAGCAAGGACGAGACCGCCCGCATCTGGGACCTGGCCACCGCCTCCGAACGCGCCGTCCTGCAAGGCCACCGCGGCTGGGTCAACGACGTCGTCTGCACCACCCTCGAACACCGCCCCGTCGCGATCACCACCAGCAACGACCACACCGCCCGCGTCTGGGACCTCACCGACGCCACCGAGACCGCCGTCCTGACCGGACACACCGAACCGGTCAACTCCGTCGCCGTCACCGACCTCGACGGCCACCCCGTCGCGGTCACCACCAGCGACGACCACACCGCACGGATCTGGGACCTGCACACCGCGACCACCCGAGCCGTCCTGACCGGACACACCGGCTGGGTCGACGCCGTGACCTGCACGCGGATCGACGGCCGCCCCGTCGCCGTCACCACCGGCGACGACCACACCGCCCGCGTCTGGGACCTCGCCACCGGCACCGAACGCGCCGTCCTGCGCGGACACGAGAGCTGGCTCAACGCCGTCGCCACCCTCGACATCGACGGCATCCCGATCGCCGTCACCACGAGCCAGGACGAGACAGTCCGCGTCTGGGACCTGCGCACCGGCACCCAGACCGCCGTCCTGACCGGGCACGCCGGCGCGGTCGGCGCGGTCGCGACCACCCGCCTCGACGGCCGCCCCGTCGCCGTCACCGCAGGCGACGACCACACCGTCCGCGTCTGGGATCTGTTCGCCCACACCCAACGAGCCGTCCTGCGCGGACACACCAGTTGGGTGATCGCGGGCGCGGTCGCCGACATCGACGGGCAACCGGTCGCGATCACCACCGGCCAGGACCGCACCGCCCGGATCTGGAACCTCACCGGCGCCACACCGCGCGAGACGCTCACCGGGCACACCGCCCCGGTCATCGCCGTCGCCGTGGCCGACGTCGACGGACACCCGGTGGCGATCACCACCGGCGAGGACCGCACCGCGCGCGTCTGGGACCTGGACACCACACCCGGCGCGACCGACAACGGCAACGACAACGGATGGCTGGCGGCGGTCGCGGTCGCCGACATAGACCGCACGCCCGTCGCGCTGACCACCGGCCGGGACAACACCGTGCGCGTGTGGGATCTCACCGACGCCGCCGAACGCGCCGTCCTCGCCGGGCACACCCGACCGATCCACCGGGTCTCGGTGGCCGAACTGTCGGGTCGACCGGTCGCCGTCACCACGAGTTGGGACAACACCGTGCGCGTCTGGGATCTCACCGGCCAGACGTCCTGCACGGTCCTCACCGGACACACCATGCTGGTCAACGCGGTCGCCGTCACCCACGTCCACGGCCATCCGATCGCAGTCACCGCGGGCCGGGACGAAACCGTCAGACTGTGGGATCTGCGCACCGCCACCCAGTGCGGCGCGCTCACCGGGCACACCAGCGTGGTGATCGCGATGGCGGTGGCCCACGTCGACGGGCGCGCGCTCGCCGTCACCACCGCCCACGACGACGCCGTGCGCGTCTGGGATCTGGCCACCGCCACCCAGCGCGCCACCCTCACCGGACACAGCCGCTGGGTCAACGCGGTCGCCTGCACCACCGTCGAAGGACACGCCGTCGCCGTCAGCGCGGGCGAGGACGCCACCGTGCGGATCTGGGACCTGGCCACCGGCACCCACCGCGCCACCCTGTCCGGACACACCGAAGCGGTCAACGCCCTGGCCGTCACCGCCCTCGGCGACCGCCCCGTCGCGGTCACCGCGAGCGACGACCACACCGTGCGCATCTGGGACCTCACCACCGCCCGCGAACGGGCCACCCTCACCGGACACACCAGCGAGGTGATCGCCGTCGTCGTCGCGCACCTGGGCGACCGGCCACTGGCGATCAGCACCGGCATCGACAACACCGTGCGGATCTGGGACCTGGCCACCGGCACCGAACGCGCCACCATCGCCCGCCACCTGCACACCGTGCACGCGGCGACGGGACCGGGGTCGGCGACCGCGATCATCGACTGCCCGATTCCGCAGCCGACGGTGGCGGTCGGTCCGTCCGCGGAGATCATCCTCGGACTGGGCAACGACATCGTCGTCCTCACCCGGGGGCGCTGAGCGCGGCCGCCAACACCTGGGTGGGGTTCGACGCCACCTCGGTGCCCGGACCCGCACCTTCGGGGGCCTGCCGAGGCGGGCGCGGGCGGCGCAGAGTGGGAGAAGTCCCCCACCCGGCGAATCGGAGTCACCATGGCGAGCATCACCGCACTCACCGCCTCGGCGGCGCGCCGAGGTGAAGTCCGTACCGCCGACGGCGTGCGACTGGCGGTCCGCGAGTACGGCCCCCGCCGGGCCGCGCTGACCGTGGTCCTGCTGCACGGGCACTGCCTGCGCGCCGAGTCCTGGGCGGCCGTGCGCGACGATCTGCTGCGCGAGCACGGCGACCTGCGGGTTGTCTCCTACGACCACCGCGGCCACGGCGAGTCCGCCGCGGGCGACCGCCGCACCTACACCCTGGACCAGCTCGCCGACGACCTGCGCGAAGTCCTCGACGCCCTCGTGCCGACCGGCCCGGTCGTGCTGGTCGGCCACTCCATGGGCGGGATGACCGCGCTCACCTACGCCGCGCGCCACCCGCACGACATCGGCTCCCGCGTCGTCGGGGTCGCGCTCATCGCGACCGCCGCGCACGGACTCGCCGACGCGGGCTTCGGACGTCTGCTGCGCAACCCGCTGGTCTCGGCCTTCCAAGGGGCGGTGCGACACGCTCCCGGCCTCATGCAGCGCGTGAAGAAAGTGGCGGGCCGGGTGTTCGGCCCGGTCATCCGCACCGCCGAATTCGGCGACCGCCGCGTCGGCCCACAGGTGCTGGCCCTGGCCAACGCGATGCACAACCAGACGCCGATCGTGACGATGGCCGGGTTCCTGCGGGAGTTCATGGATTACGACCGCCGCGACGCGCTGCCGATCCTGTCCCGTGTTCCGACGGTGGTGCTGTGCGGTTCGGCCGACCTCATGACCCCGCCCGCGCATTCGGTCGCGATGGCCGCCGCCGTCGACTACGCCGATCTGGTGCTGATCGAGGGCGCGGGTCACTCGGTGCTGTTCGAGCGGCCCGCGCCGGTCGCCGAAGCACTGACCCGCCTGCTCTCGCGCGCCGTCGCCGATCCCACCCCGGTGGCCGCCGCGGCGTGAGCGGCCCGCCGGCGCTCGACCGGAACAGCGATGCCGGGCAGCCCGATCGGCGCCTCACGCGTGCGCTCCGACCGTCCCGCGGGTCAACGCTCGGCTCGGACCGCCACGCGCGGCAGTCCGAAGCGGGCGCGCACCGTGGATTCGGTGTAGGTCGACGGGAAAGCGCCCGCGGCGCGCAGCAGCGGGATCACCTCGTCGACGAAGACCCGCAGATCCCCCGGCAGCGAGGGCGGCTGGACGGTGAAGCCGTCGACCACGCCCGCGCGCCACCAGTCCAGGATCTGCTCGGCGACCTCGGCGGGCGTGCCCAGCACCAACCGGTGCCCGCCCTCCACGCGACGGGCCAACTGCCGCAGCGTGATCCGCTCGGTGGCGACCACTTCGTGCAGCGACCGGGCGAAGCCGACGGGCTGCTGCCGGTCCGGATCCACCGGGAACCGGTCGACGGTGAGGACGGCGTCCGGGTCGGCGGGCAGACCGTGCGCCGCGGCGAATTCGCGCAGCAGCGACTCCTCGTCGGGGTGGCCGTTGAGCCGTTCTTGCGCGCGCAACGCCGCCTCGGTGCTGTCCGCGACGATCGGGACCAGACCGGGCAGCAACCGCACGGCATCCGGGTCGCGGCCGTGGGCGATCGCGCGCGGCGCGGTCCGGCAAGGGTTCGGCGCCGAAATTCGCGGCGATGTCGGGATTGAAACTCGACACCACGTTCCAGATCACCCGACCGCCGGAGAGGTGGTCGAGACTGGCCAACCGGCGCGCGAGATTGTAGGGGGAATTGTAGGAACTCGACGCGGTGATCACCACGCCGATATCGGGGACGCGGGCGGTCAGCGCGGTGAACAGGACGATCGGGTCCAGTGAATGCAGCGGCCTGCTGGTCTCGGCGCGTTGCAGCGCCGGATGGTCGGACAGGAATATCGCGTCGAAGGTGCCGCGGTGCGCGAGTTCGGTCACCGCGAGGTAGTGCTCGGTCGACAGGAACCGGTCCCAGCGCTGCCCGGGCGCGGACCACGAATTGCGGTGGTAGCCGGTGCTGTTGACCCCGACGTTGAGAAACAGTCTGTCCTGTGGCATTCCTGGCTCCGTGACGATATCGGGGGTTCGCGCCGCGAACACAGTTCGCCTCTACCCTGCGTCGCGGCCGGTATCGCGGACAAGCGACCGAATCCGGGTGATTCCAAAGGCGGGCGCGGACAGCGCGTTCCCCGCGTTCACGGCGGGTGTTCAAGCCGAACTGCACGGTTCGTGTAGCCGATCTTCGCGATCGCAACCGGGGGCGGGCCCCAGGCGTGGACCTACGCTTCGAGCACGTCCTCTCCCGAACGACGACAGGTGGTGGGTCCGATGACGAGCACTGCGGTACAACCGATTTCCGCCGAATCCGCGATCGGCGTGCAGCCTTTGTCCGGCTACACCGGCGCGGAGATCTCCGGCGTCGATCTGGCGGCCGAGTTGTCCGAGGAGGTGATCGCGCAGATCCGGCGGGCACTGCTGCAATGGAAGGTCGTGTTCTTCCGCGACCAGTCCATCGGCCATGCCGAACAGATCGCTTTCGCGCGCCGATTCGGAAAAGTCACCCCGGCGCATCCGTACGAGGAGAATCCGCCCGCGGGATTTCCGGAGATCCTGCCGATCGACAGCAGGCGTTACGACGAACTCTACGGTCGCAGGCGCACCTCCTACGACAGCAGTTGGCACACCGACGTCACCGCGCTGGTCAATCCGCCCGCGTTCTCGATTCTGCGCTCGGACATCCTGCCCCCGTACGGCGGTGACACGGCGTGGACCAATCTCGTCGCGGCCTACGAGAATCTGCCCGAGCGTCTGCGCGAATTCGTCGACACCCTCGACGCGGAGCACACGTTCGAGAATCGCGCGGCCAGGGGCAGTGCGCGCGGCGAGGTGATCTCGAACAAACCGCTGCGCACCTTCCACCCGGTGGTGCGGGTGCACCCGGAGACCGGTGAGCGCGCGCTGTTCGTCAGCCCCGGTTTCACCCGCAAAGCCAAGAGCATCCGCGATCTCGGCCCCCGGTTGAGCTCGCATCTGCTCGAGGCGCTGTGGGAGGAGGCCACCCGCACCGAGTACACGGTGCGCTTCCGCTGGCAACCGGGCAGCGTCGCGTTCTGGGACAACCGCGCCACCGCGCACCTGGCTATCCCCGACGCGGGCCATCTCGACCACGACCGCGTGCTCTACCGGGTCACCCTCGAGGGCGATGTGCCCGAGGGCGTGGACGGCCGCAAGTCGGAGTCGCTCGAGGGTGAGCCGTTCTTCGGCTCCTGACTCGCCGCGCCCGCCGACCACCCACGGAGCCCGCCGACCCTTTTGGGCGGCGGGCTCCCGCGTGTCCGCACGCACCCCTGTCCACCTGCGGTTTCGTCGGCCACTACGAGCTCACGGCGCGCGGAGATAGATCGAATCGGCACAATTTTTAGCCCGAACTTCACTTGACTCATTCCAGAAAAGGGATAAGACTCGTGGCGTGCCACCGGCCTCGGAGTACCAGCGGATGTTGCGAGACGCCGCACTGCGCGTGACCCGCCCGCGGGTCGCGGTGCTGGGGGCCGTGCACGACAACCCGCACGCCGACACGGACTCGATCATCCGCGCGGTGCGCACAGCCCTGCCCCACGTGTCGCACCAGACGGTCTACGACTCGTTGAACGCGCTCACCGCCGTCGGCCTGCTCCGACGGATCCAGCCCTCCGGCCTGCTGGCTCGCTACGAGTCACGGGTCGGCGACAACCACCACCACCTCGTCTGCCGAGCCTGCGGAGCCATCACCGACGTCGACTGCGCCGTCGGCGAGACTCCGTGCCTCAGCGCGTCCCACGACCACGGGTACGCGATCGACGAAGCCGAGGTCATCTACTGGGGGCTGTGCCCCGCCTGCGCGCGGACACAGCAGCCCGTGTCACAGCCCTGATCGACAGCCCATCCACCCAGTTCGGAAGGAAAACAGTGTCGGACGACAGCACCCACACCGGAAGCCGCAGCGAGAGCGAGAATCCGGCGATCCCCTCGCCCACCGCGAAGACCGAACACCGCCCCCGCACCAACAAGGACTGGTGGCCGGAGCAGATCGACGTGTCGGTGCTGCACGCCCACACGTCGAAGTCGAACCCGCTCGGTGCGGACTTCGACTACCCCGCCGAATTCGCCAAGCTCGACCTCGACGAGCTCAAGGCCGACGTCACCGCCGTGCTGACCAACTCCCAGGACTGGTGGCCCGCCGACTACGGCCACTACGGCGGCCTGTTCATCCGCCTGAGCTGGCACGCCGCGGGCACCTACCGCATCCACGACGGCCGCGGCGGCGCGGGCCAGGGCCAGCAGCGCTTCGCCCCCCTCAACAGCTGGCCGGACAACGCCAACCTGGACAAGGCCCGCCGCCTGCTCTGGCCGGTCAAGCAGAAGCACGGCAACAAGATCTCCTGGGCGGACCTGCTGGTCTACGCGGGCAACGTCGCGCTCGAGTCCATGGGCTTCCAGACCTTCGGCTTCGGCTTCGGCCGCGCCGACACCTGGGAGCCCGAGGAGGTCTTCTGGGGCCCCGAGGACACCTGGCTGGGCGACGAGCGCTACAGCGGTGAGCGCGAACTGTCCAACCCCCTCGGCGCGGTCCAGATGGGCCTGATCTACGTCAACCCCGAAGGCCCCAACGGTCAGCCCGACCCCGTGGCCTCCGCGCGCGACATCCGCGACACCTTCGGCCGCATGGCGATGAACGACGAGGAGACCGCGGCGCTGATCGTCGGCGGCCACAGCTTCGGCAAGACCCACGGCGCGGGCAACCCCGAACTGGTCGGCGTCGAACCCGAGGGCGCCCCGATCGAGCAGCAGGGCCTCGGCTGGAAGAGCGCCTACGGCACCGGCAAGGGCAAGGACGCCATCACCAGCGGCCTCGAGGTCGTCTGGACCTCCACCCCGACCAAGTGGGGCAACGGGTTCCTGCAGAACCTCTACGGCTACGAGTGGGAACTGACCAAGAGCCCCGCGGGCGCCTGGCAGTGGAAGCCCAAGGACGGCGCGGGCGAGGGCACCATCCCCGACCCGTTCGACGGCCCGGCCCGCACGCCCACGATGCTGACCTCCGACCTGGCGCTGCGCGAGGACCCGATCTACCGGGAGATCACCAGCCGCTGGCTCGAGCATCCCGAGGAGCTGGCCGAGGCGTTCGCCAAAGCCTGGTACAAGCTGCTGCACCGCGACCTCGGTCCGATCAGCCGCTACCTCGGCCCGTGGGTCGCCGAGCCGCAGTTGTGGCAGGACCCGGTCCCGACCGCCGACCACGCCTTGGTCGACGATGAGGACGTGGCCGCCCTCAAGGCCAAGGTCCTCGACTCGGGCCTGTCGGTCGCGCAGCTGGTCAAGACCACCTGGGCCTCGGCCGGATCGTTCCGCAGCACCGACAAGCGCGGCGGCGCGAACGGCGCGCGCGTGCGTCTGGCCCCGCAGAAGGACTGGGAGATCAACGAGCCCGCCGTCCTCGCCGAGGTGCTGCCCGTGCTCGAGCGGATCCAGCAGGACTTCAACGCCTCCGCGACCGGTGGCAAGAAGATCTCGCTGGCCGACCTGATCGTGCTCGCCGGTTCGGCCGCGGTCGAGAAGGCCGCCGCCGACGCGGGCCACCCGGTCACGGTGCCGTTCACCCCCGGTCGCGGTGACGCCGACCAGGACAGCACCGACGTCGACTCGTTCGCCGTCCTGGAACCCCGCGCCGACGGCTTCCGCAACTACGTGCGCGCCGGTGAGAAGGCCCCGCTCGAGCGGCTGCTGCTGGAGCGGGCCTACCTGCTCGACGTCACCGCGCCGGAACTCACCGTGCTCGTCGGCGGTCTGCGTGCCCTCGGCGCCAACCACGGCGGCTCCGAGCACGGCGTGTTCACCGACCGTCCGGGCGTGCTGAGCACGGACTTCTTCGTCAACCTGCTCGACCAGAGCGTCGAATGGAAGGCGTCGGAGACCGCGGAGAACGTCTACGAGGGCTTCGACCGGGCCACCGGCAAGGCCAAGTGGACCGCCACCGCCAACGACCTGGTGTTCGGTTCGCACTCGGTGCTGCGCGCGGTCGCCGAGGTCTACGCCCAGCGCGACGCCGAGGCCAAGTTCGTGGACGACTTCGTCGCCGCGTGGGTCAAGATCGTCGACAACGACCGGTTCGACGTGCGCTGATCGCCCCCACGTGAAGAGGCCGGGCCCAAGCGGCCCGGCCTCTTTCCACGCTCCCTCAGTCCGGGGGCTCCTGGACCTCGGGAGGCACCGACCCGGGTGCGTCGGTGGCGATCCCCTCGCTCTGCTCGTAACTGCCGGGACCGAGGTCCTCGGCGGCACGGCGAACGAAAGAGCCCGCGCCCGAACCGGATTCGGGCGGCTGCGGGGCCGAACCGGCCCCGGTCAGGTCGGGCAGTTCACGGTTCTCGGCGTCCTCGCGGATCGCGGTCGCCAATTCGCCCCGCAACCGCTCGGCGTTCTCACGATCGCCGGAATTGTCGGCGGTCGTGATGTCCTGGTGCAGCTGCGCGATCACATCTCGGGAAACCACGGCTACCTCCTCTGTCGCTCGATCCATGTCTGTGGGACGCGGACGACTCTCACTTCGCCGCGCCCACCGGTTCACGTTCGGCGAGCACCTCGACCAGCGCCGCGCAGAACGCGGGCAGATCGTCCGGGTTACGGCTCGAGATCAACGTCCCGTCGCGCACCACCTCACGGTCCACCACGGTGCCGCCCGCGTTGCGGATATCGGTCCGCACGCTCGGATACGAGGTCAACGTTCGGCCGCGCACCACGTCGGCCTCCACCAACGTCCACGGCCCATGACAGATCACCGCCACCGGCTTCCCGGATTCGACGAAATCGCGCACGAACCCGACCGCCGCCGCGTCCTGGCGCAACTTGTCCGGATTCGTCGTCCCGCCGGGCAACACCAACGCGTCGTAATCCGCGATCGACGCCTCCCCCACCACGCGATCGACCGCATACTCCCCGGCCGCCTCCACGTCGTGGTTCATCGCCTGGATCTTCCCGGCCCCGATAGACAACAACTCCGTGCGCCCACCGGCGTCCACCACCGCGTCCCGCGGCTGCACGAACTCGACTTCCTCGACCCCGTCGGCCGCCAGGATCGCGACCCGACGCCCCTGGAGTTCGGTGCTCATACGCTCTCCTTCCGCTCGCCCCCTTCCCGGCCGACTACCCCACGACCACCCACCCAATCCGGCCCTCCCCTCCCCTGGCCCCTCCCCGGTACCGGCACGTCGGACCGCGATTTGGTCCCCGCAGACACATCCGATAACCTTGCTGAGCACCACCGACCACGCGGTGGCGCTCCACCTGTCCGGGTGGCGGAATGGCAGACGCGCTAGCTTGAGGTGCTAGTGCCCTTTATCGGGCGTGGGGGTTCAAGTCCCCCTCCGGACACGACCACTACGCCCACGGGCGGTTGTGGCTTGGTTTCAGCCACGACTGTCCGTGTGACGTGGTCGAAGGTGAGTTTGAGGCCCAACCGCCGATACACCTCCAACTTCTCTCCCGGCTCCGCGCGGCGCAGCACGGTGATCCAGCCGCCGAGGCCGTCGATCAGTTCGGCGATCTGGGCCTTGCTCAGGTACGCCCGGTCGGCGTAGCCCTTCTCCAATGCGGCGAGTTCGGTGCGTAGTCGACTGCGTTGCGCGGCGGTCTCACTGATCCATTCGGCCACGATCTGCGGATCCGCGCCCGCTTCCAGCGCCGCGCGATGCCCGGCCAACACCTTCTCGATATGAGCCAACTCGACACGCAGGCCCGGCACTACGGGCGAGGTGTCGGTGTGGACCTGTTCGAGCCGGCTCAACGAGTGCCTCAACCGGTCTGGGTGGAACACCTCGGCCAACCACGCGTCCAACGGCTCGACCAACTGATCCTCGCGTAGATACACCGATTTGGGGTGGTCGAGGTCGTTGGCCAGGGCGTACTCGTTGGGATAGCGGCACCGGTAGTGCGGGCGGTCGTGATTCCAGTTGCCCTGCATCCGGCGCCCACACGCCCGGTGGATCAACAAGCCCTTGAACGCGTAGGGATGGCGCGTGCGCGCGGTCACCACCCGCCCCGTCGACTTCGCGTTCCGGGTGGCCCTGCGGGCGTTGGCGCGCTCGAACTCGGCCACCGACACCAACGCCTCGTGCGCGGGACGCTCCGAGAACACCCACTCCGAGTGCTTGTTCCACGTCAACCGGGTCTGGTTGCCCAACGCGACGTCCTCGACATCGATCAGGCTCTCCTGCTTGCGCTGCTTGTTCCACACCGCGAAACCGGTGTAGCGGGGATTGGTCAGGATCGCGCGGACCGCGCTCTTGGACCACGCCACCCCTTCCCGATGACGGTTACGGGCGTGATCGTGGGCCGAGGGGCAGGCGATCCCTTCGGCGGTCAGGCGTTGGGCGATCGCGAAGATCCCGAACCCCATCAGATACTCACGAAAGATCCTGCGCACCACCGGCGCGGTCACCGGATCGGCCTCCAGCTTGCGCAGCCTTTTACCGTCGGCGGCCTTGCCCGGATGCGGATGCGGACCCGCGTCGACCAACCTGTACCCGTACGGTGGCCGCCCGCCCAGATACCGGCCCTCCACCTGCGACTGGGCCGCCATCGCCGCCCTCACCCGGATCTTGATCCGGTTGCGCTCCCCCTTCGACATCCCCCCGAACACCGACATGATCAGATCGTGGGCCTCGGACTCCGGATCGATCGGACCACTGACCTCCGGCACCCACAACTGGACACCGAAATGGGTGAACACCGGGAACGTCAACCCGAACTGGTTTCCGTAGAACGCGCGTTGGGGCTCCCCGATCACCACCGCCTCGAACCCGCGATCGGGATCGCGTAACCGCTCCAACAACCGCGACGCCTCCGGGCGCCGACGCCACGGAATCGACCGGGACTGCCCCACGTCGAAGAACGACTCCACGATCACCCCGTGCCCCTCGATCAACGCCTGCGCCCGCCCCACCTGCCAATTGCGTGACGCCTGCGGATCCTGATGATCCTCGGTCGACACCCGACCCAGAAAAGCGAACCGAATCACCCGAGCCTCCTACAACACCGAGAACGGAAGGGAAAGAATGGAATTCGACGCCGCGGTCACAATCGGCGACCGGCGACCACCATCAGCGACACCTCAGTCGCAACGCCCGCCCGCGGGCGGACCGGGATCGGGCTGCTCACCCGCGGCATCACCGAGGAGGGCAGACCGACGTGCCTGGCGTAGAACGAGTTTCAGCAGCGCCTCGGCGGCGTAGACATCGAGCAGGGGCAACTCCGCCGGCGGCACGACCACGATATCCTCCGCCCCACCGATGCCCGAAACATCCGAATCCTCCGGCATCTGAGGCTCGCCCGTCACGACCGGACCCCACCATCGACGCCCACCACACCCCACGACGCGGGTCCGGGCGAGTTCAGCGACGTCGAGTCGCGCTCCAGGAACGAATCGGGCTCCCGCGTGAGACTGATTTCGACGTTCGGGACCCAAGCCACCGAGATCTGGGAAATCGGCAGCGGGCACCGTCGGGTTGGAGGGGAGGCGAGAGCGCGCGCGGCAGCGTTCTGGTGCATGAGCATCTACTTTCGTAACGCTCAGCAGCTGATTCGCCCACTCTCATACAACATCATCCGGCCCCGATACGCCACCCCTCAGCCCGATCTCCATCGACGAGGGAACGATCCGAGCCACCGCGAGCGACACGCGGCCGGCCCGCCACCCAACGCCCGGAACCCCACCGCCCGACCACCGAGGAGCCGCCATGACCGAGTACCGAGTCGTCTGGCAGATCGACGTCGACGCCCACGACCCCACCTCGGCCGCGCTCGTCGCCGACGAACTGTTGCGGGCATCGGACTCCACCGCCACCGTCTTCGACGTCCTCAGCCCCGACCAACACTCCCACCGCGTCGACCTCCGCGACCGGCCGGCATGACGTCTTGACCGATCCTCGACCGCGCCACTCTATGGCCGCTCCGTACGCCGAAACGGGGACGCAGGTGCCGGGAGAAGTTGGCATTTCTGCCAAGAAAAGCCCCTGAACAGGCGGTATTCCGTGTCCCGGAGTCCCCTCTCGCGCACAAGATCATGTCACTTGTGTCCGATTTCCCAGCCACGTGTCAGAGTGCACTCGCACCCACGGAGGCTTTCAGTGGAAACATGCTCTGACCTGCATCTTAACATGACATTTGTGCGACTTTCAGGCACTTGTCACCCCTTCCCGAAGTTTGCTGGCGAAAGTTCGGCGCGATGATCGCGGCGATCGTCCCGCCGGTCTCCATGTCACGAGAACGGGTTTCGAAACCGCTGGTCACGAACCGCGTGGTCCGTCCCCGCAGAGGCGAGTTCCTGTACGGATTGTCCGTTGTCGGCGACGGCGGCCGGATCACCGTGCGGAGCGTCGTAGACGCCCTGGGTTGGCAGCCGGGAACGAGGCTGGATCTGACGTACGCCAACGGCGATGTTCTCCGTGCGATACCGTCTTCGGAGGCATGCGCGGCCCCGACCCCGCACGGCCACCTTCGTGTCCCGTTCCGACTGCGGCGACGGGTCGGCCTACTCGTCGGGGATCGTGTCCTCCTCGTCGGCCATCGCCAGACCGGACAGCTGTTGCTGTATCCCCAGGCGACACTGGACGAGTTGTTCGCGGCCAACCTGGATGCGTTGGAAGCGGGACGGCCGTGACGACTCCGCCTTCCCCACACGCCGACGCGCAGACCGTGGCCGCGGCGCGACTGCTGTTGAGCCAGATGGGCATCTCCGCGTCCGACCTGTTCAGCCCTACCGTCGAGGTGCCGACGTTCGCGCAGGTGATCCCGGAAGTCCGAAAACAGTTGAAGCAGGGCACGCTCCGGACCTACAACACTCATTTCGAACACCTGCTCAGCGCCTACGCGGATCACCGCCTGGACGAACTGACACAACCCCAACTGGAAGGTCTGGCCCGCAAGATCCAGGCGAAGGCTCGCGTCGACCGCGCCTCCCGCGGCGGCGGCTCCGCTGTCGAGCACTTCATCAGCGCCTGCCGGTGCGTATATCGCTACGCCGAGGCGCACGGCTGGATCCGGCGCGCGGACAATCCCGCTCGCGGACTGGTGATGCCGAACCGCCGTCCCTCCAACCGCTTCGCCATCCCGTCTCCGCGGTTGGCCGCCATCTGCGCCGTAGCCGCCGCTGGCGGCAACGATCCCGAACTCGACACGCTCGTTCTGCGGTTGCACATCGAGACCGCCTGCCGCCGCAGTGGCGCGCTGGCGTTGCGTCCGCATGACCTCGACCCGGACCAGTGCCTGGTCTATCTGCGCGAGAAGGACGGCACCGACCGATGGCAACCGGTCTCTCCGACGTTGATGCGCCATCTGCTCGCCCATGCCGCCGAACGAGGCAGCGCACGATCCGAGCAGTTGCTGCGTTACCGCAGTCGCAGAGCGATCACCAGGCGGCGCTACGACTACCTCTGGTACCGCATCGGCGAGGATCTGGCCTGGGTCGCCACTCAAGGGGTCACCGCGCATTGGCTGCGACACACCACTCTCACATGGGTCGAGCGCACCTTCAGCTATGCCGTGGCCCGCGAGTACGCGGGACATCGCAGCAAGAACACGGGCACCACCGCTACCTACGTCAAGGCCGATCTGCACGAGGTGGCATTGGCGTTGGCGACACTCACGAACGAACCGCACCCGTTGGCACCCGCCTACCGGCCGCGTGTGCACCAATCCCTGGTTCCGTGACCGCTCCGTTCCGAAGGACTCCCATGACCGACTCGACGTCCACCGCGGCCCCACCGACCGTGCACACATCACAGCCGGATCCGCTCCCGACGAAACCACGTGCGCACGTCTTCTTCTGGAGCGTGCTCGGAGCCGCAGCCGTGGTATCCATCACCGGCAACGCCACCCAGGCGCTGCTGCACGAGACCGCGTTGCCGCTCGTCGCCGCGTCTGTTGCGGTCATCCCTCCCTTGGCGTTGCTGGCCGCAGTGCACGGGGTATCGGTGTTGGCCCGTGCGCACGTCAGCACACGGGCGACGCACTGGATCGCTGCGACCATGACCGCGCTGATCGCCGCCGGGGCGTTCTGGCTGTCGTTCACCGCCTTGCGGGCGCTGGCGATCACGGCCGGCGTCCCGCGAGGCGAGGCATGGTTGTGGCCGCTGATCATCGAAGGATCGATGGCGCAGTCCACTGTCGCGTTGCTCGCCCTGGCTCACGCCGCGGGTAACGACGTGCGCACCCACCCCAGTACCTCGCGCGCACCAGTCGCCACACTGCCCGACAGCTCCGACCATGATCCGGTCACCGGCATGGTCGATCGGTCGGTGTGCACACGTTCCGGCGAACCGCAACGGGGGCCGACCGCTTCCCTGTACGGCGAGAGGCGAATCCTTCACCGCGCGTCGGAGCAGGAGGATTTCGAGCAGATCGCGGCGCTGCTGTGCGCACGCGATCCGGGCCGGCGACGCGATCCTGAGATCGTCGCCCGCGCCTTGGTACACCATCACCGCGATGGCTGGAACGCCACCCGAATCTCCCAGGAATTGAACAGGAGCCGATCGACCATCAGCCGCATCCTCAGCGACGCCGCCGAACTCGACACCGACGATCCCGAAACCGTCGCCGGATCCGGCGGCGAGAGCTCGGAGTTGTCCAGTGAGGTCGTCATCGGGACCGAAGACCTCTCGACAATTCGGCCACAACGAGATTCAATGATTGCGAAGGGATAGCAGGCTTCCATGACAACCACTGATCACCGCTGGCACACGTCGGCGCCGGATAGGGAAACCCTGATGTACCCAGACATCACTTGTCCGCGGTGCGGCCGCGTCGACGCGCTGCAATCGGTGCCCGGCCTCTACCACGCCGGGATCACCGCGAGCTCGGGATCGCAAACTTACTCCGGCTTCGGCATAACCGCCGGTGGCGTGATTCCGGTGTTCGGCACCACCACGATCGACCGGACGCACACGACCGCTCTCGCCGCGAGCCTGGCCCCCGCACCAGCCCTGCTGCCCGTCGACCGACTTACCAGACGCGGCATATTGTGGAGCATTCCTGCGGTTTTCGTCGCAATCGGGATGGTCGCGGTGCTCATATTCGGCGACCTCGATGCGCGCAGCGCGCCGGGCGGCGTGCTGTTCGTGCTGCTGCTCGTGTGGTTTCTCTCCATCCCTGGGGCGGCGACGTTGCAATCCGCCGGTCAACGCCGAAAGCGCAACGCTGTCGTCGTGCGCGGACGCGCGGACGCCCACTCTGCTTGGCAGACCGCGTTCTACTGCCATCGTTGTGGCACGGTCCACTGGCCTGTCGCTCCGAGACCTACGCTGCCCGCTCGGGAGGCGCTCGCGCCGGGCGTCTTCCGTTCACTGGTGTGGAATGTGGGTGGCTACGCTCATCTGTGAGCCGAAATCAGTCGTCGGTCCGGTCGCCAATAGCCGGACCGACGTTGATCTGTCGAGGAGAACCGCCGTCCGCCGCACGCCCGGGTGAACTCCCCGTGATGCTGCTGTTTGCGGCTTCGCCAGTGTTCCCGGCAGATTCCTCAGCACCCGCACGGACGAATCCGATCAACTGACGAACCTGCTTGACGGTCAGTTCGAGCAGGTCAGCAATATCGTCGTCGGATTGGCCCTGTTCCCGAATCAAGAGGGCGGCAGCGCCTTGGGCCATACGCAACTCGGCTATCCGTCGTGCAGCCCTAGCCTCGATAGCCTCGATTCGGCTACGGAGGTCAGCGGTCTCCGCGTCCCGCTTCCGCTCACAGGCGCCGACCGCCTCCCAGTTCTCCAGATATCTCCGGACGGCGTCGGTGACAATCTGCTCACGCTCTCGCTCTGCGGCTCGACGAGCTCTCCGACGTTCGCGCGAGCGCTCCAACCGCTCGACCAATTCAGGGGACCGTTGCTGACGCATCGGCATAGCGACCTCCACGATCGCCCAGTTACTGATTCGCCCAAGTTGATCCTACGCCAGGTCACGCATCGCTGTACCGTCGTACGCTCAGGAACCTCAGCTCAGCTCGAGCCGCTCAGAGTAAGCACTACGACTCCTTAACCCCGCGACCAGGAGCGATGGGCCGCCACAATGAGCAGCACGATGCCTAACCATCACCGGCGGTGCGCCTTCCACCGAGCAGACCGAGCGCGCTCGGCTCGCTGGGAAACCACTGATCAAGCGGCGTCGATTTCATCGAGACTATTGAGAAGATGCGCCGCGAACTTGCACGCCTGTGCCCCGCTCAATTCGATGCCGGGATCACAGTCGGACATGAAAAGCTCCAGGAGAAGGGCAGCTCCACCTTCCTGATGGTCATACCTGTTCAAACGAAGTTCGATCGCCTTCGGGAACTCATGTCCTCCTGACTGCCGAACCACCATCAACGGTCCATGGTGTTCGACTATTCTCGCCTCTTCCCCGGCGCGTAGGTCACCGTGCCCCGAACACCAGGTCGGACACCCCTGCCTCACCGGCGCCAACCGCAGATCGGCGGCCCGAAGCAGCAGATGCGCCAGCCTGTACACCGTCCCTCGTGTCAGTTCGATCGCGGCACCGGCAGGATCGGTGATGGCGATGCGATAGTCACGACTGTTTCTACGGTCTTGTGCGAGTACACGCATCCCTATCCGACGTGGACGATCCGACCAGTTCGGGCCACCGAGGTCAACGCACCGTTCCGGACCGAAATGTAGGCAACAGCCGTCTGACGAGACCACGGCCCCATCGTTGTGGTCGACGCACCACGATGGGCATGAAAATGCAACGGTCACAACCACTCCTGCTTGCCGCCGAACCGGTCAACCTATTCCACGCTTACACCCTAGGCGTGAAATCTGTTGCCAACACGACGATGTGGCGCAACCTACATCCCTACAGACACCGTCGCCGGTGAGCCGAACACGAGACCGAAAACTACTGTTCAGCCGGTCCGCCGTCGGACATCTGACTCTCCGCCGTCGGCCGCACCCGAGGATCGCCGCCACCGGGTCCCTGCTTCACTCTTGGACAAAGTGACGCTGCCCACACGCGGACGCCCTCCCCGTTCGGAGACGCGCAGGTCAAAACTGATTGCGTTCACACACCCCCACCCGGTTCCGAGTCCGACGTAGCCAGATGGCCGCGCCTCGATCCGGACGTCCGGTCTGAGCCAACCCGACTCGGTGATGATTAACACTGCGGACTGACTTCGGACTCGCGCCGCCATCGCCCGGGTTCGGGATGCCGGCCCACATCCCGGGTGATCGAGGACTATGACGTCGATTCCGTCCAGTAACACCGCGACAACGGCCAACGCGTCTGGACCGGGGTCTGCAATGTGCGCCAACCTGTCCAGCCGACCACCCATTTCGTGCAGGGCAAGTAGACCGATCTGCGGATTTCCTACGACTGCCGCCCATTTCCCTGCGGCGGTTGCCCCTGCCAGCAGCGCCAGCAGCAGCGAACCGCGGGTGCAACTGATGATCGTGCCCCGCCGCAAACCGCTGTCGGGTAGGACCGCCGCCAAACCTTCGAGCACCGGTAGAACATCGTCCACGCCACGAGCGTGGCGGTCGGCGGATCGGGCTGCGGTCGCGGGCGATCCGGGCGACATCTCCAAGATCCGCGCCCTCAACGCCTCAAGTTGCCGGTCCCGCAGGTCACCGGTCGGGGTATCCGCACCATCCCGAGCGCCCACACCAACCTCCAATCATCGAACATATGTTCGCACACGCCTTGAGGTGGTGCGGCACTTCACACGCCGTCCGTAACCACCCTCGGTCAACCAGACCGACGTTCCTGTCAGAGAAAGGCCGTAGCGATGCACACCGACCCACGCGACCGTGCCGACGTCGCCCAGCACTCGTCCCAGTCTTCGCCCGCGACCGCGACACGGTCGGTCGCCGTGCGCGACCTGCGGACCGGCGACCGGATTCGTGACGTGTCCGGGCTCGCCGGGGCACGCGTGGTCTCGTGTGTGACCGTCGAATTGGGACTGGATCTGCGCCCCTGGTTTGCAGTGCGTTTCCGCGGCGGGGGTGTGCGGGTAGCCGAGAGTCTGTCCACCGAGGTCGAGTTGATCGCCGCGGAAACAGCGCGTCTACACGTCGCCACCGATCCGGCGCCGTTCGCGCCGCCGCGGTCGATGGCGGAGTTGATCGACCTCGCCCACTCGCATCGCCGCGCCTACAGCGTCGTGCACGGGGTCGACAACTCCGGTGCCCCCTTCGTCACCTTCACCGCGAAATGGTCCCCGCCCGGCTGCGAGATCGACACCGCGCTGCGAGTGACCTGGCACACCCGAGACACTGGCTCCTACCGACTGTTCCACGCTTCGGCTCAGGGCTACCACCGCGGCCATCACCCGATCACCCTCACCACCGCCCGCAGACACCTGAGCGGGAAGCTCTGCTTCTATCGCGACCACGGGACGCTGTGACTGCTCGCCCGACCCAGTCAGTTCGGTAGCTGTCCGTATGCTGAATGGGTGGCGCTGCCGGCTCCGATGCTGGCGACCGCGGGTCGGCCGCCCGATGATCCGCGTGTCTGGGCGGTCGAGATGAAGTACGACGGCATGCGCGTGATCGCTCACCGCCATCATGGCCGGTGGCGGTTGTTCAGCCGGACCCTGGCCGAGGTGACCGGATCGTTCCCGGAACTCACCGACGGACTGTCCGCCCTTGTCCACACCGACGGAATGATCCTCGACGGAGAGATTGTCGCGCCGACACCCGAGACCGGTGTCCCGTCGTTCCGCCGATTGCAGCAGCGGATGGGCCGAACCAAGCCCTCCCTCAGTATTCGGGCGACCGTGCCCGTGCAGGTCTTCGTCTTCGACGTGCTGCACACCGGCACCGAGTCGGTGACGGCGTTGCCCTATCGTCGTCGCCGCGCGGTCCTGGAAGATCTGTCGTTGTCGGGCCCGGGGGTACGGACTCCGCCGTCGTGGACGGCGATCCCGGCATCGCAGTTGTTGACCGTCGCCGCGGACCATCACCTCGAGGGCATCGTCAGTAAACGCCTGGACTCGATATACCGCCCGGGGGTGCGGTCCCGACACTGGATCAAGACCGTCCTGAGACAGCACGGCGAGGCGATCGTGGTCGGTTGGATCCCGGCCACCGGCCCCGCTGGTCGGGTGGGGTCACTGGTGCTGGCCGCCCACGACGCCGAGGGCGCGTTGGTCCTGCTCGGTCAGGTCGGCACCGGATTCACCGATGCCGCCCGCCGAGCCCTGTACGACGAACTCACCCGGATCCGGTCCGACCGCAGCCCGCTTCGCGGCGGGAACGTCTCGCGCGGCCAGGGCGGGCGGGTGCGGTGGGTGGCCCCAACGCTGGTCGGCTCCGTGCAGTATCGCGAAAAACAGGTGGTATTGCATCCGATGCAACATTCGACATTTCGGCCGACCAGAGGTCAGTGCAGGCTGGAAGACTGTAGCGCATTTGCATCGCAGGCCGGACTTATATGGCAAACAGCAGCAAATCAGCTACGCATCATTGATGCATCTGATACAACAGATGGGTGATCGTCCCGCTTCCAGGGTCCGCGCGACTTGTTTTGGCGGACAACGTTGTTCATCTCGATCCTGAGCCTGCGATTCTGGCAGCGATGTTGGAGGGTTGGCGGCGGCAGCAGTCCGCCCGCTTCCTCGGCATCGAGACGGTGGATCGCCGGCTACGGCTCATCCATCGCGTGGTGGAGTTCACTGGCCTGTATCCGTGGCAGTGGACACCAGCGGAGGGTGAGGCGTTCATTGATCATCTGCGCGGTCTCGATCCTCCGCGGGCGTTGTCGACCGCGCGCGGGTATGAGGTCGTCATCAACCTGTTTTTGGAGTTCCTGCTCGATCCGCGCTATGAGTGGGCTACGGCGTGTGAGGAGCGTTTCGGTGATGTACCGCAACTGATCTTTCATGACGGCAACTCGATCGTGCACCGGGTGGAGTACGAGGGCGATCCGCGGCGACGGCCGTTGGCATACGACGAGGTCCAAGCGTTGTTCGACGCTGCCGACGCTCGTCCGAGCAAAATTGCGAGCAGGGGTGTGAAGGGCGGGCTGGGCGCTGCTCGCGATGCCGCGGTGCTGAAAACGGTGTACGCGTTCGGGCTTCGCCGGACCGAGGCGTCGATGCTGGATCTCGTTGATCTGCGGCGCAATCCGAAGATGGCCCAGTTCGGCAGGTATGGCAGTGTGATGGTGCGCTACGGCAAGTCATCGAAGGGATCACCGCCGAAACGACGATCGGTGTTGCTGGTGCCGGAGATGGACTGGATCGTCGAGGTGTTCGATCAGTGGCTGACCGAATTGCGACCGCGATTCTCTCCAGGTCGACACCCCGCGCTGTGGGTCACCGAACGCGTTGGGCGGTTGCAGCCACGCTCGATCAATGAGGCGTTCGTAGCGGCCAAGCGCGACGCGGGCTTGGACGAGCACCTCGATGTCCACTGCTTGCGCCATTCGGCAGTTACGCATTGGACCGAATTCGGCTACCCCGCACAGTTCTGCCAGGAGCAGGTCGGACATTCGCATGCTGCGACGACCGCGATCTACACCGGGGTGTCGAACGAGTTCCGCAACCAGATGTTGGCGGCCTCGTTGAAGGGCCGACTCGGCGTCCAGTGGGATGTGCCGGTATGAACAAGAAGATGGGCTACCAGTGGAGACTGCGGGATCTGATGGCCGATGCGCAGATGTTCCAGACCTCGAACCTCGTTCCACTGCTCGCCGAACGCGGGATCGTCCTGTCCCGGGAACAGGTCTATCGACTGGTCACCCAGCCGCCTCAACGGTTGAGCATGGATGTCCTGGTAGCGCTGTGCGACATCCTGGACTGCACACCCAACGACCTGATCGTGCCCGAGGTGGTCAACGCCCAGATCCGTAAGACCGCAACCGACGAACTCGATTCGGGTCCGGTCCAGCCGCGTCGCAGTGTGATCCGAAGGCCCGGAGCCCAGTGAGGCCCGGACCGTCTCGTCGTGAAGACCTTTCCGAGATCCGCGGCCGCTTGATCGCGACGTTGTCAGCAGTGGCGGGACCCGAACTGGGCGCCGAGGAGGCCGAGCATCTGTTGCGGCGGGCGCGCGCTTGGGAGTCCGGCGGCGCGCGCTTGTTGAGCGAGCACCTGACTGAGTGTCCTGATGCGTTCACCGCGCCGTCGACGGACTGTCCACTGTCGTTGCCGACACTGTCGAATCTACTCACCGACAACGGGTTCGGCGACCATGTCGTGCTGCTCGGATGCGCTCGCTGCGGACGCACCGACAAGACTCTCAAACGCCGGACCGCAGAGGGCCGTTGCTGTGAGCGATGCATGGAAAGGGACAATCGTCGGCCGTGCGGGCGATGCGGGAAGTCCGCGAGGATCGTGGCCCACCGAGAGGATGGACCGATCTGCCGAACGTGCTATCGCCGCGATCCGGCCCGACAGCTGCCGTGCGCGCACTGCGCGAGGATCGGGCCGATCGTCGGCCGCGCCCCGGACGGGGGACCTCTGTGCCGCAGGTGCCGTCCCCGGCCGATGAAACCGTGCGCGCACTGCGGACAGATCCGGGTGGTGTGCGCGAACACCCCGAAGGGGCCGAGCTGTCGCCGGTGTCACGAGAGGTCGCCCCGACGGCTGTGTGGAATCTGTGGGCAGATACGCGCGATCAAACGCCGCGGCGATGACGGGCGCCCCGATATGTGTGAAGGGTGCGCGCGGAGAGTCGACGACTGCGCTCGATGTGGTCGCCGCCGGGCCGGCGCTGGGTACAGCGATGGCCAGTTCTACTGCACCACCTGCTACCCGAAGACACCGCGGCCCTGCGCGATCTGCGACAGGAGCGCACATGTCAACGCCGTGTGGCCGTTGGGACCGGTCTGCCAACGCTGCTACCGTACGGGCCTGGCGCGTCCAAGCGCCTGCGCCGACTGCGGGCAGCCACGTATCCTCGTGTGTATCAACGCATCCGGGCGCAGGGTATGCACGCGATGCGCGGGGGTCGATCTGGACTTCACCTGCATCACTTGCGGTGAGGAAGGTCCGGGATTCCGTGACCGCCGATGCTACCGATGCCTGGTGATCGCGAAGATCACCGCACTGCTCGGTGGTGGCGCAGTTCGGGACACACAGCTGCGATCGTTGTTCGACATCCTCGGCGCGGTCAGTTCGGCCAGTGTGCAGCACTGGCTCCGCAGCGAAGAGTCACTGGGTCTGCTCGCCGCGCTCGCCCGAGACAGCGACAAGATCACCCACGAAGCGCTCGACGCCCTCCCGCAGAACGGGCGAACCCACCACATCCGCGCCGCACTGGTCTCCGCGACCATGCTCCCACCTCGCAATGAGCCCTTGGCGCAGCTGCAACTGTGGGTGAACCGCACCATTCCCACGCTCGCATCCCACCACCAGCCCGTTGTACGCTCCTACGCTGAATGGCACATCATCCGGCGTGCCCGCCAACGAGCAGCTCGGGGGCCGTTCCGCCCTGGTGCCGACGCCTCGAACCGGCAACGAATCCGTTGCGCCATCGCCTTTCTGCACTGGCTCGACAACAGCGGCATCGCACTCACCGACCTGGGTCAGCGCCACATCGACACCTACTTCGACACCCGCCCGTCCAACCCGAAGGCTGTTGCCACCTTCCTGTCCTGGATGCGTGCGCGTCGCTTGATCACCGGCATCGATATTCCGCATCCGAAAGACGCTCTCCCACTAAAGTTCCAGGACGAAATCGATCACATCGAACAGTTGCGGCGTTGCCTGACCGACGTGACACTGCCGCCGCACGTCCGGATCATCGGCACGCTGGTCAGGCTATACGCGCTGCCCGTAGCACGGATCGTCGAACTGACCACCGACCGATTCCACCGCGACGATACCCACGCCTACCTGGTCATCGACCGACATCCGGTGATCTTGCCGCCGTCGCTGGCCGCACTGATCGAGGATTTCATCGGGGCCTCCGATCCCGACTCCGATCTCACAGAGAGGCATCCCGCCAGACCCGCCTATCTCTTTCCGGGCAGGCCGTCCAGCAGACCGCGCAACACCACCAGCCTGGGCCGGGAGCTGAGCAAGTTCGGGCTGCCCACGCGAGCCGCCCGCAACTCGGCGATGATCGCCAACATCCTGGACCTGGAACCAGCCGTGATCAGCGATCTCTACGGACTCGCCCCGCAGACAGCTCACAAGTGGGCGCAATTCGCGCAGAGTAGTTGGGCGGCCTACCTGGCGGCTCGATCGGACCAGACGCGGACATCGTTGTAGGCGCATCCGGTGCGGACCCCCGAACACGTTTCACCGTGCCGTGGCCGCAGCGAGCCAGACAGTTCGGCTCCAAGAAACTCGACGAACGCCCGCGACACGGCCGTCATCGCTACTTCGAGACGTATCGACATGACCGCCCGCCGTAGCCATCCAGTCAGTCCGACATGCCGATTCCGGTGCAGCCGCCGGTCGAAGCGTCGGCGCGGCCATACATTGTCCCTTGATCGGCCCTGATCGAATCGAATGATTCGGCCCGCCGGATTCGTCTACCAAGGCAGGGGCTCGAAGTCGCTGTCGTTGATCCGTTCCGGATGCAGGACTTCCTCACGTTCGTCCTCGTCGAGGGTGGCGAGGTTCTCCATGTCACGGTAGATGCCGAGGTTGGCTTCTTCGAGGGTGGTCCACACCGGGCAGGGCGACGGCTTGCGGCATGCGCGGCAGATTTCGTCGTCGTCGGGTTCGTGGGGCAGGACGACCTCGGCGAAGGTTGCGCGCCACGTGTCGCGGGAGCGGTAGGCGGCTTTCATTCTGTCGCGGTAGGCGTTCTGGGCCAACCATGCCCTGCGCGCATACGATCGCAGGTCGGCGTCGTGTGCCCGCAGGCGTTCGAGCTCGCGCTCGGCAGGCTCGTCGGGCTGTTCGTAGTGTGAATCGCACAGTGGGCAGTACAGGTCGGCTTCGAGTTCGAGCAGCGTCGAGGGTGCCCACCCCACGTTGCGCCCACAGCACGCACACGCGAATTTCGGTCCGGGTGGGCCGTTCCGCTGGCGTGGGGCTTGCGTGTCGCGGTAGGCGTCGAGGATCGTCGCGTTTTCACGACGTATCTGCGCGGCACGATCTTCGCTCATGCGTCGACGTTCATTCGCGAACCACTCGCGCACAGTTGCGGCGTCCCTGGGGGTAAGCCCCGAGTTGCCGTTCGCCGCGGCGATGCCCAGATCGTGCATCAATCCCAGCAGTTGCACGGGGTCTGCCCCGAGTTCTGAAGCGAGCCTGGCAGCTCGGACACGCTGCTCAGTCAAGGGCGTAACCTTTCGTCGGTCCCGCGTTTGCGCTCAGTCTAGGTTCGGGCACCGACAGGTTGCGGTGACGTTGCCGAGCACCCTTCGCTCTCGGATGGGCCGGCGGATGAGGGGGCAGCGGCGGTGTGCGCGATGTCGTCCGGAGGGTCTCGGTTCCGACGGCACGACTACACGGGCGGCCGCCTCATGATCGCGCAGCTTCTGATGACAACCGAACGACGACATGTAACTATGTATCGTAGTTTTTCGGAGCGGGTGATGATGCCCGCGGTCGTTGAGGAGCTCAGTTGGCGCATCCGGGATGTCGACGAACGGTCGCGAGCTCGTCGCGCTCGACACACGGTCGGCCCTTTCGCGCCGCTCGGGCGAAGCAAGCGTGCTCGGGGCAGGGCGTGGCGGTGATCGACGCAGGATGAGCAACACGAACCGGTTCGTGCGGATCCGCGAACCGGGTGTCCGACCATCTCAGAACTTGTCGTGACCACCTCGCCGGCGTCGCCCGGGAGGATCGGTTCGAATAGAAGTCGAGGACGAAATGTCGCTTCACCGACCACATGTCGGCTCCATCCCCGCACGTCAGCTGCTGGGTTCGGGCACCGCCGAGCTACCCAGTGGGCCTTCACATCGCAGGGAGTCCGGGTCGGGCCGGGTCCGCGCGATAGCGGGGTCGGCCGTGGCGGCCGGCGCCCTGGCGGGAGTCGCCGGACAGGTGGCGCCCGCCGCAGCGTACGCCGCGCCGGTCACCGAATCACAGGATGCCGCGGTCGCGCCGTTCGGCCTGGTCGACCTTCCCGCGGAAGTCGCCGCGCCGCTGCGACAGGCGGAGCAGGCCGTTGCCCAGTTGGAACAGGCATGGAACGAGATGCAGCAGAACGGCGCCTTGGCGCCGCCCGCTCTGTCCAGGCCGACAGCGGTGGTTCCCGTTGGTGGACAGATCAGCTCGTCGTACGGCACCCGGTGGGGCGCGTTCCACAACGGTGTCGACATCGCCGACACCATCGGGACCCCGATCCGTTCGGCGTTGGGTGGAACCGTGATCGAAGCCGGGCCGGCCGCTGGATTCGGGCTGTGGGTGCGGGTCGCGCAGGATGACGGAACCACCGCGGTCTACGGCCACATCAACGACTACAACGTCGCGGTCGGAGATCGGGTCGACGCCGGCGACGTGATCGCGTCGGTGGGCAATCGCGGCCAGTCCACCGGACCGCATCTGCATCTGGAGATCTGGGACACCGAGGGATACAAGATCGACCCATTGGCCTGGCTCTCGGCCAATGGTGCTGCGATGGAGCAGGATTGGGGTCCGCGGATGTAATGGCGCGGCATCTGTCGATCGTGTGGCGGCCACGCCGTGATGTTGCGGTTCAGTCAAACGAGTCCTGCGCGCCGCCGTCGGCCGTGACGAGCCGGTCGAGGGCGACTGCGCGGCTCCACATCGCATCGCGGGAAGTGGATCCTGCCCTGCCCGTCGGGGATCGCTCATGTCAGGTCGAGCGCGCCGCTTCCCTCGGTTCGCCGTCCGGGTGAGCACGGCCGAGGAACTCGGTGACGGTGGCGATGTAGTCGTCGGGACGGGTGAGCAGCAGGGAGTGTCCCCCGTCGGGGAAGGTCCGGTATTCGGCGTCGGGGTGTAGGTCTCGTAGCCGTCGGGTGTGGGCTGGGGTGATGAGGGGGTCGTCGTCGGCGCGGATGATCAGGACCGGTCCGGCCCAGGGGGTTGCGGCGTGCCATCGGTCGAGTCGTTCGGCGGCGTCGAGCAGGCGCCGGTAGGAGTTGATCGAGCCGTCGTGGCCGCCGGCACGGGCGGCGGCATCGACGCGACCGATCCAGAACTCGGCGTCGGCGGCGTCTTTCCAGGTGTTGCGCAGTGATGTGGCGATCACGTCGAGGGTGTCTTCCCACGGGGTGTCACGGGTGCGTTCGACGGCCGCGCGCAGTCGGTCGAGGTCTTCGGGGCCGTAGAGACCGGTGCCGGTGAGAGCCAGTGAGCGAACCCGGGTGGGCGCGCGTTGGGACAGTATCTCGGCGAGCATGCCCCCGGCGGACTGCCCGACGACGTCGGCGGTGTCGATGCGCTCGGCATCGAGGATCGCGACCAGGCCGTCGGCGAGTTCTTCGAGGGTGAGCGGGCCCGGTGGGTAGTCGACGGCGAGTGCGCGGCGATCGCGCAGGGCCGGGGTGAGATCGAGCCAGCCGACCGCGATCCCGGCGCCGCCGGGCAGCAGCAGCACCGGAGTTCCTTCGCCGCCGACATGGTAGGTCCAGTCGTGCCCTGCGGCGTGCAGCCTCTTCTCGGGGTGGTCGCGGTCGAAGGCGGCGGCGCGGTCCTGGATGGCGGTCACGGTGGTGGGTCTCCCTGCGAACGAGTGGGATTCGGGCACGTTAGGATCGGGGGCGTCTAGGTTCGGCCGACGCCTGGCAGGAATCGCCCGACGGTGTGCACGTAGTCGCGGTAGGCGGTGCCGTGGACTTCGGCGAGGTAGGGCTCTTCCACCACACGGACCTGGAGTTCGATGGTGGCCAGCAGTCCGACGAACGCGACCACAGCGACCGGGTTCGGGATGAGCAGCGTGATCCCGGCGGCGAAGACCAACATGGCGGTGAAGATGGGATTGCGGATGAGCCCGAACACTCCCCTTCGGACCAGCGTGGTGGTCTCCTGCGGGTCCACTCCGATGCGCCATGAATCGCCCATATCGGTCTGGGCGTAGAGGGTTCCCGCGATTCCGGCTACCGCGATGACCGCGCCGACACCCTGCACCCAGGGGCTGTCGAGTGCGGCGAACGGTGAGAGGGCTCCGGCAAGTTGGCCGATCGGGGCCGCGAGACCCGCGAGGATCGCGACGACGAATCCCGCACCTGCCCACCATTCCAGCGAGCCAGGGGTCCCGCTGATGCCGCGGAATCCGGTCGAGCCGGTCCGTAGATACTGGCGGCGGCTACGCCATCCGAAGCCGAGGACGCCGAATACCAGGTACAGCAAGAGCGCGAGCATCGCCATGGGCAGAGTCCTTCGATTCCGTATGGATGGCCGATCCGGTCGGGCCCGGCCACCGATGGATATACGGGGCAGGCCGACAACACACAGAATCATATGCATACATCACTATGTATGCAAGCGACTTGGCGCGCCGAACCGCGAACCCGCGGGACTGCACGAGTACGACTCCGGCAGAGGGTCTGCCCTGCACTCCGACCGCGAGCAGGTCGGTACTCGGTGCCGAGCACGGATCAGTGTCTCGCGGGACCGTTTCGACCGTCGGGGCCGGAGGGCATCCGCATGGCGTGGCCCGTGATCTATCCGCCGGTGACGGTGAGGTAGATCAGGGCCACGTTGAGCACCGAGATGACGGCCGCGACGAGCCAGGCCAGGGCGGTGGTGAGGCGGCGGTTGACGTCCTCGCCCATGAGGGCGGGGTCGCTGGTGAAGCGAACCAGCGGGATGAGGGCGAAGGGGATGCCGAAGGACAGGACCACCTGGGAGATGATGAGCGCGCGGGTGGGGTCGATCCCGGCGGCGAGGACGATCAGGGCGGGGATGAGGGTGACGAGGCGTCGGATCAGCAGGGCGACGTGGCGGCGCAGCAGGCCCTGCATGATCATCGCCCCGGCGTAGGCGCCGACCGAGGTCGAGGCGAGGCCGGAGGCGAGCAGGCCGATGGCCAGCAGCAGGCCGGCGGCCGGGCCGAGTGCGTCGGCGACCGCGGCGTGGGCGGATTCGAGGGAGTCGACGTCGTCGCGGCCGCGCAGGGTGGCGGCAGCCATGAGCAGCATGGCCAGGTTGACCGTGCCGGCCAGCAACATCGCCACCCCGACGTCGACGCGGGTGATCGCGAGCAGGCGGGTGCGCGCCGGTCCGGGTTCGGGGTGTCCGTGGCGGTCGCGGGCCAGTCCGGAGTGCAGGTAGACCGCGTGGGGCATGACCGTCGCGCCGATCATCGCGGCGGCGAGCAGCACGCTCTCGGTGCCGTCGAAGCGGGGGACGAGTCCGGAGATCGTGCCGGAGGCCGACGGCGGTGACATGACGGCGGTGGCGAGGAATCCCAGCGCGATGACGGCGAGCAGGCCGATGATCACTCGCTCGAAAGGCTGCTGCCCCTTCTTGTTCTGGATCGCCAGCAGCGCCATCGAGACGACGCCGGTGATGATCCCTCCGACGATCAGCGGAAGTCCGAACAGCAGTTTCAAGGCGATGGCCCCGCCGACGATCTCAGCGAGATCGGTGGCCATGGCGACGGTTTCGGCTTGCCCCCAGTAGGCCAGGCGCACGGGTCGACTCGCGCGTTCGCGCACCATCTCCGGCAGCGTGCGCCCGGTGACCAGCCCGAGTTTGGCCGAGAGGAACTGCACCAGCCCGGCCATCACGTTGGCGGTCACGATCACCCACACCAGCAGATATCCGAACTGGGCTCCCGCGCTGATGTTGGAGGCGACGTTGCCGGGATCGACGTAGGCGATCGCGGCGACGAACGCCGGCCCCAACAACCAGGCCGCGGACCGGACGCGGTGCAGGGCGGCCCTGGGAGAGGCGAGGGTGATCGTGCTCATCCCCGAAGTTTAAGGGAACCCGAAGTTTTTAGTTACCCAAGCCGCAATCCTTGCGACGGCACCCTCGAGAGCATGCGACGATCACCACGACGACACGTCGGTCGGCGCCGAGGCCAGTACGCCGACCGATACCGCCTCCGGGGCGAGGATCGGGTCCTCGATGATGATCGTGAGCCGATATCGGGGGTCCTGTGCCGCTTGTCGCGCGTAGCGGGCGATCGATTGCCCCAGTGCGTCTTTGGCTCGGGGACTGAACGTGGTCGGGAGCTGGGCGAGGACCGGTCCGAGGTTCGCGGCGTCGATCGCGGCGGCCTCGCTGCGGGTGAAGGTGATCGTGACCTGCTTCGCGGTGGTTTCGACGGCCATCGCCGACGCGGCGGCGCTGCCGAGGGTGGCGGCGGCTCCGGTCGCGATGAGCGTGATCAGTACGCGCAGAACAGGTTTGACCATGATTTCTCCTCGATGTGCAGGTGTGGGTCGGCTGGGCCGAGTTCACTGGGCGACGGGTCGAACCGACCGGACGGCGAGGTCGCCGACGATGTCGGTGTCGGTGATGTGCAGGACGCGCGCGGAGCCGATGTCGAAGAACAGGCCCGCTACTTCGAGATCGCCGGTGGCGACCCAGGGGGCGACCGCCGGGTGGCCCGTGCGCAGTCTGTGGACCTGGACGGCGACGTTGACCATCCCGAGTTGATCGATCTCGTCGAATCCGGCTGCCGCGGCGGCGTCCGCGACCGGGTGGCCGCGCAGGAACGCCTCGCGGGTCGCGGTGGCGTGGGCCAGCCACGTCGTGACCGGATGGCTGTGGCCGGGGCCCGCCCCCGGGGCGCTCGCCAACGCCTTCATCGCGCCGCATCCGGAGTGTCCGCACACGATCACGGAGTTGACCCGAAGCGTCTCGATGCCGAAGGCCAGCGCGGCTTCGAGGGAGGTGTCGAGTCCGTCGGGAGCGACCAGGTTTCCGACGTTGCGGACGGTGAACAGGTCGCCGGGACCGCTGCCGGTGATGACATTGGGCACGATCCGCGAATCGGCGCAGGTCAGCAGCAGCGAATGTGGTTGTTGGCTCTCACGCAGTCCGTGGAGGTGCTCCCGCAGCAGGGGGGCGTGGTGACGGTGGTAGTGATCGATTCCGTCGATGACCGGCAGCAGGGCGGCGCTGCGGTTCGGGTCGTGATGCTGGCGGGCCTTCCAGGGGGCGAGCCCGCGGATCAGCGAGGCCGCGAGGTGCCGCCGGGGCGCCCGGTGCGCCGCCGCGGCGATGGTGGTGGATCCGATCTCGTCGATCAGGACCGTGCCGCCTGCCGCGCGGTGGCGGCGGGTCCATTCCTCGATCGCCTCGGCGACGGCGTGATCGAGGAAGTCCACCGTGAGTTCGACGGTGACGTGGCTGCCGACCGGGATCGCGGTCAGGACCTTCGTCAGGCGAGGCAGGGACAGGAAGCTACAGGTGCCCTCGATCGTGACGCGCCAGTGTCTCGACGGCAGCGTGCCTTTCGGTTCGGCGTGTACCGAAGCCCGGACCGAGCGCCAGAGCACGAGCGCCACCGCCAGCAGCAGTCCGAGCAGCACGCCTTCGAGCAGATTCAGCAGCATGACGCCGAGGATCGTGGTGATGTACACCGGTAGGTCACCGGTGCGGCGGGCCAGGCGGATGTGGGCGAGTTTGATCAGTTGGACGCCGATGACGATCAAGAGTCCGGCCAGGGCCGACTTGGGGATCTGTTGCACGAGCGCGGCCAGCGCCAGTGAGAACACCAGGATCCACACGCCGTGCAGGATCGTGGAGGCGCGCGTGCGGGCGCCGGCGGTGACATTGGTGGCCGAGCGGACGATGACACCGGTGACGGGCAGCCCGCCCAGGATCCCGGAGACCATGTTCGCCGCTCCCTGACCGATCATCTCCCGGTTCAGGTCCGAACGCGGTCCCGAGTGCATCTTGTCGACTGCCACCGCCGAGAGCAGGCTCTCCACGCTGGCGATCAGCGCCATCGTCAGGACGCCGCCGAGGAAGGCGCCCCACGCGCCCTGCGGCAAGGCGGGCACCGCGATCGCGTCGAGGATGGAGCCGTCCATGACGACGCGCTCGACACCGAGCGGGAAGATCAGCGACACGGCGGTGGCGGCGACCACGCCCACCAGTGCCGCGGGGATCCGCGACAGCGGAGCGGGCAGATGTTTCCACCCGAACAGCACCGCGATGACGGTCAGGCCGACCACCAGGTCTCCGCCGTGCAGCGATCCGAGTTGCGAGGGCAGCCGGGTGATGTTCTCCAGCACCGAACTGCGCGAGGCCCCGCCGAGCAGGACGTGCACCTGCTGCAACGCGATGATGGCGCCGATTCCCGCGAGCATGGCGTGCACGACGACCGGCGAGATCGCCAGGGCGGCCCTGGCGATCCGGCTCAGTCCCAGCAGGATCTGCACCAGGCCCGCCGCCACGGTGATCGCACAGGTCACCTTCCATCCGAATCGGCCGACCAGCTCCGCGACGACGACGGTGAGTCCCGCGGCCGGGCCGCTGGCCAACAGCGGCGAGCCGCCGAGCAGCCCGGCGACGATTCCGCCGGCCACCGCGGCGATGAGCCCGGCCATGACCGGAGCGTCCGAGGCGATCGCGATGCCCAACGACAGCGGCAACGCGACGAGGAAGACCACGATCGAGGCGGGCAGGTCATATCGCAGCACCGCTCGGAGGCGGTCGCGGGGAAGGGCGGGGGCGCCGCCGGACGGCTCTGTTGACATGGGTGTCCTGTCGTTTCTGGAACCGGCCCCGGCAGGCACGTGGAAAGGAAGGGTGGATCGGCTCTCGGCGACGGTGCCACCGTTGAGCACGGCGCGACTCTACGGATGCCGAACCGCCGCGACGGTGACGACAGTCACAAGTTCGGGAACTATCAGCGGATTCTCAGTAAATACTATTCAGCATAGTATTTAGGTCTCCCGCGTGTGGCGTCCGAGAAGTCATGTCGCCCCGAGTTTTTCACCAGTCCATCTCCTCGCATCGGGCGCGGGCGAGCTCGGGTTCGACCTGGATGGTGGCATGCGCGAGCCCGTAGCGGTGCTCGAGCATCTCCTGGGCTTCGCGCAGCACCGCGGCGGAGTCGGCGTCGGGAGCGGTGGTGAGGTGGACCGAAGCGACTTCCATGCCGCTGGTGACGGTCCAGACGTGCAGGTCGTGGGCGTCGATGACGCCGGGCAGCGCGGTCAGGGCAAGGCCGAGCGTGTCGAGGTCCAGTTCGGCCGGCGCGTGTTGGAGCAGGATGCGGATCGCCTGCTTGCCGAGGTTGTAGGCGCGCGGCAGCACGAACAGCGCGATCGCCACGCCGATCACGGGATCCGCGTAGCGCCAACCGAAGACGAGGGTGACGATGCCGCTGGCCAGTACGCCGATCGAGCCGAGCATGTCGGACATGACCTCGAGGTAGGCGCCGCGGACGTTGAGGCTCTCCTTCGCACCCGAGCGCAACAGCAGGAACGCGGCGACGTTCATCGCCAGGCCGACCACCGCGACGATGGTCACCGGCAGGCCCGGCACCTCGGGTGGGGACTCGAAACGCCCGACCGCCTCGTAGAGGACCCAGCCCGCGACCGCGAACAGCAGCACGGCGTTGAGCAGGGCGGCGAACACCTCGACCCGGTGCAGACCGAAGGTGCGGTCGGGCCTCGCGGCAGCACGCTGGGCGGCCGCGATGGCGGCCAGGGCCATCAGGATTCCGAAGACGTCGGTGAACACGTGCGCCGAATCAGACAGCAAGGCCAGCGACGAGGTCGTCAGACCGACCCCGACCTGCGCGACGACCGTCACCAGCCCCAGCCCGGCCGCGATCCACAGTTTGCCGACGTGGCGACTCGAGGCGCTGGCCGCACTCGAGGCGTGTGAATGTTGATGTCCCATCGTCATGTACCTCCCTAGCGATAATATAGTCACATTCGCATATGAGCACCAGAGCTTCGGTCGGGGGCCCGGGTTTCCGTCACGACGAACCGGCCCTCGAAGGTTTCCTCGGCAGCGCGGCGCCGGTGGAGGGCTGTCCGTGCAGGGCGCGCAGGTAGTCGTTGTAGGCATTCAGGTCCGGGTCGTCCTCGGCGGTGTAGCGCTCGGCGACGGCGTTGTCGCGACGTTCGTCTCGGTGCCATCGGATCGCGAAGATCGTGACGATGATCAGGGCGACGGGTTCGCCGTAGGACCACGCCAGCGCGCCCGCGATGTTCTGGTCGGCCAGAGGGTCGATCCCCCAGTGGGGCGGCGGGGTCGCGAACAGGGCGATCATCGGACTGGTGGCCATCATCATCACCACGCCGATGAATACGTGCAGCGGCATTTCGACGAAGATGTCGAAGAAGCGCCCCAGGTTGGTCTGCCGGATGGGCAGCGGACCGGTCGACAGCACCGGAACGATGAACAGCAGACCACTCGCGAGGAAGAACACCTCGAGTCCGAGATGGCCCGGCACGGTGGCGCCCACGACATCCAGCAGCGGGGTGAGGTAGAGCCCGTAGTAGCTGAACAGGAAGACCGGGATGGTGAAGGCGGGGTGCAGCGCCAGACGCGCGAGTCGGCTGCGCAGTCCGGCCAGCGCGAACAGGACCACGAGGCGACCGAGTCCGCGGTGGGCGGTCGAACGCAGCAGCAGCACGCCCGGGCTGCCGAGCACCCACAGAGGCGGGATCAGGATCGAGAGGGTGAGGTGCTGGAACATCCACACGCTCAGCAGGCGGTAGCCGTAGCCCTCGATCCCCAATCCGGTGACCGCGATCAGCAGCGCGCATCCGGTCATGAAGCAACAGGTGCGCCACCACGGCCAGTCGCGGCCATGTCGCCGCAGTCGATACACCCCCCATCCGTATACCGCCGCGAGGACCGCCCCGAGCAGGGGCAGTAGCGGTACCGGCTGGGGATCCCAGCCCAGGAACGCGGTCAGAGACGGCGGCGCGTCGGGCAGGTGGGCGGCTACTGCGAGGACCGACATCGGCTCAGCGCGGGCCGCCGCGTCCGGGCCGGGCGCCTCGGAACACCGCGAACAGACCGCCCGCGACGAGGATCGCCGCGACGATGAAGGCTCCGAGCATCGGGAAGTCGTTGTCGTTGTCGTCCTCGCCCTCGGTCTTCGCGTTCACGGTGTCGGCGGGGGCGACGGGGAGGCCGCAGCAGCGCCGGGGACCGTGTTCTCGAGCGGTGTCGAGGCGACGGTGACCGTGAAGCCGTAGGAGCCGGTGATCGGGTGGCCGTCGGCCGAGACCACCCGATAGCCGACGGTGAACTGTCCGGCGGGCATTCCCGGTCGCAGCGCGGTCCGCACCTGATGCCCGTCGACGCTCACCTCCCCCTGGGTCCACTGCTCGTTGGCCGGACCGCCCATCACCGACACGGTGGCGAAACTCTGCTCGATGCGCTGATTGAAGCTCAGCGTCACCGTCGCCGGCGCGGTGTCCAGGACCGCGCTCGGGGCGGGGTCGGAGGTGTCCATCTCGCTGTGCGCCGAGGCGCGGGCCCCCGTGAACGCCAGCGCGGCCACGACCATCGCGAGCACCAACGCCGTTCGAGTCATCCCGATCTCCTTCTCGCACCGCGGACCCGCTCGGACCCGTCGTTCTAAGTACTATGGAGCATAGTACTTAGGTGTCGCAGCTCCGGGCCCCGGCGTTCCTCGCCCCGGTGCGAGTGCCGGATCTCGATGTGGGCGATGTCGTGCCGGGCGGAAGCGCCCCCGCCGACGCCTACGGCACAATTGGCGCTGGAGAAGGTGAGGAGAGCGGTGAAAGGACTGGGCGCACTCGAAGCTCGGGTGATGGAACTGTTGTGGGACAGCGAGGAGCCGTTGTCGGTCCACGACCTGGTGCAGCGTCTGGCCGGGCCTCGCCGGCGTCCGCCCGCGTACACCACGGTGTTGACGGTGGTGACCCACCTGTTCGAGAAGGAGTGGGTCGAGCGCGAGAAGGTCAGCCGGGCCTACCACTACCGGCCGCGGCACAGCCGCGCCGAGGCCACCACCGAGATGCTGCGCCAGATCCTCGACACCACGCCCGACGCGCCCGCGGTGCTGTTGCACCTGGCCCGGACGGCCTCCGAGCTCGAGGTCGAGGCGCTGCGCAAGGGTCTGGCCGAGAGCGAGGAACTGTGATCCTGGCGCTGGCCCTGGCGATCGTGGCGTCGGCGTCGGCGGTCGCCGCGCCGTGGGGGCTGCGTGGCGTCGCAGCACTCGCGCCGCCGATCGCGACGATCGCGGCATGGCTGGCGGCGATCGTGTCCGTCCTGGGCTCGGGTCTGGCCGCGGTGGCGGTGGGGCTGTGGCCCGGACACGCCCCCGGGGAGCTGACGCTGGAAGCCTGGATGCGCTGCCTGAGCACGGTGGAGCATTCGATACCGGCACCGGCTCGTGGGTTCCTGTGGGGCGGCGTCCTGGGCATCGGGGCGGTCCTGCTCGCGCGTCTGGTGGTGGTCGGTGTCGGCGATACTCGTGCGCGGACGAAGTTGAGCGGGCAGTACGCCGAGATGGTGCGACTGCTCGGGCGGGCCGATCCGCAAGCCGCGCGACTGTACTGGCTCGAACACCCGGTGCCGCTGGCGTTCAGCGTGGCGGGTCGGCATCGCTACGTGGTGGCGACCGACGGTTTGGCCGAGCGCCTGACCCCGCGGCAACGCAGCGCCGTACTCGCCCACGAGCACGCTCATCTTCGCGGGTTCCACCACCAGATCACCGGACTGTGCCGGATCCTGGCCGCGGCCTTTCCTCGCATCCCGCTGTTCGCCGCCGCGCCCGGCGCGATCGCGGCCCTGGTCGAACTCGCCGCCGATCGCTCGGCGGCGCGCGTGATCGACCCGTTATCGATGCGCACGGCTCTCGGCGCGGTGGCTTCGGTCTCCCCCGCGAGTCCCGGTCTGGCCGGACCACTGGTCGACGAGTCGCTGGAGTTGCGGATGAACCGTCTCCGCGCCGACGCTCCCGCCGTGTCGGCGCTGCCGGCGGTGATGGCATGGGTGGGCGCGGTCGCGACGGGGATGGCGGTGGCCGGTCTCGCGATCGCCGGTGTCGCGATCGTGGCGTGCCTGGGTCTGGCCTGAGAACACCGGCCCCGACCCACGGGTGTCAATTGGGCCCGAGCGGCGCCGCGCCGCGCTGGGCCAGGAGTGCGCGGATGGTGTCCGATTCCGCGGACTGGGTGGCCTCGATCGTCGCGGCCAGGCGCGCGACCACGGGTTCGGCGGCGTTGGCGGCGGCGTAGCGGGCCATCGGCAGTCCGCCTTCGTGGTGGCGCAGAAGCAACTGGAGATACAGGACGTCGGCCGAGGAGCCCGAGGACTGCCGCAATCTGCGCATGTCCTGCGTTCCCGCCATACCGGGCATCGTCGTGTCCGCTTCGCCCATGCCGGTCATGTCGTGGCCGGCAGGCATGGGGGCCGGGGTCTTCGTGCTCATCCAGGTCATGGCCGCTCCGGGCGCCGTGGCGGGCTGGTCCCACAACGCCAGCCATCCCTGCATCGTGCCGATCTGACTCTGCTGGGTCGTGATCACGTCGTAGGCCAGCGCTCGAATCTCCGGATCGCCGGTGCGCGTGGAGGCCAGCGCCGACATCTCCACGGCTTGCCCGTGATGGGTCGACATGTCCTGCGCGAAGCCGACGTCGACGGCGCTGTGACGGGCCTGCGGCGCTCGGTCGAGTCGCCAACCGACGCCGATGCCCAGGATCAGCCCCGCCGACAGGGTCAGGGCCAACAGCACCGGCCCCGCCCGCCGCGCCGGGGTGTCACCGGCGGCGGATGCGGTCGCGGGCCGATCGTCGAGGTCGCGGTCGGGGCTGTCGAGAGTCATCGCGTTCTTTCATGAGGTGGGCAGCGCGAACCCGGCAGGAGTCGCGGCGCCGGGGATCGCGTCGGGCCCCGGCGGGTCGGATCGGAAGGGCGGAGGGTTGTCGGGGTCGAAGTCGCCGGCGACCGAGCAACTGGCGCCCGGTTCGGGGTGGGTGTTCGGGTTCTGGCGCAGCGCGACGACGAATCGGTCCAGCCGCGGGTCCTCGACCCGGTCGAGTCGCAGTTGACGTCCCCACGATTGCAGGCTCAGCCGCGTCGGTTGTCCCGGATACGGCGACATCAACATGTAGCCCCGACCTTCGACCTTGTCCCGCAGGATCGCCAGGTCTTGCGGCGACAGCTTCTGCGGGTCGTAGGTGATCCACACCGCGCCGTGTTCGAGGGCGTGCACCGCGTTCTCCGAGCGCAGCGCCGTGGTGTAGACGACTCCGGTGCACGCCGCCCAGTACTGGTCGTGGGGTCCGCCCATCGGTGGGCTGCGGTCGTAGGCGACCCGCTGCGGGTCGCGGACGTGTTCGGCGGGCGGATATTCCGCTCGCTCGACCCCCTCGATGTCCGTCGACGGATCCGGGGTGTCGGCGTCGGGGGTGAATCGCGCCATTTCCGCGGTCTGCCGATACTTCGGGACCAGGTCGTAGGCGATCACGCCGACGAGCACCAGCACACCGACCACCGCGCCCACCAACAACCAGGACGGACCGCGCCGGGAAGCGAGCACACGCGACGCGCCTGTTCGTCGCCCGGCGCGCTTCGCCCTACCGGGCCGTCTCGGCGACCGCGCCGTCCTCGTCATCACCGCACGCCCTCTCCGCCGCCCGCCCAGCGACCCATCAAATACTAGGTTACATAGTTTTTAGTTTCATCAGCACCCACACGGTCGACTGCTATCCAATGATGTTCCGATAGAGAACATTCAGTTCATCTCCTACTGACCCAGTCAGTACTATGTGACGTAGTTTTTACTTAGAAGTCACTGAGAATCCATCGAATTGTGGTGGCGATCACGGACGTGGGCCGGCCAGGAGGACTACCTTGCCGGACGTGCCGCGAATTCCCTCATCAGGTCTCGAGAGCACACCGCCGAGTCGGCGGGGGCATGAGTCCCGCCCGGTTCGCATCCTCGGTCTCGACGCCGGGCCGGCACCCGACGTCGAGACCGAGGCCGCCGAATCGACCACGCGCCACCCCGAGGTTCCCGGCGGCGGCCGTACTTCGAGGTGACAGGCCGCATCAGCGGCCGGAATTCATAGCTGTCCGCTACTAATGTTTGGGGTGTGGGTGTGCGGCGACGCGGCGACGCGGCGAAGGTGACGCTCGGCGCGTTCTGCGCGCTGCTGGTGTTGGTGTTCTCGCTGACCGGCTGCGATGACCGGCACACCGGATCCTCGTCGGACCCCGCGTCGACCTCGGCGTCCTCCATGTGCGCGAGCGGACTCTCCGATATCCGCCACGACGACCGTGTATTCCACGCCGGGCACTTCACCTCGCTGCCGGGACCGCCGCGCTCGGAACACGACGACCTCCCGCGAGCTGTATCGATGCCCGCGACGCAGGTGCCCACGTACCGGGCGGACGCGCCGGTCAGAGTTCCGCGCTGTCACGGCCCACCCGCCGCCGTCGAACCCGCGGGGCGGGAGATGCTGGTGCGTCTCTGTATCTGGCGGCGCTGACAGGTCAGCGTCAGACCGGAAGGCGATGCTTCCGGTCGGTGCCCGCTGCCCATTCAGCACCGGGTCGCGGCGTGCGCGGCGACCCGATACAGAAAGCGACACCTGATGGACAATGTCGTACTCGACACCCCCGCCGGTCCGTGGACTCCCCAGTTGGTCGCCCGCGAGCCGCAGGCGCTGATCGGCAACACCCCGGTGGTACGGATCGGCGCACCGTTGGCACCGACCGGACGGGGATTCTGGGCCAAACTCGAAGGCAGCAACCCGGGCGGGATGAAGGATCGACCCGCGCTGCACATGGTGCGGTGCGCGCGGGCGCGCGGCGAACTTCGCGATGGTGCGCCGATCATCGAATCCAGCAGCGGCACGCTCGGATTGGGGTTGGCGCTGGCGGGCATGATCTGCGGTCATCCGGTCACGGTGGTGACCGATCCGGGCTTGGAACCGATCGTGACGCGGATGCTGCACGCCTACGGCGCCCGGGTGGACACCGTGACCGAACCCCATCCGGTCGGGGGTTGGCAGCAAGCCCGCCGCGACCGCGTGGCCGAACTCCTGGCGACCCGACCGGGAGGATGGTGCCCGGACCAGTACGCCAACCCCGACAACGCCGAGGCATATCGGGGCCTGGCTCTGGAACTGTTGGCGCAGTTGGGCCGGATCGACGTGCTGGTCTGCGCGGTCGGCACCGGCGGTCACTCCGCGGGCGTGGCCCGGGAACTGCGCCGCTACTGCCCGCAACTGCGGTTGATAGGCGTGGACACCGTGGCTTCCACGATATTCGGCCAACCCGCCGCACCACGCCTGATGCGCGGGCTCGGGTCGAGCATCCATCCGGCCAACGTCGACTATCCGGCCTTCGACGAAGTCCACTGGGTCGCGCCCTCGGAAGCGGTGTGGGCGGCGCGGACACTGGCGGCCACCCACTACGCCAGCGGCGGCTGGAGTGTGGGCGCGGTCGCGTTGGTCGCCGGATGGGCCGCGCGTGTGCACGATCCGGACACGCGGATCGCGACGATCTTCCCCGACGGGCCCCACCGCTACTTCGACACCGTCTACAACGACGCCTACTGCGCCGCGCACGGACTGCTCGACGCCCCTCCCCCGGTCGAACCCGAAACCATCGACCACCCGCGACAGAAGACCGTCACGACCTGGACCCGCTGCGCCACCGTCATCGACCCCCGCGCGGGGGCCCGCGTATGACCACCTGGCGGCAGTTCCGCGAGTTCGACCGCCCCGCCCGACTGTTGATGATCAACCAGTTCGGCATCAACCTCGGCTTCTACATGCTGATGCCCTACCTGGCCGGATACCTGTCCGGGTCGCTGGCGATGGCGGCGTGGACGGTCGGACTCGTCCTGGGCGTGCGCAACTTCTCCCAGCAGGGCATGTTCCTGATCGGCGGCACCCTGGCCGACCGGCTGGGTTACAAACCGCTCATCGTCGCCGGATGTCTGCTGCGGACAGCCGGTTTCGCGCTGCTGGTCTTCGCGACCTCGCTGCCGTGGCTGCTGATCGCCTCGGCCGCCACCGGATTCGCGGGCGCGCTGTTCAACCCCGCGGTGCGCGCCTACCTCGCGGCGGACGCCGGGGAACGTCGGCTGGAGGCGTTCGCGGTGTTCAACGTCTTCTACCAGGCCGGCATCCTGGCCGGACCGCTGGTCGGCCTGGCCCTGCTCACGGTGGATTTCCGGGTCGCGGCGGGCACCGCGGCGGTGGTGTTCGCCGCGCTGACCGTCGCGCAACTGTCCGCGCTGCCGAGCAGACGGCACGACGCCGCGACGACCACCTCGATCCGCGAGGACTGGCGCACGGTGCTGCGCAACCGGCGCTTCGTCTGGTTCGCGGTCGCGATGATCGGGTCCTACGTGCTGTCGTTCCAGGTGTATCTGGCGCTGCCGCTGCACGCCCAGGCGCTGTCGGGCGAGGACGCCCAGTGGCTGGTCTCGGCGATCTTCGTGGTCTCCGGAATCGTCGCCATCGCCGGACAACTGCGCATCACCCGCGTCTTCTCCACCCGCTTCGGCACACGCACGGCACTGGTGGCCGGCGTAGCGGTGATGGCGGCGGCGTTCCTGCCCTTGGCACTGGCGCCGACCGCAGCGGCCTTCGGCCCGGTGGTCGCGTGCACGGTGTTGCTGGCCTCGGCGGCGATCCTGGCCGTCGGCGCCGCCGCGGTGTTCCCGTTCGAGATGGATACCGTCGTCTCGCTGGCCGAAGGTCGACTGGTGGCCACCCACTACGGCTTCTACAACACCGTCGTCGGGATCGGCATCCTCGCCGGCAACCTCGCCACCGGCGCGGTGTTCGGCTTGGCGCGCGAATCGGGATCGATGCGCTGGGTGTGGATCGGCTTGGCCGCGACAGGCTTCGCCGTGGCATCGGCCCTGTCCCGCCTCGACCGCCGGGAGATGCCCACCCCCGAAGCCGCACAGAAGGTTTCGGCATGAGAACACGGCGTTGAGCCGCGCGCCCGCGCAGGTCCACCACGGAACGGTCGGCCCGCGCGGGCGCGCGCCGCGCTCAGCCGAGCGCGGCGTCGAGCGCGGCGGCCAGGTCGTCGTACCCGGTGGCGGTCACCTTCCGGTCGCCGACGAAGAACGTCGGGGTGCCCTGCACCCCCAGCGCCAGGCCGTCCTCGAAGTCCGAACGCACCCGGGCCGCCGTGGCCGGATCGTCGTAGGCGCGGTCGAAGGCCGCCAGGTCCAATCCGAGGTCGGCGGCGAAACCACGGAAGACCCCGTCCGCCGGCACCCGCTGTTCACCCCATTCGGCCTGGGTCTGGAACATCCGTTGATACATCAGCTCGAATCGCCCCTGCGCAGCGGCGGCCTCGACCGCGCGCGCGGCGCGTTCGGCGTTGAAGTGCGAAGGGATCGGGAAGTAGCGCACCACGAATTCGACCCGGTCGCCGTAGGCCGTGCGCAGACGCTCCACGCTCGGGAACATCGCTCGACACGCCTCGCATTCGAAGTCCAGGAACTCCACGAACCGCACCCGCGCGTCGGGAACGCCGGAGAGCCGATGGCTGTCCTGGCGCACGACCGCCGCCGCACCCTCGACGCGCTGCGGAACGTCTTCGTCGCGGGCGCCGCTCACCGCGATCGCGGTCACGACCACGGCGAGCACCGCCGCGGCGGAGGTGAGCAGACGGGACCGGCGCGAGATCCGCGCGCGCACCGGGCCGGTCACCGTCGCACCACTGGAATGAATAAGACAATTCGGATATCCATGAACACGCGGCAACGCTACCGCGCCCACCGCGCCTCGATCCAATATTTTCTGAATACAGAAAATGATGTACCGTTTTCTCATGGAGACGGTCCTGCACATCGACGCGCTGTCCCGGTTCGGGCACGCGCTCTCCGACGCCACGCGCACGCGCATCCTGCTGCAACTACGACAGAAGCCGGGATACCCGGCCGAGCTGGCCGAGCGGATCGGGGTCTCGCGTCAGATTCTCTCCAATCACCTTGCGTGCCTGCGTGGTTGCGGTCTGGTGGTGGCCGTACCCGAAGGTCGGCGCGCCCGCTACGAACTGGCCGATCCGCGGATCGCGGCCGCGCTGTCCGATCTACTCGGGCTGGTGTTGGCGGTCGATCCCGCCTGCTGCCCCGACGCAGCGACCGACGGATGCTGCTGATGGCCGATCTCGGACTGCCCGGTCTCGGCGCGCGCACCGTCGAGACGATCGGACCGACCCCGCACCGTCGGGCGTTGCTCACCCGCCGCATCCGCTGGTTCGTCGCGGCCACCATCACCTACAACGTGATCGAGGCGATCATCGCGCTCACCGAGGGCGCCCGCGTCTCCTCCACCGCCCTGATCGGATTCGGACTCGACTCGGTGATCGAGGTGTCCTCCGCCGCCGCGGTCGCCTGGCAGTTCGCGGGCCGAGACCCGCAAGCCCGCGAGAGGATCGCCCTGCGGGTTATCGCAGTGTCCTTCTTCGCCCTCGCCGGCTACGTCACGGTCGAGTCGATCCGCGGACTGCTCGGAGTCGGCGAGGCCCGACACTCGACCGCCGGGCTCGCGCTGGCCGGCGCGAGCCTGCTGATCATGCCGATCCTGTCCGCCGCGCAACGCCGAGCCGGACGCGAACTCGGCTCCGCCTCCGCGGTCGCCGACTCCAAACAGACCCTGTTGTGCACCTATCTGTCGGCGGTACTGCTGATCGGACTGCTGCTCAACAGCCTGCTCGGCTGGTCGTGGGCCGACCCGATCGCCGCCCTGGTCATCGCCGCCATCGCCGTCAGAGAAGGCGTCAACGCCTGGAAGGGCGACACCTGCTGCCCCACACCGTCCTCCGCCTTCGGCGGACCCTCGGATTCCGCGAGCCACACCTGCGACTGCTGCGACTGACACCGCCCCGCGAGCACACCGAGGCCGCGAGCACGCGCGGCACACAGCGCCCCCGCTTCGTGGGCGTCCGCCACGCCCCGGGGAACAGACAGCACGCCCAATAACTACGCTGCATAGTATGTCGCTGTCCGTGAGGTCACCCGCCGAACCCGACGACCCACCCCCGGGCCGCCCGGCCGGCTCGGCCTCGTTCGGCGCGCTCGTAGCACTGTGTGGCGCACTCACCGCGGTCGTCGCCACCGTCGTGGTGGGATTGTCGGCGACCCGAGCGCTGAGCCTGCTCGGGATTCCCGATCCCGGAGCACTGACGACCTACGGGTTGCCCGCCGTGCGAGCGCTCGCCGATCTCGCCGCGGCGCTGACCGTCGGTTCGCTGTTGTTCGCAGCCTTCCTGACACCTCCCCAGACCGATGGACTGCTCGACGTCGACGGCTATCGCGCGGTGCAGCGCGGGTCGTGGTCGGCGGTGGTGTGGGCATGCTGCGCCGCGCTGCTGGTCCCGCTGACGGTCTCCGACACCACCGGCCGAGCCGTCGAACAACTGTGGCGGCCGGAACTGTTGTGGCGAGCGATGAATCAGATCGCCGCGGCCGAAGCCTGGCGAACGACAACCGTCCTGGCGCTGATCCTGGCCGCGGGCGCCCGAGTCGCCCTGCGCTGGCGATCGACACCGTTGCTGGCGGCCGGGGCGATCACGGCCATGATGCCGCTGGCCCTCAGCGGACACTCTTCCTCGGGCGGCGCCCATGACGTAGCCACCAACAGCCTCGTCCTGCACCTGATCTCGTCCGCGGTGTGGGTCGGTGGACTGTTCGCGGTCCTGGCGCACGCGATGCGCGGCGGCGCGCGCACCGACCTCGCGGCTCGCCGCTTCTCCGCCATCGCGACCGGCGCGTTCATCGTCATCGGCCTCAGCGGTGTGATCAATTCCTGGGTCCGGGTCCCGACCCAGGATCTGCTCACCACGACCTACGGCCGACTGGTGCTCGCGAAGGCCGCCGCGCTGCTCGCTCTCGGCGTCCTGGGCTGGTTCCAACGCCGCCTCGCCGTGGCCAGATTGGTCACCGATCCACGCGACCGCGCCGCGCTGATCCGATTCGGCGGCCTCGAGACGGTGACCTTCGCGGTGACCGTGGGCCTCGCGGTCGGGCTCGGCCGAACCCCGCCGCCGCCACCGACCGCCGAACCGACTCCCACCGAAGCCGAACTCGGCTACACCCTGTCCGGACCACCCTCGATGCCACGACTGCTGTTCGACTGGCGATTCGACCTGATCTACGGCGCGGCGGCCCTCGCGCTCGCCATCGCCTACCTGCTGGGAGTACGGCTCTCACGAGAACGCGGACACACCTGGGCGCCGACCCGCACGGTCGCCTGGCTGTCCGGTTGCGCGGTGATGCTGGCGGCGACCTCCTCCGGTGTCGGCCGCTACGCGCACGCGGTCTTCAGCGTCCACATGGGCCAGATCATGGCGTTGTCGATCCTCACACCGATCCTGCTCGCACTCGGCAGCCCGGTGACTCTCGTACTGCGGGCCCTGCGCCCGGCAGAGCACGGTGAAGCACCCGGACCACGCGAATGGACCCTGGCCGCGGTACACAACCCTCTCTCGCGCGCGCTCACCCACCCGATCGCAGCCCCAATCATCCTCGCAGGCGGGTTCTGCGCCCTCTACCTGAGCGGCATCTACGATTCCTACCTCGATTCCCATGCCGCACACCTGATGATGAACCTCTACTTCCTCGTCGCCGGCTACATGTTCTTCTGGACGATCCTCGGGATCGACCCGACCCCGCGTCCCGCAAGCGGCTCGACCCGACTCGCCATGCTGCTCGGTTTCCTCACCGCGCATATCGGTTTCGGCATCGCGCTCATCACCACGACGACCGTGATGGGCCAGTGGTACTTCCGCGGACTGGGCTTGGACTGGAACGATGACCTCCTGACAGATCAACGCATCCGAGGCGGTCTCGTCTGGGCAATCGGCCTCGTCCCCGTCGTGATCGTGACACTCGCGCTACTACTCCGAAAGCGTCCGAGCCCGTCGTCGATTCACCAGAGACCCGCGACGTGACGCGACGTCCATCGCCATCCTGTGGGCCGCTGTAGCTGGTTGGTCGCAACGGCTCGACACCGGGTCGCCGGGGACCCACGCAGCCGACACCGAAGCAACGAGGCCGACGGCCCGATGACCCACAGGTCTGGTAACCAGGCTTCTTGGTCCCACCGTGGCGGTTGGAACCGACACGCTATTCCAAGTGGACATCCGGCTGTCGCGTTAGACAACTCGGCTCCTACCCCGACCTGAATAGCGCACGTTCCGAATACCTACGCTCCACCAGTTCTCACAGAGGCGGGATTGCGTCACGCCAGTTGGCGCGGACTACGACCCGACATCGACGCCACCGACGTCACCTGGCCCACCCAGGACCCTCCCCAATCCTGACCACGACACGACCGGCCCCGCGCGGGCCGTCGACCCACGCCCTGTCAATCCGACAAGCGGAATGCCGCAGACCTTCCCGGCTTCTGCCCTGGCCCTTGGAGGAATCCGATGTCCTGCGAGTTCATCCGCGTGCCGCGCTACCCGCACCTGGTGGCCCGCCTCGCCGAGGCGATCATGACCGAAGTCACCGATGCCATCGAGGGCGGCGAGATCCCCGCCACGGTCGCCACCTATTCGCAGCTGCACGACCACGTCGACGCCAACATGCTCGCCCACGAAATGCGCGGTGAACTGATCGCCACGGTGCCCGGATGGCAGATGCTCGACCAGGAGATCGACGCCACCACCCACGTCGATGTGTGGTTGCGGGCTGGCCGCCCGCCGACACTCACCCCGTACGCCGCGGCGAGCGGGCACGAATCGCTCCTGATCGATCACGCCCACGTCTTCGAGGACACCCTCGGATTCGGGCTGCTCGCCCAGCGGCGTGCGCGAGCGGCCGGATTCGCCGACCTGCCCACCGTGTACGACAGCGAACCGCCGGATACCGAAAGCGCTTCCCAGGAGTGACCACTCGGTGCCGCCATCACGTATAGGGCGCTCGCTCGGCGGACAGGGGGGTGGGTGGCCGATCAGTCGGTGAACGTCGAGATGTCGTACTCGGCCACCTCACCCCGCCCGACGCCGGTCACCCGGTTCAGCATCTCGAAGACGAAGTCCTCCCCGCTCGACGTCGCGACCTCGGTTTCCTGCGGCGGCAGTTCGCCGTGTTCTCGGCGACCGTGCTTCGGCGTGCATGATCCGCCGTATCGGGACTCCGTCGCGATAGAAGGCGAATCCGTCCACGCTCGACACGCTGTTGCTCACCCACGCCAACACCTGCCCCCGTGCGGTCACCTCCGCTGTCGCCCGGTCGTCGAAGGTCACCCGGACCTGCGGATCGGCGATTAACGTCCAGCCGCCCACCGTCGTCACACCCAGGTCGTAGGGTCGCGCGAACACCGCGTCGAGGTCGACGCGTTCACCGCTGCCCCGCAGCCGCCCCTCAAGCGCCGACACATCCGGGGACGGCCTGTGCCGCCAGCCCCTGCACTTCCACCCCATCGCTCCGCCCTTCCGCCACCACCACAGCATCGACAGGTCGATGTCGAGATGTCGACGCCGTTACCGGCGACGCCACCTCCGTTATGTTCCCCACCACCGAAGAGGATTTCGCGAGACCCGTCCCCGCCCCTTCGTTGTGCAAACGCCTTTCGAGGGCCGCCGACCTCGCGACACGGTCGACGGCCCCCGACCTCGGCCTTCAGCGCCACGGGGTTCGCACATCACCATCGGGCGTTCTCCCGGGACGACCGCGCCGGACCCCGGCGATGCTCCCGGTCGCTCACCAGCGCTGTCACGACACAGCTGGACAGTGAGGTCTCGGGAAGGGAGGCGGGACGGAGAGCAGATTGCTAGTTGAGAGCTTTCCAACCGTCGTTTCGGACCTTTTCCAGAGCGGTCACCTCTCGAATCATCCGGGGAATCGCGAAGACGAGTGCCACCACGGGCCCGCTGGTCAGCACGAGGAACTTCCCCAGCTCGTCGAGGGGTGTCTGCCTGCCCAGGACCAGCGCCACGATCACCTGCCCGACGATTCCGGTGATGATCGCCAGGATGAGTCCGCCTCCCAACCATCGCAGTCGATTGCCCATTGCGTCGTGGATCAGATAAGCCAACTTCCGGCGGAAGCGATCCCAATCGTTGTCCATGTCGAGCACCCTCACGCCCGCTCTCCCACCCCGTCAACACCCCCAGCGGGTACCGATCAGTAGTAAACTGTTGTGTCGCAACGTGATTGCCGACCTCCGTGCCGATTGATGATCTTGACAAGGAGCCCGTCGTCGGGCATTCACGCTGGTCGCGGATTTTGGGTGATGGCATCGAGCCGACCCGCCGTCGGCGACCACGACTCGATGCGTGTAGGCGCGGCACGAACGCAATCCCCCTCGACACCAGCGGCTGCGTCCAGCGCGTCAGGCAGCGGAAGCGCGCGAGGGGTATCACCTGGCCCATCGCCCGCTGCGTGGATAGTTCACGATATGGTCGACGGACCGGACCATGAACTGTCCGACCTGGACGGTCGCCGACGGTGTGAGAGCCTGATCTGGTGCCCGAGCCGTCTGTCGTCGTCGAACGCGGCGCCGTGCACATCCCACCCGCTGCGGTCGAGGCCCTGTTGGGTCGCCTCGCCGAGGTCCACCCGTTGGCCGACTCCGACTTCACGCACCCGAAATGGGTGGCCGAGCCCGACCGGGGCGGCGGAACGTGCCATCTGTTGGCGGTGCGCGGCGGCGTTCTCGTGGGGTTCCTGGCCGGTCGACCACGGACCGGGCACATCGCGCTGCTGGGTGCCCTGGCTCCGGGCAACAGGGCCGGTAGGGCGTTGCTCGAAACCTTCGCCTCTCAGGCCGTCGCCGCAGGAGCGACACGGTTGAGCGTGGTCCTCGACACCGAGATCGAACACCGGTGGCAGCGCCGCCGCTTCTTCGAAACGAACAGCTTCCGCCCCGAGCGCGGCAGCGCACTGCACTTCCTCCGCGACCTCTGACCGGCGCACACACCAGGCCGAACCGCCCGCATCCACCGACCACCTCGCAGAAGTCGGTCGTCCCCATCCGCGATGCCGACCGTCGGCCGATTCCGGACGGGCAACGCGGACATACAGAGTCGGCGCTGACCACCCGCGCTCGTCATCACCCATCCCAACCTGACGCGACACCGCCCCCGAAGGCGCGCGGTTCGCGTCGGCGCCCTCACCTGACAAGGAGTTCGTCATGCCGCACTCTGCTCCGATTGTCGTGTCCCCCGGCCCGGTCATCGCCTCGATCCCCGGCTATATCGGTTTCGTCCCGCAACGATCGCTGGTGCTGCTGCTGGTGCGGACTGAACCGGTCGACTCCGGCGCCGAACAGTCCGCTGCTCTGCGCTTCGACCTGACCGACGAGGTCCCGTTGATCCTCGAGGACGTGCGGGCCGTGCTCGCGATCCTCGGTCCCTCGCTCGGGATCGTGGTCGTGGTCGACGACCGACTCGCCCCGCCCGAGGTCGGCGCCGGAGCGGGTCCCGGCCACGCTCTGGTCGAGCGCGTACTGGACGGGCTGGCCGGGGACCCGCTCCGTGCGTCCGGGATCTTCGCCACCACCGCGATCCTCACCGAGGGTCCCTGGTGGTCACTGACCGAGACCGACCGGACCGGGCTCCTGCCCGATCCCGCACGAACCCCTGCCGCGCGTGAACGCGCACTGCTCGGCATCCCCGTGCTGGAGTCCCGCACGGCCCTGGCCGAATCGCTGGCCACCGATCCCGCACTCGCCGTGCCGGTCTCTGCGCTGCTGCCCGATGCCCTCGCCGCCGCGCTGGAGAGCCGCCGCACCGTCAGCCACGAACAGCAGATGACCGCCCTGAACCGCCGCGACCTCGAAGAAGTCCTCCACGCGATCGCCGACCTCGCCGACGGCGCTGATCTGTCCGCGGAACGCCTCGCACGGTTGGGCGCGGCGCTCGCCGTCCCGGCAGTCTGGCAGTGCCTGCCCGCCACCGCCACCGGCGAGCCCGAACACCTCCTGGCCGCCGAACGATTGTGGACGCTGTTGATCCGCAGCCTCACCGGCACCCGGCGCGCCCACCCGGCGCTCCTGCTCGCCCTCAGCGCCCGACGACGCAGCGACGGAGCCCTGACCACCATCGCGACCACGATCGCCCTGGACGCCGATTCCACCAACATCGTCGCCCATCTCATCGCCGCCGTGATCGACCACGCCCTCCCGGCCACCGAACTGGACGGCTACACACGCCACGCCACCGCAGCCGCCGCCCGCCTCGCCATCACCATCCCCTGACCCACACACCGACCCTGGGAGGAGCGCAGGCCGCCGTGACAACAACCACCCGCCCAGCGACGTCGGGCCGGTCCCTCCGCCCCGGTCGCCCGCCGCACACCGACGTCGATTTCTCGCTGTCCCCGGCTCCCGGGCTCGGTGGGTACGACCACTATGTGATCTCGATTTCGGGC
>NZ_BAGG01000069.1 GCF_000308695.1 Nocardia takedensis NBRC 100417 | reverse complement strand
GAAAGCTGTGTTCGGGAGTGGCGTGCACGTGCAGTTCGTCGGCGGCGTCGCTGTCGACCACCAATTCCACGGGTTGACCGACGCGCGCCTCACGGCGTTCGTCGACGGGCGTGACGAGGCCGCCCGCGATCCGCACGTCGACCACCACGGGGGCCGCGTCGGCGGCGGTCGGCGTCGCGCGGTCCGGGTCGGCGCTCGCGCAACCCGCCGCGAGCAGGCCGATCGACAGGATGGCCGCGTATCGGCGTGTTCTCATCGCCGGTCCTCCTCGCCGGGGTCGGTGGTTTCGTCGGAGTGGTCGGGATCGGAGCGACGGTCGCGCACCGCGATGAACACCACCACCCCGACGACGAGCAGGGCGGGCAGGAACGCGGGGATCGCGAGCAGGATCGAGTGATCGGCGAGGACGTCGACCTCGCCGTAGCGCTCGCTCATTCGACGGTGACCGGTTCCGGTGCGGCGGCGGGCCGCTGCTCGTAGCGCTCGTTGACGCGGGCCGCGCCCCACGACAGCGCCCAGATCAGCGCCAGGCTGCACGCGAGCACGACCAAGCCCGCCGCGCCGAACAGCCAACTCGGGTGGTCGAAGGACCGTTCCCGTTGCAGCACGGTGATCTCGGCGACGAAGGGCCGGGTGAACGAGGTCAGTGCCGGGACCTCCTCGGCCCCGATACCGGGGTCGGCGGCAATGAACACCGGCAGTGCCGCCTGCATGCGGCCGTCCTGCACGCGCAGCACTGTCTTCCAACTGCCGTGCACCGGAATGGGTTCGGTCGAGACGTAGTGGCCCTCCCCCACTCTGCGCAACTGGTCGACCACCAGGCCGCGTCCGGGGCTTTCGCCGCCGATCCCGCCCTGCCAGGCCAGGATCTGGATCCATTCGGGGTCCTCGCTCACCAGATCGCCCGGGGTGAGCCGCACGTCGGCAAGCACCATGCGCCCGGCGGCGTGCGCGGGCGCGTCGGTGAGCGTGATCGCGGCTTCGGCGCGTTCGGGCACGTCGATCATCAGGCCGTTGGCAGTGGCGGCCGCGGCGATCAGGACCGCACCCAGGACCAGTCCGCGCCGCACCGCCGGGCGGGGCAGTCGCTGTCCGTTCAGCACGATGGCCAGCAGCGCGCCGACCACGCCGCCCGCGACGCCGACCGGCACCGCCATGGCCAGCAGTTCCGGCCACATCGCGCTCGGCCACGGGTCGACGAACATCGCGTCGACCCAGAACGATTCGAGCCAGATGCCCACCGTGGCGATGACGAGGCCGGTGACCGCGCCCCACCACAGCGGCTTGCGGACCAGGGGCAGCAGAGCCAGCAGTTCCACCACCACGGCCGCGCCGAGGTAGAGCGGGAAAACGTTGCGCGGCGCGTCGATGATCGGGCCGCCGACGAGCCACGCGACGATCAGGCGCACGGCGGCGGCGAAGGCGAACACGACCAAGGTACTGCCCGCGCCGAGACTCAGGCGGGCCGCGACCAGGGTGACCGAGGCGGCGGCGACGATGAGCATCGGTTGCAGCACCAGACGGAACTGTTCGACGCCGAAATCGAATTCGACCTGGAACACCGACAGGCCGATCAGCAACCCGCCGAAGCCGAAGGCGCGCACGCACCACATCAGGCGGCCGTCCGCGCGTTCGGGTTCGGGACGGTTGTTGCGCCCCTCGAATTCCAGCAGCAGCACACCGACCAGGGACAGGCCCGCGCCGCCGATGAGCATGAGGTGCGTCGGCCCCCACAGCGTGACGTCCTGGCCGAAGATGCGGTGCCAGATGTCGTCGAGCGGGAAGCCGATGAGCGCGTAGAGGCCCGCGCCCGCGATGAGGATGCCGCCGACCGGGGCGTACCAGGTGCGGGTGATGCGCACCGACGCCGCGCCGGGCTTCTCGTCCAGCGGCAGCACGATCGCCGACATGCCCGCGGTGAACAGGAAGAACAGTCCGACCAGGATGAAGTAGTGGGCCGGATTGGCCAGCGGTCCGGCGTCGCGCCCGTTGCCGACGTGCAGGCTCACGTCCCAGATGAAGCCGAGCAGCGCGGTCAGGATGGTGGCCAGGAACAGCGTCAGCGGCAGCGCCACCCAACCGGGGCGGTTGACGATGCGACCGAGGCGGTCCGCGGTGCGGCCGAGCCAGGTGATGCGTCGGGTGCGGTGCAGGTAGCCGATCCACAGCAGCACCGCCGCCACCAAGCCCGCGCCGACGGTCATCGCCGCGACCTGGTCCAGGGCCGCGCCGCCGCCCTCACTACCCGCCGCCGCCGTCCACGTCAGGTGCACGTCGTCGAGCACTGCCGACCTCCCTCGCGAAGCCTATATATCTGTTACGCAAGGTATCACGAAAACTGGGTGCGGTGGGCGGCTTCGTTCCGCGTCGCGTGACGTGCGGATATTCGACGTCGCGGACCCTACCGCAGCGTGCGTTTACCCCTTCATTCCACGGCCAAACCGCCCACTCGAGCGGGCACTCGCAGGGCCGTGATGACGATCTTGTCCGTGCGGTGCTACGGCGCGACCCCGACACCGGATCGAGTCGAGGTGAGCCGAACTCTGCTTCCCGGTGATCGCGCGCCGTAGGGTCTAGCGGGGTCCGCGTCCTTCAACCACCGGGAGAGCCATGGGTGAGTCGTCTTCGCCGCGTCGTGTCGGGAATTCCGGGCTGGCGGTCTCGGTCGTCGGACTCGGCACCAACAATTTCGGGATGAAGCTCGATCTCGAACAGAGCCGGGCCGTGGTGCACGCCGCGCTCGACCACGGCATCACCCTGATCGACACCGCCGACTCCTACGGCGATTCCGAGCAGCGGATCGGCGAGATCCTCCAAGGCAAGCGCGACGACGTCGTCATCGCGACCAAATTCGGCAACGACGTGCGCAGGCTCGGCCAGGACAACGGCGCGGACTGGGGTGCGCGCGGGTCGCGGCGCTACATCCGCCGCGCGGTGGAACAGTCGCTGCGCCGCCTGCGCACCGACTGGATCGACCTCTACCAGTACCACCGCCCGGACCCCGCGACCCCGATCGAGGAGACGCTGTCCGCGCTGGACGACCTCGTGCGCGAGGGCAAGATCCGCTACCTGGGCCACTCGAACTTCACCGGGTGGCAGACCGCCGACGCCGAATGGACCGCGCGCACCCGCGACCTGGAGCGCTTCGTCAGCGCGCAGAACGAGTACAGCCTGCTCCAACGGGGAATCGAAGCCGATCTGGTGCCCGCGCTCGAGCAGTACCGAATCGGGCTGCTCCCCTTCTTCCCGCTCGCCAGCGGACTGCTCACCGGGAAGTACAAGCGCGGCGCGCCCGCACCGCAAGGCAGCCGGATCCAGGCGTGGGGACGCGAATCCGTGCTCACCGACGCCACTTTCGACGTCATCGAACAACTCGAGGAGTTCGCGGCCCAGCGGTCGATCACCCTGCTCGAGGTCGCCATCGGCGGACTCGCCGCCCAACCCGCGGTGAGTTCGGTCATCGCGGGCGCCACCTCCCCCGAACAGGTCGAGGCGAACGTGCGGGCCGGACAGTGGCGACCCACCCCCGAAGACCTCGCGGAAATCGACCGCATCACCGCCTCCCCTCGCGCCTGATCAAAACTCCCGGTCACGGTCACCTTCGACGGGGAGCGAGGGTGGTCAATTGGGTGACGTGGTGCGGGGCCAGTTCCTCGAGGGAGGCGACGCCGAGCAGACGCATGGTCCGCTCGATCTGGCCGGTCAGGATCTGCACGGCCCGGTCGACGCCCGCTTCGCCACCCGCCATCAGGCCGTAGAGGTAGGCGCGGCCGACGAGGGTGAAGCGCGCGCCGAGCGCGATCGAGGCGACGATGTCGGCGCCGGACATGATGCCGGTGTCGAGCACGATCTCGGTGTCGCGGCCCAGTTCCGCGGCCACCTCCGGCAGCAGGTGGAACGGAACCGGCGCGCGATCCAGTTGTCGCCCACCGTGATTGGACAGCACGATGCCGTCGACGCCCAGTGCCACGACCGCGCGCGCGTCGGCGAGCGACTGGATGCCCTTCACCACGATTTTGCCGGGCCACCGGTCGCGCAACCAGGCCAGATCCGCGAAATCCACGGTCGGATCGAACATGACGTCGAGCAGTTCGGCGACGGTGCCCGACCAGCGGTCCAGCGAGGCGAAGGCCAGCGGTTCGGTGGTGAGCAGGTCGAACCACCACCGCGGTCGCCCCAGCGCGTCCAGCACGGTCGACGGGGTCAACGCGGGCGGGATCGACATCCCGTTGCGGGTGTCGCGCAGGCGCGCCCCCGCGACCGGAACGTCCACGGTAACCAGCAGGGTGTCGAAACCCGCGGCGGCGGCGCGTTCGAGCAGGGCGATCGAGCGGTCCCGGTCCTTCCACATGTAGAGCTGGAACCAGTTGCGACCGTTCGGGTTCGCGGCGGCGACGTCCTCGATGGCGGCGGTGCCCATGGTGGACAGCGAGAACGGGATGCCCGCGCGACCCGCGGCACGCGCGCCCGCGTATTCGCCTTCGGTCCGCATCATCCGGGTGAACCCGGTCGGCGCGATGCCGAAGGGCAACGCCACCGGTCCGCCCAACACCTCCCAACCGGTACGGACCCGGGAGACGTCACGCAGCACCGCCGGATGGAATTCGATCTCGCGGAACGCCCGACGGGCCCGCTCGAGGGAGATCTCGGCTTCGGCCGCGCCGTCGGTGTAGTCGAAGGCGGCGCGCGGGGTGCGACGCCGGGCGATGCGGCGCAGGTCCTCGATGGTGAGGGCCGCCTCCAATCGACGGCGCACCCCCACCCGCGGCTTGTCCAACCGCAGCAACGGCGCGAGGTCGCGGGGCTTGGGGAACTGTCTTCTCATTCGGCCTGCCTAGTCCTCGGATGCGGCGCGCGTGCCCGGCGGTCCGCGTGCGCGGACCCGGACGAGCGTAGTTCCGAACCGACCGCGCGGGCGGCCGGGCCGTGTCCCGACCGCCCGCGCGCCGAACGGCACCGGTGATCGGTCGACACGTATCGACTTCCGTCGACGCGGACGTGCCGTCCCCTCCGGACCGCCGATGCCCGGACGTGCGTCGTGCCGGGACCCGACCGGTCCCGGCACGACGCACGCCGCACAGATACGGGTCACCGCCAATCGCCTCGACGCCCTCCCGCGTACACGACCCCGCGGTGACCCGCACCGCATCCCCCTTCGGTCCGTCCGCGTCCGGACGGCGAAACCGAGTTTTGCGCAACGCGACGAGCATGGTCAAACATGTCCGCTGTCCCAATTCGTCCCACTTCGACACCTCCGAAGGCAGGTGAGGCCCGAGTGGCCGACCAGCTACACACGATCGCCCGCTACATCCGCGAACGCCGCGAGGCCGCGAACATGACCAGGGCGGCGCTGGCCAAGGCCGCCGCCGTGTCCCCCGCGCTCATCCAGAAGATCGAGCAGGGCTCGCGCACACCGACCCAGGACGCGCTCGCCGCGCTGTTCGACGCGCTCGAGGTCCCCCCGACCATGCGCGACCACATCATGAGCCTGACCCTGCCCGCCCGACTCAACGCCGAGATCGGTCGGGAAGCCGACCTGGTGCTGCCCGCCGACCTCGCCGTCCTGCACAGCATCCCGCACCCGGCCTGCTTCCAATCCCAGCCCACCTTCGACGTGCTGGCCGCCAACGCGGCCTTCACCCGGTTCTTTCCCGGCTGCGAACCCGGCGTCAACCTCATCGAATGGATGATGCTGCACCCCGCCGCCCGGGAATCGCTGCCGCAGTGGCGCAGGCAGACCCACCTGTTGGTCTACACGCTGCGCATCATGGGTCCGGGGCTGGTGCCGCCCGAACGCATCGCCGCCATCGTCGCCCGTTGCCAGGACGCGCCCGACTGGGCCGAGTTGTGGGGCACCGAGGTCGCGCCGCAGGACATCCCCCGCCCGACCGTGCTCGTCAACGATCCGGAGACCGGACGCACCCGCGAAATGCACGCGGCCAGCCTCAAATTCGACTTCCCCCGCCGACACTGGTGGATGTACACCCTGATCCCGACCGACGCCGCCCCCACTCCTGCGGCGATCGGAGGCGAGTCCGCCCAGAGGTTCGGCGACCATGACCTGTCGACGGTTCGGAAACATCTGGACCTGCGGGAACGATAGACAGGTCACCCAACGACACAGAGCGTGGGTTGCGCGGGTCGGAGCCACGGAATTCGGCCGGCAAGTCGGGGAGACACTCGATCCGCATCTCGAGGAGATGAGAAAGATGGGTTCCTTCGGAGCAGATTTCGGCGCCGGGCTCGCCGTGTTCACCAGGTGGCTGCAAGTGATGTTCGGCATCGACCTCGGTATCGGCTGACCACCCCGCGCACCCCCGGCCCGCCGTTCCCGGTTCGCGGCGCGGCGCGGGGTGCGCGTTCGTTCCCGACTTGCTGCCGGCAGGCGATGCCGCCGCGGCGCGCGCGGGAGAGAGATCGCGTACTCGGTGGGGGGTGTGTCGGGGGGATGGGCGAGACTGTGCGGGTTCATGTTCCGTCTCGATCCGGAGATTCGATGCCCGCCCTCGCCCCCACGTCCTGGGACGCCACTCTCGCCGAGGCGTTCTCGCTCGTCCTCGACCGCCCGATTCTGGAGGATTCCGGGCGGTATGCGGCCTGGTACGCCTGCCCCGACCTGTCCTACGAGTTGTTCGAGGAGGGGTTCGATCCGGAGTTGTTCGCCTCCGGTGAGGTCGTGGGCCCGCCGTTCGAGGCGATTCCAGGGTTGGGTGAGCTGTTCCAGGGGTGGGACCGGTTCGCTGCGCAGTGGACGATCGATCTCGGTGAGTCGATCGTGCGCGCGGACGACGAGGGTCTGCCGGGGTTGACGGACGGCCTGACGGGTCGCGAGTTCGGCAGTGGCATGAGCGGGCGCGGTCTCGCGCCCGAGGATCTGATCGACAGCGGACCGGAGGTGATCTTCCGCGTCCACACCGACGGCACCCTGTTCGACGCGATGCGCGCGCTGACCGGAACGCACCGCGGTCCCGACCATCTGGCGGCACTCGAGGTCGCGCACGGTCTGGCCGACGACTGGGATCGGCGGTTCGCCGCACTCGGGGATCGCGCGGTGGCCGATCACCTGCGCGACCTGTTCCGCACGGAGGATTCGGCCCGCGCCTACGGCGCTTTCCACCTCGGCAAGTCCGACCCGTCGCACGGCGCCATCCCGCACCCCGTCGTCACGGCTTGGCGGTTCGGCGAGGGCCAAGCCTGGTCCGCGATCACTTCCCTGCCCTGACCAGCGGATCTCAGAACGACCCCGAGGTGGGCGGTTCGGCAGTGCTCAGCGCGGCCTCCACGTCGACGAACTGGGCTCGGGCGACTTCGACGTTCAGCGAACCGACCGCCGCGGACGGCGGGTATGGCAACACAGTCACACGGCGGGCTTCGCTGAGAAGATAGCCATTCCGGTGACGGTAATCCTTCAACCTCGAAATTGCGCCAGCTGGAATCCGCGGAAGTTCTGGCGAGTCCGACGCCAGAACACACCATCCGGCGATGTCACGATGGTCACCGGCGACCAAGCGTGAGCCTGCAACGGACCCGCGGGTCCGTTAACCGATCTCGGAGCGGGGAATCCGGACACGGTGAAGGTATACGCCGACCGGTTTCCGGTGATGCTGCGGCAAGTGGTCACGGATCTGCTCGTCGTGGCGTGGGTGTATCTGTCGGTGCGCGTCGCGCTCTGGTTCCACGACTTGGTGCGCGAACTCGCCGTGCCGGGGCGGAAATTGGAGGACGCGGGCGCGGGATTGGCCGAGAACCTGACCGAAGCGGGTGAGCGGGCCGACCGCATCCCGGTCGTCGGCGACGATCTCACCTCGCCTTTCGAGCGGGCCGCCGCGGCAGCCCGCAGGATCGCGGAGGCGGGAGCCGACCAGCAGGCGTTCGTGGACGACCTTGCCCTGGCGTCGACCATCGCCGTGCTGATCATCCCGCTCGCCTTGGTGCTGTTCGGCTGGTTGCCGCGGCGGATCCGGTGGATGCGCCGGGCCGCCGCGGCGAAGCGTCTGCGCGCCCATCCGGCGGGCTTGGACCTGCTCGCGTTGCGCGCCCTCGCGAATCAACCGCTGCGCAAGCTGAAGCGCGTCGACGCCGAGGTGGTGGATGCGTGGCGACGGGGAGACGAGCGGATCGTCCGTGATCTGGCCGCGCTCGAACTGCGCGGACTCGGACTGCGCGGGGCGCGCGCGGGGCAGATCGCGCCCGAATGACCCTCGGTTCGGCGGCCGCCCGGCGCGCCGGGTAGTCTCGGTCACGCGCGGCCGAGTTCTCGGCACCGTCCAGCGCGACCCCCGCGACGTGACGCCGATTCGCGGCTCACGATTCACCCGGCACTTCGGGCCGCCACTTCTCTCCGCCAGCGCGATTCAGCGATTCCGCACATCACCGAATGTTCCACACAGCCGCAAACCCGTCGCCGGGCATTCCGGCGTGCCCGAAATCCGCACCAACCCAGCCGAATTCGAACACCGAAGGAGTTCACGATGACCTGGTCGATCCCCACCGTCACCACCGGCGGCGAACGCGCGTCGCTCGAAGCGGCGCTCGACCGCAACCGCGCCGAACTGATCAACACCGTTCGCGGACTGTCCGACACCGAGGCCCGTCGCCGACTGGTGGCCTCGCCGACCACGCCGATCGGCCTGCTCAAACACGCCGCGGTCGCCGAACGGATCTGGTTCCAGCACATCCTGGGCGGTGTGCCGAGAAGTGAGTGCGGCGGCGGAACCGTCGCGGGCGACACCAGTTTCGTCGTCGCGGACACCGAATCGGTGGCCGAGGTGATCGCCGAATTCGAGGAGGCGAGCGCACGCTCGCGCGCCGTCGCCGCGCGATACGACCTCGAGGAGGTCCGTACGCACCCGCATCTCGGCGAGGTGAATCTGCGGTTCGTCTACCTGCTCTTGTCCGAGGATTTCGCGCGGCACGCCGGACACGGCGACATCCTGCGCGAGCAGATCCGTGGGGTTGTTCCGCCGGAACCGACGACGTCGACGGTGACGTAGCGACGCGCGCAGCGAACGCGGGTACTTCACTTCACCCGCATCAGGTGAGGACCGGGCGGCGACGGGCGGGCGACACTCGGCGGGACCGGCTATCGCCCCGCAGGAGTTGTCTCATGGCCAACCACTCGGCAGTTCGCGTTTCCGCCCGGATGCAGGGGGTGGCCACCGGCATATCCGTGATCGCCTCGGTCCTGTTGCTGGTGGTGTCGGTGCTGTCGGTGCTCGAAGGCGCCGTCGCGCTGGCGGGAAACGCGATCTACGTGGCCGAGGCCGACGACTTCTACTCCTTGGACACCGACACCTGGGGCTGGATCCACCTGCTGCTCGGCGTCGGCGGCGTCTTCAGCGCACTCGGTCTGCTGTTCGGGACCCGGTCCGGCCGCGGTTCGGCGGTGCTGGTGGCCGCGCTGGTGATCGTCGCGAACGTGGTGTCGCTGCCGTACTACCCGGCGTGGTCGCTGCTGGTCATCTCCTCGTGCGTGATGGTGATCTGGGCAGCCGTGTGGCAACCGCGGACATGACCCCGCTGCCGCCGACGCGCAGGTCGAGTTCGCTGGTCCTGGTCGTGCTGGCCGCGGGGCAGTTCCTGATGACGCTGGACAGTTCGGTGATGAACGTGTCGATGGCCACGGTCGCCGCGGATCTGGGCACCACGATCACCGGCATCCAGACCGCCATCACCCTGTACACGCTGGTCATGGCCTCGTTGATGATCACCGGCGGCAAGGTGGGCGCGGTCCTGGGCCGCCGCCGGACCTTCGGGATCGGCTTGGTCGTCTACGCCGCGGGTTCCCTGCTCACCGGCCTCGCGCCGAATCTGCCGATCCTGCTGCTGGGCTGGTCGCTGCTGGAGGGCATCGGCGCGGCCCTGATCATGCCCGCGATCGTCGCGCTCGTGGCCGGTAACTTCGCGCCCGAACGCCGAGCGGCCGCCTACGGCCTGATCGCGGCGGCGGGCGCGATGGCGGTCGCGGTCGGTCCGCTGCTCGGCGGCGCGGTGACCACGTTCGCGTCCTGGCGCTACGTCTTCTTCGGCGAGGTGGTGATCGTGGTGCTGATCTCGGCGGTGCTGCGCCGGATCGAGGACGCGCCCACCGAACGGGTCCGCCTCGATCCGGTCGGGTCGGCGCTGTCGGTGGTCGGACTCGGCGCGATCGTCTTCGGGGTGCTGCGATCCAGCGAGTGGGGGTGGGTGCGCCCCGAAGCGGACGGCCCCGCCTTGTTCGGCCTGTCCCCCGTCATCTGGCTGGTGCTCGGCGGCCTGCTGGCGCTGTATCTGTTCGTGCGCCGACAGGGCCGGCTCGTGCGTCGTGGCCGCGACCCGCTCATCGACCCCTCGCTGTTCGGCAATCGCCAACTCGTCGGCGGTACGGGCATGTTCTTCGCGCAGTTCCTCGTGCAGGCGGGGGTGTTCTTCGCGGTCCCGCTGTTCCTGTCGGTGGTGCTGGAACTCAGCGCGCTCGAGACCGGCGTGCGAATCCTGCCGCTGTCGATCGCGCTGATCGCGGCGGCGACCGGCATTCCGCGCTTCCGGCCGCAAGCCTCTCCGCGCCGGGTGGTCCGGGTGGGGCTGGCGTTGATGATCGTCGGGGTGCTGATCCTGGCCGCGGGCATGGACCCCGGCGCGAACGCGGCCGTCGTGGCGATCCCGATGCTGCTGATGGGGTCGGGGTTGGGCGCGCTGTCGTCCCAACTCGGCGCGGTCACCGTGTCCGCGGTGCCGGATTCGCGCAGTTCGGAGGTCGGCGGACTCCAGAACACCGCCTCCCAGCTGGGGGCCTCCCTGGGTACCGCCCTGATCGGTTCGATCCTGATCACCACCTTGACCACGGGGGTGGTCGACGGCATCGAGCACAACCCGGCCGTGCCGACCTCGGTCCGCGAACAGGCCACCACCGATCTCGCCGCGGGCGTGCCGTTCCTGTCCGACACCCAACTCACGACCGCCCTCGATGACGCGGGCATCGATCCGGCCGCCGCCGACGCCATCCTCACGGTGAATTCCGATGCCCGGCTCGAGGCGTTGCAGGTGGCGTTCGCGGTCACCGCGCTGCTCGCGGTCCTGGCACTGTTCGGCACCGGATCGATCCCCGCGCGGCCGGTGACCCGGAGTGCGGCGAACCCGTCGACGCGGAAACCGGACTCGCCCTGAACAAGGCTCCGATACGCTCCGAGTGATCCCATTCGGAAGCGGCCCGGACGGATCTCCCGCGCGAATCACCAGTGCAGCCGCCGCAGGAGCTCCGATGAGACGTCGCCTTCCCGCCCTGATCGTCACCGTCGCCGCGGGATGGGCCCTGCTCGCCGCACCCGCCGCCTCCGCCGCACCGACCTACCACCACCGCCAGGACATCGAGATCGCCTGCGGTTCGGGGGTTCTGCACCAGGACTCGGAGTGGTTCCTGCCCGCCGGGCAGCCGAAGGCGCTGCTGTGGCTGCAACACGGTTTCGCCAGGACCGACCGCAACGTCGCGGAACTGGCCGAAAGTTTCGCCGAGGCAGGCTACGCCGTGTTCACACCGTCGCTGCCGTTCTTCGACCTCGACGGCTGCACCTTGCAGAACCTCACCGGCAACCGGCCGTTCCTCGACAACGTCACGGCGTTGTTCGGCGAAGCCGACGATCCGTCGGGCACGCTGGCGAGGAGTCTGGCCGAGGCGGCCCGCGCGTCCGACCACGCACCGATCGTCATGCCGGACCGGATGGTGTTCGCCGGACATTCGGCGGGGGCCGAGGCGGTCACCTACGCCGCCGACCGACTACGCCGGGCCTACCCGGCGGCTTGGCCGGGCCTGCGCGGACTGATCCTGCTCGACCCGGTGACCTCGTTCCTCGACAACAACACCGACCCGTCGCTGCGCGACCTGGACCCCACCGATCTGCCGATCCGCGCGATCTCGGCGACGCCGTCGCTGTGCAACAACTTCGGCAGCGGCACCACCTCCATGCGGACCTACCTGCATCGGCCCTATCTCGGCGTCCGGTTGAAGAGCGGCGTGCACACCGACGCCGAGGGCAACAGCTCCGACACCTTGGGCACCCTGTTGTGCGGGGTCCCCGAATCCCGCAACATCGCCGATCTGGACGCGCTCGCGATCGGCTGGGCCGACGACTACGTCTTCGGGGAGACCACGGCGCGGTTCTACCCGAACACCGAGTTCAGCGACGTCGCGGCGGTCGCGGGTGCACAGATCCTGCGCCCGTTCTGATCAGGCGGGCACGCTCGACCTCGCGCGCGGCGCGGACCGCTCGGCCGCGACGATCGCGGCCAACAGCACCGCTTCGCCGAGATTGCCCAAGGGCGGGGCGACCGGTCCGAGTCCGGCCGCCACCACCATGATCAGCGAACCCCACAGCAGTTCCGACCGGTGTTCGCGACGCCGCGCGAGCACGCCCGCCACCACCAGGACGAACACGACCAGTACGGCGGGGATCGGCGGCGCGGGATGGTCGGCGGCGTAGCGCAAGGTGTCGGCCCACTCGCGCGGCACCAGGTCGTGGCCACGCACGTCGGCGAGCAGCCCCCAGACGATCAGTGCGACGGCGAGCGCCACCGCGCCCGCCCGGACCTTGGTCGAGGCGGTGTAGCGCCACGCGGCCCAGACCACGAGCAGCGGTGTGAGCACGGCGTGGCCGAAGAAGCGCCACCAACTCAGCGCCTCCAGGGTCGGCCCCGCGCCGATCCACGCGCCGAGCCCGACCATCGCGGAGTCGTAGGCCAAGCCGATGCCGACGGCCCACAGCAGCCAGCGGCGCGGCACCGGCCAGGGCCGCGGGTCGCCGAGGCGCGCGGTCAGGGCGAGTTGGAGCACGGCCAAAGCGATGAGCGCCGCGGATACCACCGGTTTCCTCTCTGCGGGTGCGGACGACGCACCACGATCGCCGGCCACGCTACCCGGGCGAGGCGGGTCGGCCATCCGAATGTGTCGGGGGCTACTTCTAGGCTGCTCTGATGGTCAGCCCCGACACGGCACTGCGCCGCCTGCTGCGCGAGACGGGAAAACTGCTCCGGCCCTACGGCTTCGAGGGCGAGGAGCCGACCTGGTCCCGCGTCGAATCGGGCGGGGTGGCCCGGGTCGGGCGCACGCGGGTCGCGCGCACCTGGACCGACGGACAGCAGCGGATCGCCTTCGGGCTGACCCTCGACGCGGTCCCCGTCGCGTGGTGGGAGTACCGGACCTGGCTGGCGACCCGGCGCGGGCTGCCGTCCACGCCACTCGAGGAGACGACGGGTCCCGGTCTCGTCACCGCGCCGCCGTCGTTCGAGGCGGGCGCGCTGTGGACGATCGGCGTCGATCCCGAGCAGCCGGGCCACGCGCGTCAGGACGATGTCGAGGCCATCCGCGACAGGTTGCGCCACCACGTGCACGGCCACGCGCGCGCCGCGCTGCGACTGCTCGATCCGGAGTTCCACGTCGAGGCGCTGCTGGACATCACCGATCCGACGCCGCGGGTATGGG
>NZ_BAGG01000070.1 GCF_000308695.1 Nocardia takedensis NBRC 100417 | reverse complement strand
GAGGTGGACTGGGCCGGAATGCTTTCCGGTGCACGGGCGGTCGATCTGCCCACCTACCCGTTCCAGCGTGAGCGGTACTGGATCGAGGAGTCGACGGCGAACGGCTCGGCACCGGACGTCGTCGCGTCGCCCGTCCCTACCATCGCGGCGACGCCACGGCGACTCGCGAGCCCGGCCGAGCTGACGAGCCTGGTGAACACCAGCATCGCGATGGTCCTCGGGCACGACGACGCGGCCGCCGTCGAGACCTCCCGCACCTTCAACGACCTCGGATTCGACTCGGTGTCCTCCGTTGATCTGCGCGATCGGTTGGCCGCCGCGACCGGGCTGCGCTTACCCGCAGGGCTGCTGTTCAACTATCCGACCCCGCGGGAACTGGCCGCGCGCCTGGACGAACTGCTGTCGGGGGCCGGGCGCGGCGACGCGGTCACGCGCGCCGCGACCACCGACGAACCGATCGTCATCGTCGGGATGAGCTGCCGATTCCCCGGCGGTGTCCGCACACCCGAGGACCTGTGGCGGCTGGTCGAGGACGGTGTCGACGCCATCGGCGAATTCCCCACCGACCGCGACTGGGATCTGGACACCCTCTTCGACCAGGACCCCGGCAAATCCGGCGCCTCCTATGCCCGACACGGTGGATTCCTCACCGACGCCGCCGGTTTCGACGCGGCCTTCTTCGGGATCAGCCCGCGCGAGGCGCTGGCGATTGACCCGCAACAGCGCCTGCTGCTGGAGACGGCGTGGGAAGCGGCCGAGGACGCGGGCATCGCGCCGTCGGGGCTGCGCGGTGAACAGGTCGGCGTCTTCGTCGGCGCGATGGCCCAGGACTACGGGCCGCGTCTGCACGAGGGCGCCGAAGACGGCGGACTCGACGGCTACCTGCTGACCGGCAGCACCACCAGCGTCGCCTCCGGGCGCATCGCCTACACGCTCGGACTGTCCGGGCCCGCCGTCACGGTGGACACCGCGTGCTCGTCGTCACTGGTCGCGCTGCACCTGGCGGCCCAGGCGCTGCGCCAGGGCGAGTGCACGCTCGCCTTGGCAGGCGCGGCCGCCGTGCTCGCGACACCGGGCATGTTCGTGGAATTCAGCCGCCAGCGCGGACTCGCGCCCGACGGTCGGTGCAAGCCGTTCGCGGCCGCCGCCGACGGCACCGCGTGGGCCGAGGGCGCGGGAATGGTCGTGCTGGAACGGCTGTCGGACGCCGAGCGCAACGGCCACCGGGTTCTGGCGGTGCTGCGCGGGTCCGCGATCAACCAGGACGGCGCGAGCAACGGTCTCAGCGCGCCGAACGGGCCGTCACAGGAACAGGTGATCCGGAGTGCGCTGGCCGCAGGAGGTCTCACGGCGGGCGAGGTGGACGCGGTGGAGGCGCACGGCACCGGTACGACATTGGGCGACCCGATCGAAGCCGAGGCGCTGCTGGCCACTTACGGGCAAGCGCACAGCGCGCAGCGGCCCTTGCTCTTGGGCTCGCTGAAATCCAATATCGGCCACGCGCAGGCCGCCGCGGGGATGGGCGGCGTGCTGAAGATGGTGCTCGCCCTGCGGCACGGAGTGCTGCCCCGCACGCTGCACGTCGACGCCCCCAGCCCCCACGTCGACTGGAGTTCCGGCGCGGTCCGGCTGCTGACCGAAGCCGTCGACTGGCCCGTGACCGACCGTCCGCGCCGCGCCGGCGTCTCCTCGTTCGGGATCAGCGGCACCAACGCGCACGTCATCCTGGAACAGGCTCCCGCGCCGGACCCGGCCACGACGGCGGCTCCGGAATCCGAGACCGCACCTGCCCTGGCATTGCCGCTGGTGCTGTCGGCGCGGACTGGAGAAGCATTGCGCGCGCAGGCCGCCCGCCTGCGCGATCTGCTCGTCGCCGATCCCGATCTGCTGCCCGCCGATGCCGGACTCACCCTGATCGCGGGCC
>NZ_BAGG01000071.1 GCF_000308695.1 Nocardia takedensis NBRC 100417 | reverse complement strand
GTCTCCCGGATACCGGGTGAGGGGAGTGCGGTCCTGGACACGCTGTGGAATTTCGTCGTCACGCGGCGACACCAATTGCTGGTCGACTCGTATCTGCACCTGTCGGCGGTGGTGCAGTCGGTGCTGCTGGCCACCGTCGTGGCGGTACTGGTCGGCATA
>NZ_BAGG01000072.1 GCF_000308695.1 Nocardia takedensis NBRC 100417 | reverse complement strand
ATGGGCGAATTCCTGCGGGTCGGGCGCACCGAGGCCGAGGTGGCCGCCGACATCACCGCCGCCATCGTCGAAGAGGGGCACACCGGCGCGGAATTCGTCATCGTCGGCAGCGGCCCGCACGGCGCCGACCCGCACCACGAGGTCTCCGACCGCGTCGTCGAAGCCGGTGACGTGGTGGTCGTCGACATCGGCGGCCCCGTCGCCCCCGGCTACTTCTCCGACAGCACCCGCACCTACGTCCTGGGCGACCCCGACCCGGAGATCGCCGCCCGCTACGCGGTCCTCGAACGCGCGCAGGCGGCGGCCGTCGCGGCGGTGCGTCCCGGCGTCACGGCCGAATCCGTCGACGCCGCGGCCCGCGACATCCTGGTCCAAGCCGGTCTCGGCGACGCGTTCGTGCACCGCACCGGCCACGGCATCGGGCTGTCGGTGCACGAGGAGCCCTACATCGTGGCGGGCAACGACCTGGTCCTGCGGCCCGGCATGGCCTTCAGCGTCGAACCCGGCGTGTACTTCGGCGGCTCCTGGGGCGCGCGGATCGAGGACATCGTCGTGGTCACCGAGGACGGCGGCGAGGCGGTGAACGCGCGCCCGCGCGGGCTGACCGCGCTCTGAGCGCCCCGCGCGGCGCTCACTTCAGCGTGCGACTCGACAGCACCCGGGCCACCCGGATCGCGATCACCACGCGGGTCGGGTTCTCGCGCGGCACCCGGTAGCGGCGCGCGTAGCGCTGTTCGGCCTCGGTGACGCTGTCGGGGTCCTCGAGGATCGTCGCGGGGCCTTCGAGGGTGAGCCAGCGCGGCCCGTCGACCTGGCTGACCGCCGCGTACGCCGAGCGACGCACGTTGCGCACCTTCAGCGACGCGCCGTCGGTGATGACGCGCACGAGTCCGGCCTCGGGATCCCAGGTGAACCCCACCGCGACCACGTGCGGGGTGCCGTCGGCGCGCAGGGTGGTCAGGGTCGCCAAGTGGCGGTCGGTGACGAATTCGGCGGCGGGTGCTGTCAGCTGCGGCATCGGAGCACCGTAACCGTTTCCGGTGCGCGGACCCGCCGCGGCACGGCGGTCAGGGCGGCGATGTCAGACTGTGCGCATGGGTTTGCGAGGTGGACGCGGGACGGCCGGGATGTCGGCGGGGCCCGTGCTGGTGCTCGGCGGTCGCAGCGAGATCGGCGCGCAGGTGGCCCGGCGACTCGCGCCGGGACGGGTGGTGGTACTGGCCGCGCGCCCGGGCGGTTCGTTGCGCGAGCAGAGCGCCGAGTTGGTCGCGGCGGGCGCGACGGCGGTGCACACGGTCGACTTCGACGCCGACGACACCGCCTCGCACGCGGCGCTGCTGGAGAAGGTGGACGCCGAATTCGGCGGCATCGGGATCGCGGTGCTGGCCTTCGGCATCCTGGGCGAACAGGCCAGGGCCGAACGCGAACCCGCGCACGCGGTCGCCGTCGTGCACACCGACTACGTCGCCCAGGTCAGCGTGCTGACCACGCTCGCGACGCTCATGCGGGCGCGCGGCGCGGGTCAGCTCGTCGTGTTCTCCTCGGTGGCGGGCGCGCGGGTGCGCCGGGCCAACTACGTCTACGGTTCGGCCAAAGCCGGTCTCGACGGGTTCGCCACCGGCTTGTCCGACGCCCTGCACGGCAGCGGCGTGCACCTGCTGTTGCTGCGTCCCGGCTTCGTCATCGGCCGGATGACCGAGGGCATGACGCCCGCCCCGTTCTCCAGCACCCCCGACCAGGTCGCCGACGCCGTGCTGCGCGGCCTGCGCCGTCGCGCGGGCGTGGTCTGGGTGCCGTGGGCGCTGCGGCCGATCTACGCGGGGCTGCGTTTCGTGCCGCAGGCGCTGTGGCGGCGGATGCCGCGGTGACCGCGCAGCACCACTTCCGGCCCGACCCGCCCGCGGTCGCGTGGACGGGCCTGCCGATCGCGGTGGTCGGGATCGGGGCCGACGGCTGGGACGGGCTGAGCAAGATCGCCGACGCCGAACTGCGGCGCTGCGAGGTGGTGTTCGGCTCGGCCCGGCAACTGGATCTGCTGCCCGGGGACGTGCGCGCCGAGCGGGTGCGTTGGCCCTCGCCGCTCGTCCCGGCGCTGCCCGGCCTGCTGACGGAGTGCGCCGACCGTCGGCTCGCGGTCCTGGCCAGCGGCGATCCGATGTTCTACGGCATCGGCGTGACCCTCGCGGGAATAGTGGGGCCTGCGGCCCTGCGCGTGCTGCCGCAACCGTCCTCCGCCGCGCTGGCCTGCGCGCGCCTGGGCTGGCCGCTGGCCGAGACGCCAGTGGTGAGCGTGGTGGGCCGTCCGTTGGCCTGCGTGCTGCCCGACCTGTCCGACGGCCGACGGCTGCTCGTGCTCAGCGCCGACGACCGGACTCCGCCCGCGCTGGCGGACCTGCTGCGCGACAACGGCTTCGGCGACTCGACGTTGACGGTGCTGTCCCAGTTGGGCGGCCCGGCCGAACGCCACGTGAGCGGTCGCGCGCGGGACTGGTCGGACGGCATCGATCCCCGCGTCATCGATCCTCTCAACCTCGTGGCGCTCACCTGCGTCGCCGATCCGCGCGCTCCCCGGTTGACCCGCCTGCCCGGTCTGCCCGACGAGAGTTACGGCGGCGACGGCCAGCTCACCAAATCCGAGGTGCGCGCGCTGAGCGTGGCCGCGCTGGCACCGGCCCCGGGAGAACTGCTCTGGGATATCGGCGGGGGATCGGGCACGATCGCGATCGAATGGTGCCGCACGCATCCGTCCTGTCGCGCGGTGAGTTTCGAAACGCTGGCGGCCCGGCGCGCGCAGATCGCCGACAATTCCGTCGCGCTCGGTGTTCCGCACCTGGCGGTGCGCGGCCGGGTGCCCGAGGAATTGGCGCGATTGCCGGCGGAATTCGCGAATCCCGACGCGATATTCCTCGGCGGCGGCCTCACCGGCGATGGCCTGTTCGAGACATGTTGGTCGCACCTGCGCCAGGGCGGTCGGCTGGTGGCCAACGCGGTCACCGCGGAATCGGAATCACTGCTGGTCTCCTGGTCGAAAGTCCACGGCGGCACGTTGCGTCGCGTCCAGATCCATCGCGGCGAAGCGCTGGGCGCGTTCACCGCGTGGCGACCGCAGTTGCCGATCACCCAGTGGACGGTCGTGAAATCCGGTCCCGGGGGCTAGCGCCGGTGTGAACGAGGGGTGAATCCGCAGCACGTGCGCGGTAGGGTCGGCCCCGTGATCCGTTGTCGACGGATCCGCGATTTCTATTGGGGAGATTGATGAAGTACAAGAAGTTCGCCGCCACCGCGCTGATGGCGGCCGCCGCCACCGGTATCGCCGCCGGCACCTCGGGCGCCGCGCCCGCCGCGCCCGCCCCCGCCGTCCAGAACCAGGCGGCCCCGGCCGTGCAGGGTGTGGACCAGGGCGTGAACTACGCGGTCCAACTCGTCGACAGGTCGATCGTCGCCGCCGTCACCGGTGGCGCGTTCAGCCTCGACGCCGACAAGAAGTCCGTGAACGTCCGCAACGAGGCCGGTGAGGTCGTCACCTCGATCCCGTTGCAGGCCCAGGTCGGTGACCAGCTGATCTCGATCGCGGCCACCATCGACCCGACCGCTCAGCAGCTGACCCTCACCCCCGACGCCAAGCCGGGTGCGAACGAGGTGGCCGCCAAGGCCCAGGCCATCGGGTCGCAGGAGTGGTTCTTCAGCGAACTGCAGCGCGCGTCGCTGGGCGCCGTGATCGGCGGCATCATCGGGTTCTTCTTCTTCGGGATCGGCCTGCCGGTGGGCGCGCTGATCGGTCTGCTCATCGCGGGCGGCCCGAACCTGATCAACGCGGGCATCGCCTACTTCAGCGGCCAGCCCTGAGAATCCTGATCCTGGGCGGGACCCGCGAAGCGCGGGAACTGGCCCGACGCGGCACGGGCGAGCGGGGATGGGACATCGTGTCCTCGCTCGCCGGCCGCGTCCGCGACCCGCTGCTGCCCGAGGGGCGGGTTCGCATCGGCGGTTTCGGCGGCGCGGCGGGCCTGCGCACCTGGCTGACCGAGCACGAGATCGACGCGGTCGTCGACCTCACCCATCCGTTCGCGGCCACCATCAGCGCCACCGCCGCCGCCGTGACCACCGAACTCGGCGTGCCGCTGGCGCGGGTGCTGCGCCCCGGCTGGACCGAATCCGCAGGCGACACCTGGGTCCGGGTGCCGGACCTCGCGACGGCGGCCGCCGCGCTGCCCGATCTCGGCGCGCGGGTCTTCCTCACCATCGGCCGCCAGGGCGTCGCCGCGTTCGCCGATCTGGACGAGCACTGGTTCCTGGTGCGCGCCATCGATCCGCCCGAACCGCCGTTGCCGCGCGCCCACGAGATCCTGCTCGAGCGCGGACCTTTCACCGTCGAGCACGAGCGCGCGCTGATGCGCGAGCACCGAGTCGAGGTGCTGGTCACCAAGGACAGCGGCGGCGCGCAGACCGAAGCCAAACTGACGGCCGCGCGCGCGGTCGGACTCCCGGTCGTGATGGTCGACCGACCCGCGCTGCCCGCCGGCGCGACGGTGGTCGCGACCGTCGAGCAGGCGATGGACTGGCTGCGCGCTCAGCGCGACAGCAGCGACGGCAGTCGGTCGAACCAGTCCAGGACGGCCCGTTCGTAGCCGATGCCGAAATCCAAGGTGGCCCGTTGGTGCGGTCGCAGCCCGTCGCAGTCCTCGGACAGGTAGCCGTCGAGACGGCGCTGGTGGATGTCGCGGTTGGCGTCGATGATCCGGGCGAGGTGCTCGGGGTCGAGGTGTTCGCCGAAGGACAGCGTCAGCAGCAGCGGGACCCGGATGGTCTCGCCCCCGGGATCGCGGGCGATCCATTCGGCGAAGGTCTGCCTGCCCGCGTCGGTGATGCCGTACGGGGTGCGGTCACGCGCGCCGGCCTGGCCTTTCTCGACCAGTCCCGCGGCGTCCATCGCGGCGAGTTCGCGATAGACCTGGCTCTGGGTGATGGTCCAGAAGTCGCCGATGCGCTCCTGGGCGAGATTCACCAGATCCCACCCCGACATCGGCCCTTCGTGCAGGAAGCCGAGCAGGGAGGCGGCCGTGGAGTTCAACGGCTTGCGGCGTTCGTCTTGCTGCGTTCCGCGTGCGGTATCCTCACGTTCCATAGTGGAATATTAGCGGATCGGACAGCCTGTCCGGTATCAGGGTCTCACAGCGTGTACCGACGTGAGGTGAACACCCGCGGCCCGGACTCGGTGTCCCAGCGCGCGGTGGTGGACGCGCCGATGATGAGCAACGTGCGCATATCCACCTCCGCCGGGTCCAGCTCGGCCAGCGTCACCACTCGCACCGACTCGGTCGGACCACCCACATCCCGGCCGATCACCACGGGCGTGTCGGGCTTGCGGTGCTCGAGCAGCAGATCCCGCGTCGCGGCGACCTGCCAGGTGCGCTGCGAGGACGCCGGATTGTAGAGCGCGATCGCCATATCCGCCGCCGCCACCGCCGCCAGGCGCGCGGCCACCACCTCCCACGGCTTGAGCCGATCCGAGAGCGAGATCATCGCGTAGTCGTGGCCCAGCGGCGCGCCGACCCGACTCGCCACCGCGTTCGCGGCCGTCATCCCGGGCAGCACCCGCACCGGAACCCCCTGCCACTGCGGATCGGCCGATTCCTCGAGCACCGCCGCGGCCATCGCGAACACCCCGGGATCACCGGAGGAGATCACCGCCACGCGCGCGCCCTGCTTCGCCAGATCCAATGCCATGGCGGCCCTTTCGGACTCCACCCGGTTGTCGCTGGCATGGCGGCGCTGCCCCGGCCGCACCGGCACCCGATCGATGTAGGTGGTGTAGCCGACCAGATCGGTCGCCCGCTCGAGAGCCTGCCGCACCTCCGGGGTGGTCCAGTCCGGCGAGCCCGGGCCGAGACCCACGACCACGACCTCCCCGACCGGCGCGGGTTCCGCTGCCTCTGCGGTCGTGGAATCGGTTGCCGTCAGCGTGGATTCGCGTGGGGATGGGGTGCGCGGCAGCGGGGTGGTTGGCGTCGGGCCCGGCACGAGCGTGATCGCGAAGTAGGGCACCTCCGAGTCCTCGACGTCGGCGGCCCGCAGGACCCGCTGACGGGTACTGCTCGCCCGCTCGACGTAGTAGGCGTCCTCGAGGCGGCCGGCCTCGGTCAGCGCCTCGCGCACCGAGGGGTAGGTGCGGCCCAGTTTCATGATCGCGGCGGCCTCGGTGTCGCGCAGCCGCCGCGTCAACTCCTCGGTGGGCATGGTGCCGGGCAGCACGGTGAGCACCTGTTCGCCCTCGACCAGCGGGGTGCCCAGCGCCGCGCTCGCCGCGCTGACGGAGGTGACGCCGGGGATGATCTCGGCCTCGAACCGGTCCGCCAACCGGCGGTGCATGTGCATGTAGGAGCTGTAGAACAACGGGTCGCCCGCGGCCAGCAGCGCCACCGTCCGGCCCGCCGCCAAATGCTCGGCCAGACGCGCGGCGGCCTGTTCGTAGAACTCGTCGATCGCGCCCTGATAGCCGCCTGGGTGATCGGTGGTCTCGGTGGTCACCGGGTAGACCAGGTGTTCCTCGATCTGGTCGGCGCGCATGTAGGGCGCGGCGATGGCGCGCGAGATGCTGCGTCCGTGCCGGGCGCTGTGGAAGGCGATGACCTCGGCCGCCTCGATCACCCTGGCCGCCTTGACCGTCACCAGTTCCGGGTCGCCGGGGCCCAGGCCCACACCCCACAGCTTGCCCGCGTTCACCCGCTCGCTCATTCCCGCTCGCTCGCGATCGCGTTGAGCGCCGAGGCGGTGACCGCGCTGCCGCCCCGCCTGCCGCGCACGGTCAGATACTCCAACCCGCCGTAGTCGATCAGCGCGTCCTTCGATTCGGCCGCGCCGATGAAGCCCACCGGGATGCCCAGGACGGCGGCGGGACGCGGCGCGCCGGCGTCGAGCATGTCGAGCAGGTGGAACAGCGCGGTGGGGGCGTTGCCGATGGCGACGACCGCGCCCGCGAGTCGGTCGCGCCACAGTTCCAGCGCCGCCGCCGAACGGGTGGTGCCCAACCGCTGCGCCAGCGCGGGCACCCCCGGATCGGTCAGCGTGCACAGCACTTCGTTGTCGGCGGGCAGGCGCGAGCGGGTGACGCCGGAGACGACCATGTTCGCGTCGCACAGGATCGGCGCGCCCTCGCGCAGCGCCGCACGCGCCGCGGCCACGACGCCCGGGGTGAAGGCGATGTCCTCGGCCAGGTCGACCTGTCCGCAGCCGTGGATCATCCGCACCACCACCCGGGAGAGGTCCTCGGGGAACCGGCCGAGATCGGCTTCGGCGCGGATCGTGGCGAAGGACCGCCGATAGATCTCGGCCCCGTCGGTGAGGTAGTCGGCACGCACATCGGACATGGGCACCACAGTAGGAGTACGCCGCCGGCCCGCCCGCGCCCGGGTACGCGCCGCTCAGATGCGGGATCGTTCTAGGTGCGGGGGCGCTCCAGGATTCGGGACATGACGATGGAACTGATCGTGCGGCCCACGCCGGAGTTCTCCCGGATGCGTTCGACGGTGGATTCGATCTCGGCCATGTCGGTGGCCATCACGTGCACCAGGGCGTCGGCCTCGCCCGCGATCGTCCAGACGCCGACGACCTGCGGAATCGGTTCCAGGGTGCGACGCAGTTCGGCGGTGCTGATGTTGTCGCGGTAGTACACCTCGACGTAGGCCTCGGTGCGCCAGCCCAGCGCCGCCGGGTTGACCAGCGCGGTGAACCCGGTGATGCGGCCGTCGGCCACCATCCGGTCGACCCGGCGTTTGACCGCAGGGGCCGACAGTCCCACGTCCGCGCCGATCTCCTGGAACGAGTCGCGCGCCGCGCGCATCAGGTGGCCCAGGATCCGGCGGTCGATGTCGTCCATCACGGTTTCTCCTCGCCTCACGCAACGATCCCCCGAATTCTAGGGCCGCTGCGCAACGAATCGGTATTTCAGGCGCAACGCCCGCCCATTTACTGTCGTGCCACGGAAGTAATCGCGTCGACCTCCGGGAGTCCCGTTGACCTCAGTAGCCACCGTCACCGCCCCCGTGCGGCAGTCGACCCCCCGTCGATTCGTCATGTGCCGTCCCGAGCATTTCGAGGTCAGCTACTCGATCAATCCGTGGATGGACCCCGGCGCCCCGGTGGACCGCGCGCTCGCGCTGACGCAGTGGGAGGCGCTGCGCACGAGCTTCGAATCCCACGGTCACGCGGTCGAACTGGTGCCGGGGGAGGCGGGCCTGCCGGATATGGTGTTCGCCGCCAACGGTGGTCTGGCGATCGGCTCGCGCGCGATGTCGGCCCGGTTCACCCATCCCCAGCGCGCCGAGGAAGGCCCGGCCTATCACCGCTGGCTGGCCGCGCGCGGGTTCACCGAGGTGGTCGCCGCCGCCGAGACCAACGAGGGCGAGGGCGATTTCCTGCGGGTCGGGCAGCGCATCCTCGCGGCCACCGGATTCCGCAGCTCACCGGCCGCGCACCGGGAGGTGGAGTACTTCTTCGGCCGCCCGGTGGTGTCGCTGGAACTCGTCGATCCGCGCTTCTACCACCTCGACACCGCGCTGATGGTGCTCGACGACGACAACGTCGCCTACTTCCCGGCGGCCTTCACCCCCGACAGTCGCGCCGTGCTGGCCGCGCTCTACCCGGACGCCGTGGTCGCGGACGAGGCCGACGCGCTCGTGCTGGGGCTCAACGGTGTCAGCGACGGCTACAACGTCTTCCTGGCGGCCCGCGCGCACGGTCTTGCCGAGGCGCTGGGCGGGCGCGGCTACAACCCCGTCGGCCTCGATCTGTCGGAGTTGCTGAAGGCGGGCGGCGGCGTGAAATGCTGCACGCTGGAACTGCATCCGGGATCGGATCACTCGATCCGGTAGCCCGCCTCGGTCGCGGTCACCTCGGTGACCGCGCCGCGCGGACGACCGCAGCGCCGCTCGCACCCGGACCAGTGCTGGCGACCGGCCACCTCGACGTCCTCGGCGGGCACGGGGCCCTCCGGTCGCGAGTCGGTCCCGCCGACCCGCCCGGATTCGACCGCGGCGGCGGCGTCGGCGCGCACGTCGGTCAACGATTTCGCGCAGCCGGGTGCGCCCGCGCAGGCGCTGACCCGCAGCCACGGCGATTCGGCGTCGAAGATCAGACCCATCGGGGCCAGCACCCGCACCACCTGTTCGGCGGGCCATTCCTCGAGGTCGGTGAGGACCAGTCCGCGCCACGGCGTGATCACGATCGGACGCTCCACGGCCGCCAGGAATTCGGCGGTGCGCGCGGGCAGCGTGCCCAGTCGCAGGCCCGCGCCCAGCGCCACGAGTCCGTCGTCCTGGGGCAGCCACCCGATCGGGAGGTCGTCGGACGCGGCGAATTCCGCGAGCGGTTCGGCGGGCGTCAAGCCGAGTCGGTCCAGGACGCGCGGCACGCCGTCGGCGATGTCGTGCAACCGCCACTGCCCCGAATCCAGGTCCAGCAGCGCTTCGGCGGCGGCGAGCACGACGTCCACGGCCGTGTCCGTACCGACCCGGATACCGGTGTCGCGGCCCGCGAGCACCAGCGCGAGATCGGTCGACGTGACCGCGTGCAGGCCGATGTCGCCGGACAGGCCGGTCACATCGCCGCGGCCGTCGTCCAGGGTGAACAGCACGCGGCCCGGCAGGTCGGCCAGTCGCGGTGTGGCGCACAGGCGTTCGTCCAGCGCGGCGATGTGGTCGGAGAGGTCGTGCAGGCCGCCGACCCGGCCGGTCAGCGGGGAGGCGACGATATTGCGCACCCGCTCGTGGGTGCGGCTGGGCAGCAGGCCCGCGCCGCTCAGGCGCTCGGTGAGCGCGGCGGCGTCGGCCACGCGGCGCAGTTGCAGGTTGCCGCGCGAGGTGAGTTCGATCGCGCCGTCGGCCAGGTCGTCCGACATCGCGGCCAATTCCGCCAGTTGCTCCGGGGTCATCCGGCCGCCGGGCAGTCTGATCCGCGCGAGCGGCCCGTCGGCGGCCTGGTGCAGGCGCAGCACGCCGGGGCAGGAATCCGGTGGACGTCGTGTCATGGCGTCCACCAGCCTACGGGCCGGACCTTCAGCGCGCGCCCGTGGATGGCACCGGTTCCGGCGGCGCGAGGAGGTCGACCTCGCGCGGGCGTCGGCCGGGCGCCCAGAGCGCGATCAGCACCGCGCAGGCCAGCGTCAGCACGCCCAGCGTGATCGAGGCGCGATGCAACCCGTAGACGAAGGCGTCCTCGGCGAGCACGGCCAGCGGGCGCGCGGCCGGACCGACCTGGTCGACCACTTCCAGCGCTGCCGCCAGGGAGTCGCCGACCGGGCCCCGCGCCTGCTCGGGTACGTGGTCCAGGGCGGGGGCGATGCGTTGGCTGTAGCCGGCGGCGAGTACGCTGCCGCAGATCGCGATGCCGACGGCCGCGCCGATCTCGCGCGCGGCGTCGTTGACCGCCGCGGCGACGCCGTGTTTCTCCGGCGGCGTGCCGCCGATGATCGCGGCGGTCGCCGGTGACGCGCACAGCCCGATGCCGGTGCTCATCACCAGGAACGGCCACAGCAATTCGACGTAGGTGGTGTCGGTGCGCACGGTGGCCAGCCCGAACATCGAGATCCCGATCAGCACGAGTCCGCCCGCGGTGGGCCAGCGCAGTCCGACGCGCTCGGCCAGCCACGGCGCCACCGCAGAGACCGCGATCATCGGCACCATCATCGGCGCCATGGCCAGGGCCGAGATCAGCGGCCGGTAGCCGAGGATCAGTTGCAGGTACTGGACCATCAGCATGAACATGCCGAAGCCGACGAGGAACTGCACGGCGATGATCGCGGTGCCGCTGCCGAACCCGCGGTCGAAGAACAGTCGCACGTCCAGCAGGGGTTGGCGGACCCGCAGTTCGACGGCGACGAAGGCGCAGGCCGAGATCACCGCGACGACCAGCGCGCCGAGCACCAGCGGGTCGAACCACCCGCGCGCGGGGATCTCGATGGCCGCGATGACGATCGCGCCGACCGCGAGCGCGCCGGACACCGCGCCGAGCGGATCGAAGGCCGGGCGCGCCTCGTCCGCGGATTCCGGCAGGGTGAACGAGGCCGCGGACAGGACCAGACCCGCGAGGGCCGTCCCGGCGAAGATCCAGGGCCAGGAGCCGTATTCGAGCAGCAGGCCCGAGCCGAGGATGCCCAGGATCGCGCCCGCGCCGACCACGCCCGCCCACAGTCCGATCGCGCCGTTGCGGCGTTCGGGCGGGAAGCCCGCCGTCAGCAGTGACAGCGTGGAGGGCATGACCAGCGCCGCGCCGACGCCGGTGAGCGCGCGCGAGATGATCAGCCACAGCGGCGAATCCAGCAGCAGCGGCAACCCGGAGGCCAGGGCGAAGATCAGCAGTCCGGCGATGAGCGCGGCGCGGCGGCCGTAGCGGTCGCCGAGGGCGCCCGCGGGCAGGACCAGACAGGCCAGCGCGAGGGTGTAGCCGTCGACGATCCAGGTGAGTTCGGCCTGGGTCGCGCCGGTGTCGGCGGCGATCTCGGGCAGCGCGGTGTAGAGCGCGGCCATCGAGGCGATCACCAGGCTCACCGCCAGGCAGGACAGGACCAGTAACCATCGGTGTGCGCCGGACAGTCCGGTGCGGCGGGTGGCAGCCATGGGGCCTCCGAAACTTGGGGTAGCGCTCCGCTACTATCTGTAGCATAAGTCGGGGCAGACCGGCACCGGGGTAGCGTCGGCAGGCATCGGAGAGGAAGCACGCACCGCACATGAGCACCGCCGAGGACCCCGATATCGACCCGCGCCGGGTGCGCTCGCGCAACCGACTGCTCGACGCCGCCGCCGCGTTGCTGCGCTCGGGCGGACTCGAAGCCGTCACCGTCGAAGGCGTGACCTCGTTGTCCAAGGTCGCCAAGACCACCCTCTACCGGCATTTCGACAACGCCGTGCAGTTGCGGGCCGCCGCCATCGAACGACTGCTGCCGCCGGTCATCGAGACCCCGCCGCCGGGCCCGCTGCGCACGCGCCTGATCACCCTGCTCGAACGCCAGTCCGTCGCGATCCACGACGCGCCGTTGCAGGTCTCGACGCTGGCGTGGCTGGCCACCGGCGCCGACCGCACGGCCGACACCCCCGAGCTGAGTTCGCTGCGCGGTCGCCTCATCGACCAGTACCGGGTCCCGTTCGACCTGGTCCTCGACACCGACGAGGCCCGCGCCGAACTGGGCGATTTCGACCTGGTCTTCGTCCTCACCCAACTGGTGGGCCCGCTGGTGTTCACCAAACTCATCGGCTTCCCCGCGCCCACCGCCGACCAGTGCGCGCGCCTGGTCGACGATTTCCTGCTCGCGCGCCGCACGCACCGGGCCGCGGGCTGAGCGCGCGGGGACACCCGGCCGGCGGGGTCGAACCCGCCGGGTAGCATGCGGATGCTCGACGGACGACGAGGAAACCGGTGCAATTCCGGTGCGGTCGCGCCACTGTGAACAGCCAGACCCTCTCCGGCGAGCACCCCAACCCCCGATGGGCGCGTCACCCGAGGAAGGTCACCCGTGATCCTGCTGCTGTCCACGTCCGACACCGATCTGCTCAGCGCGCGCGCCAGTGGCGCGGACTACCGCTGGGGCAATCCGGCCCGGCTGCTCGTGGACGATCTGCCCGCGCTGCTCGACGGCGCGGACCTGGTGATCGTGCGCATCCTCGGCGGCCGCCGGGCCTGGGAGGAAGGGCTGGACGCGCTGCGCGCGAGCGGTGTGCCGCTGGTGGCGCTGGGCGGCGAGATCGCCCCCGACGCCGAACTCATGGAGTGCTCCACCGTGCCCGGCGGCGTCGCCGCGGACGCGCACAACTACTTGGCCGCGGGCGGCGCGGAGAACCTGCGGCAACTGCACCGGTTCCTGTCCGACACGGTCCTGCTGACCGGTCACGGCTTCGAGCCGCCGGTGCAGTTGCCGAGTTGGGGCGTGCTCGAACGCGCCGAGCGCGACCTGCCCGCCGACGCGCCGACCGTGGCGGTGATCTATTACCGCGCACAGCATCTGGCGGGCAACACCGGCTACATCGATGCGCTGTGCGCCGCGGTCGAGGACGCGGGCGCGCGCCCGCTGCCGCTGTACTGCGCCTCGCTGCGCACCGCCGAACCCGAACTGCTGGAAACCCTGCGCGGCGCCGACGCCCTGATCGTCACGGTGCTGGCGGCGGGCGGTTCCAAGCCCGCGACGGCCTCGGCGGGCGGCGACGACGAGGCGTGGGACGTGGCCGCGCTCGCCGAACTCGACGTCCCGATCCTGCAAGGACTGTGCCTGACCAGCGGTCGGGAACAGTGGGCGGCCAACGACGACGGACTGTCCCCGCTCGACGTCGCGACCCAGGTCGCGGTGCCCGAATTCGACGGCCGCATCATCACGGTGCCGTTCTCGTTCAAGGAATTCGACGCCGACGGCCTGTCGACCTATGTCCCCGACGCCGAGCGCGCCGCCCGGGTGGCGGGCATCGCGGTGCGCTACGCGCGCCTGCGCCACATCCCGGCCGCGGACAAGCGCCTGGTGCTCATGCTGTCGGCGTACCCGACCAAGCACGCCCGCATCGGCAACGCGGTCGGCCTGGACACCCCCGCCAGCGCCATCGCGCTGCTGCGCGCGCTGGGCGCGGCGGGCTACGACCTCGGCGCGCCCGGGGAGATCCCCGGCCTGGCCGAGGGCGACGGCGACGCGCTGATCCACGCGCTGATCGCCGCGGGCGGCCAGGACCCCGAATGGCTCAGCGCCGAACAGCTCGAGGGCAACCCGATCCGCATCTCGGCGGGCACCTACCGCACCTGGTTCGACACCCTGCCCGAGGATCTGCGCGAAGGCGTGCGGGAGGCGTGGGGCGCGGCCCCCGGTGAGCTCTACGTCGACCGCTCGGCCGATCCGGCGGGCGAGATCGTCATCGCCGCACTGCGTTTCGGCAACGTCGTGCTGATGGTGCAGCCGCCGCGCGGCTTCGGGGAGAACCCGGTCGCGATCTACCACGACCCGGATCTGCCGCCGAGCCACCACTACCTGGCCGCCTACCGCTGGCTCGCCGCCCCCGAGAGCGCGGGCGGTTTCGGCGCGGACGCCATGGTGCACCTGGGCAAACACGGCAACCTGGAATGGCTGCCGGGCAAGACGCTGGGCATGTCGGCCTCCTGCGGCACCGACGCCGCCCTGGGCGACCTGCCGCTGATCTATCCGTTCCTGGTCAACGACCCGGGCGAGGGCACCCAGGCCAAGCGACGCGCGCACGCCACCCTGGTCGACCACCTCATCCCGCCGATGGCCCGCGCCGAGAGCTACGGCGACATCTCGCGCCTCGAGCAGCTGCTCGACGAGCACGCCAACATCTCCACCCTGGACCCGGCCAAACTGCCCGCCATCCGCCAGCAGATCTGGACGCTCATGCGCGCGGCCGAGATGGACCGCGACCTGGGGCTGACCGAACGCCCCGAGGAAGAGGTCTTCGACGACATGCTGCTGCACGTCGACGGCTGGCTGTGCGAGATCAAGGACGTGCAGATCCGCGACGGCCTGCACATCCTGGGCCAGGCCCCGGCGGGCGAGATGGAACTGGATCTGGTCCTGGCCATGCTGCGCGCCCGGCAGTTGTGGGGCGGCGAACGCAACGTGCCTGGTCTGCGCGAGGCGCTGGGCCTGGACGAATCCGGTGACGCGGCGCGCACCCGCGTCGACGCGGTCGAGGCGAAGGCGCGCGACCTGCTCGTGGCGTTGCAGGCGCACGGGTGGTCGGCGGACGCGGTGGACGCCGTCGTCGACGCGGCCGCCGCGACGATCGCCGAACCCGAAGCGACGCGGGCGGAGTCGGAACCCCGGCTCGACGCGGTGCGCACCGTGCTGCGCTTCGCCGCCGCCGAGGTGGTGCCCCGCCTGCGCGGCACCGCCGTGGAGGTCGAGCGGGTCCTGCACGCGCTGAACGGCGGCTTCATCCCCGCCGGGCCGTCCGGTTCCCCGCTGCGCGGACTCATCAACGTCCTGCCCACCGGCCGTAACTTCTACTCCGTCGATCCCAAGGCGGTGCCGTCCCGGCTGGCCTGGGAAACCGGTCAGGCGATGGCGGATTCGCTGCTGCGCCGCTACCGCGAGGACCACGGCGAGTACCCGCGCTCGGTGGGCCTGTCGGTGTGGGGCACCTCGGCCATGCGCACCTCCGGCGACGACATCGCCGAAGTGCTGGCCCTGCTGGGCGTGCGCCCGGTCTGGGACGAGGCCAGCAGGCGGGTCACCACCCTCGAGGTGATCCCGCTCGCCGAACTGGACCGTCCGCGCGTCGACGTCACCGTCCGCATCAGCGGCTTCTTCCGCGACGCCTTCCCGCACGTGCTCGCCCTGCTGGACGACGCGGTGCGCTTGGTCGCCGACCTGGACGAACCCGCCGAAGCCAATTATGTGCGCGCACACGCGGAATCGGATCTGGCCGAGCACGGCGACCGCCGCCGGGCGACCACCCGCATCTTCGGCTCCAAGCCCGGCACCTACGGGGCGGGCCTGCTGCAACTCATCGATTCGCGCAGTTGGCGCACCGACGACGATCTGGCGCAGGTCTACACCGCGTGGGGCGGTTTCGCCTACGGTCGCGACCTGGACGGCGCGCCCGCCGCCGAGGACATGCGCACCGCCTACCGCCGGATCGCCGTGGCCGCCAAGAACACCGACACCCGCGAACACGACATCGCCGACTCCGACGACTATTTCCAATACCACGGCGGCATGGTCGCCACCGTGCGCGCGCTGACCGGCAAGAACCCCGAGGCCTACATCGGCGACAGCACCCGACCGGACGCGGTGCGCACCCGCACCCTGTCCGAGGAGACCTCGCGGGTGTTCCGCGCGCGCGTGGTCAACCCGCGCTGGCTCGAGGCCATGCGCAGGCACGGCTACAAGGGCGCGTTCGAGATGGCCGCGACGGTGGACTACCTGTTCGGCTACGACGCCACCACCGACGTCGTGGCGGATTGGATGTACGAGAAGCTCAGCGAGAGCTACGTCTTCGACGAGGTCAACCGCAAGTTCATGGAGCAGTCGAATCCGTGGGCGCTGCACGGCATCGCCGAACGCCTGCTCGAGGCCGCCGAGCGCGGCATGTGGGCCGAACCCGATCAGGGCACCCTGGACAAACTGCGTCAGGTCTACCTCGAGACCGAGGGCGAACTCGAATAGCGGTGTCCGCCATCGCGTCGCTCGAACAGGGCGGCGCGGTGGCGCACGGGCGCCGTTGTTTCGGAACTCGCTGTCCGGGGCATCCTCCGCGCGATAGTCTCCCGGATACCGGGTGAGGGGAGTGCGGTCCTGGACACGCTGTGGAATTTCGTCGTCACGCGGCGACACCAATTGCTGGTCGACTCGTATCTGCACCTGTCGGCGGTGGTGCAGTCGGTGCTGCTGGCCACCGTCGTGGCGGTACTGGTCGGCATCGCGGTCTACCGCAGTCCGCTGGGGTCGACCGCCGCGACGGCGGCCGCGAGCGCGGTGCTGACCGTGCCGTCCTTCGCGCTGCTCGGCCTGCTGATCCCGATCATGGGACTCGGTGTCGGACCGACCATCACGGCGCTGGTCGTGTACGCGCTGCTGCCGATCCTGCGCAACACCATCGTCGGCCTGGCCTCGGTGGACCCGTCGGTCACCGACGCGGCACGCGGGGTCGGCATGGGCCGCCTGCGGGTGCTCACCGCCATCGAATTGCCGCTGGCCTGGCCGGCGATCCTCGCGGGGATGCGGGTCAGCGCGCAGATGAGCATGGGCATTCTCGCCCTGGCCGCCTACGCCAAGGGGCCGGGCCTGGGCAATCTGATCTTCTCCGGCCTGCTGCGCCTGGGCACGCCCACGGCGGTGCCGCAGGCGTTGACCGGCACCGTGCTCGTCATCGTGCTCGCCCTGGCGCTGGACGGGGTCCTGCTGCTCGTCGGGCGACTGACCACTTCGAGGGGAATCCGTGACCGACAGTGAAATCCGCGCCGAAGCGCCTCGATCCGCGGCGGTGTCGGGGGTCGAGATCGTGCTCGACGAGGTCACCAAACACTATCCGGGACAGCGCGATCCCGCCGTGGACCGGGTGTCGCTGACGATCCCGGCCGGCGAGATCGTGGTGCTGGTCGGACCGTCGGGTTGCGGCAAGACCACCACGATGCGGATGATCAACCGGCTCATCGAGCCCACCTCGGGCACGATCACCATCGGCGGCCGCGAGGTCACCGCGATGGATGCCGACCAATTGCGGCGCGGCGTCGGCTATTCCATCCAGCAGGCGGGCCTGTTCCCGCACATGACGGTCGCCAAGAACGTCGCGACCGTCCCGGGCCTGCTCGGTTGGGACCGCCGTCGGACCGCGGCGCGGGTGGAGGAGATGCTGGATCTGGTCGGGCTCGACCCGGCCACCTACCGCGACCGCTATCCCCGGCAACTGTCCGGCGGACAGCAGCAGCGGGTGGGCGTGGCGCGGGCGCTGGCCGCCGACCCGCCGGTGCTGCTGATGGACGAACCGTTCGGCGCGGTCGACCCGATCACCCGCGGCGCGTTGCAGGACGAATTGCTGCGCCTACAGACCGAACTCGGCAAGACCATCGTCTTCGTCACCCACGACTTCAGCGAAGCCGTCAAGCTCGGTGACCGGATCGCGGTGCTGGGCAACGGGTCCCGCATCCTCCAGTACGACGTGCCCGCCGCGATCCTGGCCGATCCCGCCGACGAGACGGTGGCCGGTTTCGTGGGGTCCGACGCCTCGCTCAAACAACTCGGCCTCGCCCGCGTCGGCGCGGTCGCCCTCGAGGACTGCCCGGCGGCCCCCGAATCCGACTCCGTGCCGAGTCTGCGCGCGGCACTGGGCAATCGGCCGCTGGCGGTGGTCCTGGACGAGCGCCGCCGACCGCTGCGCCGAGTCACCGCCGCCGAACTCGCGGTGGCCACGTCGCTGTCGGAGGCGGGGTCGCCGGTCGGGACCACGGTCACCACCGAGGACACCCTCCAGGACGCGCTCGAGGCGCTGCTGTCCGAGCGCGGCGCGACCGCGGTGGTCGTCGGGCCGGACGGCGCGTACGCGGGCGTGGTCACCATCGACACGCTCGTCGCGCACCTGTCGGCCCTGCGCGCACGCGGGGAGGAGGGGCCGTGACCGACCTCGCGACCAGGCCCGCCACCGAGAGCCGGGCCGAATACCTGCGGCTGCTGGTCCAGCCGGTCGTGGTGGCGCTGCTCACCGCGGGCGTGCTGATCTGGGCGCTGCGCCGCGAATTGACCGTCACCCAGCAGGCCAGTCTGGAGGTGGGCAACATCGCCACCGTCACCTGGCAGCACGTGCTGATCACGCTCACCGTCACCCTGATCGTGATCGCGGTGGCGGTGCCGCTGGGCACGGTGCTCACGCGTCCCGGATATCGGCGTCTGGCACCGGTTTTCGTCGGGATCGCCAATATCGGCGCCTCCGCGCCCGCCATCGGCCTGATCGTGCTGTTCTACCTGTGGACCCGCACCACGGGCTTCTGGATCGGGGTGGCCCCCATCGCCTTCTATTCGTTGCTGCCGGTGCTGCGCAACACCATCCTGGGCTACCAGCAGGTCGACCCGGTACTGGTGGACGCGGGGCGCGGTCAGGGCATGTCGGCGCTGACGGTGTTGCGCCGCATCGAATTCCCGCTGGCCGTGCCCTACATCCTGGCGGGCCTGCGCACCTCGCTGGTCCTCGCGGTCGGCACCGCGACGCTGTCGTTCCTGGTCAGCGCGGGCGGGTTGGGCATCCTCATCGACACCGGATACAAGTTGCGCGACAACGTGACCCTGGTCGTGGGCGCGGTGCTGGCGGTGGCGCTGGCGTTGCTGGTGGACTGGCTCGGCGCGCTGGCCGAACAGTTCCTCGGCCCGCGGGGGCTGAAATGAGAGCGGCGCGCGTCCTGATCGCCGTGCTGGTGACTTCGGCGCTGGCGGCCTGCGGTCTGCAATCCGGCGGCGCGGTGCCGCTGCGGGTCGGTCCGGGCAGCATCACCCCCGTCGCCGCGCTCGACGGCGTCGCGGTCACGGTGGGCTCCAAGGATTTCACCGAGCAGAGCATCCTGGGCTACCTGATCGAATTCGCACTCGTCGCGGCCGGGGCCGAGGTGCGCGACCTGACCAACATCCAGGGCTCCAACAGCCTGCGCGACGCGCAGTTGCACGGTCAGATCGACATCGCCTACGACTACACCGGCACGGGGTGGATCAACTACCTGGGCAACGAGACCCCGATCCCCGACGAGAACGGCCAGTTCGAGGCGGTGGCCGCCCAGGACCGCGCCGAGCACGGCATGCGGTGGGCGGCGATGGCCCCGATGAACAACACCTACGCGATCGCCACGAGTCGCCGCACCGCCGAGCAGACCGGTGTGCGCACACTCTCGCAGTACGCGGCGCTGGTCGCGAGCGACGCGGGGGCCGCGGCCACCTGCGTCGGCACCGAGTTCAACGTCCGTCAGGACGGCTACCCGGGTATGGCCCGCGCCTACGGCATCGACGTGGGCGCGGTCCGCAAGCAGATCGTGCAGGACGCGGTGGTCTATCAGGCCACCGCGGACGCCACCCAATGCCGGTTCGGCTCGGTGGCCGCCACCGACGGCCGCATCCCCGCCCTGGATCTGGTGCTGCTCACCGACGATCGCGGCTTCTTCCCGAAGTACAACGCGGCCTTGGTATTGCGCGAGGATTTCGCCGCCGCGCATCCGGCGATCATCGAGGTGCTGACCCCGATCTCGCGGTTGCTGACCAACGAGACCATCACCGATCTGAACCGCCAGGTCGACGTGGAGGGCCGCGAACCCGCCGAGGTGGCCAGGGACTGGATGGTCGCGCGGGGGTTCGTGACCGAGGCGTGAGGGCCGTGCGCGCGGTTCACCCCTCGGTGGCCGCGCGCACGCGCTCGCCGTCGACCCCGCCGGGTCGGCGCAGGCGCGCGGCCAGTCCGTCCAGCGCGCACACCAGTCCGAAGTCGAAGGCGACCTCGCGCGCGGCGGCGAGCGGGATCTTGGGGGAGGCGCGGTATTCGGCGACCATCTCCGGGTAGTCGGCCGCCAGGTCGAGGACCTGCTCGACCAGTTGGTCGTGGGTCCGTTGGTCCGCGCCCATGCGGGTCCAGGCCAGTTCCGGGATCACCTGCCCCAGGACGAAACACAGCACGGTCCCGCTGGCCAGCGCGACGTCGGTGCCGGTGAAGCCCGCCGCCATGAAGGCGCGGTGCAACCGGTCGGTCAGGCGCAGCGCCTTGGGCCCCATGCTGGGCAGTTGACCCACCAGGGAGGCCGCCCAGGGGTGGGCCACCAGGCCGCGGCGCAGTTCGTGGGCGAAGGCGGTGACGAATTCGCGCCACGGCACGGTCGGGTCGCCGAGTTCGAGGGTGCCCCAGAATTCGTCGAGCGCCAGTTCCAGCAGATCGTCCTTGGTGGCGACGTGCCAGTACAGGCTGGTGGCTCCGGCGTCGAGTCGCGCGCCGAGTTTGCGCATGCTCAGCGCCGCCAGACCTTCGGCGTCGAGCAGTTCGATCGCCGCGGCCACGATCTGCTCACGACTGAGCCCCGCGGCCTTGGGCCTGCGGGTCGGCCTGGTCCATACCGACGAGAACTGCTTGCTCACCCGTCCGATCCTAATTCGCTCGCACGCTGTACCAATTTATCGTACGGTGTGCGAGTGGAATCGAACACTGTGCGAGACCCCCGCCGCTGGTGGGTGCTGGGGGTGCTCTGTCTGTCCCTGCTGGTGCTGATGATCGACGGCACCGTCCTCAATCTGGCCATCCCGTCGCTCATCACCGAACTCGGCGCGACGCCCGCCGACATCCAATGGATCCTGGACGCCTACGTCCTGGTCTTCGCCGGCCTGCTGCTGACGGCGGGCAGCCTGTCCGACCGCTACGGCAGACGGCGCATTCTGATCATCGGCCTGGCGGTCTTCGGCGTGGCGTCGCTGGCCGCCGTCCTGGCCACCGAACCGTGGCAGGTCGTCGCGGCGCGCGCCGCGATGGGCATCGGCGGGTCGCTGGTCATGCCCTCGACCCTGTCCATCCTCATGACCACCTTCGCCGAGGACGAACGCCGCACCGCGATGGCCGCGTGGACCACCGTGTCCATGGTCGGCATCGTCCTGGGCCCCACCCTGGGCGGCTTCCTGCTCGAGCACTACTGGTGGGGTTCGGTGTTCCTGATCAACATCCCGGTCGCGGCCGCGGCCATCGCGGCCGCGGTGCTGCTGATGCCCGAGACCACCGGCGAACAGCGCCCGGTCGACGCGGTCGGGGTCGTGCTGTCGATCCTGGCGCTGGGCGCCACCGTCTACGTGATCATCGAACGCGAATGGAATCCCGCCACGATCGCGGTGGCCGTGGTCGCCGCCGTCGGCTTCGTCGTGTGGGAGGCGCGCTCGGCCCATCCGATGCTGCCGCTGGGCGTCTTCGCCCACCGGGATTTCACCGGCACCGCGCTCACGTTGCTGCTCATGGTCTTCGGCATGGGCGCGGTCATGCTGATCCTGACCCAATACCTGCAATTCGTCCTCGGCTACGGGCCGATGCGGGCCGGCCTGGCGCTGCTGCCGTACGCGGTGGCGGCGGCGATCTGCAACGGCCTCGGCGCGACCCTGGGTCGTCGGATCAGCAACAAGACCCTGATCGTGTCCGGCCTGCTGGTCATGGGCGCGGCCTTCGCCGTGCTGGCCACGGGCGAGGGCTACCTGTGGGTGCTGGTCGCGATGTTGGTGATGGGCGCGGGCGGCGGCCTCGCGGGCCCGGCGGCCTACGCCTCGATCATGAACGCGATCCCGCTCGAGCACGCGGGCGTCGGTTCGGCCCTCAACGACACCCTGCAACAGGTCGGCATGGCGATCAGCATCGCCGTCCTCGGCAGCGCGCTGGCCGGCGTCTACACCGACCACATGCCCGCCGACATCCCGGAGGCCGCGCGCGACTCCATCGGCGTCGCCTTCGAACTCGGCTACGCGGACGCCGCCAAGGAGGCGTTCACCGCGGCCATGTCGGCGGGGTCGTGGATCAGTGCGGGCTTCAGCGTCGCCGCCGCCCTGCTCGGGCTGATCCTGCTGCGTGGGAAACCCCTCCCGCCCGTGGTCGCCGAACCGGAGGTGAGCGAGGCCCGCTGAGCCGGCCCTGTTTGACCGGCGTCGGCTCGGCAACACGGGCCCTAGGAGGTGCGATGGGCGACGACGCGGGCAAGGTCTGGAAGGACGACGGTTCGTTCCGTCGCGCGGTGCGCTACGTCCTGGGTGTGATCGCGGTCGTCGCGGTGTACGTCGCGGTGGCCGCGGCCTGGGCGGGGCGGCGCGAATCCTGCGCCGCCGCCGAGACCACGCTGTGCGACACCACCGCGGGACTCGTCGTCGTCCTCGTGCCCGCCGTCCTGCTGCTGCTGGGCGGGATCGGCGCGTTCGTCCGGACCTACCGGGTGTGGCGCGAAGGCGGCAGTTGGCCGATCTGGCAGGGCGCGGGATGGTTCCTGCTCGTGCTGATGACGGTCTTCCTGGCGATCGGCGGCGGCGTGGGCTGAAGTTTCCCCGTCCCGCGGTCTACGCGGCGCGCGTCAGGCGGATTCGGCCAGTCCGGCCGCGCGATAGGCGTCGGCCAGATCCTGCAACGGCACGTCCAGGGCGAGACCGAGGGCGACCACCGTGCCGAAGGCGGGGGAGGGCAGCCTGCCGGTCTCGATCTTGCGCAGCGTCTCCGGGGAGATGCCCGCGGCGGCGGCGACCTCGGCGAGATCGCGGTCCGCGCGCGCGGACCGCAGCCGACCGCCGAGCCTGCGACCGGCTTCGATCTGGGCGGGGGTGAGCGGGAGGCGAACCATGCGGCCCACCCTACGATTGGTATTTAAATACCGCAAGCGGTTAGGCTCGGTATAAAAATACCGAGTGGAGGTCGTGATGGTGGAACTGAAGACGCCCGCGGAGATCGAACGCATGGCGGTCACCGGCCGGTTCGTCGCCGAAGTGCTGGGCGAACTGCGTGAGCGCGCGCGGGTCGGGGTCAACCTGCTGGAACTGGAAGCCCATGTGCGCGAACGCATCCGCGAACGCGGCGCGGTCTCCTGCTACTGGGACTACGCGCCTTCCTTCGGGCGCGGGCCGTTCCGCAACACCGTCTGCCTCTCGGTCAACGACGCCGTCCTGCACGGCCTGCCCTTCGACTACGCCCTGCGCGACGGCGACGTGCTCAGCATCGATCTGGCCGTCTCCCTCGACGGCTGGGTGGCCGATTCGGCGATCACCGTCATCGTCGGCACGGCCGCCGAACCCGACCGGCGATTGGTGCGCGCCACCGAGGACGCGCTCGCGGCGGCCGTCGCGGTCGCCGTGCCGGGCAACCGCGTCGGCGACCTGTCCGCCGCCATCGCCGGGGTCGCGCGCGCCGCGGGCTACCCGGTCAACACCGAATTCGGCGGGCACGGACTCGGCCGCACCATGCACGAGGACCCGCACATCGCGAATCAGGGCCGCCCCGGCCGCGGCTACCCGTTGCGCCCCGGCCTGACGATCGCCATCGAACCCTGGTTCGCGGCGGGCACCGACCGCATCGTCACCGACCCCGACGGCTGGACCATCCGCTCGGCCGACGGGTCGCGCACCGCGCACTCCGAACACACCGTCGCCGTCACCGAGGACGGTCCGCTGGTGCTCACCCGCGCGCACTGACCGCGGCCGCGTTCGCGATTAGGCTGCGCACATGACCGATACGCTGGGAGCCCTGGGCAAAGCGGACTACGTACTGCTGACCACCTACCGCAAGGACGGCACGCCGGTCGGCACGCCGCTGTGGGCGGTCGCCGAGGGCGACAAACTCTACGTCTGGACCGTCACCGACAGCTGGAAGGTCAAGCGGTTGCGGCGCAACCCCGCCGTCACGGTGCGTCCGTGCGACGTGCGCGGCAAACCCAAGGGCGAGGAAGTGGCCGGCACCGGCCGCATCCTCGACGCCGCCGAGACCGAGCACGTGCGGAAACTGTTGAAGCGCAAGTACTTCATCCTGGGTCCGCTGACCATCATCGGCAGCAACCTGCGGCGCGGCAAGGCCGGGACGATCGGCATCGAGATCACCCCGACCCCCTGACGACCTGCGCCGCGGCCGGTGCGCGTGGCGCAATCCGCACACCGGACAGCGCGTTTCGGGGGAGTGTGGGGCGAAGGCCGCCCGGGCTCCGATATCCTCAGCGCGCAACCGGGGTAGTTCACTGGCGGAGGTCATGATTCGGCCCTGCCCCGGGGGGAGGGCACGTGATGACGGTACCGACACGACAGCCGAATACCTCTCGCCCCTATCCGATCGCCGAGCCCCCGCGCGAGCCGGAGTCGGGTTACGACGCGAACGGCTGGGTGCCGGTGATCATCGCCGGCGTCGCGGCCGCTTTCGCGATCGCGATCGTGGGGGTGATCGCCGCGCTCGTCGTGGTCAACATCCGCGAATCCGCGCCGCGCGCGCCGAAACCCGCGGTCGCCTCCCAGACGACGGCGGCGCCCACCACCCCCGTGCTCGCCGTGCCCCCGGTCGAGGTCCTCGACCGGGCGGCGGTGCAGCGCGGCGTGGCCTCGGTCCTCGGTGAGTCCTACGGATTCGACGACGTGCGCACGGTGAACTGCCCCGCGGAGCAGCCCGTGGCGATCGGCACGGTCTTCGACTGCGCGGTGCGCGTGGACGGCGCGGCCAGGACCGTCACCGTGACCGTCACCGACGAGATCGGCACCTACGAGGTCAGCCGACCGTTCTGACCCCGCCCGGCGGCGAGGCGATCAGGTCGCCTCGCTCACCGAGGACATGTGGAAATCCGGAATCCGCAACGGCGGCATGGCCGTGCGGGTGAACCAGTCCTTCCACTCGCGCGGCAGCGTGATCTCCGTCGCGCCCGCCTCGGTGGCCCGGCGCAGCAGGTCCAGCGGGCTCTCGTTGAACCGGAAGTTGTTCACCGCGCCCGTGACCGCGCCGTCCTCGACCAGATAGACCCCGTCGCGGGTGAGCCCCGTCAGCAGCAGCGTCGCCGGGTCGACTTCGCGGATGTACCACAGCGTGGTCAGCAGCAAACCGCGCTCGGTGCGCGCGACCATATCTTCCACGCTCGCCCCCGAACCGCCGGTCAGCAGCAGGTTCTCCCCGGGCACGGTGGTCGTCGCGTCGAATTCCGCGGCGGTGGCGCGCGGGTAGATCAGCGCGTTGACCGCGCCGTCGCGCAACCAGTCGACCCGTTCGGCGGGCAGTCCGTTGTCGAAGACCGACAGCGCCTCCGAGGAGGTCCGGGTACTGACGAACGGCTGGTATTCCAGGCCAGGGGCGTGCGGATCGGAATACAGCGTCAGCGGCAGGTCGCCGAGTTTCTCTCCGATACGGGTGCCGCCCGCGCGGGCGAAGGCGGTGTGGCCCTCGTGCGCGCCGCGCCCCTCCATCGCCCAGGCCATGTAGATCATCATGTCCGCCACCGTGGACGGCGGCATCAGCGTCTCGTAGCGCCCCGGCTCGAGTCGGATTTTCTTGCCCGCCCAGTCCAGCCTGCGGGTGAGTTCGGCCAGCAGCGCGGGCACCTCGACGTCGGTGAAGTCGACGGTGCCGACGCCCGCCCACGCGCTCGCCAGATCCGCGCCCTCGCCGCGCTTGCCGTTGATCTCGATCGACCCGCCGGGCTGGACGTGCCGCGACCGCAGCCCCGTGGACGCGCCCAGCCAGGTGGTGTCCACCCGGTGCTCGGCGAAACCGTAGAGTCGGTCCGCGGCGTCGAAACCCGCGGCCAGGTCACGGGCGATCCCGGTGAACACCCCGATATCGGTGCGCGTGGGTTCGGCGGCCCAGTCCGGTGCGGGCGCGCCCGCCGCCACCAGCGGCATCGCGTCGCGCGCGGGTTCGGCCGTACGCGCGGCCTCCTCGCTCGCCCGCACCACGGCCTCGATCTCGCGCGGGTCCACGCTGGTCGAGCTCACGGTGCCGACCCGCGCCGCGTGCGGGCCGTCCCGGAAGATCGACACCACCGACCAGGTCCGCGAGACCGTCGACCCGTTGGTGGTCATCGAATTGCCCGCCCAGCGCAGGGTGGCCTCCGAGCCGTCGGTGACGATCACCACCGCCTCGTCCGCCGCCGACAGCGCGAGCGCGCGTTCGACGACCTCACCCGCATGCGGTACTTCCGTCACTGGCCTGCCTCCGTCCGGGTGTTGAGAACAGTGATGCCGCGCACCAGGATCGACGGGCAGCCGTGGCTCACCGCCGCGACCTGGCCGGGTTGGGCCTTGCCGCAGTTGAACGCACCGCCCAACCGCCAGGTCGAGGGGCCGCCGACGGCCTCCATCGCGCCCCAGAAGTCGGTGGTCGTCGCCTGGTAGGCGACATCGCGCAGTTGGCCGTCGAGCCTGCCGTCGCGGATGCGGAAGAACCGCTGTCCGGTGAACTGGAAGTTGTAGCGCTGCATATCGATCGACCACGACTTGTCGCCGACGATGTAGATGCCGTCCCGCACCCGCGAGATCAATTCCTCGGTGCTGGTGTCACGGTCGGGGTCGGGCGCGAGGGAGACGTTGGCCATGCGCTGGATCGGCACGTGGTGCGCGGAGTCGGCGTAGGAGCATCCGTTGGAACGCTCGAGCCCCAGCCGGGGTGCGAAGACCCGGTCGAGTTGGTAGCCCACCAGGGTGCCCTCGCGTACCAGGTCCCAGCGCTGTCCGGCCACGCCTTCGTCGTCGTAGCCGATCGTGGACAGACCGTGCGGTTCGGTGCGGTCGCCGGTGACGTGCATGATCGGCGTCCCGTAGCGCAGCGTGCCCAGCTTGTCCGGCGTGGCGAAGGAGGTGCCCGCGTAGGCGGACTCGTAGCCGATCGCGCGATCGTATTCGGTCGCGTGGCCGATGGATTCGTGGATCGTCAACCACAGGTTCGTCGGGTCGATGACCAGGTCGGTCGGCCCGGGGGTGACACTGGGCGCCTTGACCTTCTCGGCCAGCCAGGACGGGATCGCGGCGAGTTCGCCGTCCCAGTCCCAGACGCCGTCCGCGCCCGTCACGTACTCCCAACCGCGCCCGGCAGGCGCCGCGAGCGTGCGCATCGTCTCGAACACCCCGGCCGCCGAATCGACGGTGATCGCCGCCAATTCGGGGTGCAGGCGCACCCGCTGCTGGGTGATCGAGGACCCGGCGGTGTCGGCGTAGTAGGTCTGCTCCTTGACCTGCAACACCGACGCCGTCACGTGATCCACCCCGTCGGCGGCCGCGAGGCGCTGCGAATACTCCTGGAGCAACGCGACCTTGTCGGCGGTCGCCACCGCGAACGGATCGATCTCGTAGGCCGAGGACCAGCGCACCTCCGAGTACACCGGCTCGGGCGCGAGTTCCACGCGCTCGCGGTTGAGCGCGCGCAACGTCGTCGCGACCGTCACCGCGCGCAAGGCCACCTCCACCGCGGTCCGCGCGTCGAGCGCGGGATGGGAGGCGAAACCCCAGGTGCCGTCGACGATCACCCGCACCGCGAAACCGAGATCGGTGGAATCGGCCACCGATTCCACCCGCCCGTCGCGCAACCGGATCGACTGGGTGACCAACCGGTGCACCCGCACGTCGGCGTGGGACGCGCCCGCCGCGGTGGCCGAGGCCAGGGCGGCTTCGGCGAGCGGACCCAGTGGCAGGGCGAGGAATTCGGCGTCGACGCGCGGGTGGGTCGACGACTCCTCGGAATTCGGGAAGCTCACCCCGCCACGCTACCGCCTACCGTGCGAACGGCACGCGGTGAATTCGCGGTTACCGCACCGGCGGCGGCCGATGCCGTACTGTGCCGGCGTGCCGCCATCCGCTCTCCGCGATCGCAAACGGGAACGTACCCGCCGGGCCCTGCTCGAGGCCGCCGTCGAATTGTTCGAGGACAGAGGCTACGAGGAAACCACGGTGGCCGATATCGCCGCCGCGGCGGAGGTCGGCACCCGCACCTTCTTCAACTATTTCGCCAGCAAAGAGGAGCTACTCTTCCCGGACCCCGACGAACGGGTCCGCGCGGCCGTGGTCGCCATCGCCGGTCGCCGCCCGGGGGAGCGTCCGGTGGAGGTGCTGCTGCGCGCGCTGCGCGCGGCGGGCGACAATCCCGGCGAACACCTCATCGACGACCTCAACGCCAGAATCGCCGCGGTGCGCGCGCGGGTCTCGCGGACCGTGCCCGCCGTCAGCGGCCGCGCCGCGCACGCGCAACTGGTGGCCCAGCGCGAGATCGGCCGTCAACTGCACACCGCCTTCCCCGACGAATTCGATGAAGTGGGCGCGGCGGCGCTGGTGGGCGCGGTGGTCGGCGCGGTCTCCGGCGCGCTGACGGTGCTGTTCCAGCAGCCGCAGTCCGGCCCCGACGACGGCGAACGCCTGCACCGCCGCATCCACGAGACCACCTCGCGGGTCCTGCAACCCTGGCTCGCCGCGCCCCGCCCCTGAGCCTCAGCGGAACTGCTGCCAGCCCAACCGGATCACCATCGCGACGACCACCACCAGCAGCACGACGCGCACGAATTCCGCGCCGCGCCGCACCGCCATGCGCGAACCCACCACCGCGCCCGCGATATTCGCCACCGCCATCGCCGCGCCGAGCGCGAACAGGATGTGCCCGGTGAACCCGAAGTACAGCAGCGCGCCCACGTTCGACCCGCAGTTGATCACTTTCGCCATCGCCGCCGCCCGCACGAACTCGGTGCCGAGCAGCGTGGCGAAGGTGATGATCAGGAAGGTGCCGGTGCCGGGCCCGATCAGCCCGTCGTAGAGCCCGATCAGTCCCGCCGCCAGCGCGATCACCAGGATCGTACGGCGGCGCGTCGGGGGATGAGTGGCCATGGTGACCCCGATCGAGGGCCGCAGCGTCACGAACACCGCCACCGCGACCAGCACCGCCATGACGATCGGGATGAACAGATCGCGGTCGATCAGCGAGACCGCGGCCGCGCCCGCCGCGGCGGTGACCGCCGCGAGCACGGCCGCGGGCAGCAGGATCGGCCACCGCATCGGCACCTTGCGCGCGAAAGTGATCACCGCGGCCCCGGTCCCGGCGACCGCCGCCATCTTGTTGGTGCCCAGCGCGGTCTGCGGAGCGATTCCCGGCATGGTCAGCAACAGTGTCGGCAGGATGATCAGACCGCCGCCGCCGACCACCGCGTCCACCCACCCCGCCGCGCCCGCGGCCGCCAGCAGGACCGTCCAGTCCGAGAAATCCACCGGCCAAGCCAAGCAGACCGACCGAACCCGCCCGGGCGCGGGCGCGACCGGAGTGCCGCACGCCACGCCGCCGCCGCGGCCCGCCGTGTCCGGTCCGCCGCGCCCGTCGACCTAGGCTGAGCGGCGTGCGCCGGTTCAGTCTGTGGCTTCGCGGCAAGCCCCTCGTAGCCGATTCCATCCTGGCCTTCGGTCTGCTGCTGCTCGACCTGACCGGACTCGGCGGCAGCACCGAGAAGGGCGTCTACCTGGTCATCGCCGGGTTGCTGCCGATCCCGGTGGCCTTCCGCCGCGCCTACCCCCGCGCGATGTCGGCGGTGCTGGTGGCGATGTCGCTGGTCACCACACTGGTCAGCTACCTGATCGGCGATCCGGTCGTGCATCCCGCCCTGCTGTCGCTGGGCATCATGCTGTACACGCTGGTCGCCTACGTCGGGCGGCGCGAGGGCCTGCTGTTGCTGCTCGGCCTGATCCCCGACGCCACGCTGTCGACCCTGCTGCTCGACGACCTGTCGGCCACCACCGTCGCCCTCGACGTCCTGTTCTATTCGCTGTGCTGGACCCTGGCCGAATTCAACGGCGCCAGACACGGCTACGACGCCGAAGTGGCCGCCCGACTCGTCGTCGCCGACTACGACCGGGAACGCCGCACCCACGAAGCCGTCGCCAGGGAACGCACCCGCATCGCCCGCGAACTGCACGACGTCGTCGCCCACGCGGTCAGCGTCATCATCGTGCAGGCCGACGGCGCGGGCTACGCGGTGCGCCGCGACCCCGAAGCGGCCGAACGGGCGCTGGGCATCATCGCCGGCACCGGCCGCGAGGCGCTGCGCGAACTGCGCCGCACCGTCGCCCTGCTGCGCACCGAACACGCGCCCGACCAACTGCCCCAGCACGGCACCGCCGGACTGGCCGCCGTGGTGGGGATGATGCGCGACACCGGCCTGGCCGTGGAACTGGAACTGACCGGCGAACTGGACACCATCGCCCCCGAGGTGAGCCTCGGCGTGCACCGCGTCGTCCAGGAATCGCTGACCAACACGCTGCGCCACGCGGGCGCGCACCCGAAGGCGTGGGTGCGGGTCCAGCGCCGCGACGACGCCGACGTGCTGGTCGAGGTGGTCGATAGCGGCGGGGTGCCGGTGCACGGACCGCACACCGGCCCGATCGAGGGCAGCGGCCTGGGACTGGTCGGGATGCGCGAACGCGTCGCCGTGCTCGGCGGCGCCCTGGAGACCGGCAGGCGACGCGACGGGGCGTGGGTCGTGCGGGCCACCATCCCGCTGACCCGCGACACCGACTGAACCGCCTCAGGACACCAGGATCTCCAGATCCCGCAGGATCTCGCTGGCGGTGATCGGGTCCAGCGTCGCGAAACGCGTATCCCCGCAGCGGTGCATCCAGTGCCGCGGCGGACCGGCGGTCAGTTCCACCGAGGCCACCACCTGCTCCGGGATCAGCATCGGATCGGCGGCGTCGATGCCGTCGTCCAAGGCGAGCAGCACCTGCAGGTCCGCGCCGACCGGACGGAACAGGTAGTCCTGGATCCCGCCGTCGGCGGGGGCGCTGCGCCGCCAGCCCGCATCCTCCATGCGCAGCAGCGCTCTGGTCGAGACCATCCGATCGGCGAAGCGCGCCAACCTGGTCGCGGCGGCCTCGCTGTCGGTGAGCCGGAAGACCGTGCGGTCCAACTGGGCGAACGGTTGGCGGACGCGGTCCTCGGCGAATCGGCGCACCCAGCGCGGCAGTCGGTCGCCCAGATGCAGGGGATGGGCCAACGCGATCGTCGCGTCGGTCAGCAGCACCGCGCGGTCCTCCACGTCGCGAGTGCCGGTCTCCTCGGTGACCCGGAAATCGGCCACCGCGCGGCCGGATTCGTCCAACACCACCCAGACCAACTGTCGGGCCAGCCGCCGCAGGATCGGATGTTCCAGGAACACCGTGCGGTGCTCGGCCGCGCTCCACGTGCGCACCTCGGCCATGGCCCGCTCCAACCGGCGCGCCTGGGCGGCGGCCACGATGTCGAGTTCGCGCTCGACGGCGGTCACCTTCGCGGCCAGGTCGGGAGCCAGGACGCGCCGCGGCAGGAACCGCAGGTCGCGGGCGGAACCGTCGCTCGCGCCGAGCAGCGGCATCCGGGTGCCGTCGGCCAGCGGCAGCGAGCCGTCGGCATCCAGTCCGCAGGTGGGGACGCGCCGGTCGGCGAGCCGTTCGGCCGACAGGCCCAGGCGTTCGGCCACCGCCGCCACCCCGCGATCGGCCTCGGCCCTGGCCGCGTCGGGCGGCAGGACCGCCGCGAGCCGGATCAGCCCGCCCAGCGCCGCTTCGGTGCCGATCCGCACCAGCACCCGCAGCGCGGGCACCAGCACCTCGGGGGGCGCGCCCTGCTCGATCATCTCGACCACGGCGCGCGTGGTGGCGTCGTCGGCCGTCTTGGCCAGGGCCGTCCACACCCAGTCCTCACCCGCCGGGCAGCCCGCCGCGCGCCAGCGCCGGAAGATGCCCCACCCGAATTCGGCCCGCTCGGCCGGATCGAGATCGGCGATCAGCGCGTCGACGTAATCGTGCTCGGGACCGGCCAGCAGCGTGCACAGGCGCAGCGCGTCGGCGTAGGCGGGCGCGGGCAGTCGCGTGAGATCCAGCCACGGCCGGAATTCCAGCGGATCGGCCACCGGCGCGCCGAGATGATCGCTGAGCAGCGCGGCGCATTCGGCCCCGACGGTGTCCGCGCGTCGGGCGGCCGCCGACAGCAGTCGATCGGCGCGCTCGGGGAAGGCGGTGACCGCGCCGCGCAACGCGCCGCGCACCCGCCTGTCGGGCAGACGGCCCACCAGCAGGTCGAAGGCCGCGTCGGTGGGGAAGTCGGCCAGAATCCGCGCCGCGCGCCCCACCATCTCCGGCCGCGCCGACCCGATGCCCGCCGCGATGAGCGGCGCGCAGGCCGGGCCCAGGTGCGCGGCCAGGCTGTAGAGCAGGCGGGTGTCGGCCACCAGGGCCGCGCGTCCCGTCGCCGCCGCGACGCGTTCGGCCGCCGTGACGGTGTCCACGACGGTGTAGAGCGCCGCGACCGTCCAATCGGCTCCGTCGGGATGGTTGGTTGCGCCAGGCTGGCTGGTTGTGTCGGGCTGGTCGGTTGCGCCAGGCCGGTCGGTTCCGCCAGGCCAGTTGGTTCCGCTGGGCGGGCCTGTTCCGCTGGGCCGGTCGGCTGTACCGGGCGGCAATTCCGCGAGCGCCTCGCTCGCCCACGCCCGCTCGGTCGGGGCGAGATAGGCCGCCAACCGCCGCGCGGGCGCGTCGACCCGCGCGGCCGCCAGGACCTCGACGGTGTCGCGGTAGGAATCCTCGGGCTCGACCGCCAGCAACGCGCGCAGCCTGCGCGCGACCCCGCGCAGCGAGGCGTCCGCCGACCCGCGCCGCACCGCGAGTCGCCTGCCGTCGAGCCCGTCGGCGCCCGGCGGGCCGATCAGCTCGACCCGGCTCGCCGCGAGCACCGCGCCCGCCGCGAATTCCGGTCCGTACCAGCGCAGCAGCAGATCGGCCGCGTGGCCGCGATCCGGCGGCGGCAGCAACCGCAGCAGCAGCGCGACGAGGACCCCCGACCCCGTCGGCTCGCCCACCCCGGAATTCAGCACGGCCAGACCCCGCCCGGCGAGCGACGGGTCCGAGCCGGGATGCTCAAGGACCGCGCGCAATTCCTCGGCGCGGTCCCACAGCAGATCCCGAACGCGTTGCGCGCCCGCGTGATCGACGGTGACGCGGTAGCGCGCGCGACCGCGCCACGGCTCGGTGCGCCGCCACCACCACTCGGGGACGATCCATCGGTGTTCATCGGCATGCGGTCGTTGGTGAGGCAGTCGTTCGTGCGGAGTGCAATCGGACACGGATCCCCCCGGGCTCTCAATCTGATCCAACCTGAAACGATATCGCGTGCCACCGACAGGATCGAAGGGACGGTACCGGGGAAAATCAAGCCGCGCAGCCGAACCCGCGCGGGCGCGCCCCCGGCGCTCGGGGCACGGGACCGGCCGACGGCGGCGGCCCGGCACGGCCGATACATTGGGCGGGTGCCGATCACCGTACTCGTCGTCGACGATCAGGAACTCATGCGCATGGGGCTCAAGATGGTCCTCGGCGCGCATCCCGACCTCGAGGTGGTCGGCGAGGCCGACAACGGCGCGTCCGCCGTCGCGCGCGCGGCGGAACTGCGGCCCGACGTGGTGCTCATGGACGTGCGCATGCCCGTGGTCGACGGGGTGACCGCGACCGGACGCATCCTGGAGGCGGGCCACGGCAGCAAGGTCCTGGTGATGACCACCTTCGACCTGGACGAACACGCCCTGGGCGCGCTGCGCGCGGGCGCGAGCGGCTTCC
>NZ_BAGG01000073.1 GCF_000308695.1 Nocardia takedensis NBRC 100417 | reverse complement strand
CCTGGTGTCCCAGGATTCGGGCACCATCGAGATCAACGGGAAGTCCCTGCGCGAGTTGCGCGACACGAAGCGCGAGATCGGCTTCAGCCTCGGCGCGTTCGCCCGCAACCCGAAACACACCGCCGCGCAACATCTGCGCTGGCAGGCGCGCTTGGGCGGCATTCCCGACGCCGAGGTGGCCCCGCTGCTCGAACGGGTCGGCCTGGAGAAGGTCGCCGGTCGTCAGGTCGGCAAGTTCTCCTACGGCATGCTGCAACGCCTCGGGATCGCCTCGGCCCTGCTGGGCGAACCGCGCACGCTGGTCCTGGACGAACCGGCCAACGGGCTCGACGTCGAAGGCACGCTGTGGCTGCGCGAACTGCTGACGGGGCTGGCGGCGTCGGGCACCTGTCTGCTGGTCGCCTCGCACGCGCTCACCGAGGTCGAGATCACCGGCGACCGCATCATCGTGATGGGCCGCGGCGCGGTGCTCTCCGACGCGAGCCGCGAGGAGACCGTCGCGCTGGGCTCCGAACCGCGCAGGCTGGAATCGGCCTATCTCGACATCACCCGCACCAGCGTGGAATACGCGGCGAACGGAGGTCGGCGGTGATCGCCACCCCTGTGCTGCGCTCGGTCCGCAGCGAACTGGCCAAACTGTCCTGGCGCAGCGGACTCTGGTACACGATCGTGCCGTTGGCGGTGCTGATCCCGTTGGGTCTGAACTTCGGGATCGCCAAGGCCGTCGAGGCGAGCAAGTTCGACGGCGGCGGCGGGATGGACACCGACAACGCCGCCTACTGGATCATCGTGTTCTCCACCTTCATCCTGATGTCGGCCGGCGTGACCTCGCTGTGCGCGGAGTACAAGGACAACACCGTCCAGATCGCCTACGGGATCCAGCCGCGGCGCTGGCTGCTGCCGGTCGCCAAACTGATCGTGTTCGGGGTGATCTCCGCGGTGACCGCGGCGGTGACCACCGTGATCGTGCTGGCGGGCTTCCCGCGCGTGTTCCCCGACATCTGGGGCCGGGTCGAGTTGTTCTCGGCCGAGGGACTGCGCCTGTGGCTGGGCATTCCGCTGCTGACCGTGCTGGTGTGCGCGCTCGGCCTGGGCCTGTCGGCGCTGATCCCCAAACCCGCGGTCGTCGTCACGATCGTGCTGTTGTGGAAATTCGGGCTGGAGGTGTTCGTCACCTTCATCCCCGGCGAGGTGGGCATGACGTTGCAGGAGTGGTCCCCGTTCAAGAACGGGGAACTCGGCGTCGGCCAGATGGCGACCTTCGACAGCGTGTTCGGCGGGGAGAACGGTTCCCTGTTGTACTTCGCGGTGCTGTGCGTGGCGGTCTTCGTCGCGGGCACGGTGCGGTCGTCGGTCCTGGACATGAAGAACGACCAGTGATGTCGCGCGGGATGCGATCGGGAGGACAGGCGACCCATGGCTCGTAGAGGTTTCCAGGGGGCGGTGCTGACCGCCTTCGGCGTGCAGTACCACACGGCCACGGTGCTGCGCACCGAACAGACCACGCCGCGCATGCGCCGGGTCTGGTTGACCGCGCCCTCGCTGTTCACCGAGATCAGCGTCGAACCGACGGCGTGGCTGCGGTTCTGGTTCCCCGACCCGCAGGGTTCGGAGACCGAGTTCCAGCGCGGCTACACCATCGCCGAATACCGCCCCGACAGCGGGGAATTCGCGGTGGACTTCGTCCTGCACGAACCCGCGGGCCCCGCGTCGGCGTGGGCGGTCGCGGTCCAGGGCGGGGAGACCGTCGAGGTGACCTCGTTCGGGTCCAAGAACTTCGCCGTCGCCGAGGATCTGCCCGCGGGCTACCTGCTGATCGGCGATTCGGCCTCGATCCCCGCGATCAACTCCATCCTCGCCGCCGTGCCGCCCACCGTGGCCGTCGAGGTCTACTTGGAGAAGCATCACGACGACGATCTGCTCATCCCGCTGACGCCGCATCCGCTGGCGCGCACGCACTGGGTGCCGCGCACCGCCGAATCCGCGCTCGCCGAGGCGATCGAGCAGCGCGACTGGTCGAACTGGTACGCCTGGGCGGGCCCGGAATCCAAGTCGCTCAAGCACGTTCGCACCCGCCTGCGCGACGATTTCGGCTTCCCGAAGGCCGAGATCTACGCGCAGGCGTACTGGGTGCACGGTCGCTCGATGGGCAAGCAGCGCGACGCCGCCGAACGTGAGGCCGAACTCGGCGCGGCCGGGACAACGACGCCCGAGACGACGACACCCGGGGTCGAGACCATCCCCGCCGCCGCGGCCCCGGTCGCCCCCGCGCCCGTCACCGAAGGCGCGCCACGGCGCGGCAGTTGGCGCTCGCAGGCGGGCGGCAGGCTGTTCGCCGAACTGCGCACCAAGCTCTATGTCGCGGGGTTCCTGCAATTCGTCCTGACCCTGCTCCAGCTCGCCCCCTACGTCCTGCTGGTGGAGTTGGCCCGCGAACTGCTCGCGGGCGGCGAGGAATCCAGGCTATGGTCGCTGGGGCTGTGGGCGCTGGCGCTGCTGGGCGCGGGGACGCTGCTGGAATCGCTGCTGCAACTGTGGCTGCACACCGTCGACGCTCGCTTCGAGCGCGACCTGCGCGGACGGCTGCTGACCAAACTGTCGAAACTGCCGCTGGGCTGGTTCACCGCGCGCAGTTCGGGCCAGGTCGACAAACTCGTCACCGGGGACACGCTGTCGCTGCACTACTTGGTGACCCACGCGGTCACCGACGCCGTCGCCGCGATCGTCGCGCCCCTGTCGGTGCTGGGCTACCTGTTCTGGGTGGACTGGCGACTGGGGCTGGTCCTGCTGGTCCCCGTGCTGGCCTACGTGTTCACGATGCTGACGATGATGGCCTCCTCGGGGCCGAAGATCGTGCAGTCCCAGCGCTGGGCCGAGCGGATGAACGCCGAGGCCGTCTCCTACATGGACGGCCAACCGGTGATCCGGGTGTTCGGCGGTTCGGCGGCCTCGCCGTTCCGGCGCAGCCTCGACGAGTACATCGGGTTCCTCGACGACTGGCAGCGACCGTTCGTCGGCAAGAAGTCCGCGATGGACCTGATCACCCGCCCGGTCACCTTCCTGTGGCTCATCGCCGCCGTCGGCACCGCGCTGATCGTCGCCGACCGGCTCGACCCGGTCGACCTGCTGCCGTTCCTGTTCCTGGGCACCACCTTCGGCTCCCGCCTGCTGGGGATCGGCTACGGCCTGTCGGGGCTGCGCGAAGGCATGCTTGCCGCGCGCAACATCCAGGTCGCCCTGGACGAGGGCGAACTCGCGGTGCGCCCCGCGACGGCCGCGAAGGAGGCGGCCGCGCCCGGCCTGGTCGAATTCGACGCGGTGAGTTTCGGATACCGCACCGGGGTCCCGGTGGTCGACGAGGTCACGCTGACCCTCGCACCCGGCACGGTGACCGCCCTGGTCGGTCCCTCCGGCGCGGGCAAGTCGACGCTGGCCGCGCTGGTGGCCCGCTTCCACGACCTCGATCACGGCGCGATCCGCGTCGGCGGCCGCGACATCACCGAACTGACGCCGGACGAGCTCTACACCCGCGTCGGCTTCGTCTTCCAGGACGCCCAGTTGGTGCACGGCACCGTGCGCGAGAACATCGCACTGGCCGTGCCGGACGCGAGCGAGGCCGCCGTCGAGCAGGCGGCCCGCGACGCCCGCATCCACGAGCGGATCCTGCGGTTGCCGCAGGGGTACGACACCGTCCTCGGCGCGGGGACCACGCTCTCGGGCGGCGAACGGCAGCGGCTGACCATCGCGCGCGCCCTGCTCGCCGACACCCCGGTGCTGATCCTGGACGAGGCCACCGCCTTCGCCGACCCGGAATCGGAATACCTGGTGCAGCAGGCCATCGACCGGCTGACGGCGGGGCGGACCGTGCTGGTCATCGCGCACCGCCTGCGCACCGTCACCGGCGCCGACCGGATCGTGGTGCTCGAGGGCGGCCGGGTGAGCCAGAGCGGCACGCACACCGAACTGCTCGCCGTCGAGGGACGCTACCGGCAGTTGTGGGACGCGGCGGCCCTCGCCGTCGACACGAAGGAGATGGCCCGATGACGAGCACCCTGTCGATCCTGCTGCCCGCCGGGCAGCGCGCTCGCTTCGGGCGCTACCTGGCGCTGACCGTCGTCTCGACGCTGCTGCGCGCGGTCGCGGTGGTGGTGATCGTCCCGTTGGTGTCGGCGCTGTTCGGCGCGCGACCCGAGGACGCGTGGCCCTGGGTCGGCGCGCTGAGCGTGGCCGTGGCGGCGGGTTGGGTGGTGGACTCGGTCGCCTCGCGCATCGGCTTCGACATCGGCTTCCGCATCCTGGACAACGCCCAGCGCGACGTCTCCGCGCAGGTGGCGCGAATCCCGTTGCGCTGGTTCACCGAGGACAACTCGGCCACCGCGCGCCGTGCGATCGCCACCACCGGTCCCGACCTGGTCGGCCTGATCGGCTACCTGGTGACGCCGATCATCCAGTCGGTGCTGCTGCCGATCGCGATCGGCGTGGTGCTGCTGCCGATCTCCTGGCAGCTCGGTCTGGTCGCGCTGCTCACCGTCCCGCTGCTGTTGGGCGCGCTGCTGGCGGCGGGCGCGATCAGCCGCGAGGCGGACCGGGTGAGCAAGGTGACCAACAGCGCGCTCACCCAACGGATCATCGAATTCGCCCGCACCCAGGCGGCGTTGCGGGCGGCGCGGCGGGTGGAGCCCGCCACCGGACAGGCGGGCGCGGCGCTGGCCGCCCAACACGGCGCGACGATGCGCCTGCTGCTGCTGAACATCCCCGGCCAGGTGCTGTTCAGTATCGCGAGCCAGGTGGCGCTGCTCGCGCTGGCGGGCACGGTGGCGTGGCTGGCGGTGCGCGGCCTCGTCGACATCCCCGAGGCGATCGCGCTGATCGTGGTGGTCGTGCGCTTCCTCGAACCGTTCGGCACCCTGGGCGATCTCGCGCCCGCCATCGAGACCAGCCGCAACACCCTGCACGACATCCGCACCGTCATCGACGCGCCCGGCCCGGTCCTCGAGGCCACCGAGCGGGACGCGCCCGGCGAGGCGGCCGCGGTGGTGGAACTGCGCGAGGTGGAGTTCGCCTACGACACCGAGACCGGTCGGACGCCGGTGTTGCAGGGCTTGGACATCCGGTTCACGCCGGGCGAGATCACCGCGATCGTCGGCCCTTCCGGCGCGGGCAAGAGCACGGTGCTGGGTCTGGTGGCCGGTCTGGAGCAGCCGAATTCGGGCAGCGTCGTGGTCGACGGGGTCGATCTGGGCGGCCTGGACTCCGCGCACCGCTGCACGCGGGCCAGTGTGGTGTTCCAGCAGCCCTACCTGTTCGCGGGCACCATCCGCGAGAACGTGTTGGCGGGTCATCCCGAGGCCGATGAGGAGCAGGTGGCCGCGGCCCTGCGCCTGGCCAGGGTGGACGAGTTCGCCGGGCGCCTGCCCGACGGCCTGGACACCGTGGTCGGCGAGGCGGGGACCGCGCTGTCCGGCGGTGAGCGGCAACGGGTCTCGATCGCGCGGGCGCTGCTCAAGCCGTCCTCGGTGCTGCTGGTCGACGAGGGCACCAGCGCGTTGGACGCGGAGAACGAGGCGGCGGTGGTCGCGGCGATCTCCGACGATCCGCACCGACGCACCCGCATCGTGGTCACGCACCGACTCTCGACCATCGTGGGCGCGGACCGGGTGCTGTTCCTCGAGGACGGGCGCGTCGTGGAGCACGGCACGGTGGCCGATCTGCGCGCGGCGGGTGGACGATTCGCCGAGTTCTGGGCCCATCAGCACGACGCGGCCGAGTGGCGGCTGGGCGCGGAATCCGTTCCCGCGCGGGACTGAGATCGCGCCGTGTGTGGCCCGAGGGCCAATCCTGGGCAAGTAACGGATAAATCGGTCGGCTACGGTAATTTCGCGAACAGATTTCGTCCTTTGGGCAATCGATAGGCTATCGATTCGACGGGGTTGCCCTGAAGTCGCGACGGTCTGCGGCGGGCGCGGTGACCGCATGTCTCGACGCGACGTGAGCCGAATCGGGCCGACATCGAGCATCACTGTTCAGCAGGTGTTTTCGCTATTCTGTAGCGCGTGGCGCCGCCTTGCTCCGGCGATGTCCTCCGAGGTTCGCGGCGGTGTTCGTCACATCGCATCCGTCTTGTTTTCGTGTTGCTGTCGGTTATGCTCGACGCGGTTAGCTTACCCTAATTTATTAGGCTGGGCTAATGGTCGATTTGTCCGATATGCGAGAGGCGTTCTGATGGTGGTTACTCGTCCGGAGGCGAGTACGGATGTGAATGTCCGCGCGGAAGTCGGTAAGGCGCTGGGGCTCTCGCTGGAAGATCTCGGTCCCGACGACGATCTGATCACCCAGGGGCTCGACTCGCTCCGGATGATGCGTCTGGCCGGACAGTGGCGCAAACGCGGCTTCGACATCGATTTCGCCCGCCTCTCGGCCGCACCGACCCTGCGGGCCTGGCACGCGCTGCTGCACGCCGACTCCGCCGAGGAGAGCGGTCGGGCCGAGCGGAACGACACGCCCGCAACCGATTTCGCCGTCCCTTTCGACCTCGACACGGCCTTCCCGCTCGCGCCGATGCAGCACGCCTACTGGATCGGCCGCTCCGCCAGTCACGCCTTCGGCGGCGTCGCCGCCCATCTCTACATCGAATTCGACGGCGCGCGAGTCGATCCCGACCGCTTCCGCGCCGCGGTGACCGCCCTGCTGGAGCGGCACCCCATGCTGCGCGTGCGGGTGCTGCCCGACGGCACCCAACTCGTGGGCTCCCCGCATCCGGAGGCCATCGCCGTGCACGACCTGCGCGCGTGCACCCCGGAACAGGCGGCGGCCACCCTGGAACGCCTGCGTCGCGAGGGCACCCACCGCGCGCTGCCGATCGAGGACGGCGCGGTCCTGCGCGCGGAGGTGACGCTGCTGCCCGACGGCGGCGCGCGCGTGCACCTCGACGTCGACATGATCGCCGCCGACGCCATGAGCTACCGCGTCCTGGTCGACGATCTCGCGCGGCTCTACCGCGGCGAGACACTGCCCCCGCTGGGCGTGAGCTTCCCCGCGCTGTCGGCGGCGCGCACCGGGCGCGGCGCCCGGCCCGAGGACATCGCCTGGTGGCGGGAGCGGATCGCGGATCTGCCCGGCGCGCCGGAACTCCCGCTGGTCGAGGCCGCGACGCGGGGTGCTGTCGAGCCCGCGACCGTGCGCCTGCACCACGCCATCGACGCCGCCGACCGGGCGCGCCTGGAAGAGCACGCCCACCGTCGCGGGGTCACCCCGGCGGCCGCGGTGGCCGCGGTGTTCGCCGAGGCCGTCGGCGCGTACTCCGCCGTACCGCGCTTCCTGCTGACCGTGCCGCTGTTCGACCGCGATCCGGTGCACCCCGACGTGGATCGGGTGGTCGGTGATTTCACCTCCTCGATCGTCGTGGCCGTCGACCTCACCGAATCGCGGACCCTGACCGAACGCGCCGAGGCACTGCGGATCTCGATGCACGAAGCCGCCGCGCACGGCAGTTTCGGCGGTCTGGACGTGCTGCGCGAACTGAGCCGCGAACGCGGTGAGCCGGTGGTGTCGCCGGTGGTGTTCACCAGCGCGCTCGGCCTCGGCGAACTGTTCACCCCCGCGGTGACCGACGTGCTGGGGCAGCCGTCGTGGATCGTCTCGCAGGGGCCGCAGGTCCTGTTGGACGCGCAGGTCACCGAACTGGCGGGCAGTCTGCTGCTCAACTGGGACGTGCGGGCCTCCGACCTCGAACCCGGCACCGCGCGCGCGATGTTCGACTACTACGTGCACCTGCTGGACCTGCTCATCGCGGGTGAGTGGGACCGCCCCGCCCCGGACCCGGTCGCCGAGCGGGTGCGCGCCGAACGCCTGGCGGTGGAACGGCCGCTGCCCGCGACCGAGTTCTTCGACGGCACCCTGCACGGCCGGTTCCTCGCCGCGGCCGCCGAGCGCGGCGACGCGCCCGCGATCATCGGCGCGCGGCGGACCTGGTCGCACACCGAGGTCGCCGAGCGGGCCCGCCGCGTCGCGGGCGCGCTGCGCGAACGCGGGGTGCGCCCCGGCGACACCGTGATCGTCGACCTGCCCAAGGGCGGCGAGCAGGTGCTGGCCGCGATCGGCGTGCTCACCGCGGGCGCGGTGTACGTGCCGCTGGCCCCGACCCAGCCGAAGGCGCGCCGCGAGCGGATCGCGTCGGTGGCCGCGCCCGCCGCGATCCTCACCGATCGAGCCGACGCGTGGCCGGACGCGGCCGACCGGGTGGTCGACCTCGCCGCCGCGCTCGACGCGCCACCGGTCGACCCGGCCCCGGTGTCCACCGACGATCTGGCCTACGTCCTGTTCACCTCCGGGTCCACCGGTCTGCCCAAGGGCGTGCAGGTGCCGCACCGCGCGGCCGTGGCCACCCTCACCGATCTCACCTGCCGCTACGATCTCGGCCCGGCCGATCGCAGCCTGATGGTGTCCTCGCTGGAGTTCGACCTGTCGGTGTTCGACGTCTTCGGCCTGCTCGCCGTGGGCGGCGCGGTCGTCGTTCCCGACGACGACGCCGACACCAGGGTCGACACCTGGGCGGCACTGCTGCGTGAGCGCGCGGTGACCGTGCTGAACTGCGTCCCGTCGATCCTGGGCATGATCCTGGACCTGGTCGAGGTGCCCCCCGCGCTGCGGGTGATCATCATGGGCGGCGACAAGGTCGACGTATCGCTGCTGACCCGGGTCGCCGCGCAGTCGCCGCACTGCCGGGTCGCCGGACTGGGCGGCACCACCGAGACCGCCATCCACTCCACGGTGTGCGAGGCCCCCGACGTGCCCGCGGGCGCGCGCTTCGTCCCCTACGGCGTCCCGCTCGACGGTGTGCGCTGCCGGGTGGTCGACAGCGTCGGCCGCGACCGTCCCGACCTGGTGCCCGGTGAACTGTGGATCGGCGGCGCGGGCGTGGCCGACGGCTACCGCGGCGATCCCGACCGCACCGCCGACCGCTTCGTCACCCACGAGAACCAGCGCTGGTACCGCACCGGCGACGTGGTGCGCTACCTGCCCGGCGGCTTCCTGGACTTCCTCGGGCGCGCGGACCACCTGGTCAAGATCCGCGGCTACCGCGTCGAACTCGGCGAGGTCGAGGCGGGTCTGCTCGGCCTGGCGGGCGTGAGCGCGGCGGTGGCGTGGTCGGACGGCCGCGAACTGCGCGCCGCCGTCGCGGCGGCGGATGCCGACGCGGGCGAACGTCTGCGCGCCGACCTGGCGCGCGTGTTGCCGCCGCACATGATCCCGCGCACCGTCGCGGTCCTGGCCGAACTGCCGTTGACCGCCAACGGGAAATACGACCGCGCCCGCGTCCGCGCGCTGGCCGTGCCCGAGGACCGCGCCGCCTCCGTCGCGCCGCGCACCCCGGTGGAATCGGCGCTGGTCACCGTCCTGGAACACATCCTGCCGATCCGCCCGATCGGCGTCACCGACGAATTCCTGGCCCTGGGCGGCGATTCCGTGCTGGCCACGGCGTTCGTGGCGCAGGTCCGCCGGTGGCTGGACACCCCGGGGCTCACCGTGGCCGAGCTCTTCCTGCACCGCACCCTCGCGGGCTTGGCCGAACGCCTGACGGCGTTGGAGGGCGAGCGGGTCGAGCGGGTCGCCGGCGTCTTCCTGGAGGTCGCGAACCTGTCGGAGGACCAGGTGAGCGCCGAGATCGACCGCACGGGAACGGCTCCCGGCTACGACCTGCGCTCACGGCCGATGGAGATCGCCCGTGACACGGCGCTGGTGCACGGCTGGCTGACCGACCCCAAGGCCGCCTACTGGGGCATGCTGAACAGCACCCCGGCCGAGGTCGAGGACCTGATCCGGCACGCCGCCACCGTCGGCGGCGACCCCCGCTACGGCCTGCGCCTGGGCTACTTCCAGGACGACCCGCAGTTCCTGTTCGAGCTGTACAACCCGGCGGTGGGCGATCTGGCCCAGCCCGGCACCGGATACACCCACGTCGCGGGCGATGTCGGCATGCACCTGCTGGTCGCCGGCAGCGAACGCCGACTGCCCGGATTCACCGGCGCCGTGATGCTGCACATCATGCGGACCGCGTTCTTCGAGATCGGCGCGGACCGCGTCGTGGTCGAACCGGACGTGCGCAACCTCGACGTGCAGCGACTCAACGCCGCCGTCGGATTCCGCGTCGCGGGCGACTATCCCGTGGCCGACAAGATCGCACGGCTGAGCTATTGCACCCGCGCCGAGTTCCTCCGGGTGACCGACGGCGGCCGCCGTCTCGGCGATCCCGACGACCGGCGTTCCGAGATCTGAGAGAGCAGAGTGTTGAGCAGACCCGATGATCGCGACGCAGGCTCGTCCTACCGGCAGATCTACCACACCAGAATCGTCAGGAAGATCCTGACCGAGTTCTGTCACGAACGGTTCGTCCGCCCGGTCGAGCTGACCCCGGGCGCCTACGTCGTGCGTTCCGGCGACGGCGCGACCGAATACCGTTTCCGCGCCGAGGTGTTGGCGCTGGACAGCTGGCACATCGAGGAGTCCTCGATCCGCCGGGTGCGCGACGGCGCGGACCTGCGCCTGGACCCGGTGGCACTGGTCGTCGACCTGGGCGACAGCCTGGGCATCGCCCCCGAGGCGCTGCCGGAATACCTCGAGGAGTTCGTCAACACGCTGGCGATCAGCGCGGACCGGCCCGACGCGCGTCGCATCGCGGCCGCCGATCTGGCCGCCGCGGATTTCCAGACCATCGAGCGGACGATGACCGAGGGGCACCCCTGCATCGTCGCCAACGCGGGCCGACTGGGTTTCAGCGCGGACGACGTGGAGAACTACGCCCCCGAGACCGGTCGCCGTTTCGCGCTGACCTGGCTGGCGGTGTTGCGCGCGCGCTGCGAATTCGCGGCCGTGTCCGGCGTCGACTACGAGAGCCTGGTGCGCGCCGAACTCGGCGAGGCGACGCTGGAACGCTTCGCCGCGGTGCTCGTCGAGCGCGGACTCGACCCGGCCGACTACTACTACATGCCGGTGCACCCGTGGCAGTGGCGGGTGAAGGTCGCCCGGATCTACGCCGTCGACCTGGCCGAACAGGCGATCGTCCCGGTCGGTGAAGGACCGGACCAGTACCAGCCCCAGCAGTCGATCCGGACGCTGTTCAACACCACCCGGCCCGAACGCCACTACGTCAAACTCGCGCTCTCGATCGTGAACATGGGCTTCACGCGCGGGATGTCGGCGGACTACATGCGCACCACCCCGCTGATCAACGACTACATCCGCGCTCGCGTCGCCGGTGACGAGTACCTGCGCGAACTCGGGTTCGAGATGATCTACGAGACCGCCGCGATCGGCTACCGCGACAGCGCTTACACCGCGATCACCAAACCCGGCTCGGAGTACCGCAAACTGCTGTCCGCGCTGTGGCGCGAGAGCCCCGTGCCGTTGGTGCGCGAACACGAGCAGCTGACCACGATGGCCGCGCTGCTGCACGTCGACCACGCGGGCGTGCCGCTGGTCGAGGCGTTCATCGCGACCTCGGGACTTCCGGTGCGCGAGTGGCTGACCCGCTACCTGCGGGCCTACCTGCATCCGATCGTGCACCTGCTCTACCGCTACGAGTTCAAGTTCAGCCCGCACGGGGAGAACCTGATCCTGGTGCTCGACTCGGGCACGCCGGTCCGCGCGGTGCTCAAGGACATCGGCGAAGAGGTGTCGATCTTCGGCGATCCCGCCGACATCCCGGACGCCTGCCGCCGCGCGCTGGCCGAATCCGGGGACGAGATCCGCAACATGGGCGTGCTCTCGGACGTGTTCGACGATTTCCTGCGTCATCTGGCGGCCCTGCTGCACGGGCGCGGCCTGCTCACCGACGAATCCTTCTGGGCCGTGGTCGCCGAGAGCGTCGTCGACTACCAGGACCGCCACCCCGACCTCGAGGAACGCTTCCGTCGCTGGGATCTGTTCGCGCCGACCTTCCCGGCCATCCACATGAACCGGTTGCAGGTGTCGAACAACCGCCGCATGGTCAACCTCGGCGACTCCTATTCGACCCTGGTCGACGCCGATCACCACCTGGTCAACCCGATCGCGGTGCACCGACCCGCGCTCGAGCGCCCGCGCGCCGCGGTGGCCCTGCGATGAGCGCGCCGACCCCCGCCCTGGAGATCGTGCGCGACGCGTGGGGCATCCCGCACATCGCCGCCGACTCGGCCGAGGCCGCCCTGTTCGGTCAGGGACGGGCCTGCGGCCTGGACCGCGCCTGGCAACTGGAGTTCCTGCGGTTGCGCGCCGAGGGCCGCACCGCCGAGGTCTTCGGCCGCGACGGCGTCGGCTGGGACGAATTCGCCCGCCGCTCGGGCATGGACCGCGCCGCGCGCCGCCTCTACGAGGCGTCCTCCGAGCGGACGCGCGCCCTGCTCGGCGCCTACGCGGCCGGGGTCACCAGCACGCTGGAGCCCGCCGCCGCGCCCGAACTGACCGAATTCGACCACCGTCCCGCGCCGTGGCGGCCGTGGACGCCGATCGCGGTCTTCCTGGTGCACCACATCCTGTTCGGCCGCTTCACCACCAAACTGTGGCGGCTGCACGCCTGCCGGTCGCTGGGCGAGGCGGCCTTCGCGCTGTTCGACTGCGAAGGCGTCGCACCGGACGAGCCGACCGTGCCCGCCCGCCCGGACGCGGACTTCCTGGCCGAGTTGGCGGCCCTGTGCCCGGAGGCGCGCGTCGGCGAACCAGGCGGCGGCGGGTCCTTCGGCGACGCCATCTCCGGCAGCAACGCGTGGGGTGTGGCCGCCGCGCGCAGCGCGAACGGCGCGCCGCTGATCGCGGGCGACCCGCACCGCTTCCTCGAACTGCCGGGCATCTACCAGCAGTTCCACCTGAGCGCACCGGAATTCGACGTCGTCGGGTTCGCCTTCGCGGGCGTGCCGGGCGTACCGCACTTCTGCCACGCCGGTCCAGTCGCCTGGGGCATCACCAACGCCATGGGCGACTACCAGGACCTCTACCTCGAGCGGCTGACCCGCTCCGGCGACCAGGTGCTCGTCGAGACCGCGCACGGCACGCGCGTCGCCGAGCGCCGGACCGAGACCGTCCTGGTGCGCGACGCCGACCCGGTCGAACTCGAGATCCTGGACACCCCGAACGGCTCGGTGGTCTTCGGCGGTCCGGAAGCCCCGTTCGCGCTGAGCCTGCGCACCCCGATGCTCAGCGATCCCGACGCGCACTTCGACGCCGCGCTGGACCTGCTGTTCGCCCGCGAGGTCGCCGATGTCGAACGGGCGCTGGGGGAGTGGGTGGAACCGGCCAACCGGATCGTGATCGCCGACGTGCACGGCGAGCTCACCCACCACGTCGTCGGCCGGATGCCGCTGCGCGCGCCGGAGAACTACTGGCTGCCCGTCCCGGGCTGGGACGAGCGCTACCAGTGGCGCGGGTACCGCACGCCTTCGGTGCTCGACACCGACTTCGACGCCGCCGTGCCCGAGTTCTCGGTGATCGCCAATCAGCGCATCCCGCAGTCGCTTCCGCTGCAACCGGTGACCACCGAATGCGTTCCGCTGTTCCGGGCGGACCGTATCGGGGCGCTGCTCGAGGAAGCGGGCGCGGTCACCGCGGACGACTGCGAACGCATCCACGGCGACGTCCGCCTGGATCAGGCCGCGGCCGTGCAGGACCTGCTGCGCGGCGTCGAAGGACTGAGCGAGCCCGCCGAGGCGGTGCGCCGCCGGGTGCTCGACTGGGACCGGAACATGGCCGCCGACAGTGTCGACGCCTACGTCTTCGCCGAGTTGCGCTCGCGTCTGGTGGTCGGACTGAGCCGGCACGAAGCCCTGGCCGGACTCGCCGCGCCGCACGGCTTCCCGCGCATGTTCGATCCGTGGTTCGTGGCGGGGACCAGGATCGGCGCGGCCCTGGACGCGGTGCTCACCCGCGCGCCCGCCCTCGGCGTCGACGTGCCCGCGCTGCTGGTGACCGCCCTGGAACACCTCGCCGAACATCTCGCCGGCCTCGGGACCGTCCCCACCTGGGGCAGCGCGCACGTGCTCGCCCCCATCCACGGGATGGACCTGATGGGCGCGACGCCGAAACACCTCGACCTGTCGGCCCGGGTGCGGCCCGCGCGTCTGCCGCTGGGCGGCGACGCCGAATGCGTCCTGGCCAACGGCAGCGCGATCGGCTTCGCGCACGCGTGCAGCGTGGGATCGGCGGCCCGCTACGTCTGGGATCTGGCCGACCGCGACGCCAGTCGCTGGATTGTGCCGTTGGGCGTCAGCGGCGATCCGGCCGCCGCCCATTTCCAGGATCAGGCCCCGCTGTGGGCGCGCGGCGAACTGATCGAGGTGCGCGCCGACTGGGCCGAGGTGCGCGCGCGGGCGACCGAACACCAACGCTACGAGCGCGTCGCCGACGGCTACCGCCCGGTCGATCCGACCCGCACCCCGTCCATCCACGGCTCGACGCTGGGAGAATCATGAACCTGCTGACCGACGACCGGCTGGAACTGCTGCGGCGGCGACTGGCCGCCGCGGGTCTGGCCGACGGCGCCGCCGCTCCCGTCCGGGCCGAGATCCCCACCGACGCGGGCGAATTCGGCATCGCCGAACGCCGGATGTGGAAGATCTACGACTTCGACCGGGATTCGGTGTCGCACAACATCGCCCTGATCCTCGGATTCGACGGCTCCTACACCGTCGAGAAGGTGGCCGCCGCTTTCGAGCGGATGGTCGCGGGCGCGGCGGTGCTGGCCTCGGTGGTCGTCGTGGACGCCGAGGGGGTCCCGCACCGCGAACCCGTCGACTTGACCGGTCGCTGGGTGGAGCCCGACCGCGTCCGGGAGTGGGGTGCGATCCCGGCCCACACCGGAACCGACGTCGCCGAGATCGCCCGGGTGTTCGCCACCGCGCCGTTCCGCCTGACCGAGGAACCGCCGGTGCGGGCGCGGCTGTCGGCGAACGCGGACGGCGGGGTCACGCTGATCCTGGTCGTGCACCACCTCGCCGTGGACGACACCTCGTGGCCGCCGCTGCTGGGCACCCTGGTCTCCGGATCGTGGCCCGCCGCGGCCGCACCGGCCGATCGCCCGATCGCCGACGTCGAGCGCGCGCTGCGGCACGCGCGGGCCACCTGGGCCGCCGAGGACGTCCGGTTCCCGCTCTCCGGCGCGCTGCCGGAGATCGACGCCGCGGCGAGCTGGCTGGCCCCGATGGACGAAACCCCCGGCGCCCGCCTGGAATTGCCGCTCGACCCGGCCGCCGTGGCCGGCGCGGAGATCCTCGCGCGCGAGATCGGCGCGACCCCGAACGCGCTCTACATCGCGCTGACCGCCCTGGGCGTGCACGCGCTGACCGGCGCGACCGACCACGTCCTGCTCGTCCCGGTCGACAACCGCCGCCCCGGCGCGGACCCGGCCCGGGTCGGCTACAGCGGCAACATCGTCCCGATGCGTTTCGCCCTCGATCCGAGCGCGAGTGTCCGCGAGACGCTGCGGGCGGCGGTGGCCGCGGTGTACGCGGCCATGGAGTTCTCCTCGATCGACTACGGGACGCTGCTGACCGCCCTGCGCGGGGCGGGCGGGCGCTTCCCGGTCGCCGAGATCTTGGCCTCGGTGCGCAACGCGCCGCTGCGCGGCATCCCGATCCCGGACGGCGCGCGGGTGACCTGCGAGTCGGTCTTCCACGGCATCGGCAACTACCCGTTGACCTTCGCCTTCGAACTCGGCGCCGAGGACACGGTGCACCTCGAGGTCGACCACCAGATCGGCGTCGTGACAGCGGAACGCGCCGAGCGCGCAGCCCGACTGCTGATCGCGCTGGTCGAGCGGACGCCCGCGGCGCTGGACGACGAGGTGCGCGCGCTGGTCGCGGCGGTCGGCGAACCGGAGGGCGCGTAGCCGAGGGCGGCTACCGAGCGGACACTCCGCTCCTCCCGAAATCCGTGGTGCGCGGCAGTGCGCACACCTACTTCATCCGATGTTCTGAGCGTTATGGGGCTTTCGTGGCACTTGAATCTGTAATTCCGTGGGGGAGACCGTCGAAGTTCGCCGATCCGGGCGCGGGCTGGTCGGAGGTCGGCGCCGGTCTCGCGCAGGTCGCCGCCGCGGTCGAGCGACACCACCACCGGTTCCCGCTGCCCTCCGGCGAGCCCGCCGAGATGCTCGCCGCCGTCGCCTCGGCGCTGGGCCCCGAACGCGTCCCGGAGGGCGGGGTCGGCGAAGCCGCGGCCTTGAACCACCTGGCCGAGTTGATCGCCCGCTACGGCCTGGACCTGACGCACAAGCTGTGCGCGGCGCACCTACAGCCGCCGCCGCTGACGGTGGCCGTGGCCGCCGACGCGCTGGCCAGCGCCACCAACGCCTCGCTGGACACCTACGACTCCGGCCCGGCGACCCTGGCCATCGAGAAGTGGACCATCCGCGCCTTGGCGAAGCTGGCCGGCCTGCCCGATTCCGCGGGCGGGGTCTTCGGGCCCGGCGGGTCCTACTCCAACCTGCTCGCCCTGCTGGTCGCCCGGGACTACGGCGCGGCCCAGCGCGGCATCGACATCCGCCAGGACGGCGTGCGCGCGCTGCGCCGCCCGGTGGTGTTCTGCTCGCGGGTCGCGCACTTCTCCATCCACCGCGCCTGCGCCGCACTGGGTCTCGGCGAGGCCGCGACCGTGCCGATCGAGGTCGACGCCGACCACCGGATGATCCCGGCGGCGCTGGAAGCGGCGCTGGCCGGCCTGGACGCCGAGGCCACGCCGATCGCGATCGTCGCGACCGCGGGCACCACCGACTTCGGCAGCATCGACCCGCTGCCCGAGATCGCCGAGATCGCCGCCCGCTACGGCGTGTGGCTGCACGTCGACGCCGCCTACGGCTTCGGCTCGCTGTTCTCCGACACCCTCGCGGGCCTGCTCCACGGCATCGAGCGCGCGGATTCGGTCACCCTGGACCTGCACAAGGTCGGTTGGCAGCCCGCCGCGGCCAGCGTCATGCTGCTCTCCGACGAGCAGCGCTTCGCCTCGCTGAACCGCTCGGTGGCCTATCTCAACCCCGACGACGACGTCGAGGCGGGCTACGGCGGCCTGCTGGGCCAGACGTTGCAGACTACCCGTCGCCCCGACGTGCTCAAGGTCGCCGCGACCTTCCTGGCCTACGGCCGCACCGGTCTCGGGCGGATGCTCGACGCCTGCCACGAGTTGGCCCGCTACGCCGAGGAGCGCATCGGCGCCGAACCGCAACTCGAACTCGTCGCCCCGGTCACGCTGACCACGGTCGTGTTCCGTTACCGCTGCGAGGATCTGGACCTCGACCAGGTCAACGCCGAGGTGCGCCGTCGGCTGATCAGCTCCGGCAAGGCCCTGATCGGGCGCACCCAGGTGCGGGTGGGCGGTGCGGGCGAACCGCGCACCTGCCTGAAGCTGACCCTGCTCAACCCCGAATCGGCCCAACGCGACATCGACGCGCTGTTCGACGACCTGCTCGCCGTCGCCCTGGAAGTGGAGTCCGAAGCGCTCGAGGCGAGCGCGGAAACGGTGCGGGCCCATGAGTGAGACCACTGTGACCGAACCCGAGACCGTCGACATCCTGGCGGTCGGCTGCGGCCCGTTCAATCTCGGACTCGCCGCGATGGCCGACACGGTCGCCGACGCCGAGGTCCTGGTGGTCGACTCCGGCGCGGAGTTCCGCTGGCATCCGGGCCTGATGTTCGACGAGGCCAAACTCCAGGTCAGTTTCCTGTCCGATCTGGTGTCGCTGGTCGATCCGACCCATCCGCTGTCGTTCCTGGCCTACTTGGCCGACGTGGACCGCCTCTACCCGTTCCTGGTGCGCGAGGACTTCTTCCCGACCCGCCGCGAATACGAGTCCTATCTGCGCTGGGTGGTCGACCGCCTGGATTCGCTGCGCTTCGGGACCACCGTCGAGCAGGTCGCCTGGAACGAGGACGACGCGCTGTTCGAGGTCACCGTCACCGCCGACGGCGCGACCTCGCGGATCCGCGCGCGCCACGTCGTGGTCGGCATCGGCACCGAACCGGCGCTGCCGCGCGAACTGGCGACCGATTCCGCGGCGCTGGTGCACAGTTCGGCCTACCTGCACCACCAGGACAGCGCGCACGCCGCGGGCGCGGTGACGGTGATCGGCTCGGGCCAGTCCGGTGCGGAGATCTTCCTCGACCTGCTCGAGGCGAACCTGCGCGGCGGACCCGCGGTCCGCTGGTGGACCCGCACGCCGTGGTTCGCGCCGCTGGACTTCACGAAACTGTCGCTGGAGATGACCACCCCGGCCTACATGGACTATTTCCACGGCCTGCCCGAGCAGACCCGCGACCGGGTCCGCGAAGGCCACTGGCAGTTCCACAAGGGCATCTCCACCGAAACCCTCGCGCGCGTACACGATCTGCTCTACCGGCGGCAACTGCTGGAGAAGGCGCAACCGGTGCAACTGCGCCAAGGCGTCGCGGTCGAAGGGCTCGACGCACTGCCGGACGGGCGGTTGCGCATCCGCGCTCGTCACCTCGACACCGGCACGGCCCTCTCGCACGCCGCCGACCTGGTCGTCGCGGCCACCGGCTACCGGCCGCGCCGCCCGGATTTCCTTGCGCCGGTCGCCGATCGGCTGCACCGCGACGGACGCGGCAGGCTGATCGTGCAGGCCGATCACGCCGTGGCCGCCGACGACGCGCTGGCGGGCAGGCTGTTCGTGGCCAACGCCGAAGCGCACGCGATCGGCGTCTCCGCGCCCAACCTCGACATCGGCGCGGTGCGCAACGCCAAGATCCTCAACCGGGTGCTGGGCCGCGAGGTCTACCGGCTGCCCCGGCACACGGCCTTCACCAGCTTCGGCGTCACCGAGGACGACGTGCTCGACCTCCCGAACACCCCCTGACCCCAGCCCTTTTCGCACCAAGGAGAGACCCATGTCCGACCAACTCGGCGACACCCTGCGCAGCATCCTGGAAGAAGACCTCGACCTGCCGATGGGCGAGGTGACCCGCGAATCCCTGCTCATCGAGGACCTCGGCCTCGACTCGGTCGCCTTCGCGATCGGCGTCGTGGCCATCGAGGAGCGCCTCGGCGTCGCCCTGACCGAACGGGAGATGTCGCAGACCTCCTCGGTGGGCGAACTCGAGGATCTGATCCGGTCGAAGGCGAGCGCGGTGGCCCGGTGACGCAGTCCTACGACGAGCTGCTCGCCACGGCCTTCGACGACCAGGTCGTCGACTGGACCGAGGAGGCCGAGCAGAGCAAGCGGTTCCCGCGCACACTGCTCGAACACCTCGGCACGGCGGGCGTGTTCGCGCGCAAGTGGGAGGATCGCAAGCTCACCGATCTCGGAATGCACTTCGCGCTCGCGGGCCGCCTGGGCGCACTGAACTCGGCGGGCATCGGCGTCGGTGTCAGCCTGCACGATTCGGCCATCGCGATCCTGCGGCGCTTCGCGCGCAACGACTTCCAGCGCGGCCTGGCCGATCAGGCCATCGCCACCGACAAGGTGCTGTGCATCGCGGCCTCGGAGGAATCCGGCGGTTCGGATCTGCAGAACGTCGGCACCCGCATCGAACCGGAGGACGGCGGCTACCGGGTCCTCGGCCACAAGAAGTTCGTCTCGCTCTCGCCGATCGCCGACTACATCTTCGTCGTCGGCCGCAGCGCGGGCGGCGCGTCGGGCGAGCACGGCAACGTCGCGCTGATCGCGGTGCCGACCGCGCAGGCCGAGATCGGCACGCCCTACGAGAAATTGGGCGCGGGCCCGCTGGACACCGCGCCGGTCACGCTGGACACCTGGGTGCCCGAGGAAGCGCTGATCGCCCGGCCCGGAACCGGGTTGGCCGTCATCAGTTGGGGTCTGGCCCACGAACGGTATTCGGTGGCCGGGCAGATCGCCGCGGCCTGCGAGGTGATGCTCGGGGTCACCCTGGCCCGCATGATCGACCGGACCCAGTTCGGCAAGCGACTCTACGACCACCAGGCGCTGCGCCTGCGGGTGGCCGATCTCCAGTCGCGGGTGGACCTGCTGCGCTACGCGCTGGCGGGCGTCGCCGCCGAAGGGAAGATCAACCTGCGCACCGCCGCCGCGCTCAAGGTCAGCTCCGCCAACCTCGGCGAAGAGGTCGCCTCGGAATGCCTGCACATCTGGGGCGGCGCGGGCTATCTCGAGACCGAGACCCCGATCGGCCGCTGGTGGCGCGACATGAAACTGGCCAGGGTCGGCGGCGGCGCCGACGAAGTGCTGTGGGAGTTGGTGGCCGCGGCGATGAAGCCCGACCAGCGACGTTACGAGAAGATCTACGCGAACAAGAGCGGTGGAGCATGACCGACACGACCGAACTCGCCCCGCCCGACCTGACGTATCTGCTGCTGGACACCAAGACCAGCCCGATGCACTGGGCGATGGTCCTCGAACTGACCGCCGACGGACCGCATCTGGGTCTGGCCGAGGTCCGCGAGCGGGTGCGCGAACGCGCGGGCCTGTTCGACATCTTCCGCCTCGGCGTGGCCGAGGGCGGTTGGCGTCGGCCGCGGGTGGTGCTGGCCGAGACCGTCGACGTCGAGGCGCACGTGGGCGCGCAGGACTACACCGACACCGCCGACCTGTACCGGCGGATGGCCGCCTTGCAGGAGACCGCGCTGCCGCGGCCGAACCCGCTGTGGCACCTCACCCTGTTCACCCCGCGCGGCGACGGCGCGCAGTACCTGCTGCTGCGGGTGCACCACGCGGCCTCCGACGGGATCGCGGGCGCGGCCTTCGCCGCGCTGGTCGCCGACGGATCGGCCGAGGATCTGGCGGAATTCGAGCGTTTCGCGACCAGTCCGCGTTTCCACATCCCCGCGATCGAGCCCGAGGAGCTGAAGCAGGCCAAGGCCGCCTTCGCCGATCAGTGGAACGTCGGCAAGACCGGGCGCACCTGGCCCGCGCTGACCAAATCGGGTGAACGCGAGGTCGCTCTGCACAGCGTCGCGACCAGGGACCTGCGTCGCACCGCCAAGAAGCACGGGGCGAGCGTGCACGAATTCGTGCTCGCCGCGATCGGCCGCACCCTGAGCACCGCACGGCCCGAAACCCAGACCGCGCCCGCCGAGGTGCTGCGGGTGACGCTGCCGGTGACCCACGACGAGAACTTCCGGCACACCGGCAACGCGGTGTTGGTCGCGCTGCTCAACCTGCGTGGCGACGAGGGTGACCTGAGCGCCCAGATCGCCGGGGCCCGTGCCGAACTCGCCGTCATCGATCAGCGCCGCCCCCAACTGGCGCTGGCCGCCGCCGACAACGGACCCAGAGCGCCGTGGGCGCTGCAACGGGTGGTCGCCAACGCCTCGATGGGCCGGATGAGCCCCGACATCCACATCGGCATCAACCCCGGCTTCTCCCGGGTGCGCGCGGTGCTGGGCCGCCGGATCGCCGCGCTGACGCCGCTGTCCCCGCTGGTCGGCTACTCGTTCTCGGTGACCTGCCTGATCCTGGGCAACCGGACCTCCTTCGGCGTGGTAGCCGACCCGTCCGCGCTGCCCGGCTACGCCGACGCCTTCGTCGAGAACTTCGACCGGGTGCTGCGCGAGGCCGCCGCCGAACAGGTCGCGGCCGGATGAGCGCGACGACACAGAAAGCGAGAGCCCCGCGATGAGCAGAATCTCCGAAGGGCTGTTCGAGCAGCCGCGTTCCGAGACCACCGGTCTGTACAGCGGCGAGGACCCGGCCGCCCTCGAGTTCCTGTCCTGGTCGGACCTGGGCGCGACGGCCCGCCGGGTGGCCAACGGCCTGGCGAAAGCCGGTGTCGGGCACGGTGATTCCATCGCCGTCCTGGCCGGCGGCGCGGCCGATGTCGCGGTGCTGGTGCAGGCGGGCTGGGTGCGCGGGGCGGCGTTCACGATGCTGCACCAGCCCACCCCGCGCACCGATCTGGAGGTCTGGCTCGCCGACACCCGCGCGGTGGTGCGGATGCTGGACGCGCGCGTGGTCGCCGTGGCCGCGCCGTTCGCCGACATCGTGCGCGAACTCGACCTCGGCGCCCCGGTCGTCGTGCTGGCCGACCTGCTCGCCGAAACCGAAGCGGCGCGGCCGGTCCCGACCGAGGAGGACGACATCGCCGTCCTGCAACTGACCTCGGGGACCACCGGTGTGCCCAAGGCGGTCGCGATCACCTACCGCAATCTGCACCGCAACCAGCGGGCAATGGTCGAGGCGGCCGGATTCGGACCGGGCGAGGTCGTGGTCAGCTGGCTGCCGCTCTATCACGACATGGGCATGATCGGCATGCTCATGGCGCCGATGTTCGCGCAGGCGACCGCGGTGATCACCACCCCGCCGGCCTTCCTCAGGAGCCCGCTGCTGTGGGCCGAGCTGATCACGAAGTTCGGCGGAACCTTCACCGCCGCGCCCAATTTCGCCTACTCGGTGCTGGCGCGCAGGCTCAAGCGGGCCGCCGAGGGCGCCTACGACCTGTCCACCATGCGGGTCGCGGTCAACGGCGCGGAGGTCGTCGACCTGGCCACGCTCGAGGAATTCAACGGCGAGGCCGCGCGTTTCGGGTGGGCTCCCGAGGTGCTGATGCCCGCCTACGGCATGGCCGAGACCACCCTGGCGGTCTCGTTCACCGCGCGCGAGCGGCGGTACACGGTGGACGAGGTCGACGCCGAGGCCGCCGAACGCGAAGGCGTGGTCCGCCGCGGCGCGACCGAGCGGGCGCGCACCCTGGTCCGACTCGGCGTCCCGGTGCCGGGAATCGAGATGAGGGTCGTGGACGAGAGCGGACAGTCCCTGCCCGCCGATCGGATCGGCGGCATCCTGGTCCGCGGTGAGGCCGTGACCACCCGCTACCTCGGCCCCGACGGGTGGTCGGCCGCCGTGGACGCCGAAGGCTGGTTGGACACCGGCGATCTGGGCTATCTCACCGAATCCGGCGAGGCCGTGGTCACCGGACGCAAGAAGGACGTCATCATCGTCGCGGGCCGCAACATCTCCCCGGTGACGGTCGAGCGCGCGGCCTCGGTGGTCGCGGGCGTGCGGCCCGGCAGCGTGGCCGCGCTGGCGATCAGACTGCCGTCCATGGCCCGCGAGGGGATCGCGGTCATCGCCGAATCCGACGCGGTCGAGGACGCCGAACAGGCCGAACGGATCCGCAAGGAGATCGCCCGCGCGGTCTTCGACGAGGTCGGCATCGCGCCCGCCGTGGTCACCGTCGTGCAGAAGGGGGCCTTGCCCAAGACCCCGTCGGGCAAGCTGCGCCGCTCCTCGGCGGCGAGTCTCATCCCGAGCTGAACCACCCCGTGACGGCGATCGGCCGGTGACCCCGAGCGGGTCACCGGCCGATAATCTTTCGAAGGGTCAGCGCTGTTCGGCCGCCCTGCGATAACCGCGCACCGCGATCGGGCCGAAGACCGCGATCAACCCGACGGTCCAGGCCGGCGTGGTCAGCAGCGGCGCCGCCACCGCACCGCCCTCGGTCAGCCCGCGCACCGCGCCGATGCCGGGATCGCGCGACCACGAACGCAGCGGCGCCGCCGCGTGCACCAGCGACTGCCGCGGTAGCGCGACCGCCCGGCGGTCCGCCCAGGTCGAGGTCTCGGTGACGGTACTCATCGGCTCACCTGTGCCCGTCCCGCGGCGAGGATCGCCGCTGTTCCCGCCGCCCACAGCAGCGCGGCGGTCAACGCCACCCGGGGGATCGGCAGCGACATCATCCGCTCGTGCACGCCTTCGCGCGCGTCCTGCCCCGCGTTCTCCGTCGCGCTGATCGCGGTGAACAACCCCGCCTGCAACAGGATGATCGGCGTCAGGAACTGCGCGTAGTCGCCGCCGCCGCGCTCGAACTGCCGGTGCAGCGGGACATAGAAGCACACGAAGAAGATCACCGCGCCGAAGACCGCGAACACCGCGTCACCGGAACGCAGCGCCGCCGCGATCTTCTGCCCGGCCGGCGTCGAACTCGCCGCGAACAGCCCTACCGAGGTACGCGGTGTCGTGCCCGCGCGGGGTCGGACCGGAACCTCGGTCTCGCCGCGGATCGCCGCCGGGCGGCCGGCGAGAAATCGAGGCGACCGGTGTCGGAGTCCTCCGATACGCTCGGTTCGTGACAGAGCACCGGTCGCGAACAGGCGAGCTGGCCGTCTTCTCGGCAGCGCTGAGCTTCTCCCTCGACCCCTTCCAGCACGCGGCCTGTGCGGCGCTCGAGGACGGGCACGGGGTGCTGGTCTGCGCCCCCACGGGCGCGGGCAAGACCGTCGTCGGCGAATTCGCGGTCCACCTCGCCCTGGCGGCCGGGTCGAAATGCTTCTACACCACGCCGATCAAGGCGCTGTCGAACCAGAAGTTCGCCGACCTCACCGAACGTCACGGGCGCGAGAACGTCGGTCTGCTCACCGGCGACCAGTCGATCAACCCCGACGCCCCGGTCGTGGTCATGACCACCGAGGTCCTGCGCAACATGCTCTACGCGTCCTCCGACGCGCTGCGCGGGCTCTCGCACGTGGTCATGGACGAGGTGCACTACTTGGCCGACAGGTTCCGCGGCGCGGTGTGGGAGGAGGTCATCCTGCACCTGCCCGCCGAGGTTCGCCTGGTCAGCCTCTCGGCCACGGTCAGCAACGCCGAGGAATTCGGCGCGTGGATGGAGACCGTGCGCGGCGACACCACCGTGGTGGTCGACGAGACCAGGCCGGTGCCGCTGTGGCAGCACGTCATGGTCGGCAGGCGCATGTTCGACCTGTTCGACAGCGATTCCAGCGAGCAGAAGGTGCTCGTGGACGAGGATCTGGTCCGCTACATCAAGCAGCGCGAGGCCGCCGACCGGATGAACGGCTGGAGCGGTGGCGGCCCGCGCGGCCGCGGCGGCCCCCGACGCGATTTCCGCCCGCTGCCGCGCCCCGAGGTGCTGGCGAAACTGGACGAAGAAGGGCTGCTGCCCGCGATCACCTTCATCTTCAGCCGCGCGGGCTGCGACGGCGCGCTGGCCCAGTGCCTGCGCTCGCGGCTGGATCTGAGCAGGCCCGAGGAGGCCGAGCGGATCGATGCGATCATCGACCGGCACACCGGCGACCTGCCCAAGGGCGATCTGGAAGTGCTCGGCTACTGGGAATGGCGCGAGGCGCTGCACCGCGGTCTGGCCGCCCACCACGCCGGCATGCTCCCCGCGTTCCGGCACACCGTCGAGGAACTGTTCGTGCACGGTTTGGTGCGCGCGGTCTTCGCCACCGAGACCCTGGCGCTGGGCATCAACATGCCCGCGCGCACGGTCGTGCTCGAACGCCTGGTCAAATTCAACGGCGAAGCACACGCCGAACTCACCCCGGGCGAATACACCCAGCTCACCGGCCGGGCCGGGCGGCGCGGCATCGACGTCGAGGGCCACGCCGTGGTGCTGTGGCAGCCCGAGGTCGACACCAGCGCGGTCGCGGGCCTGGCCTCCACCCGCACCTACCCGCTGCGCAGTTCCTTCAAGCCGGGCTACAACATGTCGATCAACCTCGTCGACCGGATGGGAGCCCGCGAATCGCGCGCGCTGCTGGAACGGTCCTTCGCCCAGTTCCAGGCCGACCGCTCGGTGGTCGGGTTGGTGCGCGGCATCGAGCGCAACGAACTCCAGTTGCGCAAACTGCGCGGCCAACTCGGCGACGCCGAAGGCGGCTTCCTGGAGTACATCTCGCTGCGCGAGCGGATCAAACAGCGCGAACGTCAGCTCGAACAGCAGAGCCGCACCGACCGGCGTGGTGCGGCCGTCACCGCGCTGACCGCGCTGCGCCGCGGCGACGTGGTCGCGATCCCGTCAGGTCGCCGCGCGGGGCTGGCCGTCATCCTGGAACCGGACGCGACCCCCGGCGATCCGCGTCCGCTGGTGCTCACCGAGGACAAGTGGGCGGGCCGCGTCTCGGTCGCCGACTTCCCGGTGCCCGCCGAGGCGCTGGGCCGGATGCGCCTGCCGCGCCGGGTCGACCACCGCACCGCGCGCACCCGGCGCGATCTGGCCTCGGCCCTGCGCGACACCGGCATCTCCGCCCCCGGCCGCCGTCGCGACCGGCGCTCCACCGCCGCCGACGACCGCGAACTGTCGACGCTGCGTCGCAGCCTGCGGTCCCATCCCGCTCACCACCGCCCCGATCGCGAGCAGATGAGCCGGATCGGCGAACGCTACAACCGACTGCTGCGCGAGACCGAGGCGATGCGGCAGAAGGTCGCCGCCACCACCAATTCGCTGGCCCGCACCTTCGACCGCATCCTGGGTCTGCTCGAGGAGCGCGGTTTCGTGCGCGACGGCGAGGTGACGGCCGACGGGCGGCGGCTGGCCCGCGTCTACGCCGAATGCGATCTGCTGGTGGCCGAATGCCTGCGCCAGGGTCTGTGGCGCGGCCTGGGCCCGGCCGAACTCGCCGCGGTCGTCTCCACGCTGGTCTACGAATCGCGCCAGGAGGGCGGTCTTCTCGGCGCGGCGGGCCCCACCGAGCCGATCCGCCGCGCGGTCGGCGCGACGCTCGGGCTGTGGAGCCAGTTGCGCGCCGACGAGGCGCGTCACAAGCTCACCCCCACCCGCGAACCCGACATGGGCTTCGTCGCCGGGGTTCACAAGTGGGCCAAGGGCGACGGGCTGGCGGAGTCGTTGCTGGCCAGCGGCGATCACGGGTCGCCGCTGTCGGCGGGCGACTTCGTGCGCTGGTGCAGGCAGGTCATCGACCTGCTCGATCAGATCCACGGCACCGCCGACGACGTCGAGGTGGCCGCGACGGCGGCCAAAGCCGTGCGCGCCATCCGGCGGGGTGTCGTTGCGGTGGACGCCGCGTAGGCGATTCACGTGTGATTTGATTTCTTCGCGTACCGACCGTGGCGGAGGAGTCGCACGCGGCGCGAGCCGGAGCCGAGAGGCGGGGCGGGCAGTGCGACGAGTCGCCGTCGGGGGGCTACCGTGTGAGTAACGATGCGAGTGGAGGCAAGCAGATGAGCGGCCCGTACGGACCGAACGATTCCGGGGAGGGACGCAACGATCCCACCCAAGTGTGGGGTGCGCAGCAGCCCGGTGGCGCGCAGCCCACGCAACAGTGGGGCGGCCAGAATCCCGCTCAGGCGCAGCCGACGCAGCAGTGGGGCCAGTCCCAGCCGCAGTGGGGCCAGCAGCAGCCCCAGACCGGCGGTCAGCCGCAGCAGCAGTGGGGTCAGCCCCAGACCGGCGCGCAGCCCCAGCAGCAGTGGGGTCAGTCCCAGCCGCAGTGGGGCCAGCAGCCCCAGCAGCCCCAGGATTGGAACCAGCAGCCCCAGCAGCAGTGGGGGCAGCAGCCCAACCAGTGGGGTCAGAACCGGCCCGCGCAGCCGGTGCCGCCGTCGGGCGGCGGCAAGGGCAAGGGCCTGTTCATCGGCCTGGGCCTGCTCGCCGTCGTGGTCATCGGCGCGGTCGTCGCGCTGGTCGTCGTGCTGACCTCCAAGGACAAGCTCGATCAGGCCGCGGTGCAGGACGGCGTGAAGAAGGTGCTCACCGACTCCTACGGCATCCAGGACGTCGCCGACGTCTCCTGCCCGGCCGGCCAGGAGGTCAAGGTGGACGCGACTTTCGAGTGCACCCTGAAGGTCAGCGGTGAGCAGAAGAAGGTCAATATCAAGATCACCAACGAGAACGGCACCTACGAGGTCGGCCGTCCCAGCTGATCGTCTCGCCTTCGAGGCCGGGTGGGTTCGTACGGACCGCCCGGCCTCCGTCGTCTCCGGGTGATCCCGTCGGGTCCGGGGGTTATCGCGCGGTGCTCGCCAGTGCCGCGATCAAACGGGTGACCGGACTCTCGGCGTTGTAGGCGACGGCGAGTTCGCCGAGTCGGTCCGGATCGGCGGGCGTGTGGGGCAGGGTGTCGGGCTTCGACATCGCCACCTCGGCGTCGCACACCACCCGCACCACCGGTGCGGCGGCCTTCAGATAGTCCTGCGCGGCACGCAGTTTCGCGCGCACCCCGGCCGCGAGATCGGCGGCGGGATCCTCCACCGCGGCGACCAGCGCCTCCAGCGAGCCGAAGCGTGAGATCAGGGTGGACGCGGATTTCTCCCCGATGCCCGCGACACCGGGCAGGCCGTCGGAGGCGTCGCCGCGCAGGGTGGCCAGATCGGCGTAGCCGCGACCCGCGTTCGCCACCGGCACACCGTATTTCGCCGCGACCTCGGCGGGACCGAACAGTTCGGCCTTGGCCAGTCCGCGCCCGGCGTAGAGGACCCGGACCGGCGGGGCGGGTTCGTCGCGGACCAGTTGCAGCAGGTCGCGGTCGCCGCTGACGACGATCACCGGGTCGGTGCGTTCCCGGGTGGCCAGCGTGCCGAGCACGTCGTCGGCCTCGAGCCCTTCGGCCCCGCCGGTGGCGATGCCCGCCGCGGCCAGGACCTCGAGGATCATCTCGACCTGCGGCGTCAGCCGGTCGGGCACCTCCTCCGCGCCGTCGGGGGCGTCGGCGGCGGTGTCGAGGCGGTGGGCCTTGTAGGTGGGCACCAGATCGACCCGGTATCGCGGCCGCCAGTCCAGATCCAGGCACACCACGAGCCTGCCGGGGGAGTGCTTGGTGATCAGCGAGGCGACCATGTCGACGAATCCGCGCAGCGCGTTGACCGAGCGGCCGTCGGCGGCGGTGAGCTTGTCCGGGATGGCGTAGAAGGCGCGAAACCACAGGCTCGCGCCGTCGAGCAGCAGCAGGGGCGCACCGGAAGTCGCGGGGGTCACGGGCCAGAGGCTACCCCCGCGCGCCGACAGGATCGGGACGCGCCGGGCCACGATCACAGACCGATCGTTCTGATTCGTGGCGTACGCGGGCCGGGTAACGTCGAGTGCTATGAGTTCGCACACGGAGTCCAGGTTCGCGGCGGATGTGTACGGGGCGCGGCTCGAGCGGGCCGTGGAACAGATGCGGGCGGCCCACCTCGATGCCCTGCTCATCACCCCCGGCCCCGATCTTCGCTATCTCGTCGGCTCGGCGGCGCAGTCCTTCGAAAGGCTCACCTGCCTGGTCATCACCGCCGACGGGGCCACCCCCACGGTGATCATCCCCAAACTGGAACTGGCCGCGCTCGCGGATTCGGCCGCCGGGGAACTCGGCCTGCGGATCGTGGACTGGGTCGACGGCGTCGACCCGTACCAGTTGATGCGCTCGGCGTTGCACGCCGGTTCCCGGGTGGCCGTCGCCGACGCCATGCCCGCCCTGCACCTGGTGCCGCTGGCCCAGTTCTTCGGCGGACTGCCCGTCTCGGCCACCCCGGTGC
>NZ_BAGG01000074.1 GCF_000308695.1 Nocardia takedensis NBRC 100417 | reverse complement strand
TCGCGCATCGGCGCCGATATCACCGCCTACGGGCCGGTCAACGCCGTGCGCAAACCCGAGGACGTCGACCTGCGCGCCATCGTCGCCCGGGTGACCAGCAGCGCGCCGGTCAGCGGCACGGCGACGGTGTGGGTGGCCGACGGTCGCGGCCGCGAACTGCGCCGCATCGGACGCTCGGTCGGGCAGCGCGCGGTCGGCGAGCGCGGCGGCGCGGTGCTCGAGGTGCCGGTGCGCTCGTGGGACTGGGTGGCCCGACTCATCACCGGACTCGGCGCGGACGCGCTGGTCCTGGAACCGGAGGAGTTGCGCGCCGACGTGATCGGGCGGTTGCGGTCGGTGCGCGACCGGACGGAGGTCACGCTGTGAGCCCCAGCAGACTGTCGGTGCGCCTGTCGCGACTGCTGAACATGATCCCGTACCTGATCGCCCACCCCGGGATCAGCGCCGCCGAGGCGGCCGCGGACCTGGGCGTCACCACCAAGCAGTTGATGAGTGATCTCAACCAGTTGTGGATGTGCGGACTGCCCGGGTACGGGCCGGGCGATCTGATCGATCTGTCCTTCTCCGAGGAGAGCATCGAGGTCACCTTCTCGGCGGGGATCGACCGGCCGCTGCGGCTGACCTCCACCGAGGCGACCGCGCTGCTGGTGGCGCTGCGCTCGATCGCGGAGATGCCCGGCATGGTCGACCCGAGCGCCGCCGACGCCGCGATCGTCAAGATCGAGACGGCCATCGCGGGCGCGCCGGTCGTCGCAGAGTCCTTCGCGCCGGTGGTCGACTCCGTCCCCGCCGAAGCGCCCGCGGTGACCACCGTGCGTTCCGCCTTGGCCCGACGGCACGCTCTGCGCATCGTCTACTACTCGGCCAGCCGCGACGAGGTGTCCGAACGGGTCGTCGACCCGATCAGGATCGTGCTGGTGGACAACAACAGCTACGTGCAGGCGTGGTGCCGGCAGGCCGAGGGCACGCGACTGTTCCGTTTCGACCGGATCGAGGACGCCACCGAACTGGACGAATCCGCCCGCCCGCCGGTGCACGCGACCGCCGAGGCGGCCGGCCTCGACCTGTTCCAGGAGGACCCGGCCGTGCCGCTGGCGCACCTGCGGATCCGGGCCGATCACGGCTGGGTGCTCGACCAGTACCCGATGAACCGCCTCGCGGTGGCCGCCGACGGCAGCTTCGAGGCGACCATGCGCTACGCCACCCTGGACTGGATGGCGCGCCTGCTGCTCGGCTTCGGGTCCGGGGTCACCGCGCTGGGGCCGCCGGAACTGGTGGCGGCGGTGCGCGAGCGCTCGGACGCGGCGTTGGCGGCCTACGCGGAGGCCGGGTTCGTCATCCCATGAACGTGGTCGTACTGGGCGCGGGGTCGATCGGTGTGTTCGTGGGCGGCCTGCTGGCCGCGGCGGGCGCGCGGGTCACCTTCGTCGGCCGCCCGCGGGTGCTGGACGAGATCACCGAGTCGGGGCTGCGGCTGACCGATCTGGACGGTCTGGCGGTCACCGTGCCCCCGGATCGTTTCGTCACCGACACCGAGCCGCGTGACCTGGAGACCGCCGACCTGGTGCTGGTCACGGTGAAATCCGCGGCCACCGCCGACGCCGTGCGCCCGGTCGCGGGCCTGCCGCGGCCGGGGACGCCGGTGCTGAGCTTGCAGAACGGCATCGGCAACGACGCGGTCATCCGGGAGATCCTGCCGACCTGCGCGGTGCTGCCGGGCATGGTGATGTTCAACGTCGTGCACCATCCCGGCGGGCGGTTCCATCGCGGCACCGACGGCGAGATCGCGGTGCAGGACGATCCGGCGCTGACCACTACCGCCGCGCTGTTCGAGCGCGCGGGCCTCGGGTTGCGCCGCTACCCGGACCTGCTGCCCGTGCAGTGGGCGAAACTGCTGCTGAACCTGAACAATCCGATCAACGCGCTGTCCGGTCGACCGTTGCGCGAGGAACTCGCCGACCGGGACTACCGCCGCTGCCTGGCATTGACCCAGTCCGAGGCGCTGGCCGCGATGAAGCGGGCGCGCATCCGACCCGCGCGGCTCACCCCGCTGCCGCCGTCGGCGATGACCACACTGCTGACCGTGCCCGACGGGATCTTCCGCCGCGTGGCGGGGTCGGTGCTGGCGATCGACCCGATGGCGCGCTCATCGATGGCCGACGATCTCGCGCTGGGTCGCCGGACCGAGATCGCCTGGTTGTGCGGCGAAATCGTGGGGTTGGGGGAGATCGTCGGCATGTCCACCCCGGTGAACCGGCGACTGATCGAATTGGTCGCGGCGGCCGAACGCGGGGACCGTCGGACCTGGACCGGACCCGAACTGCTGGCCGAATTGCGGGCGGCGGCGGCACGGTGAGCGCCTGAACTCCCGACGAACGTGGGCTGACCGGGGCGATCCGTTGGACGGTGTCCGGTAGCATCGGGGACACCACAGTCTTGGGAGGTATAGATGTCAGGCACGTTCAGCTGGACGCACCTGCTGATCATCGCGTTGCTGTTCGTGGTGCTCTTCGGTGCCAAGCGTCTGCCCGATGCCGCGCGTGGTCTCGGACGGTCGCTGCGGATCTTCAAGAGCGAGGTCAACCAGATGCAGAAGGAGGAGACGCCCGCGAGCGCCGCCCCCGCGCAGCCGGTCACCCCCGAACTGTCGAAGGGGCAGTCCACGAATTCCACCACGGCCCAGCCGCAGGCGGAGCAGAAGTCGGCCTGATCGGGCCGTTTCCATCGGGGTGAGGTCGGCTCACCCCGATCAGTGCTGTTCGGCGCACCGTCGACACCGGTCGGGGTCGCCGCCGCTCGCTGTCTTTCGTGCTAGTTCAACGTTCGCTCACTGCTCGCTCACTGCTCGCTCACTGCTCGCTCAATTCAAGGGCCACACTGACCTATGCGAATCCCGTTCGACCCTCGCCGCAGCAGGCGCAGGACGAATCCCGACGGCACCATGTCGTTGGTCGAGCACCTGCACGAACTGCGCGGCCGGCTGCTCAAATCGCTGGCCGCGATCCTGCTGACCTCCGTGCTCGGCTTCCTGTGGTATTCGCATTCGTTCTTCGGTCTGACCAGTCTCGGTGACCTGCTCACCGGGCCGTACTGTTCGCTGCCGCCCGAGGCGCGTGCGGCGCTGACCTCCGACGGCGCCTGCCGTCTGCTGGCGACCGCCCCGTTCGAGCAGTTCATGCTGCGCTTGAAGGTCGGTTTCACCGCGGGCGTGGTGCTGGCCGCGCCGATCTGGCTGTACCAGTTGTGGGCGTTCATCACCCCCGGTCTGTACGCCAAGGAGCGCCGCTACGCCGTCGGGTTCGTCACCACCGGGTCGGTGCTGTTCGCCTCGGGTGCGGTGCTGGCCTACGTCGTGGTCGCCCACGCGTTGGACTTCCTGCTGACCATCGGCGACAACGTGCAGATCACGGCGTTGAGCGGTTCGCAGTACTTCGGATTCATCATCCAGTTGCTGATCATCTTCGGCGTCAGTTTCGAGACCCCGCTGATCGTGATCGGACTCAACCTGATCGGCGTGCTCACCTACGTCCGCCTCAAGGCGTGGCGACGCGGTATCGTCTTCGGCCTGTTCGTGTTCGCGGCGGTCGTCACCCCGCAGGACCCGTTCTCCATGCTGGCGCTGGCCCTCGCGCTGACAGTGCTGTTCGAGTTCGCCGTCCAGTTCGCCCGCATCAACGACCGCCGCCGCGCCAAGCGCGAGGCCCAAGCCGCCCTGCACGACGACGACGCCTCCGAGATCGAGGCCCCGCGCCCGGTCGACGGCGCCACCGTCCCCGCCCCCGCCGCCGACAAACGCGACCACACCGTCTCCGACTACTCCGACACCCTCTGATCCGCGAGCGCCGGGACCGGGCCGTCGAGGCCCGGGGGGTTGTGGGTGAGGCCGGTGGGGGTGAGCCAGTCGAAGGGGGTGTAGACGGCGGGGCCGAGGCCGAGGCCTTCGGCTACTTGTTCGCGTAGGCGGTTGGAGGTGAAGCCGCCGATGACGTTCATCTGGGCGTCGCGGTAGAGGCGTTCGACGGGGTGGCCGGTGGTGACGCCGCCCGCGCCGTGGATCTGCACCGCGCGGGCCGCGACCTCCACGCCCATCTCGGTGGCGTAGATCTTGAGCATGGCGATGAGGTCGCGCGCGGAGCGGCCCGCGACCCGTTCGTCGAGGACCCGTCGGGCGAGGACGCGGGCGGCCTCGATCTGGGCGACCGAATCGGCGATCTGGGCCTGCACGCCTTCCATGTGGGCCAGCGGCCTACCGAAGGACACCCGCTGTCCGGCGTGCCGCGCCGAGGCGGCGAGCGCGGCCTGCGCGACGCCGATGGCCGCGTAGGAGTTCTTCAGCCAGCCCCACGCCATCCCTTCGGCGAGTTCCTCGAACGGGACCGGGATCACGTTCTCGGGCGCGACGTGGGCGTCGGTGAACACGATGCCGCCCCAGGGCATTCCGCGCAGACCCATGTGCGCGATCTCGTAGCGGCGCACGCCGGGCTGGTCCAGGTCGACGAAGGCCAGGCACCAGTCGTGGCCGGTGTCGCCCGGCGGCTTCTGCCTGCGGGCCAGCACCACGGCGACGTCGGCGACGGGAGCGTTGGTGATCCGGGACTTCTCGCCGTGGATGCGGAATCCGGCGTCGGGTCCGGCGGGGCGGACCGTGGTGCGGAAGGTGCTCGCGTCGCTGCCCGCGGTGCGTTCCACGACGGCGAAGGCGGCCAGTTTCTCCCCCGACAGCAGGCTTCGCAGCAACCCGCCGTGCGCGGTGCGGTCGCCGTGGGTCCAGACGAGTTTGCCGCACAGCAGCGTGGAGACGGTAGCGGCCCAGTAGGTGCCGGGGCAGGCGGTGGCGAGGGCTTCCAGCGCGGCGGCCTGGGTGGCGGCGTCCGCGCCGAGTCCGCCGATCTCGCGCGGGTGGAACAGGCGCAGGTAGCCGCTCTCGCGCAACTCGCGCCAATTCTGTTCGGGGATGCGACCGTCGGCGTCGGTGTCGGCGGCGCGCGCGGCGATGCTGTGGAAGTCGAAGGCGGGGTGGGCGCCGTTGGTGGTCATGATGTGCTCCGCTCAGCCGAGGTCGAGGTGGTGGGAGGCGATCACCGCGCGCAGTACCGCCGCGCCGCCGCCGGTTTCGGCGAAGAACCGGGCGTCGCGGTGCGCGCGTTCGACGAGGTGATCGCCCGCCGGATCGTCGGGGCCGACGAGGCGGGCCGCGCCGTCGACCACCGTGCGGGCCGCCGCGGCCGTGAACAGGCGCGCGGCGGCGGCGTCCTGGCGGGCGGGTCCGCCGCCGGTGTCGAAGCGGCGCGCGGCGCGGCGCAGCAGTCCGTGGGTCAATTCGACGCGCGCGGCGAGGTCGGCCAGGGTGAACCGGGCCGACTGGTCGTGGGCCAGCGGGCGGCCGAACACGCGGCGCTCGCGCAGCGCCGTGCGCGCGTCGTCGGTCAGCGCGCGCAGGACGCCGAGCCACGGCGCGCTGGTGAACACCCAGTCCAGGGCGGCCAGCAGTGGTTCGGTTCCGGTGGGCGCGCCGCCGACCGCGCCGAGGACCGCCGTGTCCGGGACGTGGACGCGGCCCAGGACGAGCCGCCCCCACGGGCAGGTCGGCATCGCGACCGGTTCGGTCGAGACGACCAGCAGTCCCGGGGCGGCCCCGTCGACGAGGAAGGCGGTGCGCGCGCCGTCGTCGTGTTCGGCCACGATCAGGAAGTGGTGGGCCACCGGCGCGCCCGCCACCAGGTCGAGTTCGCCGGTGAGCACCCAACCGCCCGTGGGGGTTTCGGCCCGGCGGGCGGAGATCGTCGGGGCCAGGGCGGCCCCTTGGGTCTGGCGCAGCGACACCGCGCCGATCCGGTCGCCGCGCACCATCCCGGGCAGGTATCGGGCCTGCTGGTCGGCGGTGCCGAAGGCGCGCAGCGGCGCCGTGGACAGCACCGCCTGCACGCCGACCATGAGGGCGAAACCGGGGTCGCGCGCCCCTTCGCCGAGACCGGCGAGCAGGTCGAAGGTCGCGGCGGCGGACAGGCCCGCGCCGCCGAGTCCGCGCGGGACCAGCGCGCCGAGAACGCCGGGTTCGGCCGCCGCGAGTTCGGCGAACAGGTGCGGACTCCACCGCCGGTCGTGATCGCGGCGGGCGGCCGTGGGGCGCGCGACGCGCGCGCCGAGGGCGCGGGCCGCCGAGGCGTCCGAGCAGGGGGCGGGCGGCGTCGCCACGGCGTCGGCCGCTACTACTGGTGAATTGGTCATCTCGAGCCTCGTCCGTCGGGTCAAGAATTGTTCCTGAATATACGGAACGGCGGTGTTCGGCCTGTTCCGAATTTCTCCCACCGTTGTGCGGAAGGGACACCGAGGAACGCTATCGGCCGTTACCGGCACGCGAAAGCTCCTGCGGGAACATTCATCCAGCCGCACGTGACGGCGATGTTCCGTGACAGTGACTCACGGTAGTTCACGTACTTCTGACATATTCCGTGTTGTTTCCTGACGTGGTCGGAAGCCACGATATCCACCGTGCCGATATTCCAGTTCGGCGATTATTCGACCGACGTCGGAACCGCCGTCGAGAGCGATTCCGGACGACGTCCGACGAACGATCCGGGCCCACGGGCCGGGGAGGAAGCAATGGCAATCGCACAGCACACGGGTGAGTTGCACCTGTCCGACGCCACCCTGCGCGACTCCGCGCACATGGCGGGCGTCGAACTGACGCCCGCCGACACCGCGGCCATCGCGAAGCTGTTGGTGCGCACCGGGATCGAGTTGGTCGAGGTCGGGATGGTGTCGGGACCGGGGGCCAGGGACGCCGATCTGGTCACCGCCACCCACGACGCGATCGGCCCGGAACGCAGCATGACCTTGGTGATGGTCCGCGACCGTCGCCAGGTCACGGCCGCGTTGGACGAGGTCGTGCGTCTCGGTGTCCGCCACATCATGTACTCGATCCCCACCTCCGAGGAGCACGCGCGGCTGAAGCTGGCCTCGCCGAGCGCGCAGTTCCTGCACGCGCTGGCGCGTTTCGCGATCACCGAGGCCAAACTGCGCGGCCTGCACGTCACCTTCAGCGGCGAGGACGGTGCGCGGACCCCGCCCGAACGGCTGGTGCCCTACGTCACGGCGGGTTTCGCGGCGGGCGCGGACCGTTTCCGTCTCGCCGAGACGGTCGCCTCGCTCACACCGTGGCGGATGCAGGAGGTGATCGCCGATCTGACCGCGATCGACGGCGCCGAGATCGAGATCCATTCGCACAACATGCTCGGCATGGCGGTCGCGAACTCCTTCGCCGCGGTGCGGGCGGGCGCGACGTGGATCTCGGCGACGGTCGGCGGGATCGGCGAGCGCGGCGGCAACGCGCCGCTGGCCGAGATCCTGACCACGCTGCGGGTCGCTTACGGCGACACCCGATTCGACCTGTCCCATCTGACCGAGCTGTCGCGGCGCATGCTGGCCGCTTCCGATCTGGGCGAGGCGTTCCAGTCGGGGCCGACCGCCGCGCACGCCTTCGCCTACGAACTGCCCGGGCAGCTGACCCATCCCGCCGCCTACGAGACCATCGCGCCGGAGCTGATCGGCAACGACCGCGCGCTGCGGGTGCGGACCCGCTTCGGTCCGGCGCTGTTGCGCTGGGCGCTCGGCGACGCGGCGGGCTCGGTCGACCTGGACGCCTTCACCGCCTGGCTGCTCGAGCGGCAGCGCCGCGACGGCGCGCCGCTGCTGGACCGCGACGCCGTCGTGCGCGCCGCCCTGGACTTCCGCTCCGGACATCCGTCCGCGAGTACCGATGCCACGCCTACCGATCTGGAGCTGATCAAATGACCACCACCGCCGCCTTCTCCGGAATCTGCCCCGAGTGCGAGACCGACCTGACCGTGCCGCCGGTCGTCGAGGGCGAAACCCTGTCCTGCCCGGAATGCCTGCTCACGCTGCGCGTGGACGGGATCGCCGACGGCACGCTGAGCCTGACCATGGTCGAGGTCCAGCTGCGCGACTGGGGACAGTGACCGTGACCACGAGAATCGGGATCGTCGCCGACCGCGTCGGCTGGGAGGAGCGCGCGCTGATCGAGCGCGCGTCGCACCTGGGCCTGCGCGTGGACTGGGTCAACGACGAATCGCTGTGCCTGGGCGCGGTCGACGCGCCGTCGGTGGCCGACTTCGACGCGCTGCTGATCCGCAGCCGCAGTTACACCCGTGGCGGCCTGCTGGCCGCCTTGGCCGAGGCGGGCGGGGTGCGGGTGCACAATTCCGCCGCCGCGATCCACGCCTGCGAGAACAAGTTGGTGTTGCGCGCGGTGCTGCGCGAGGCGGGTGTGCCGGTGCCGGATTTCCGGCTGGTGCTCTCGCGCGCTGATTTCGCCGCCGCCCTGGACGACCTCGGCATGCCGGTGGTGGTCAAACCGGTCTACGGCGGCATGGGCAAGCGCGTCACGCTGATCCGCGACCGCGACCTGGCGAATTCGGTGTACGACCACATCGAGGATCTGGGGCACGGCTTCGAGCAGGCGTATCTGGCCGAACCGTTCCTCGCGGGCGGGCGCTCGATCCGCTGCCTTGTGGTCGGCCGCCAGATCGTGGTGACGGCCGAATTCCGCGGCGCGGGCGGGGATTGGCGCAGCAACGCCGCGTTGGGCAACCGCAGTCGGTCGCTGGCACAGACCCCGGAGGTGCGCAAGATCGTGGACGCCGTGGTCGACCGGCTCGGCCCCGGCATCTACGGGATCGACCTGTTCGACACCGCCGCGGGCTACCTGGTCAACGAGGTCAACCACGCGCCCGCCTGGCGCGGGGTCGCCGAGACCACCGACCTCGACATCCCCGCCGCGGTGTTGGGCCACCTGCAGGAGGTGCTCGTATGATCCGCGTCGGAATCGTCGGCGCCTCCGGTCTTTCCGGCGGCGAGCTGATCCGGCTGGTCGCCCAGCATCCCGAGGCGGAGCTGACCTTCCTCGGCGGCGCGTCCAGCATCGGGCGTCGTCCTTCGGCGCTGCACCCGGGGCTCCGGCTGGATCTCGGGTTGACGGTGCAGGCGGTCGATCCCGAGGTCGTCGCCGAACGGTGCGACGTGGTCTTCCTGGCCACGCCCGCACCGGCTTCGGCGGAACTGGCGGCGCGACTGGCCGATCGGGTGACCTGTGTCATCGACCTGAGCGGCGCGTTCCGCATCCGCGACGCGGTGCGCCACACCCGCTGGTATCCCTCGGCCGGGCGGGCGGCCGAGTTGGCCGACCGTTTCGTCTACGGCGTACCGGAACTGATCGGCGACGCGCTCTCCGGTGCGGCGCTGATCTCGATGCCGGGCTGCTACGCCACCGCGATCACCCTCGGTCTGGCTCCGCTGACCCTCGGTCTCGGCCTGCATCTGCGGACCGTGCTGGTGGACGGCAAGAGCGGGTCCAGCGGCGGCGGCCTGCATCTGCGGGTGCCGGATCTGCACCCGTTCCGCAACGGCGCGATCGCCCCCTACGCGCCGGTCGGGCACCGGCACGCGGCGGAGGTCGCCGATTTCCTGGAGGGCGCGAAGCCGGGCAGCCTCGGCTCGCTGACGATGTCGGCCTACGGCGTCTCGCACGTGCGCGGACTGCTGGCCAGCACCTACGTCTTCCTCGACGAGGATCTCGACGCGCGCGAACTGCAACGGGCCTATCTGCGCTTCTATC
>NZ_BAGG01000075.1 GCF_000308695.1 Nocardia takedensis NBRC 100417 | reverse complement strand
GCCCCCTTCCCGCCCGCGAGCAATCGGCCCCGTGCCGGGCATCGCTCGCGCACGGGGCCGGACGCGCGTTGTTACGGCGTACAGGGCGCCTGGGCGAAACCGAGCAGCACACACGCGCTGGCATCGGAGATCTTCCAGGTGCCGTCGACCTGCTGCCAGGTCAGCGGCATCGGCGGGGCATCGCCGTTGGGGGAGCTGATCACGACCTGCGCGGTGGCGGACTTGCCGTCCACCTTCACGTCGCTGACCACGAACTTCAGCGTGCCGTAGCCGGCGAGCGCCTGGGTCATGGTCTCGATGTTGGCGGCCCGCTTCTGGCCGTCGACGACGATCGCGACCTTGTCCGCGACCGGCTTGGCCGGGTCGGCCAGGGTGCTCAGGGTGCCCGAGAGCTGCTCGGCCGAGGGGGCGGCCCCGTTGGCCTGACCCGCCGAACCCGTGCTCGCGGCCGCGGCGGAGGTGGTGATCGAGGTGGAGGTGGCGCTGGTGGCGGTGTCGGAGTCGTCCGACCCACATCCGGTGAGCCCGACCGTCGCGGTGATCGCCACGGCGGCGGTGGCGACGCAGACGCGCAGCGTTCTGGCGGAGAGGAGCATTGCTGGCAACCTTTCGGCTCTAGGAACGAGATCTCCCGTTCCTACTGGGTTAGGGGAGGCTAACATGGACCTCCCCGGGCCGATCGCGGCGCAGATGTGATCACGAATAAACCATGTCGGAAAGCGAGAAACGTTCACGCCCGGTAGCGTTGATAGACCGGGACTGGGAGGAGCAGCACATGAGCCCCATCGAGAATTCCGATTCGGCGGCCTGGAGAGAGCTCGAGGCAGTGCGCGCCGAGGCGGCTGCACTCCGGAGGCAACTCGCCGACTCGCCGGATCGCGCACGCGAGTTGGAAGCCCGCATCGATTCGCTGACCATTCGCAACACCAAGCTGATGGACACCCTCAAGGAGGCGCGTCAGCAGTTGGTCGCGCTGCGCGAGGAGGTCGATCGCCTCGGTCAGCCCCCGAGCGGCTACGGCATCCTGATCGGCGTCTACGACGACCAGACCGTCGACGTGTTCACCTCGGGCCGCAAGATGCGCCTGACCTGCTCGCCGAACATCGACACCGCCGAACTCGAGTACGGCCAGACCGTGCGCCTGAACGAGGCACTGACGGTGGTCGAGGCGGGCGTGTTCGACTCGGTCGGCGAGATCGGCACCCTGCGCGAGATCCTCGACGACGGCCGTCGCGCCCTCGTGGTCGGCCACGCCGACGAGGAGCGCGTGGTCTGGCTGTCCGGCCCGCTGGCCAAGGTCGCCGAGAACGACGACCTCGACGATCCGGACTCGCCCATCCGCAAGCTGCGGCCCGGCGATTCCCTGCTGGTCGACACCAAGGCCGGATTCGCCTTCGAGCGCATCCCCAAGGCCGAGGTCGAGGATCTGGTGCTCGAGGAAGTCCCCGACGTGGACTACCACGACATCGGCGGTCTGGCCCGCCAGATCGAGCAGATCCGCGACGCGGTCGAGTTGCCCTTCCTGCACAAGGACCTGTTCCGCGAGTACGCGCTGCGCCCGCCCAAGGGCGTGCTGCTCTACGGTCCGCCCGGCTGCGGCAAGACGCTCATCGCCAAGGCCGTCGCCAACTCGCTGGCCAAGAAGATCGCCGAGGCACGCGGTGAGGACGCCAAGGAGGCCAAGTCCTTCTTCCTCAACATCAAGGGCCCCGAACTGCTGAACAAGTTCGTCGGCGAGACCGAGCGGCACATCCGGATCATCTTCCAGCGGGCCCGCGAGAAGGCTTCCGAGGGCACCCCGGTGATCGTGTTCTTCGACGAGATGGACTCGATCTTCCGCACCCGCGGTTCGGGCGTGTCCTCCGACGTGGAGACCACCGTCGTGCCGCAGTTGCTCTCCGAGATCGACGGCGTCGAGGGCCTGGAGAACGTGATCGTGATCGGCGCCTCCAACCGCGAGGACATGATCGACCCCGCGATCCTGCGACCGGGCCGCTTGGACGTCAAGATCAAGATCGAGCGTCCCGACGCCGAGTCCGCGCAGGACATCTTCTCGAAGTACCTGGTCTCGGGTCTGCCGTTGCACGCCGACGATCTCGCCGAATTCGGCGGGGACCGGGTGGCCTGCATCCGGGCGATGATCGAGCGGGTGGTCGACCGGATGTACGCCGAGAGCGAGGACAACCGCTTCCTGGAGGTCACCTACGCCAACGGTGACAAGGAGGTCCTGTACTTCAAGGACTTCAACTCCGGCGCGATGATCCAGAACATCGTGGACCGCTCCAAGAAGTACGCGATCAAGTCCGTGCTCGACACCGGCAACCCGGGGCTGCGCATCCAGCATCTCTACGATTCGATCGTGGACGAGTTCTCCGAGAACGAGGACCTGCCCAACACCACGAATCCCGATGACTGGGCGCGCATCTCGGGCAAGAAGGGCGAGCGGATCGTCTACATCCGCACCCTGGTCACCGGCAAGAACGCCTCGGCGAGCCGGGCGATCGACACCGAGTCGAACACCGGTCAGTACCTGTAATCGACTCCGCGACAACGGAGCCGCGTCCCCTCGGGGCGCGGCTCCGGTCGTTTCGAAGTGCCGTGATCTCGTTCTCGGGATCGGTTGGGCCGAGGAATCAGTGGCGGTCGATGACGAACGCGGAGGCGTTGTCGCGGCCGCCGCTGCTCAGGGCCAGTTCGACCAGGGCGTCGGCGGTGATCTGCGGTGTCCGCCCGCCGGCGAGCAGCGCTTTGACGGTGGCGATGTCGAGGACCTTGTGCACGCCGTCGGTGCTGAGCAGCAGCCTGCCGTTGCTGGAACCGGTGGCCGCGTGACCGATCTGGTCGGCGCGCACGGTGCGCACGGTGGTGGTGATGATGTGTTCGGTGCGCGGGGCGGCGTGGCGGCCGCGCAACCGCAGATATTCGGCGAGGGTGTGATCGGTCGTGATCTGGTGTAGCGCACGGCCGTTCCAGCGCCAGGCGCGACAGTCGCCCACCCAGGCGATATCGGCGGGGGCGTCGGGGCGGTCGGTGGTGGGCACGACCACGACGACCACCGCGCAGTCGGCCTTGGGCTCCGGGAATTCGTGCAGCAGTTGGCGCTGCGCGGCCATGATCCCGGCGGCGGCGCCCGCGTGGGCGGCTTCGCGCGCCGCGCAGGTGGCGGCGGCGCGAGCGGCCCGCGCGGCCAGCAGGTGATCGCCCACCCCGTCGGCGACGACGAAGGCCGACCGGCCGCCCACGGGATCGGTCCAGGAGGCGAGGGCGTCGGCGTTGATGGCGCGCAGGCCCCGCTTGCTGATGGAATCGCCGGAGATACCGGTGAGCCGGACCAGCTCGCGCCGGGTTGTCGTCATCGCGCTACTCACGGCCCTGACCTCCTGGATCGGACGCTGTCGGTACTGTCTACCGACATACCACCAGTGGAACAGTTCAAGCCGTGGCGGGTGCCAGAGATCTCTGTGGGCTTGCTGAGAACCGGGGGTGACGGAAAGTATCCTATGAATCCGTCCGCTCGAACAGAGCTTACGCCGAACCCGCCGGTAGGCGGGAACACTGTCACTCTCCGGCACCCCGTGATGCCGCTCAGGACTGCGTTTGCGCCCCTGTGGGCGGCGGATGGTCGGCCAGCACGGCCAGTTCCGCGTCGGTCAGCAACCGGGAGCGGATCAGGAACCGGACGCCTTCGGGCGCCTCGAGGGAGAATCCGCTGCCGCGTCCGGACACCACGTCCACCGTCAGGTGGGTGTGCTCCCAGTAGGCGAACTGGTCGGCGCTCATCCAGAACGGCGCGCCGTCCCCGACATGTCCGAGCAGCACGTCCGAGGCGCCCACGCGGAATTCGCCGAGCGGATAGCACATCGGTGAACTCCCGTCACAGCAGCCACCGGACTGGTGGAACATGACCGGGCCGTGCTGCCGGGTCAGCGCGTCGAGCAGGTCGCGCGCCGCCTCCGTCAGCCCGACCCGGTCGATCCCGTCGGGCATCAGAAGAATCCGAGCTTGTTCGGCGAGTAGCTGACCAGCAGGTTCTTGGTCTGCTGGTAGTGGTCGAGCATCATGGCATGGTTCTCGCGTCCGATGCCGGACTTCTTGTAGCCGCCGAAGGCCGCGTGCGCGGGGTAGGCGTGGTAGCAGTTGGTCCACACCCGGCCCGCCTTGATCCCGCGGCCGAGGCGGTAGGCGGTGTTCATATCGCGCGTCCACACGCCCGCGCCGAGTCCGTAGAGGGTGTCGTTGGCGATCTCGAGCGCCTGCTCGGTGGAGTCGAAGGTGGTCACCGACACCACCGGGCCGAAGATCTCCTCCTGGAACACACGCATGTCGTTGCGGCCCTTGAAGATCGTCGGCTCGATGTAGTAGCCGTCGGGGAAGCCCTCGACCTTGCGCGGTTGCCCGCCGGTGAGCACTTCGGCGCCCTCTTTGCGCCCGATGTCGATGTAGGACAGGATCTTCTCGTACTGGTCGTTGCTGGCCTGCGCCCCGATCATGGTCGCCTCGTCGAGCGGGTTGCCGCCGACGATGGCCTCGGTGCGTTCGAGGCAGCGGGCCATGAACTCGTCGTAGATGGACGAATGGATCAGCGCGCGCGAGGGACACGTGCACACCTCGCCCTGATTCAGCGCGAACAGCACGAAACCCTCGACGGCCTTGTCCAGGAATTCGTCGTCGGCGGCCAGGACGTCGGGCAGGAAGATGTTGGGGCTCTTGCCGCCCAACTCCAGCGTCACCGGGATGATGTTCTCGCTGGCGTACTGCATGATCAGCCTGCCGGTGGTGGTCTCACCGGTGAAGGCGACCTTGGCCACCCGCGGGCTCGAGGCCAGCGGCTTGCCCGCCTCGACGCCGAATCCGTTGACCACGTTGAGAACTCCCGGCGGGAGCAGATCCGCGATCAACTCGACCACCAGCAGGATCGAGACCGGCGTCTGTTCGGCCGGCTTGAGCACCACGCAGTTGCCCGCGGCCAGGGCGGGCGCGAGCTTCCAGGTCGCCATGAGAATGGGGAAGTTCCACGGGATGATCTGCGCGACCACGCCCAGCGGTTCGTGGAAGTGATAGGCGACGGTGTCCTCGTCGATCTGGGAGATCCCGCCCTCCTGGGCGCGCAGTGCGCCCGCGAAGTAGCGGAAGTGGTCCACCGCCAGCGGCAGGTCCGCGGCCAGGGTCTCGCGGACCGCTTTGCCGTTCTCCCAGGTCTCGGCGACCGCGAGGGCTTCCAGATTGCTCTCGATCCGGTCCGCGATCTTGTTGAGGATGGTGGCGCGTTCGGTGGTGGAGGTGCGGCCCCAGGCGTCGGCGGCCTTGTGCGCGGCGTCCAGCGCCAACTCGACGTCGGCGGCCGAGGAGCGGGCGACCTCGCAGAAGTTCGCGCCGTCGACGGGGGAGGGGTTGTGGAAATAGCGTCCCTCGACGGGCGCGCGCCACTGCCCGTCGATGAAATTGTCGTAGCGGGCGGCGTATTCGACGATGCTGCCCTCGGCTCCCGGCTGTGCGTAGATCATGGCGGACGACTCCTGGGGTTGATCCGGACCTGTCACCGTCACGGCACATGGCCGTGACCCACGTCACTATCCTCGCCGAGGGTTGAGGAAACGTTGGACAACCGCCGTCAGCCGCGCGCGGCGTGGTGCAGGCGCGCGGTCGCCACGGCGCGACGCGCGTCGTGGGCGGGCAGCAGGCGCAGCGCGTGTTCGTGCACCGCGAGGTCCTCGGGCGCGTATTCGCCGTAGCGCAGGGCGAATTCGGGATCGGTCGCCGACAGAACCGCCGTGCGCACACCCACCTCGAGGAAGTCGCGCCACTCCACGATGCCCGGCGTGTCCGACCCCGGCAGCAGGGGACCGCGATACAGCGCCACCGCCGTCGCGGTGTCGCCCGCGGCCAACGCCGCCGCCAGATCCACCGCGTCGCAGGACAGCGGACTCACCAACTGGTAGACGCGACTGGTGATCTCCCCGCCGGTGGCCCGCCGCAGGTAGGACATCTCCGATTTCAGCGTGCTCGACCCCACCGCGCGCTCACCGTAGACCGCGCACCGCAGTCGTTCGTGGGTGAAGCCGTCGGGTTCCAGCGCGAGCAACGTGAGGATCTCCAGGTGTCGGGGGCGCAACCGGATCGGCCGACCGTCGCGGACCAGTCGCCCCGCGCCCAGACAGGTCAACCGGACGCCCGGTACGGCGGGCGCGCGCTGCCGCAACGCCGTCTCCACCGACGCGGCCAGCGTGCGCACCGTCGCCAAGGCCAGCGGATGCGCGCGATCCCAGGTCGTGGACAGGTCCAGCACACCCAGCGCGCGCCCGTCGGCCGCCCGGATCGGCGCGCCGTAGCAGACCCACCCGTGCAGCGCGGCCACCAGATGTTCGGCCGAGAACACGGTGTGCGCCCGATCGGTGCGCAGCGCCAGCGACAGCGCGTTGGTGCCCATGTGCGCCTCGTCCCAGCGTCCGCCGGGCGCGAAATTGACCCGCTCGGCCCGGCGGCGCATCACCCGACCGCCGTGCGACCAGAGGATCGTGCCCGTCTCGTCGGTCACCGCCGCCACGAAATCGGCGTCCTCGGCGATGCTGCGCAATTCGTCGTCGAGCGCTTCGACCGGGGCACGCAGCGGCGAGTCGGCCCACCGCGCTCCCGCGTCGGCGCTGGTGGGCGCACTGTCCTGGGTCGGATCGACGGTGCGCAGCGACCGCAGCCACGAGCGGGTCAGTTCCTCGTCCGGGGGCGCAGGCGACTCCTCGGTCACACTCCCGGTCGCGGGTGCAGGCGAGTCGGCCCCGGCGCGCTCGATCACGCGTCCCGGCACCCAGCGGGCCCAGGCGTCTTCGAGCGCGGCGCGTCGGCGGGACAGGCTGGAACGAGGTGCCATGACACCTCCATCATGCCCGCCCACCTCGCTCCGAGCGGGCGAATTCCGCGATGACCTCGGGCGTCGGCCCGCGGCGGTCATTTCGATTCGGGGAGTTTGTCGGCGTCCGGCGGGCACCAGGGCGCGGGCAGATCCGGTCGGCCCTCGAACAGGCCGCAGTAGGCCTGGATTCGACCCTCCACCTCGCCACCGACCACACGCAGCACCGTCACCGGCTTGCGCTGGGGCACCTTCTGCCGTGACCGCGGATCGAAGAAGAACGTCCCCGTCACACCTTGGACGGTGCCGACGGCGCCCAGTTGCGCGGTGACCGCGGCGATGCCGACCTCACCCGGCGAGCGGCGGTGCACCTGCTCGACCGCGGTGATGTAGAGCCTGGCCGCGTCGTAGGACAGCGCCGCGTGGCCGTCGAGGGAGCGATCCTTCTTCGCCAGATCCTGTTCGAAGGGGAACATCGCGCTCAGGCGTCCGTAGAACTCGTGACTGGTGGCGTCGTCGGTGACGGGCGCGGGCGCGAAGGACATGTAGTAGTAGGGCACGCCGGGGACGGCTTGGCGAGTGGCGGGATCGGCGACGTGTTTGGTCACGTCGTCGCCGCCGATGATGGTCACGTCCTTCGCGCAGGGGGCCGCGCCGCGCAGGAAATCGCCGTAGTCGGGGATGCCGCGGCCCGCGAAGAACACGATCCCGGACGAGGAGCACACCGAGGCCCCCGCTTCGACGGCATCGCCCGTGACCGTGTCGCCGGGCTGGTACATCTCGGTGTCGCTGCCGCGCTCGGCGGGACTGTACAGGTAGGTCTCCACCTCGAAACCGAGCCGCTCGAACCAGAATTCGGCGTCGTCGCGCAGGTTGGTGCTGTACAGGTCCGAGGCGTCGTCGGAGTAGTAGACGCGGGCCTTGCCGGGCAGCGCGCCCGGCAGTTGCGCGGCGAACGCGGCCGCCGTGGCGGCCTCGTTGCGATTCTGCGGGGCGACCTGCACGAAATTGACGATCCGGTCGCCCAATTCGTCCAGCGACAGGGTGGTCGCCACGGTGGGGATCTTCTCCTTGTCGAGGGTCCTGATGGTGTCCAGGGTGGCCTGGTTGCTCATGTTGAACCCGACCACGCCGACGACGGACCGGTCCCGCTCGGCCGCCTCGCGCACCATCTGGGCGACGTGGACGCCGTGCCGGGTGCCGCGCCCGGTGTTGCCGACGAGGATGCGCACGAGAGGCGCGTCGGGGTCGGTGGAGTCCAGTTGCCCGCGCTGCGCGACCGCGAATCCTTGCAGGCTCTCGCGTTCGGCGGTCAGTCCGGCCACCGTGCCGCCCTCGGCCGCGGTGAGCGCTTCCAGACTGATCAGGGTGACGTACGGTCGATGCGGTTGCTCCCGATGCTTCTGCTCCGCGAGCCGGTTCTGGTCGCGCAACGTGCTCAACACCTGCCGGATGCGGGCGCGCACGAGCGGATCGCCGCCGCTGGGCTGGAACAGGTCGACCTCGCCGTCGGTGAAACCGACGCATTCGCCGTCGATCTGCTCGAGGGTGGGGATCTCGGTGCCGCAGTGCGCCCACCGTTGCATCTGCTCGACGGTGAAGTAGACCGCGCCCGCCACCACGACCGAGGCGACCGCCAGCATCGCGGCGAGGATCGTCCGCTGGCGGCGGCGTCGCGGCTCGGATTCGTTGTCCGGGGGCAGATGACCGGTGCCGGGGTTGGGAAAGATCCTGCGGTGGGCGAGGTCGTCGCCGTTCTGTTCCGGGGTGTGGATCTGCGGTTGGGGCGCGTCGCCGATCGGCTTGAGGTGGGTGCGGACGAGATCGTAGATGTCGCGCAGACTCAGCGGCCGGTCTTTGTGCACGTCCCCGTGGCGCAGCGCCCTGAGCAGGGCCCGGCCGAACAGCGTGAACGAGTCCTTGCTGGCCAACTTGGCCGGATCGCGCGAACTGGACGCGCACAGCAGTGCGACGCCGCCCGAGTCCGGGCGCTCCTGGGCCGAGGCGTTCTCGGCGGCCTCGCCGACGGGCTGGTGCAGGCGGTCCAACTCGATTTCCTGGTCGGCCACCTTCTGCACTTTCGCCGAGGCCACCTGCTCGACGTCGCTCTGGAAGCCCTTGACCGCTTCGGCCGCGAAACACGAGTCGAGGATGACGACGCGGGCGCTGCGCGGCGCGGTCTTCTTCAGGGTGCCCGCCAGTGTCGAGACCCGCAGACTCGATTCCACCAGGCTCGGCTCGTGGGTGTCGCGCACCAGCAGGCAGTAGAACCGCTCGGTCTCGAAGAACGCGCCGTGCCCGATGTAGGCGACCAGCACCAGCATCTTCTCGCCGTGCTTGCTGTGCACGCGGCCCATCCGGCCGCGTAGGAATGTCTGCACGGCGTCGATCTGCTGCACCGAGGACAGCGTGCTGTCGAACAGGTCCAGCAGATTCTCCGGGGGCAGTCGCATCCCCGTCGAATCGGTCAAGTATTCGCGCAGGCCGTTCGCGGTGTTGCGGAACGCCGTCGCCGCGTTGAACCCCGGCATGCGCGGCCAACTGCTCGCACCGAGAATGATCGCAGCGGTGCGGTCGGGTTCATACATCGTCTGGTGCGCCGAGGAATTCACGCAGGATCCGTTCGTGCCGGTCGTTCAACGGTCCCTTGATCTCCACGGTCGCGCCGGTGTCGGCCCGCTTCAACTTCAGGGTCGCGTCGTAACGCCGTGCCGCCCATCGGGACAGTTCGCGGATCAGCAGCGCCGCGGTGGGCGAGGTGACCAGCAGGGTGAGCGCGGTGCCCAGATCCTGGGCAAGTTCGTCCTCGCGGATTCTCGCGGGCGAAGTCTCGGGAACGGCCGAAGCGAGGCTGTCGGACAGATCAGCGCACAATTCGTCGGCGGTGGCCGTATCGATCTCCGGAAACGACACTCGCACTTCGAGATCGCCCATGACGCCCTCCCTCGATTCTCGATGGGGAACAGGCTACACGTGATCACCGACGGCGGTGCCGTCGATTCCGGGGGCATCGCGCGTGAAGTGGACCCGTGATCCCCTGCGGCACAAGGGATCACGGGAGGACATCAGCCGCGGGTTGCGCTCACCCGGGTCAGGACGACGTCGTCGAGCGGCGATCCGTCGCCGGAACCGTCGCGCACGCCCGCCGCCGCGATGCGGTCGATCACGTCCATGCCCGCGGTGACGCGACCGAACGGGGTGTAGTTCGGCGGCAGCGGCGCGTCGCGGTAGACCAGGAAGAACTGGCTGCCGTTGGTGTTCGGGCCGGAGTTGGCCATCGCCAGGGTGCCCGCCGGATACGTCGCGCCGACCAGGTTCTCGTCCGGGAAGCGGTAGCCGGGTCCGCCGGTGCCGGTCGCGGTCGGGTCGCCGCACTGCAGGACGTGGATGCCCTCGGTGGTCAACCGGTGACAGCGGGTCTGGTCGAAGTACTGCTCGCTCGCGAGGAAGGCGAAGGAGTTGACCGTGCGCGGGGCGCGCGCCGCGTCCAGGGCGATCAGGATGGTGCCGCAGTTGGTCTCCAGCGCGGCGGTGTAGTCGGTGGTGGTGTCGATGGTCAGCGGCGGTTCGGCCTGCCACTGCTTGCCGTTGGGCACACCCTGGCCCGGCACGCAGCCCGCCGGGCTCTGCCGCAACTGCCAGGTCTGCGCGGAGACCCCGCCCGCCGCGTAGAGCGTCAGCGCGGCGCCCGCCACGAGGACGCCGAGGCCGGGCAGCAGTCGTCGGATCATCCCGCGGCGGCGCGCAGCGCCCTCGTTCCGGCCGTCCGCCCGCATCCGCGCTCCACTGTTCACCGCTGGAATCTCCTTCGTTGATCCACGCACCGATCGATGCCCGTCCGCATCCTGCCACCTACCCCTTCGCGCGCGTCCCGAAACCGTCCGGGTCCGCGCGGGCGGTGACGGCCCAGGTCAGCCGGCCGTACCGGGCGGTCGGTGTGGAAGCGGTTGCTTGCGCGACCCACTCGGAGAGCCACCTGACCCGAGAGCGTGCTCGCCACCTTCCGCGGCGCATCCCCGATCCGGGAAACCGGAGACTTTCGGTCCGGGGCTACCGGGATCGGGGTGGTGCAGGGTGCACGATGTCTGGTATGGGAACCGTTCGCGTCGCGCTGGTCCAGACGGGGTGGACCGGGGATACGGAATCGATGGTGGTCGCGCACGAGGAGTACGCGCGGCAGGCGGCGGCGCGCGGGGCGGGGGTGATCTGTTTCCAGGAACTGTTCAACGCGCCGTATTTCTGTCAGCTCCAGGACGCGGAATTCTACGGGTACGCCGAATCGGTGCCGGGGCCGACGACCCGGCGATTGGCGGCCCTGGCCGCGGAGTTGGGGCTGGTCATGGTGCTGCCGGTCTACGAGATGGAACAACCGGGCGTGCTCTACAACACGGCTGCGGTGATCGACGCCGACGGCAGCTATCTGGGCAAGTACCGCAAGCACCATATTCCGCACGTGCACGGTTTCTGGGAGAAGTTCTATTTCCGGCCCGGGAATCTCGGGTGGCCCGTATTCGACACGGCGGTGGGGCGGATCGGGGTCTACATCTGTTACGACCGGCATTTCCCGGAGGGGTGGCGGGCGCTGGGTCTCGCGGGGGCGCAGATCGTGTTCAATCCCTCCGCCACCTCGCGCGGGCTCTCGGCGCACCTGTGGAAATTGGAACAGCCCGCGGCGGCGGTGGCCAACGAGTATTTCGTGGCCGCGATCAACCGGGTCGGCGTCGAACGCGACTACGGTGACGACGATTTCTACGGCACCAGCTACATCGTCGACCCGGACGGGCGTTTCGTCGGCGACCCGGCCTCGGACCGGGAGCCCGAACTGCTGATCCGCGACATCGATCTCGGGCAGGTCCGCGAGGTGCGCGACCGCTGGGCCTTCTACCGTGACCGACGTCCCGACGCCTACGGCCCGCTGGTGACGCCGTGAGCACCACCTTCGTGCACGGCGGGACCGTGGTGTCGGCGACCGGCGCGCAACCGCTGGACGTGCTGGTCGACGGCGCGACGATCGCGGCGGTGCTGCGTCCCGGTTCGACCGCGCTGGGGGCCGATCTCGCCGCCACCGCCGATCGGGTCATCGATGCCGCAGGCAAGTACGTGATCCCGGGCGGCGTCGACGGCCACACCCACATGCAGATGCCCTTCGGCGGCACCGAGGCCAGCGACACCTTCGAGACCGGCACCAGGGCCGCCGCGTGGGGCGGCACCACCACGATCATCGATTTCGCCGTCCAGACCCCCGGGCAGCGCGTGCAGGACACCCTCGCGGACTGGCACGCCAAGGCCGAGGGCGCCTGCGCGATCGACTACGGCTTCCACCAGATCGTCGGCGAGGTGAACGACGAATCGCTGAAGGCGATGGCGGAACTGGTGGGCGAGGGCGTCACCAGTTTCAAACTGTTCATGGCCTATCCGGGCGTGTTCTATTCCACCGACGGCCAGATCCTGCGCGCGATGCAGTCCGCCGCCGAGCTGGGCGCGTTGCTGATGACCCACGCCGAGAACGGCATCGCGATCGACGTCCTGGTGGAGCAGGCGTTGGCGCGCGGACAGACCGCGCCGCTGTATCACGGTCTGACCCGCCCGTGGCAGCTCGAGGAGGAAGCCACCCACCGCGCGATCATGCTGGCCCAGGTCACCGGTGCGCCCCTGTACGTGGTGCACGTCTCGGCGGCCCAAGCCCTCGAACAGATCGTGCGGGCGCGCGAAGCCGGGCAGAACGTGTTCGGCGAGACCTGTCCGCAGTACCTGTACCTCTCGCTCGAGGAGCAGTTGGGCGCACCGGGTTTCGAGGGCGCGAAGTGGGTGTGCTCGACGCCGCTGCGGTCGCGGGCCGAGGGGCATCAGGACGCGCTGTGGCGGTATCTGCGGACCGGTGCGGTCACCACGGTCAGCACCGATCACTGCCCGTTCTGCCTGAAGGACCAGAAGGAAATGGGCCGCGGCGATTTCAGCCGGATTCCCAACGGGATCGGCGGCGTCGAGCACCGGATGGACCTGATGTTCCAAGGCGTCGTTGACGGTCGGATCTCGCCGGAGCGCTGGGTGGAGGTGTGCTGCACGGCGCCCGCGCGGATGTTCGGTCTCTACCCGCGCAAGGGCGTGCTCAGCCCCGGTTCCGACGCCGACATCGTCGTCTACGACCCGAACGGTCGCACCCGCATCGGCCGCGACACCCACCACATGAACATGGACTATTCGGCCTACGAGGGGTTCGAGGTCGACGGACACGTCGACACCGTGCTCTCGCGCGGCCGGGTGATCGTCGAGGACGGACGCTATCTCGGCGCGCCGGGCCACGGCCGCTTCCTGCGTCGCGGCCTGTCACAGAACCTCCTCTGATCCGAACGGAGTGTGTCGCATGGACATCGGCGTGGTGTTGCAGTGCACACCGCCCGCCTGGCGGGTGGTCGAGTTGGCCAGACAGGCCGAGACACACGGCTTCTCGCACGTGTGGACCTTCGACTCGCACCTGCTGTGGCAGGAACCGTACGTGATCCACAGCCAGATCCTCTCGGCCACCCACACCGTCACGGTGGGGCCGATGGTGACCAATCCGGCGACCAGGGACTGGACGGTCACGGCCTCGACGTTCGCGACCCTCAACGAGATGTTCGGCAACCGCACGATCTGCGGGATGGGACGCGGCGACTCGGCGGTCCGTGCGCTGGGCCGCCACCCGACGACCTTGGCCACGATGCGCGAATCCATCGGGGTGATCAGGGAACTCGGCAATGGGCGGACCGCGCGGATCGGCGACACCGACGTCCGCTTCCCGTGGGCGGGCGCATCCCGGCTCGAAGTATGGGTGGCAGGCTACGGTCCGCGCGCGCTGGACCTGATCGGCGAGGTCGCCGACGGTTTCATCCTGCAACTGGCCGATCCCGACATCACCGCCTGGACGGTGGCCAAGGTGCGCGAGGCCGCCGAACGCGCGGGCCGCGACCCTGCTTCGGTGACGATCTGCGTGGCCGCGCCCGCCTACGTCACCGACGGGTCGCCCGCCGCGCTGGCCCACGCCCGCGAGCAGTGCCGCTGGTTCGGCGGGATGGTGGGCAACCACGTCGCCGACATAGTCGACCGCTACGGCACCGGCGGCGCGATCCCCGCCGCGCTCACCGACTACATCGCGGGCAGGCGCGGCTACGACTACAACGAGCACGGGCGCGCGGGCAACACCCACGCCGAGTTCGTGCCGGACGCCGTCATCGATCGGTTCTGCGTCCTGGGCGGCGCCGAGGAACACCTCACCCGCCTGCGCGAACTCGAAGAACTCGGCGTCGACCAGTTCGCGGTCTACCTCCAGCACGACGCCAAGGCCGCGACGCTCGAGGCGTACGGGGAATCGGTGCTGCCCCGCCTGAGCGGGCCCGTCACCGCGACCGCCGCGCACGCCGAACACACGGTGGGCGCGGGCCGGTGAGTGCCGAGGACCACGTCTTCTATCCGTGGAGCGCCCAGGGCGGGCCCGCGCCGGTGACGGTCACCGAGGCCGCCGGTTCGTGGTTCACCGACGAGTACGGGCGGCGCTACCTCGACTTCTCCTCCCAACTGGTCAACCTCAACCTCGGCCACCAGCACCCGGACCTGGTGGCGGCGATCCGCGCGCAGGCGGGGGAGTTGGCGACCATCTCGCCGACCGTCGGCAACCGCGTCCGCGCGGAATTGGCCCGGCTCATCGTGGAACGCGCTCCAGGACAGTTGAATCGGGTGCTGTTCACCACCGGCGGCGCGGAGGCCGTCGAGCACGCCGTGCGGTTGGCCCGAAGCTACACCGGACGCACCAAAATGCTCTCGGCCTACCACTCCTATCACGGCGGCACCGGCGTCGCGATCGGCCTGACCGGTGAACCCCGCCGCTGGGGCGCGGAACCCACCGGGGTCGACGTCACCCGCATCCTCGGCCCCCATCTCTACCGATCTCCCTGGGGCAGTGACACTCCCGAGCAGGAGTCGGCGGCCGCGCTGCGGCACCTGCGCCAAGTCGTGGAGTTGGAAGGACCCGACCACATCGCGGGTCTGATCCTGGAGACGGTGGTCGGCACCAACGGCGTGCTGGTTCCGCCGCCCGGCTATCTCGCGGGCGTGCGGGCGCTGTGCGACGACTACGGCATCGTCTACGTCGCCGACGAGGTCATGGTGGGGTTCGGCCGGGTCGGCCGATGGTTCGCGGTGCAGGAGTACGACGTCGAACCCGATCTGATCACCTTCGCCAAGGGCGTCAACTCCGGCTACGTGCCGCTGGGCGGTGTGCTCATCGCCGAGCGCATCGCCCGCCGCTACGACGACCGCGTGTATCCGGGCGGGCTCACCTACGCCGGTCACCCGCTGGCCTGCGCGGCGGGCGTCGCCTCGATCGAGATCTTCGAGCGCGACGGCATTCTCGCGCGGGTGCGCGACCTCGGGACCGACGTGCTCGGGCCGGGCCTGCGGGATCTGGCCGCCCGGCATCCCAGTGTCGGGGAGGTGCGCGGACTCGGGTGCTTCTGGGCGCTGGACCTGGTCCGCGACCCCGCGCGCCGCACACCGCTGATCCCCTTCGCCGCCGCCGGACCCGACGCCGCGCCGATGGCCGCCGTGACCGCCGCCGCCAGGGAACGCGGACTGTGGCCGTTCGTGGCGGGCAACCGACTCCAGATCGCCCCGCCGCTGACCATCTCCGCCGACGAACTCCGCACGGGCCTCGCGATCCTGGACGAGGTGTTGGCCGTGGCCGACGACTACGTCACCGAACACTGACCACGGCCCAGACCCCGACCCGCCAGGAGCCGGAGTGACCCACCGCGAAGACCGCCCGACCGGGAGATCCGAACCGGCCGAATACCTTTCGCCGTTCGACGCCGGTCGGCCCGTGGACGCCGCGCGCGCCGACGTCGCCGCCGACCGTGCCGACGATGCCGCGACAGGCCGGTCGGAGGACACGGCGGTGCTCACCCGCCCCCCGTTCGCGGTTCTCGGCGTCGGCGCGGTGGCGGCGGGCGCGACGGCGGCGCTGCTGTTCTCGGTGACCCGCTACGGCTACTTCGGCGACGAACTGTACTTCCTCGCCGCCGGTCGCCGCCCGGCCTTCGGCTACGCCGACCAAGGGCCGGTGCTGCCGCTGCTGGCCCGTTTCATGGACACCGTCGCCCCCGGTTCCTACGCGATCCTGCGCTGGCCCGCGGTCCTGCTGACCGTGTTGGCGGTGGTGCTCACCGCCGCCATCGCCCGTGAGTTCGGCGGCGGCGCACTCGCCCAGACCCTGGCCGCCCTGGCCTACGCGACCTCGCCGTTCCTGTTGTTGCAGGGCAAGATGCTGACCACCAACGCCGTCGACACCGCGCTGTGGGTGCTGATCACCTGGCTGGTGGTGCGCTGGGTCCGCACCCGCCGCGACCGACTGCTGGTGCTCGCGGCGTTGGTGACCGCCCTCGACATGCAGGTCAAATGGCTGATCCCGTTCTTCTGGATCTGCGCGGTGGGCTGCGCGCTGCTGGTCGGGCCTCGCGAACTGGCCCGCAGGCCGTTGCTGTGGCTGGGCGGCGCGATCGTGGTGGCGGTGACGATCCCGGAACTGATGTGGCAGGCGCGCAACGGGTGGCCGCAACTGCACATGGGCGAGGTGATCAGCGGTGAACAGGGCATTCTCGGCGGCCGGTTGATGTTCGTGCCGTTCGCCGTGCTGCTGGCCGGTTACCTCGGCGCGATCGTGCTGCTCTACGGGGTGTGGACGCTGCTGCGTGACCGGAACCTGCGGCCTTACCGATTCCTCGGTCTGGCGTTCGTGCTGCTGACGGTGCTGCTGTTGGCGGTCGGGGGCCGGATCTACTACATCGCGGGCATGTACGGGGTGGTGCTGGCGGCGGGCGCGGTCGGACTCGTCGGTCTCGCGCGACATCTGCGCGGCAGTGGCAGACACGCCGTGCTCGTGCTCGGCAGTGTGTTCGCGGCGGTCGCGGTCGGCATGGTGCTCTACGACACCCCGTGGCGCTCGGCCGATCGATTGCGTCCACCACGCGACGACGTCGAAGCCGCGATCAACATCGGCGTCTACGGCGAATTCGGCTGGCCCGAACTGACCGCCGAGGTCGAGCGGGTCTACGCGGAACTCCCCGCCGCGCGGCGGGATTCGGCGATCGTGCTCACCGACACCTATTGGCAGGCCGCCGCGCTCGACCAACTCGGCCGCGACCGACTGCCCCCCATCTACAGCGCCAGTCGCGGCTACGGCTATTTCGGCGCGCCGCCGGATGCGGCGAGCACGGTGATCGCCGTCGGGATGAACGAGGGATTCCTGCGCTGGAATTTCGACGAGGTGCGCCCGGAGGGCAAGGTCGACACCAGGATCGGCTACCCCGGCAACACCCAGGACGTCACCGTCTGGGTGTGCGCGGGGGCGCGGCATCCCTGGTCGGAGATCTGGCCGACCCTCATGCACCTGTAGCCCGGCGTGTGACAGGCTGGGGGCATGACCGCTGGACAGAACGAGATCTGGCACAACCCGCGCTGTTCCAAGAGTCGCGCCGCCACCGCGCGCCTGGACGCGACCGGCCTCGACTACACCGTCCGCCGCTACCTCGACGATCCGCCGAGCGAAGCGGAACTGCGCGCGGTCCTGGACCGACTCGGCGCGCAACCGTGGGACATCACCCGCACCGGCGAACGCGTCGCGGTCGACCTCGGCATGAAGGACTGGGGACGCGAACCCGCCGACCGCGACCGGTGGATCGAGGCGCTGGCCGCCAACCCGGTGCTGATCCAGCGGCCGATCGTGTTGCGCGCCGACGGGTCGGCGATCGTGGCCCGCACCGACGAGGCGCTGGCTTCGCTCGGCTGATCCGCGTCGGCCGCGAGCGGGGGATCGGCGGCCCGCCGTCCCCGTCCGACACCCGGTAGGGTCGCCCGCATGAAGGTACAGTTGCGCCACAATCCCGCGTCGACCATCGCGCGGTGCTTTTTGGCCGGTGGCGAGCCGATGCGGGTCGAAAGCGGTGCCATGGTGGCGCATTCGGCCGGCGTGAGTTTGCAGGCCAAGGCCGAGGGCGGCATCCTCGCCGGGCTCAAGCGCTCGGTGCTGGCGGGGGAATCGTTCTTCGTCTCCACGTTCACCGCGCCCCAGCAGGGCGGCTGGGTCGACGTCGCGCCCGCGCTGCCCGGCGACATGCTGAACCTTCAGATCACCCAGGACCGCCCCTACTTCATCAGCCGCGGCGGGTGGATCGCCAATTCCCACGGCGTGCAGGTGGAGAGCAAATGGGGCGGTTTCTCGAATCTGTTCGGCGGCGAGGGCGGCTTCGGTCTGCGCGCCCACGGCGACGGGGAGATCGTCGTCGGCGTCTTCGGGGCGATCGACGTGATCGACCTGCAACCGGGCGAACCGATCACCATCGACACCGGTCACGTGGTCGCCTACGACCTGGCGATGAACTTCACCATCCGGCGCGCGGTGTCCGGTCGCTCGATCCAGTCGCTGAAATCCGGCGAGGGATTCGTCTTCGATTTCGTCGGCCCCGGCCGGGTGCTGTTGCAGACCCGCAACCCCGGGGCATTCGCGGCCTGGTCCGCCTCGGTCGCCTCCTCCGGATAAGAATCTTCGAAGCGAATCCATTGCGTAGTTCGGGCTGACATGTCACGGTGTTCACCGCCCGTCAATCCCCCCGACACCGTCGTGGTCGATGCTGTGGGCCCCTGTTCGTCATAGATTTAGGAATGAATTCCATGGAGCTTCTCGCCGTTCTCGCCACCATCTTCCAGACCGTCCTCCTGGCCGGCGCGGGCAGCGTGGCGTAATCGTTCGACGAAATCGTGCGGCCCGCCGGATATCCGGCGGGCCGCACGGGTTTCTGCCCGGTCCTCGCTCAGGCGAGGAGATCCTCCACCAGCACCCTGGTGTCCGGGACGAAGGGCCAGGCCGGGTCGGCCAGATGGGCCAGCAGTTCGGCGTCGGTCCACCACCAGCCGTCGGCGATCTCCTCGGGCTGATGCCGGATCGGGCCGTCGTGACGCAACTCATAGGCGAACAGGTGGCAGCGCATCGGGCGACCCGCCCACTCGCCGTCCCACGACGCCCCCGCCATCGGCAGCGGAGCCACGCCCTCGGGCAGCACGATCCCCAACTCCTCCGCCAGTTCGCGCACCGCCGTCTGCTCCGGCGACTCGTCGGGACCCACCACCCCGCCCGCCAGACAATCGTGCATCCCCGCGAACACCATTTTCGTGTCCGTGCGCCGATGCACATAGACGCGCCGCGCGTCGGTCGAACGCACCAGCACGCCCGAACTGGCGTGCCACAAGCCCTCGCGATAGACCGTCTCCCGGTCCGCCGCCCCCGTCACCCGGCCCAGTTCGTCGTAGACCGCGATCCGCTCGGTCCGCGGATCGGCGTTCGGGGCTCCCGTCGACATCGTCCGAGAGTAGCGTGAACCCATCGCCCACCCGGAGAGAGGACCGTCGCGATGGTCATGCCGCGCGCACTGGCGAGATTCAACCGACACGTCACCAACCCCGTCGCCGGACTGGTGGCGGGCCGCGTCCCCCCGTTCGCCGTGGTGGTGCACCGCGGCCGCCGCTCCGGCCGCACCTACCGCACCCCGGTCTGGGTCTTCCCCCACGACGGCTCCTACCGCTTCGCCCTCACCTACGGCCGCGACGTGGACTGGGTCCGCAACGTCCTCGCCGCGGGCTCCTTCCAGATCGAAACCCGCGGTCGCACCATAGAACTCACCGACCCCACGGTGATCGAGGACCCCGCCGCCTCCTGGGCCCCACCGGTCGTCCGCCAAGTCCTGCTCGGCATCTCGGCCCACCACAGCCTCCTGGCCCACGCACGCCCCTGGCCGATCCCCTCCGGAAGTCGCAAGTAGCTGTGTCGGCCGTCATGTCGATCTCGGCCATGACGTAGTCTCTCGGGTCACTGCCGCCGTTCGCGAGGAGTTGCCCGATGGCCGACCGTCATCTGATCGACGTCCATGTCCTGCTCGTCGACGGTGACCGTCTCCTACTCACCCAGCGGTCCGGGAACGACGCGTTCTCGGGCCGATGGCATGTCCCTTCGGGCAAACTCGACGCCTCGGAGTCGATCACCACCGCGGCCGCGCGTGAAGCGCTCGAGGAGGTCGGTGTGGTGATCGATCCGGCTGACCTGCGGGTGGTTCATGTCGCTCACGTCGCGGGATCAGGTCCGGAACCGCGGCTGGGAGTCTTCTTGCACGCTGCCCGGTGGGCCGGTGGGCCGGTGAGCCGATGAACAGGGAACCGGACAAATGCGCCGCGGTCTGCTGGGCGGCGCTGGATCGGGTGGACGAATGGGATGTGATCGAGTACCCGGCAGTGGGTATCCGGGCGTTCCTCGACGGCGCGGCGGCCTCGTTCAGCGAGCACGGCTGGGTGCCGGTCGCCGTCTAGCTACGCAGCCGTTCGTATTGGGCGCGGCTGAGCCGGGCGAGTTGGTCGCGGACGTGGCTGATCGGTGCGCGCGAGAGTTGGATTCCGACGGAGAAGTTGAATTCGTCGCGCCCATACATGCTCTCGTCGACGCCTCCGTCGGTGAGATCGACCGCGGTGTAATCGAGCAGTTGTTCGGGGGTGTAGCGGCCGCTGCCCATCAACCGGGTCCAGTCCGGGGTGCCCGGGTAGGGCCGGAACTCGAATACCGAGGCCCGGAACCGGCCCGGCCGGTGCTCGCTTGCGTCCCAGAGTCGGTGGATCAGGGTGACGGTGTCACTGATCTGCTGGATGGTCTCGTCGGGAAAACCGAGGATGAAATAGCCTTTGACGCCGATGCCTCGGTCGAGCAGGCGCTCGACCACACGCAGTGCCATTCCAGGGGTGATGCGTTTGTCGATGTGGCGCAACATGGCTTCGTTGCCGGATTCGATCCCTAGCGCGACTTCACGCAGCCCGTTGTCGGCGAGCGTATCCAGAGTCGCGTCGGAGGCGCGGTGCAGGACGTTGACGCGCCCGGTGGCGTCCCAACGCGCCCAATCGCCGACATGCTCGGCGGTGAACCCCTCCATCATGGTCTCGATGACGCGGCGGGCCCCGAGGAACAGGTCATCGACGAACCGGAAGGCGGTCACCCCGAGAATTTCACGGAGGTCGTGCATTTCGGCGAGGATGTTGTCCGGGCGTCGGACGCGGATCGTGATGTCGGGGTTTGCGCTGACGGCGGCCCCGCAGAACGAGCAGTTGTAGGGGCACCCGCGGGCGCCGACCATGTTCGCTTCCCAGCGACCGTCGTCGAAGTGCGGGTCCTGGCAGAGGTATTGCCGGTCGACGAAAGGCAGCTCATCGACCGGAGGCGCCAAGTGGTGACTCATGCCGGGGATTCCACCGGTCACCGGTGTCTTCAGAATCGGGTCCAGCCACATCACCCCGGGAAGCTGGGAGCGGGTGCGATGGTCGGCGAGTAGCTCGACCACTCGTGTTTCCGCTTCGCCGATCACGAGTGCGTCGCATCGGCGCATCCGCGGGTCGGTGAGAATCCGGGTGGGCATGGCTTTGGCTTGGTGACCGCCGAGCATGACGCGGATGTCGTCGGCCAGACCGTCGACGATCCGCGCCGAGATCTCGTAGGTGGGTGCCAGCAGATTCATCCCGACCCAGCGTGGCCGGCGGAGGCGGTCTCGGGCAATGACAGACGTGTGCAGTCGATCACCCGGACCGGCCACCCCTGCTCAGCCAGTTCCTCGGCGACGGTAGCGAACAAAGCCAGTTCACGGACGGCGAAATCGGCGACCCGTTCGAACCGGTTGTGCGCGCCTCGCGTGAGCACCTGCTCGGTGAGGATGTCGGCATCGGCGCGCAAGAACACCGCGAGGTGCGGAACCCGAACACCCTCATTGAGTGCCCACACGGTCCGCGGTGCGACTCCGTCGAGAACCTGCAACACCAATGACGAGGGCAGATAGCGATCACAGACCACCACCTCTCCGGCTGTGAGGGCTGGTTCGATCTCAGTGGCCTGGCTCCCGATCGGTCTCTACGCCTATCGCGACGTCGGTCATGTCGTTCCCCCTGCCCGCACCTCCCCGGCGTCTCGGCCGGCGACGGTCGCAGTCGTTTCTTCCCTTGGGTATATCTTCTTCCTGTTCTGGTCGGAAGGGATGAAAATCCAACGCTGGAAATACTTCTCGATGTCCACGTACCGAAGTGAGTCGGCGCTCGGGGCGGAGCAGGCGGGATACGATTCCCGACAACGGACAGGTCGACCTCGATACACCCTAGCTTTTCACGGGACCCATAGCGACCACGCGGCGGCTCGCTGCCCGGTCGGGCAGTGCTCGCGGCTATTCGCCTCGGCCCTCGCGGTATTTCTCGGCTCGGTAGTCGCCGAGGCGGATGTGTTCGTAGGAGCCCATGGAGCCTGGGACGGTGTGGACGGGCATTTCGGTGTAGGTGAAGTGGCCGATATCGAAGTAGTCGCGGCTGTCGGGGTAGAAGGTCTTTTCCATGGACGGTCCCTGGCCGGGGGCGCAGGTCACCGTGATCGCGCCGGGAATGGTGTAGCGCTGGAAGGGTGGGGTGACGTCGCCGTACATCGAGTTGCCCCACGCGTAGTCGCCGAAGCGCACGTCGACGCGGCGGCAGATCCGGATGTCTCCGGGGCGGCCGTCGATCATGTAGCCGCGGAATTCGCCCGCGGCGTCGATGATGCCCTGGAATTCGCTGTAGCCGCCGTCGGGTTCGAAGGTGTGAATCCATTCCCAACCGCCCCAGGCGTGATCCGGGTCGAATTGGGTGCGTTGCAGGTCGGGGAAGTTCATCCGCCAGTATTGGGCGCGCCAGCCGTTCAGGTCGTAGACCTTCTCGCCGATCCGGGCGGTTCCGGTGGCGCGACTGTTGGCGACCACGGCGATATTGGTGGCCTGGAGGTCTCCGCCGGGGCCGAAGTAGGGGCCGTAGGAGCCGGGCACGACTTCGTCGACGGAGAATTCCGCGGTGGCGGCGGAACTCCGGGCGCGGACCCGCCAACTGTTCGCGTCGGGGATGTGGTCGATGGCGTAGTCGGCGCCCCGCACGCCGGGTTGTCCGTCGATCCGCACCCGCTCGCGGGCGGCCCCGGCCGGCAGCCCGCCCGCCAGGTCGAGGATGCCGTTGCGGAACGGGAATTTCGCGGTGGCGGCGTTGGTCTCGTCGATCAGTATCCAGTTGATGTCGGCGCTGTCGCCGATCCGGCGCGGCTGCTGCCAGTCGAACTCGAATTGCAGCAGGATCAAGGCCCGCTGCGGGGCGCGCGGGTCCTTGAGCAGCCACCAGGACGCGACCATGTCGCCGTCGTGGGCCTCGAGGTTCGAGTCCCGCGGCGTGGCGACGCGGATCGGGTGTCCGCTCGGCTGCTGGTCGCCGCTGTCGTAGCTGCGCGGTTCGTATTTCTGCCATTCGGGGATCGGTGCGTCCGCGGTGGCGACGGGGGTGGTGAACGCGGTCAGGGGCAGGATCGCCGCGGCGAGGACGGCGCAGGCGAGGCGGGGACGGACCATGGTTGTCACTTCCGTGCGGGAGAACGGATTACGGCATGCGGGCTGGTGCGATGGTGTCGAACATGTTCGGTCGGCCCGCGCGGAACAGCGCGTCGTCCTGTTCGCGTTCGCGCGCGAATTCCGGACCGATCCCGGTGAAGGGGAGCGCGGCGACGGGGGCGTCGATGCCGGCCCGCTCGAGCAGCGCGTTGGTGGCCACGCAGGCCGAATACGCCGCCGATTCCATGCAGTCGAGTCCGAACGGCGTCGCGGTGTGACCGCCGACGAGGAACAGATTCGGGACGGCGCGGGCCTGACGCGGGAAATAGCGGGTGGTTCCGGGCGCGGAGGCGGTGCGCAGATCGGGCACGGTCCAGCCCGTGCCCGCATCCCAGTTCAGGGTGGGGTGCGGGCGCCAGCCGAGAAAATTGTCCCCGGCGAAAAGCTTGTCGCCGCCGGGGAATCCCTCGATGATCTGCCTGCGGATCTCGGCGAAAGCCTCGTCGTGACCGAGTGCGCGGATCGGTTTGCGGTAGGTGGGGCCGGGGGAGTCGTAGTAGGGGTGGTTGTTGAACTCCACCGACAGCATTCCGCGTGCTCGACCGTCGCCGTGGTCGCGCAGGTCCAGGTCCCAGATCTCCGACATGCCCACCAGGGTGAGCAGCCAGCCGTCGCCGACGTCCCGGTTGGTCACCTGGCCGCCGAGGGTGTCGACGTGATCGCGGAAGAAGAGCTCGAAACCGGATTCCGCCGACAGGTGCAGGCGTCCGATGTCGGCGAGTTCGGGATCGGCGGCCACCAGCGCGGGGCTGATCAGCGGGGCGAGGCGGTCCGGCGGCATCGCGAGCACGAACCAGTCCGCTTCCACGCGGTGTTGCGCGCCGTTCTCGTCCTGCACGGTGGCGCCGGTGATCCGTCCGTTGTCGACGGCCAGTTCGGTGACGGTGCGCCGGGTGTGGAAGGTGGCTCCGAGGCTTTCCAGGTGGCGCGCCCACGGGTCGAACCAGACCTCGGTCTCGGGACCGTCCATGAGCAGTCCGCTCGGGCCGGAGTTGTCGGGGCCCAGGCGACCCGCGGCCATGCTCATGTTCTGGTCGACCACCGAGGTCAGCATCGTCAGCGCGTTCAGGCCGGTGGTCGGGGAGTCGTTGGAGGTGGTCTGACACAGGTCGCGGATCAGGGTGTGCGCGGTCGGCGAGAGCAGGTCGGCGCGGAAGAAGCCGTTCTCGAGATCGAGGAACTCCAACTGTCCGGCGCGGCGCAGCGGACCGCTGGTGACCCAGGCCGCGACCTTGCTCGCGAGCAAGGGGGCGTCGGTGGGCCAGGTGGCCGAACGCGGCGCCAGCAGGCCGCGCACCGAGTCGAGCACCTGGTCGAGGGAGAAATCGGCGAGCCGATCGGGCGAGGTGGGCACGCCCAGACCGAGCAGGGTGCCGTTGACGCCGAAACCCAGTCCGGTCATGCCGTGCGAGGAGACCGTGAGGCGGTCGATCATGCTGCCTCCGTCACCGGTCGGTATGCGCCGCAACAGATTCGGCAGGGCGGCGTAGCCCGGCAGGAAGAAGTGACCGCCGCAGGTGTAGGGCAGCGACGGCCGCCCGTCCGTGCCGCCTCCCGGGGTGACGTAGGAACGGACGCCGCCGCCGAGGCGGGACAGTCGTTCGTAGACCTCGACCTGGAATCCGCGTTCGGCCATCTCGTGTGCCATGCTCATGCCGCCGGGGCCCGCGCCGAAGATCGCGACCCTGCGCCCGGTCGGCGTCGCGGCGGCGGGCCGGGGGAGCAGGGTCGACGCGGCGGTGGCCACTGTCAGAGCGCCCGCGCCTCGCAGGATCCGGCGTCGTGAGACGTGGTGGTCGTTCCGGCGAGCCGGTGGCATACGCATCCCTCAAATGTCGAGCGGTCGGTTTTCATAGACGATCGTGACGTCCGATCGCCGAGTCAAGATCGACCGCGTGAAAGTCTCTCGCCCGTAAAGGGAATCGAGAAGATTTCATCGGGAAGAAACTTTGTTCATCGCGATTTCGCATGCGGCGTATTCGCCCGCGAGTTGCGAGGAGAGCCCGGTCACAGCCGAACTCGCGCTCGTATCACCCGGTTGCGCCGAGGCCGGGGACCGTGGAATCGAGCCGTCTCAGAGGACCTGAACGGCTGTGTCGACGGCCCGCCACACCAGGGTGATCTGGGCTTCGGTGACGCCGTTGAGGATTCTGCTCCGCAGGGCGAGGCCGTTGGCGAAATTGAGAGCGTTGACGTTGGTGAAGCCGAGCCCCACGAGCCCGTTGCCCGCGAGTCGCTCGAGCGGCGGACGGACGGCCTCGCCGAATACCGCCTCGGTCGGGGCGACGATGACGTGCCGGTCTCGCGCGATGGTGTCGAGGACGGTGAAATAGTCGCGCCGATTCGCGGGCGCGGAGCCGATCGCGGCCACCGCGTGCGGCATATCATGCTGAAATGGGCGTTGTATCCGGCCATCGTGACGCGTCCGATCGAGACGTCGCAGTCGCGGGCCGGCTCGAAATGGCGTGCCCAGCGGGGTTCGACGGGGCCGGAGGCGAATTCGCCGTGCAGGTTGACCAGGAACTGGCGCATCACCTCGATGCTGAGCCGGTGGGCGTAGTCGGGGTCGTCGAACGCCGACTCCCGACGTTGCAGCGACAGAACCGAGAACTGTTCGAGCGCGTCGAGACCGAGGGCGAAACTCGCGCGCCGATCCTTGTGTCGGGCGAGGATTTCCGTTACCGCGCGCAGTCGCTCGGCGGTGGCTTCCAGACGCGGCAGGGACGGCCCGGTCGGGAGGATACATCGGAGACCGGTGTGTCGGAGAGTGGACGGCCGATTGACATCGCCCGACTACAGATGAATCATTTGATTCAAGATTCTGGTCGATCCGCTACGGACCGGTCCGACGAGGAGTGCCGATGTACGACGAAGACGAGTTCCACCGCGCGCTGGCGCAGCCGCGTCTGGCCCGCCCGGTCCCGGAATTCCTGGAATCCAATCGCGCGGTGCCCATCAGGGCGATTCCGGAGACGGAGTTGCAGGAGACCACCCGGCAGTGGTTCGACGATTTCGCGAAGAAGCTCGACTATCTGTCCGAACGGCACGACCGTGACCTGTCGTGGGTCATGACCTGGGCCAAGAAGTACTGGTGGAGTTTCCTGGTGCGGGACATGAGCGTCAACGACGAGTTGTACGCCCAGGATGTCCGCTACACCGACGTCACCACCTTCGGTCGCACGATCGTCGGGATCGACGAATTCGTGAAGTACAACTTCGCCTTCTTCGACGCCATCCCCGACTGGCGCTACGATCCGCTGCCCGATCAGGTCTACATCGATGTGCAACCGGACGGCACCGTGCGCACGGTGATCCGCTACATGGGCAGCGGTCACTGGAGCGGCCCGCTGCGGTTCTACCCCTACGACGAGTCGGCCCCCACCGTGTACGGCACGGGCCGCTTCATCCAGGCTCCCGCCGTCGACCGCTACCACTTCAACGCCGACGGCCTGATGGCCGAGGGGGAGACCCTCTACGACTTCCTCGACGGCGTGCAGCGCGCGGGCATCCTGCCCCGCGACGACAGTTGGCCCTTCCGCACCCTGATGGCCGCCTCGCGGATTCCCGCGGCCACCAAGAAATTCCGGCAGCGCTTCGGCGGCTGAACCACAGCGCAGCGGCCCCCGGGAAGCGTTGTCGCTTCCCGGGGGCCGTTTCGTCGGGGCTGTCGGAGGGCGGGGGCGCTCAGGCGTAGCTGTAGTCCTCGAGGGGGAAGTGGCGGCTGGTCCACCACGCCTGGAGGCCGGTGGTGGGACGCAGCGAGCTGAAGTCGCCGTGGTGGTCGAAGTAATAGCTGTTGGCCGGTGCGCAATTGCTGACGGCCAGTAGCGAATTCGAGGCCTTGGCGCGCACGAATTCGAGGAATCGGGCGTTGGCGTCGGGGCGGACGGCGACGCGTTCGGCGCCGCGGCGTTCGGCTTCGCGCAGGACTCGGATGATGTGGTTGGCCTGGGTCTCGACCATGAAGTGGTAGGAACCGCCGGACCAGGAGTAGGGGCCGAACAGGGAGAACGCGTTGGGCAGTTGGGGCAGGCTGACGCCTTCGTAGGACTGGAGGGGTTCGGTCTCGAAGAAGTCGGCGAGGTCGAATCCGTCGCTGGTCTCGACCGGAGAGATCCGGTAGTTGACCGGTTCGTGCGCGAAGTGGAACCCGGTGGCCAGGACCAGGACGTCGACCGGGTGTTCGGTCCCGTCCGCGGTGCGCACGCCGGTGGCGGTGATGCGCTCGATGGGGTCGGTGACCAGGTTGACGTTGTCGCGGGCGAAGGTGCGGTACCAGGCGTTGGAGACGCTGGGGCGTTTGCAGCCGAAATCGTAGTCGGGGGTGAGTTTTTCGCGTAGTTCGGCGTCGCGTACCTGGGCGAAGAGCAGGGCGCGGCTGGCGGCGGAGAGTCCGCGTGCCAAAGGTGTCATCGTCTTGCCGTAGGCGGCCACGGCGACCAGCAGGACCTCGACCTGCGCGGCGAAAGCCAACCGTAGCGCGTTCTGCGCGCCGGGCACGGTTTCGATCGCCTTCTGGACCGGTCGGGGCACCGACAGGTCGAGTTTGGGCAGCACGTAGATGGGTCGGCGTTGGAATACGGTGAGATGCGCCGCGGTTCCGGCGATTTCGGGGACCAGTTGCACCGCGCTGGCCCCCGTGCCGATGACGGCGACGCGGGCTCCGCTCAGGTCGCGGTCGTGGTCCCAGTGCTGGGATCGCATGACCGTCCCGGTGAACTCGGCCAGGCCCGGGATGGCCGGGGTGCGCGGGTTGACGAAGGGGCCGAGGGCGCTGATGACGTAGCGCGCCGTGAATTCGCCCTTGTCGGTGCGCACGTGCCAGACCCGCTCGTCCTCGGACCAGCGTCGTCGCAGCACTTCGGTGTCGAATTCGAGGTGGCGGGCGATGTCGTACTTGGCGACGCAGTGGTCGAGGTAGGACTTGATCTCGCGCCCCTCGGGGAACAGGCGCGACCAGTGCGGGTTCTTCTCGAAGGAGAACTGATAGGTGAACGAGGGCACGTCGGCGCCGACGCCGGGGTAGACGTTGTCGCGCCAGACCCCGCCGATGTCGTCGCCGCGTTCGAGGATGGTGAAATCCTCGATGCCGTTGCGGCGCAGCAGGATCGCCATGCCGATGCCGGCGATGCCCGCGCCGACGATCACGATGTGGCGGTCCGGGGCGACGTGCGGGGCGCGGGGTGGTGTCGCGGTGGGTTCGACGGTCATCGGCGGAACCCCTTTCGGGTCGGCGATAGGAGAAACATCCGTTTCAAGATGAAACGAATGTTTCAAGTTAGCGCCGCCCCTGTCAAGGCCGGAGTGCTCACTCGCGGCGTTGCACGGCCTCGAGCAGGGCGAATACCGACGCGACCGCTACCTCGGCCAATCGCTCCCGGTCCACGCCCAAGCGTCCGTCGACCCATTCCAGATACAGCGAGATCAAGGTTCCGCTCAGGGCGGCGGCGGCCATGGCCAGGTCCTCGTCCGCGGTGGGCACCAGCGCGCCCGCTTCGGCGCCCAGGATCGGGATCAGCATGCGCAGGAAGACCGGTGCGCGGTCGGCGGCGTGGCGGTGCAGGGTCTCGTCGCCGAGCGGTTCGCGCAACAGGATGCGGGCGCGGGCCGGATCCTCCTCGAAGTACCGCGCGCAGATCTCGAAGATCTCCCGGATGGCGGCGCGCAGACCGCCCTCGATGCGGACGTCGCGCATGCGCTCGAAGAGTCGGGCCTCGACACGGTCGTAGACCGCGACGATCAGGTCCTCGCGCGTGTCGAACGTCTCGTAGAAGTAGCGCGGGCTCAGGTTGGCCTGGCGGATCACCGCGCGGGTCGTCACGGCGGCGGCCCCGCCCGTGCCGAGCAGTTCTTCGCCGACGTCGAGCAGTTGCTCGCGGCGATCCAGCGAGCGGTCCTTCAGCGTCTGCCCGCGCCACAGCTTCGGAGTGCTCATGGGGGTGATCCTTCCATCGCGCCCGGGATGTGCGGGCATTCCGCCCACTATTGACATCGGCCGTTTCAACATGAAACGCTCGTTTCACCTTGTTGATTTCCCGACGGCGCGCCTCGCACGTCCGGCCCCGGAAAGGTGATTCGCATGACCTCCACCACCCGTGCCCGCCACCACTTCGGCCCCGGAGCGCGTCGTCACCCCAGCCTGCGGTCACGAGTGGCGACCGCGGCGGTGCGCGAACTGGTGCGCCCCGTCCTGCGCCGGATCTCGCTCTCCCCGCCGGTGCTGCGCGCGACGGCCCTGATCGACCTGGGCGCGCGGTTGCTGCCGGTGCGGACCGCGGTGACCGTCGAGGCGGTCGCGGCGGGGACGGTGCGCTGCGAGATCGTGCGGGCCGCGGGCGTGGGCGACGGCTTCGGCGCGGGAGCGGTCCTCTACCTGCACGGCGGCGGTTTCGTGGCGGGCGGGACGCACACCCATCGCCGATTCGCCGCCGAACTCTCGGCGAGCACCGGTCTGCCCGTGGTGCAGGTGGCCTACCGGTATCTGCCCGCGGCGACGGTCCCGGAGTCGGTGAGCGACTGCGTGGCCGCCTACCGGTGGCTGCTCGGGCGCGGCGCGCCGCCGGGTTCGGTGGTGTTCGCCGGCGACTCCGCGGGCGGGTTCCTGACGGTGAGCACCGCGCTGACCGTGGCGAAGGCCGGCCTACCCAGGCCGGGCGCGGTGGTCGCGATCAGTCCGTGGCTCGACCTCGATCTGACGGCCAAACTCGCCCACGCCAACGCCGACACCGAGGCATACCTTCCCTTGGCCGCTTTCACCCGCATCGCCGAACTGGGCTGCGCCCGCGATGGCCGCATCGACTCGACGCTGTCTCCGGTCAACGGCGACCCGGCAACGCTGCCGCCGACGATGCTGGTCGCCTGCGACGACGAATTCCTGCGCCCGGACTCCGAAGTCATGGCCGAACTGCTCACCGCCGCGGGCGTTCCGTGCGAACTGCACCTGTTCTACGGCCAGATCCACGCCTTCCCCGTGGTGTTCCCGTACCTGCCCGAAAGTCGCGCGCTCACCGCGGAGATCGCCCGCTTCGCCCGCGAACACCTCCACCCCGCCGCTGCCACGACGGCGGCCTGAACTCCCTACCGATACCCCTGTCTTCCCCAGCGGAAAGGACCCCGATGCCCACCCGGACCTCACCCGAACGAGGCCGCGAAACCGCGGTCGCCCACCCGTTCTCGCTGCTCGACGAACTACGCGAACTGGCCGCCGCCGCGCCCGCCCGCGCCGCCACCGCCTGCTGGGACTACCTGCGCGCGGCCTCCGAAGCCGACGACCGCGATCTGCTGGCGGCGCTGTTCGCCCGCGGCGCGGCGCCGGAACTGGACGGCGACTACGAAGGCATGATCGCCGGCAAGCTGTTCGGCATCCCCGAGGCGGCATTGCTCAATCCGGTGGTCGCCGTCCAACCGGGGTGGGTCGGCAAGAGTTTCGACGCCGCCACCGCGACCGGGCACAATCGCCTCAACCGCCTCGCCTACGCCGCGCTGCGCGTGGTAGTGCCCCGGTACCGGGGCTGGGAGAAGTCCGGCGAGGTGTATCACGGGTTCCGATTCCGCTACCGGATCGAACCCGCCGTGCTGCCGCCTCACAACCTGGTCGCCGCGGTCAGCTACACCGATCCTTCTCTCGGCACCCCGGCCAGTGGTGTGGTGCCCATGGATCGCATCCGCGACGAACTCGTCGAACTCGTCCCCGGGGTGTATCTCGGCCGCGCGTCGATGACCTCCCGCGCCGGCGAGGTGCGGGCCATCGGCTACTTCGCGCTGCGCGCCCCGCTGCGGGAGGTGGACCGGTGATCCGGCTCGAAGGCGCCGTCGCGTGTGTCACGGGCGGGGCGCGCGGGATCGGCCGCGCCACCGCCGTCGCCCTCGCCGCGCGCGGCGCGCGGGTCTGGATCGGCGACATCGACCTGCCCGCCGCCGAGGCGACCGCCGCCGAGATCGGCGGGCACGCCGCGTATCTCGACGTCACCGACCCCAGCGGCTTCGCCGAATTCCTGATCGCCGCGGGCGCGTCCGGGCCGGTCGAGATCCTGGTCAACAACGCGGGCATCATGCGCTTGGCCCCGTTCCTCGACCTGGACCTGGCCGGACACCACCGCGAGATGGCGATCAACGTCGGCGGGGTGATCAACGGCATGAGCCTGGCGCTGCCGGGCATGGTGGCGCGCGGCCGCGGCCACATCGTCAACGTCGCCTCGATGGCCGCCAAGGTCACCACGCCCGGCGCGGCGGTCTACTGCGCGTCGAAATTCGCCGTCGGCGCGCTGTCCCGGGCGGTGCGGGCCGAACTCGCCGACACCGGGGTGAGCGTCACCACGGTCATGCCCGCCGCCGTGCACACCGAACTCACCTCCGGGGTGAATCTGCGACTGCAACCCACTCTGCAACCCGAAGAAGTCGGCGCGGCGATCGTCGACACCGTCCGCCACCGCCGTGCCGAAGTCACCATCCCCCGCTGGCTCGCGCCGATGGGCACGGTCGAACAAGGCGTCCCCGAAACCGCTCTGCGCGCGGTGAAACGCCGATTCGTCGGCCGGGAACCCGGACAATACGACCAGCGTCAGCGCAGCGCCTACCTCGACCGCATCCGACACTGACCCGAAACCCGAGGCGGGTATCGTCATCCGCCGCACCCGGGCCGCCGTGCCTCGAAACCACCTACGGGAGAACCATGTCCGACCATTACCGCGGACACGTCGCGGTCGTCACCGGAGCCGCCTCGGGAATGGGCCGCGCGCTCGCGATCGAACTCGCGCGCCGCGGCGCGCACGTGGCACTGTGCGACCTCGACGCCGACGGGCTCGGTGAAACCGCCGAGCGGTGTCGGGCGCACGGCCACCGGGTCCACACCGCGGTCGTCGACGTCGCCGAATACGAACAGATGCTCTCCTTCGCCGAGGGCGTCCTCGCCGAATTCGGCGTCGTGCACGACCTGTTCAACAACGCGGGCATCGGCTTCGTCGGCACGATCGAGAACAGCGACATCAAAGACATCGCCCGCGTTCTCGACGTCGACTACTGGGGGGTGGTGCACGGCACCAAAGCCTTCCTGCCCCACCTCATCGCCTCGGGCCACGGTCGCATCGCCAACACCTCCAGCATTTTCGGACTCTTCGCCGCACCGACCCAGAGCGCCTACAACGCGGCCAAATTCGCCGTCCGCGGATTCACCGAATCGCTACGCCTGGAGATGCTCGCCGCGGGCCACCCGGTCACCGTGTCCAGCGTGCACCCCGGCGGCGTGCGCACCGCCATCGCCGCCAAGGCCACCGGCACCGACACCGCCGAAGTCGAGCGTCTGGCCCGCCTGTTCGACGTCATCGCCCGCACCAGCCCCGAACGCGCCGCCCGCACCATCCTCGACGGCGCCGCCGCGGGCAGACCCAAGATCCTCGTCGGCCCCGACGCTTACGTAGCCGACGTCCTCGTCCGCCTGCTCGGCTCCTCCTATCAGCGCGTCGTCTCCTTGGCCGTCGGCCGGGTGTTCCCCACCGCCGGGAACTGACGGCCTCGCCGAGCTCTTCGACGGCAGATGATTCTCGGCCGCGGCGGTTCGTGGACCCGCGAAGTGGCCCGAACCGGCCGCGCAAGGCGTTGCGCACCCGCGACACCGCGACCCGCTAGCGACGGCGACGGGCGCGCCGCGGTTTCACCCCCGGCTTCGGTGCCGTGGCGGTGCGGACCACGGGCGGGGGCGCGGTCGCGAACTCGGCGTCGACCTTGCGGTAGATCAAGAATTGCTGGGCCACGGTCCAGGCGTTGTTGGTGACCCAGTACAGCAGGATCACCACGGGCAGCAGCGCGCCGCCGACCAGGACACCGGCGGGAAAGACCCACAGCGTCATCGAGTTCATGACGCGTGCCTGTGGTGTGTCGCTGTCCTGTCGGGCGACCGCGATCCGCGCGGTCAGGTGGGTGGCCACCGCCGCGATCAGCATCAGCGCGATCGAGACGACCGCCACCGCCGCGCCGGGACTGCCCGCGAGCGTCGCCGAGAGCGGCGCGCCGAACAGGTCGGCGTCGAGGAACGAGCGCACCTGCTCGGGGTCGAAGACGTAGTTGGCCGTCGCGGCGTTCTGCTCGGGCGTCATCGGGGTCGCGATGGCCTGGAACGGCAGATGCGACGGGGTGGCGGTGCGGTCGAAGGACCGCGTGCCGGGACGGCACGGGACGGACGAGGTCGGCGACGGGCCGACGACGCCGGATCGACGTCGTCAGCGCGCGACCGCGCCCGGTGCTCTCGGTCGGGGACGTCCCGCGGTGTCGGGATTGCTCTGGCGCAGATAGCTGCCGCGCCTGCGGCGGCGTGCCGAAGACGGCGGGCCCGCGTGCGCGACGGGCGGCGCGGCCCCGACGACGCCGGGCGGCATCGTCGCCAGGACGACCGTCGAAACGGCCAACGCGCCGAGAACGGCCAGCGCGGCGGAATCCGCGGACGGGTTCGTCAAGAGGGCGAGCGCGGGCAGCAGCAACGCGAGGATCGCGTAGGCCGTCACCTGAACCCGCTGGAACATGCTCTCAGCGTACGGGGTCAGCGCCCGTCGCACTCCCAGGAGTCGTCGTCGAGATCCCAGTGGTCGTCGGAATCCAACGCGGTCGGGAACAAGCCGAAGGTGCGACGGCAGGTGCGCGTCAGGTGGGCGCTGTCGTCGAAGCCCGCCGCGTCGGCCGCCGCGGCCAGATCGTCGCCCGAGCGCACCCGGATCACCGCCAGCCGCAACCGCAGCCAGAGAATGTAGGGGCGCAACGGCAGACCGACCTGGGCGGCGAACAGATGCGACAACCGGGTCGGCGAGAGCCCGACGCGCCGAGCGACATCCGCGCCGCGCACCGTGCGGTCGGGGACAAGGCCGGGCAGCATCCGCAGCGCCTCGGTGACGGCGCTGTGCCGCGCGGTCGAACGGGGCAGGTCCCCGCGCAGGTCCGCGACGATCGTCTCCACCCGGTCGGTGAGAGTGTGCCGGGTCTGCGCGGCGGCGGGCAGCCGGCCGCGGCCGGTCCAGCCGTCGGTGTGCGCGCGGCGATCCGCGGCCGCGCCCGCGACCGTCTCCGGATCGAGGTAGAGCGCCGCGCCGTCGGCCGCGCCCGCGTCGATGCGATGCGGCGCGTCGGCGGGAACGATGAGCAGGGTGCCGTGGTGGTGCACACCGCTGGCGTCCATGACCGTCAGCGGCGTGGACGCGGTGAGGATCTGCACGGCGTGATGGGCGTGCAGCGTCGTCTCGGCGATCGCGCCGCCGAAAGCGAGCAGACCGGGCCGCAGCAGGGCTGTCGCGCAACGGTACTCGTCGGGCGTGGGTGTGCCGCCCGGTTCGCGGGGTGTCGTCGACATTCCTTCGGTGACCGTCGACATTCCTTCGGTGACCGTCGACACTCCTTCGGTGACCAGAGCCTTCTCCATCGGACGCTCCCGGCAGGTGACACGCGAATCCGTGTTCGGATCCACCGCCGAGACTATCGGTGCGGCACCGTCGCGGTGCGGGTTTCGCCGCACCCGATCCGGAATTCCCGATGATCGTTTCCGGCGGGCCGCCCACCCGGCTTGCGCCCCCGATTGCGCGGCGGCCGTTGCGGTCACGGCAGGGTGAACAGCAACTGCTCGGGGTCGCGGCCGTCGCGCTCGACGCGGAAGGCGTTGCGGAACAACTCCTGGTCGCGATCGTTGCGCCGGGTCACCGTGCCGACCTCGGGGTTGATCCGGCACTCCGCGGCGCAGCGCAACCAGTCGCGCTCGCGGGCCGCCTCGGCGAAACGCGGAAAGTCGAAGGCGGGACCGGCGATCCAGCACATGCTCAGCGCACCGAGTTGGGCGTCGGCGGGCCAACTGTCGAACCGCGCGTAGGGCAGCGTCACCGAGCCGTCGAAATCGCGTGTCATCCGGCCGCGCAGCAACGCCTCGAACCGGTCGAGGCGCTCGAAGACGACCCGGTCGATCGCGGCCGCGGTCAACCGCAGGTCGGTGAGCCGTTCGAACCGGCGACAGCCGCCGCGCGCGAGATCGCGGCGGCCCTTGACGATGTCCCAGGCGGCGTCGACGGCCGGATCGGCGGCGAACCGGCCGCGCGTCCCGTGCCGCCACGGCAACCGCCGCGAGGCCGCCAGCGACCCGGCGCGCTCGGTCGCGGTGGGTTCGGCGAATTCGCGCGCCGTGTCGTCGAGGGTGACGCCGACCGCGGTGCTGACGCGACCGCGGACATCGAGATACATCCAGGGAACTCGGCCCTCCAAGGGGACATTGAACGGCAGCCAGATCGCCCGGACCGCGGCTTTCATCGGTGATTACTCCGTCTTTCCGTCGCGCGGCGGCCGATTCGCGGGTCGCTCGCCGCCGCATGCGGGTGGGGGTGAGCGCGTGTCCGCGATGACCACGCCGCCCCAGCTTCGCGGCCGCGCGCCCGCGGTACACGAGTACCGCGCTACTCGTGTTCGCCGCCGTCCGCGCCGATACCGGTGCGTGCCCGGGTCACGGCGCGCCCGGCCGGGAGACATCCAGCACCCTCGGGAGAACGCGGCTTTCGTTCGCCTAGGCTCGATGGCATGCAGCGCATCATCGGTATCGAGGTCGAATACGGCATCTCGACCCCCACGGAGCCGGCGGCCAACCCGATCCTGACCTCCACCCAGGCGGTGCTCGCGTACGCGGCCGCCGAGGGCGTGCCGCGCGCGAAGCGGACCCGGTGGGACTACGAGGTGGAATCGCCGCTGCGCGACGCGCGCGGATTCGATCTGAGCCGCATGAACGGTCCCGCACCGGTCATCGACGCCGACGAGGTCGGCGCGGCCAACATGATCCTCACCAACGGCGCGCGCCTCTACGTCGACCACGCCCACCCGGAGTACTCCGCGCCGGAGGTCACCGATCCGCTGGACGCGGTGATCTGGGACAAGGCGGGCGAACGGGTGATGGAGGCCGCCGCGCGCCACGCCTCGAGCGTGCCGGGCGCGCCCCGGTTGCAGCTGTACAAGAACAACGTCGACGGCAAGGGCGCCTCCTACGGCACCCACGAGAACTACTTGATGAGCCGCGACACCCCGTTCAACCAGATCATCCTCGGCCTGACGCCGTTCTTCGTCTCCCGGCAGGTGATCAGCGGCTCCGGGCGCGTCGGCGTCGGCCAGTCCGGCGACAGCGCGGGCTTCCAGCTGTCCCAGCGCGCGGACTACATCGAGGTCGAGGTCGGTCTGGAGACCACCCTCAAGCGCGGCATCATCAACACCCGCGACGAACCGCACGCCGACGCCGACAAGTACCGCAGGCTGCACGTCATCATCGGCGACGCGAACCTGGCCGAGATGTCGACCTATCTCAAGGTCGGCACCACCGCGCTGGTGCTGGACCTGATCGAGGCGGGGGAGGATCTCTCGGATCTGCAACTGGCCCGTCCGGTGACGGCGGTGCACCAGATCAGCCACGACCCGACCCTGCGCACCGCGGTCGCGCTCTCCGACGGCCGCGAGCTGACCGGGTTGGCCCTGCAACGGCTCTACCACGAGCGGGTCGCGAAGTTCATGGACCGCGAGGGCAACGACGACCCGCGCGCCCGCGACATCCTCGACAACTGGGCCATGGTGCTGGACCTGCTCGAACGCGATCCGATGGAGACGGCGAACCTGCTGGACTGGACGGCCAAACTGCGCCTGCTCGAGGGCATGCGCAACCGCGAGGGCCTGGGCTGGGCCGCGCCGAAACTGCACCTGATGGACCTGCAGTACTCCGACGTGCGCCTGGACAAGGGCCTCTACAACCGCCTGGTGGCCCGCGGGTCGATGAAACGCCTGGTCACCGAGCAGCAGGTGCTCGAGGCCATGACCAAGCCGCCCACCGACACCCGCGCCTACTTCCGCGGCGAGTGCCTGCGCCGTTTCGGCGCCGACATCGCGGCGGCGAGCTGGGATTCGGTGATCTTCGATCTGGGCGGTGACTCGCTGGTGCGCATCCCGACCCTGGAACCGCGCCGCGGCACCAAATCGCATGTCGGCAAGCTGCTCGACGGGGTCGACAGCGCCGCCGAACTGGTGGAGCAGCTCACCCAGTGACGCCCCGCCCGGCGTGGCGATTTCGACACAGAATCGCCATCGTGTCGGCCGCGCTGGGTAGGGTTGTGGAACGAGCACCGAACATTGCTCATGATCGGAGCAGTGCTCATACTCGAGCTTCGGTCATGATGAGGACACGGCGGCGCGAGGCGGACCCGGAGGCGAGAGCCTGCGCAACCGCGTAGGGCCCGGTGGCGCCGCCCTCGAACAGAGGAGGTCGGCTGCCATGGCACAAGAGCAGACCAAGCGCGCCGGGGGCGGCGACGAGGACGAAGGCCCGGAGGGTGTCGACGCCGCCGGTCAGGAACGTCGCGAGAAACTGGCGGAGGACACCGACGACCTGCTCGACGAGATCGATGACGTGCTCGAGGAGAACGCCGAGGACTTCGTCCGCGCGTACGTGCAGAAGGGTGGCCAGTGACCGCAGGTGATCCGATGCGGCTCCGCGCGGGGCACGCACTCTCCTCCTTCACCGAACACCTGCGCTCGCACGCACCGGAGCTGTTGCCCGGCAACAGGTTCGCCGCCGACGCCACCGGGTTTCCCGGTGGCGCCGTCGCGAAGGACCTGGCCCCGCACGGCACCACCATCGTCGCGGTGAGTTTCCGCGGCGGCGTGCTGATCGCCGGCGATCGGCGGGCCACCCAGGGAAACCTGTTGGCCAGCAGGGATATGGAGAAGGTGTACATCACCGACACCTACTCCGCGGCGGGCATCGCGGGCACCGCGGGCATCGCCGTGGAGATGGTGCGGCTGTTCGCCGTGGAGTTGGAGCACTACGAGAAGATCGAAGGCATCTCGCTGACCTTCGACGGCAAGGCCAACAAGCTGTCGAAGATGGTGCGCGACAACCTCGCCGCGGCCATGCAGGGCCTGGCGGTGGTGCCGGTGCTGGTCGGCTACGACGAGCACGCCACCCACCCCGACCGCGCGGGCCGGATCATCTCCTACGACGTGGTCGGCGGGCGCAGTGAGGAACGTTTCGGCTACACCGCCGTGGGTTCCGGGTCGATGTTCGCCAAGACCTCGCTGAAGAAGCTGTACACCAAGGGACTCGACGACGCGCGGGCCCTGCGCATCGCGGTGGAGTCGCTGTTCGACGCCGCCGACGACGACACCGCCACCGGCGGGCCCGATCTGGTGCGCGGCATCTACCCCACGGCCGTCCTCATCACCGAGGAAGGGGCCGAGGAGGTCGACGAGGCGCGCCTCGAGGAGATCACCCGCGCGATCGTCGCCGACCGGGCGGCCGCCGAGGAAGGGAGTGCCACCGCATGACGCTGCCGTACTACGCGTCGGCCGAGCAGATCATGCGCGACAAGACCGAGCTCGCGCGCAAGGGCATCGCTCGGGGTCGCAGCGTCATCGTGCTGGTGTACGACAAGGGTGTGCTGTTCGTCGCGGAGAATCCGTCGGCGACGTTGCACAAGGTGAGTGAGCTCTACGACCGCGTCGGGTTCGCGGCCGTGGGCAAGTACAACGAGTTCGAGAGCCTGCGCCGGGGCGGCATCCTCCAGGCCGACCTGCGCGGATACCAGTACGACCGGCGCGATGTGTCCGGTCGTGCGCTGGCCAACGCCTACGCCCAGGCGCTGGGGACGACCTTCACCGATTCGCTCAAGCCCTACGAGGTCGAGATCTGCATCGCCGAGATCGGCTATCCGGAGCAGGCGAGCCAGTCGGTGCTCTACCGGATCACCTTCGACGGGTCGATCGTGGACGAGCGCGAATACGTGGTGATGGGCGGTACCACCGAACCCATCCTCACCGCGCTCAAGTCGTCCTACACCGCGGGGCTGGACCTGTCGGCGGCCATCGGGGTCGCGGTCAAGGCGTTGCAGGCGGGCATCCCGGAGACCGCCGACAAGGACAAGCGCACGCTGGGCGTGGCCTCCTTGGAGGTGGCGACGCTGGAGCAGGCGCGCCCGCGTCGGGCCTTCCGCCGGATCTCGGCGCTGCAGTTGCGGCGGTTGCTGGGCGAGGGCGAGACCCCCGCCGAAGGCGCCGAGGCGACCGGCGGCGACCCGGCCACGGCCGAGTCGGCCCCGGCCGCGGACGACTCCGCGACCGAGTAGTAAACTCTTCGGACCCGCGTCCGGAATACGGTGGTTTCGCCGGTTCCGACGCGGGTCCGCCGTATTTGTGACACCGGGTGCGCGGCAGGCCCGCGGCGGGGGAATCGCCCGGTGAAACCCCGGAAAAGCCGACAAATCGTGCCGAATCGTTGTGAAGACGTATGCGTCGGTGTTGTCCGCAGCCCCCCGCGAGAGCCGGTCATGGCTGTAATGTCGATGATGTGCAGCGACGAATCATGGGGATCGAGACCGAGTTCGGTGTGACATGCACCTTCCACGGTCACCGTCGGCTGTCCCCCGACGAGGTTGCCCGGTACCTGTTCCGCCGGGTGGTGTCCTGGGGCCGTAGCTCTAACGTGTTCCTTCGCAACGGTGCTCGGCTGTACCTCGACGTCGGTTCGCATCCGGAGTACGCCACGGCCGAATGCGACAACCTGCATCAGCTGGTCACCCACGATCGCGCGGGTGAGCGGGTGCTGGAGGAGTTGCTGATCGACGCCGAGCAGCGACTGGCCGAAGAGGGTATCGGCGGCGACATCTACCTGTTCAAGAACAACACCGACTCCGCGGGCAACTCCTACGGCTGCCACGAGAACTTCCTCGTGGTGCGCGCGGGCGAGTTCTCCCGGATCTCGGACGTGCTGTTGCCGTTCCTGGTGACCAGACAGTTGATCTGCGGTGCGGGCAAGGTGTTGCAGACGCCCAAGGCGGCCACGTTCTGCCTGTCCCAGCGCGCCGAGCACATCTGGGAGGGCGTCTCCTCGGCGACCACCCGCTCGCGCCCCATCATCAACACCCGTGACGAACCGCACGCCGACGCGGAGAAGTACCGCAGGCTGCACGTCATCGTGGGCGATTCCAACATGGCCGAACCCACGACCATGCTCAAGGTCGGCACGGCGGCGCTGGTGCTGGAGATGATCGAGGCGGGAGTGTCGTTCCGCGATTTCGCCCTCGACAACCCGATCCGGGCCATCCGCGAGGTCAGCCACGACCTGACCGGGCGGCGTCCGGTCCGGTTGGCGGGCGGGCGGCAGGCCAGCGCCCTCGACATCCAGCGCGAGTACTACGCCCGCGCGGTCGAGCACTTGCGCAACCGGGACCGGGACCCGCAGATCGACCAGGTCGTGGACCTGTGGGGTCGCACCCTGGACGCGGTCGAGGCGCAGGATTTCGCCAAGGTCGACACCGAGATCGACTGGGTGATCAAGCGCAAGCTGTTCCAGCGCTACCAGGATCGCTACTCGATGGAGCTGTCCGATCCCAAGATCGCCCAGCTGGATCTGGCCTACCACGACATCAAGCGCGGACGCGGGGTGTTCGACCTGCTCCAGCGCAAGGGTCTGGCCAAGCGGATCACCGAGGACGAGGCCGTGGACGCCGCGGTCGACACCCCGCCGCAGACCACCAGGGCCAAGCTGCGCGGCGATTTCATCACCGCCGCCCAGGAAGCCGGTCGCGATTTCACCGTCGACTGGGTGCACCTCAAGCTCAACGACCAAGCCCAGCGCACGGTGCTGTGCAAGGACCCGTTCCGCTCGGTGGACGAGCGCGTCGACCGGTTGATCGCCTCGATGTAGTCGCACCGGTCCGGGGTCGTCGGCGACGACGACTCCCGGACCGGACCCGCCGGTGTCCGGCATTCGAACAGCGCGCCGCCGCGCGCGCCGCTTGCGGGGCGCATTACCCTCTATCGGGTGGCGATATCCAAGGTCGAGCGGCTGATGAATCTGGTCATCGCGCTGCTGTCGACCCGGCAGTTTCTGACCGCGGAGCGGATCCGGGACAGTGTCGCGGGGTACGAGGAGTCCGCTAGCGACGAGGCGTTCAGCCGGATGTTCGAGCGCGACAAGAACGAACTCCGCGATCTGGGGATCCCGTTGGAGGTCGGCCCGGTGGGCCGCTACTCCTCGGTCGAGGGCTACCGGATCAACCGCGACGCCTACGAACTGCCCGATATCGAGCTCACCGACGAGGAAGCGGCCGCGGTCGCCGTCGCGGTGCAGATGTGGGAGTCCCCGGAGTTGTCGGCGGCGGCCGACGGCGCGCTGCTCAAGCTGCGCGCGGCGGGCGTGCACGTCGAGACCGACGCGGCGGTGGCCTCGGTGCCCGCGGTGCCCGCCCGCACCCGCGGCTCCGAACCGGTGCTGGGCAAACTGCTCGCGGCGATCGACGCCGGTCAGGCGGTGCGATTCGAACACCGGGGCGCGGTCAACGCGCCCTATCTCATGCGCGATGTGGAACCGTGGGGCGTGGTCACCAGGCACGGCCGCTGGTATCTGGTCGGGCACGACCGCGACCGGGACGCGATGCGCAGTTTCCGGCTC
>NZ_BAGG01000076.1 GCF_000308695.1 Nocardia takedensis NBRC 100417 | reverse complement strand
CTAAAGCCGCTGGCCCAGTTGCTGCTTGCCGAGAACGCGACGGTGACGATCGCGCATTCGCGCACCACCGACCTACCCGCCGTCACCTCGGCCGCCGATGTCGTGGTGGCGG
>NZ_BAGG01000077.1 GCF_000308695.1 Nocardia takedensis NBRC 100417 | reverse complement strand
GGAATAGGTCCGGGCGCGCGGTGTCGGTTGCGCCGGACGGGCGCGTCGCGATGACGGTGTAGGCGGTTGGGAGGTGCCACCGCCGCACCGACTCACGAGGGATACCACCGAGATGCTCCGAGCACGGATGACGTTGTTGGCCGCGGGAACCGCGCTGGTGGCGCTGTTGACCGCCTGCGGGGTGCCGGGGGCCCCGGTCGCGGGCGAACCGGACGTGCGCGGCCTGGAGGTCGGGCCGTACCCGGTGGATCGCCATGTCTACGAACAGGATTCGCACGGCGGCGGCGCGGTGCTCGAAGGGGTGCGGATGGCCGACGCGCTGGCGCCGGTCTATCGGATCGATCCGTCGTTGAGCGCGGGCGTGGATTCCGGGGTGGTGGCCGACAGCGCGGGCGCGGTGGCGGGCTATCTGGCGACGGTGTCGCAGCCGGTGCTGGATCGGCACGAGATGGTGGTGGCCTACCGGGCGATGGGCGCGGACCGTCCGTTCGTCCCGTTCGAGGAGACCCACACCGGTCCGAGTCCGGACACCATCGTGCTCCAGTTGCTGATGCGTTTCCCGAGCGCGTCGGTCGCCGCGCAGGCCGCCCGCGACCTGGAGGACGTCGATTTCCAGGTGGCGCCGGAGCAGAACCGGCGGGTGCGTCACCCCGACTATCCGGACGCGTTGATCCACTGGCGGCCGGGGGTGGCGAATATGGGAGCCTTCGTCGCGGTCGGCGAATACGTGTTGTTCGTGTTCGTCTCGCGGCCCGCCGCCGAGGAACAGGACCTGCTGAAATGGGTGGGCAATACGTTGCGGGTGGAGGTGCCCGCGGTGCGCGCGTTCGCCCCAACGCCGGTGAACCGACTGGACTCGTTGCGTGTCGACCCGGAGAACATGCTGGCCCGGGTGGTGGTCGAGGACCGGGACCGGGAGGTCGACCCCGACTACTTCGTGGTGCATCCGCCCTCGGCGCTGGTGCACGGCGACTCGAATCAGGCGGTGATGGCGCGTACGGTGCAGACGCGCGGTGTGCAGTCGGTGGCGGTGATCGACAACAGTTGGGTGCTGCGGGTGGCCGACGCCGCGAACGCGCCCGCGCTGGCGGCGGATCTGATGGCGGGCGCGGGTGACGAATTCGATCCGGTGGAGGCCCCGCACGAGGTGCCCGGCGCGACGTGCCAGCACCTGAATCGGCGCGGCGACACCGAGACCCAGTACCGCTACCAGTGCTTCCTCACCTACAAGCGTTACGTGGCGGCGGTGGCGGGCGACAGCGAACCCGATGTGCGCCAACGCGTCGCCGCGCAGTACGCGTTGCTGGCCAACAGTCTGTGACCGCCGATGTTAGTTTCGTGGGCGTGAGCGGGCGCGAATACGGTGACATCTTCTCCGGACATCCCCGGACGCGGAAGCGGGCCGTCCCGACGGTGGTGGCCGAGCGTGACCTGGTGGTCGAGGACGCCGCGACCGGATTCTGCGGGGCCGTGGTCGGTTTCGAACGCAGCTACGACGGTGAGTTCGTTCGACTCGAGGACGCGCGGGGCGCGGTGCGACTGTTCGCGTTGCGCGAGGCCGCGTTCCTGATCGACGGCGAACCGGTGACGTTGACCAAACCGGCCGCCGCGCCGCGTGCCCCCGAACGGTCGGCGTCCGGGTCGACCCGGGTGGAGGGCCTGCGCGCCCGGGTCGCGCGGGGCAGCCGGATCTGGGTGGAGGGCGTGCACGACGCCGCTTTGGTCGAACGGGTGTGGGGTCACGATCTGCGGGTCGAGGGGGTGGTGGTCGAACATCTCGAAGGGTTGGACAACCTCGCCGCGCGGCTCGCCGACTTCGGTCCGGGGCCGGGCAGGCGCGTCGGCGTCCTGGTCGACCACTTGGTCCAAGGGTCGAAGGAGACCCAGCTCACCACCGGTCTCGGCCCGCACGTGCTCGTCACCGGTCATCCTTTCATCGACGTGTGGCAGGCGGTGCGCCCGGCGGCGGTCGGGATCCGGGCGTGGCCCTCGGTGCCGCGCGGGGAGGACTGGAAAACCGGCGTCTGCCGCAGGCTCGGGTGGGGTACTCCGCAGCAGGGCTGGCGTCGCGTGTACGAGAGCGTGTCAGGCTTCCGTGACCTGGAATCGCCGCTCCTCGGGGCGGTGGAGCGGCTCATCGATTTCGTCACCGAACCCGAGTAGCACGCGCGAGGGCGGTCCAGGGGCCTGGATTTCGGGGCGGCGGAACCGGCGGGTCGGATCGATCCGCAGCTCACCAGGGTTGTGCCACAGCCGCCCGCCGTCGCGGCGCACCCATTATGCTCGGTGATTATGTGCTCTCCTAGTGCCACGCTCACGGTGTGGGCCGGCTCCTGGCTGGCAGGCACCAGTGCGCCCGACGATGTGCTGGGGGCCCTACAGGCTTGGGCCCCCACCCACACCATCGCCGCGGGTGACCCGGTCACCGGCGGTCGCTCCGACCTGCCGTGGTCCTCGCGCGGCGCGGTCGCGGGCAGCGGAATGATGGCGCTGCTGAAGGTGATTCGGGAGGCCGCGGCCGGTGCGGAGGCGTGGCTGCGGTTGGTGCTGCCGGTGCCCGGCGATGTGCGGGGGCTGCCGGTGGGCACGGTGTTCGCCACCGACGCGGTCGAGGCGGGCGAAGGACTGCTGGTGGGCGCGCCGGGCGCGGAGGGCATCGGCCTGATTCCGCTGTGGGTCGAAGAGGACACCGTGCAGTGGACGATCTACAGCGTGCCGATCCCGCCCGAGCCGGGGCCGGAGATGGCGCTGGGGGAGGCCGAGTACACGATGCGCGAGGCCGTCCGGGACGCGGCCGACGCGCTGATGAAACTGCACACCACCGCCGTCGGCGCGGTCGACTCCGATCCGCGCGAGCTGATCGAGGCCGAACTGGCCGACTATTCGCGCCACGACTACCCGGAGTCGATTCCGTTGCGCGCCAGACGCATTCTCGACACCGCCGACCACGTCGCCGCGATTCTCACTGTCGCGCAGCGGGAACCGGCCTCCTCGCCGACCTCGGCCAGCGCCATCGGGGCGCAGGACGCGCTGCTGCGCCCGCTCTGGGACGCCATTCGCGCGGCCCGTCTGGTCGCGGTGCACGCGGCCGCCCGCGGCGACCGCTGAATCCGTTCTCCCGCTCTGCCACCGGAACTGGGGGCAGCCCGCCGCGCGAATGCCGCTGCGCGAGCGCGGCGCGGCGAGCATAATCGGAACCCACTGTCCGGAAACGGCATCGGGGGTTCATGGTCTCGCGGAGATCGTTGCTGCGAGCGGGGATGCTGCTGCCTCTGGCGGCGGGCTGCGCTCCCGGCCTGACCGTCGATTCGGGCTCGGTGCGCGTCGCCGTCGCCTGGAGCGGCGCGGAATTGGCGGCCTTCCGCACGGTGCTGGCCGATCTGGCGACGCCGGTCGACATCGAGGTGGTGCCGCTGGGCGACGACATCGACACCGCGGTCAGTTCCGCGGGCGCCGCCGCCCCCGACATCGTGATGATGCCGCAGGTCGGGCGGGTAGGCGCGCTCGCCGCCCGTGGCAGGCTCCAGGCGCTGAAACCGGAACTGTGGTCGCCGGGCTACGCCGACTATTGGCGCGAACTGCTGTACCACGAAGGACTGCCCTACGGCGTGCCGTTCAAGGCGTCGGCGAAATCGCTGGTCTGGTACGACCGAGAAGCGGTGCGCCGCTACGGACTCGGCGACCCGGACGCCTGGACGGTCCAGGACTGGATCCGCGCGGCCGAGGGGTTGTCCGACGCGCCGGTGCGCCTGCTGGCCTTGGCGGGAGCCGACGGCTGGGTGCTCACCGACAGTTTCGAGAACATGCTCCGCGCCGAATCACCCGAGGACTACGACGAATTGGCCGACGGCATCGTGCCGCGCCGCTGGGACCGGCCCTCGGTGCGCGCCGCGCTCGGCTACCTGGGCGCGCTGTGGAGCGTGCCCTCCGCGCGCGGCGTCGGTCACGCGCTGACCCGCCAGTTCCCGGACGCGGTGCGCGAGGTGTTCGACCACCGCACCGCCGTGATGGTCGTGATGCCCGATTTCGCCGAACCGATCGTGCGCCGATGCCTGCGCCACGCGAAGCGCCCGGACGACGTCGTCGGCACCACGTGGTTCCCGGCCATCCGCGCGGGCGGGACGCGTCCCCGCATCGTCGGCGGCGACGTGGCGGTGGTGACCTCGCGCGCCGCGTCCGCCGCGGGGGAGGTGGTCGCCGCGCTGAGCACCGCCGCGGCCCCGAAACCGTGGATCGAGCGGTACGGCGGGTTCCTCGGGCCGAATCACCAGACGGTGGCGGACTATTCGCCGTTCCTGCGTCCGGTGATCGCGGAGTTGGCCGAACACCGGGTCTTCGAGTTGTCCGAGCGGGTCGGCGCGATGGGCGGACGCGACGGGCTGTGGCCGGTGCTCACCGATTTCCTCCGCCGGGTGGGTGATCGGGCCGGCGCGGTGGAACCCGCGGTCGAGCAGGCCGTGCGCAGACTGGACGAGATCGAACGGCGGCATCGGTGAGCGCGAATTCCGAGATCCGATCGCACGGGCTGGTACTGGAACTGGCGACCCGGCCGATGCGCGGCGCGCCGGTGCCCGGCGGCCATCCGATCCGCTGGGTGAGCCTGCTGTGGTCGGCGCCCGCCGTGCTGCTGGTGACCGCGGTGCTGATCGTGCCGAGCGCCGTCACCGTCGGGTTCGCCGTCGCCACCACCCCCGAGGTGCCGCTGTGGTGCGCGGTGGGCGTGGTCGCGGTGATCTGCGCGGTGCTGGTGCGCCGTCGACTACCGCGCGTGGACACACCGCGCGGACAGCGAACCCCCGACCAGCGGCAGCAGGCGGAGCGGCGCGATCGGCAGAAGCTGATCCTGTTCACGGTGACGGGCGCGGTGGTCGCGGGCGCGGCGGCGGGCGTGGGGTTCGCGCTCACCCCGACGGGCGCGATCGCCTACCTCTACACGTTGCTGGTGGTGCTGGTGTCCGTCGCCGTGGTCGCGACCGCGCTGTTCGTGGCCCTGCGGATCGGGGACCGGTGGTGGCTGTGGCTGCCGCTGGTCGCGCCCTGCGCCGTGGCCGCCCTGGTGTCGGGGGTGGCCTTCCGCCTGATCTTCCAGCGGGTGGCCGAATTCCTCGACATCGGCAGCGATTCCACGATGACCGCCTGGTTCTTCCTGCTGCCGCCCGTCGCGTTCGCGTGGACCTGGTTCGGGTTCGCCACCGCGCTGCTGCGCGACGGCATCCAGGCCGTGCGGTCCGATCCGGTGCGCGCGGCGCACCTGGACGAGGTCGGTGCGGACCGGTGGGAGCACGGCAAGCGACTGCTGCGCGAACTGCGCCCGGTGGTGCTGGTCCTGGCCACGGGAATCGGCGTGGCCGCCGCGCGGATGTTCGACGTGGTGCTGATCGGCGTACCGTGGCCGTTGCAGGAGTGGAACCAGGGCGCGACCGTGTTCTGGTGGCGGCTGGCCGGTGACCCGGAATCCGGTGTCGGCCCGGAAGCCGTCTACGCGCTGCCGCTGGCCGCCCTCGTCGGCGCCATCGCCTGGTACTTCCAAACCGACATCGGCAGCCAACGCCCGGCCCCGACCGGCGGCAGCGCCGTCCGTGTCCGCGCGATCCGCGAACGCTCCGGATTCGGCAGACGCGTACTCGCGGTCCTCGTGTTCGTGCTGTTCACCGCCCCGCTGCTGGTCCTGGGGATCGCGGTGTTCTACGGCCCCTACGGATTCCAACTCGACGCGCTCACCGGCCTGCCCCGCGACCAAGCGCTGCTGCATTCGCTGGCCACCACCGCGTGGGTGGCCGTGCTCGCGACACTGCTGGTCGTCACCGCCGCCGTCCCCGCCGCCCACCGACTCGCCGCGGGACGCACCGGCAGCACCCGGGCCCGCCTGGCGGTGGTGACCTTGGTAGTGCTCGCGGTCCTGCCGGTGCAGACCTACCTCGGCCCCATCGCCTGGGCGGTCGAACGCAGCGGCCTGTCCGGCACCCAAGGCCCGTTGATCCTGGTGCATGCCGCCGCCGGCATCCCGATCGCGATCCTCATCCTGCGCGCCGCACTGCTGGCCCCCGCCGACAGCCCCGCCGCCGAAGCCCTGCACGGCCTCGCCACCCCCGCCACGACCGTGCGCCGCGTCCTGGACACCACCTGGCCCGCTCTCGGCGCGGTCGCGGTCCTCGAACTCATCCAGGTGTGGAACGACTTCTGCGTCGGATTCCTGCTCGGCGGCGCGGGCGGCAGTCCGTGGTCGCTGCTCATGTGGGGCGAAGCCCGCCAGTTCGAGGAGAACTCCGCGCGCCTGGCCGCCGGATCGCTGCTCTCCGCCGCCGTCCCCGTCCTGCTGCTCGTCCTCACCTGGCGGCGCTGGCTGGTACCCGGACTGACCGGAGGCGCGGTGCGATGACCACACCCCAGAACCGACCCGTGACCGCCCGCGGCGCACCCCGCTCCACCCTGTGGCGCGGCATCCTCGGCTCCGCCCCCGTCCTGTCCTCGGCGATCACCCTGGAACTGGGCCGCAACCTGGTCGTGAACTCCTTCGGCGACACCGAAGTGGTCAAGACCCTCGCCGGCACCCTGCGCATCTTCTCGGTGCTGCTGGTCGCGGGCGGGCTGGTCTTCGCGGGCTATCGCTGGCTCGGGCGCCGACGGGACGACGAGCGCCTCGCGGACCGCCTGGAACTGCTCGAGGACCTGGAGGATCTGGGACCGGAGGTCGCGGGCGTACCGCCGCGGCCACCTCCGGCCGAGCCCGATCGCCTGCCGATGAACAGTGTCGAGGCGGCCATCCTGCGCGACCTGCCACTGCGGGAATACGACAACGCGACGCTGCTGGTCGTGTTGGCGGCGATCGCGGACGCGCCGGACCATCTCCCGGCGACCACCGCGAGGCGACGTTTCCGGACCGCGACCGCGCTACGCGACCACCTGGTGTCACTCGGCGTGCTGGTCCCGGTGGACGCCTGGGGGTATCGCTTGGCGAAAGTGCCGCTGGTTGCTTCGGATCCCGCGGCCACTTCGGGCGTCGCGCTCATGCGCGCGGACCCGGCCTGGGCCGCGGCGCTGTGCGCTCTGCTGCGCCGCTACGCCGACCGCGCGAGTGCCTGGGCGGTCGCCTCCGATCACCTCGACCACGCGCTGTCGGCCCGGCGGTGGTTCTCGACGACCGAACCGATGCTGCGCGCGGTGATCCGAGGATGTGCGGGCACCGCGGCCGCGCGCCGCACCGTGCCCGACTCGTCGCTGCCCGACCTGGTACGCATCCTCGACGCCCTGGAAGTCTGGTACGTCGGCTCGGCCGCCGAGCCGCCCGCCGAGTTCCGCGTCCTGTGCGACCTCGTGTGCCGGATTCCCCGGATGCGGCGCTTCCCGCTGCATCACGACCTGCTCGCGGTGCGGGCGGGGCATGATCTGCGGGTCGGACCGCGACCTCGCCTGTTGCCGAGACGGCTTCATCGGTTCCTTGTGCGCCGCCGACTGATTCGACCGCGCAGTACGCGATCGTGGCGGTTCCGGCCTCGGCGTTTCCGTCCCCGGCAGTGGTCCACATCGATCACCGCGCGCTGGGTACACGACAGGGCCCAACGTGATCTGCGCGGTCGGTGGCCGCTGCCGGACGCCGCCGCTCCCCGCCTCGAACGGGTCTGGTGGACACAACCGCGCGCCGATGTGAGCGCCGAGGTCTGCACCCTGATCAACCTGGCCGTGGTCGAGTTGCGGCGCGGCAGGCTGGAAGCGGCCGAGGACCGGCTGGATCTGGTCTTCTCCCGGACCGAGCGTGGCCGCGATCCCGGCGGACGAGTGCACGCCCACGAGATCACCGGTGTCCTGTGCTGGATGCGCGGTGATTCCGCGCCCGCGCTGCGTAGTTGGCTGACCGCGCTCAACGGTTACCGGGCACTGGCCGACGAGCGGGGGACGGGCCGGTGCCTGCGGCATCTCGGTTCGGCGTTGCTCCTCGCGCCCGAATACGGCGGCGTGGTGCTGGAACCCGATGCGAACGACCCCTTGAACCGCGTGGAGGTCTGGCGGCAGGCGGCGGGGTGGCTGGCCGCCGCCGACACGATGAATCCGCTCGAATCGGGCAGCGAGGTGGCGGGGGAGGACTACGCGGGTCGGGTTCGTGCCCTGCTGAACCCGCCGATCCTGCCGCCGACCGGGATCGACAGATGGCCCGCCGCGCTGGAGGATCCGCACTTGCGCGCCCCCTCGGTGACCGAGCGGACATCGTAATGTCCGCCGCGAAACCTGTGTCCCGATTGACGTGAGTACTCCTCGGTTTCTAATGTGGGACCGCGCAATTCGTGCGCCGTGGCGCGCGGCCCATCCGACCGACCTCCCGAGTCTGGAGTATCTCGCCATGGCAACACAGGGCACACCGCCGGCACGACCGCGGGGCGGATAGCGGTGCGATCCTCCACCGCGCCCGCACCGTTGGACAGGTTCCACACGAGCATGCCCTTCGACCGGTTCGATACCGAAGTACTGGGCAAATACTGGATTCCGCTGTCGGTCGGCGACACCGAGACCGCGACCGAACTGCGCCATCGACTGGGCGTCGACTTCGAGGACCACGCCCGCGGGGCAGGGGATTTCCTCTACCTGCCGGTGGTGGTGCACCACCGCGACGGCGGTCTCGGCTTTCCCGCGGGCGCGCCCGACGCGCTGACCGCCGAGATCATCGTCTTCGCTCTCGGCCAGGAGTTCCTGGTGACGCTGCAACCGTCGGAGCCGTTCGCGCCCTTCGACGAGGCGATCGCGCTGATGGGGCGCAAACCCCTGTTGACGGCCTCCTCGCGCGGGGTGATGTACGCGGTGCTGTGGGCGCTGAACCAGCATTGCGAGCGGATCGTGGACGCGGAGGGCCTGCGCCTGGCGAGCGTGCGCGCCGAACTCGACGCCGCGGCCGACAACCGGGGGCCCGCCGGGGCGCGGTTGCGGTCGGCGTCGGCGAGCCTGAACGGCATCGAGGCCGATCTGGCCAAGGTGCGCGAGACCCAGCGGTATCTGTCCAGGGCGGCGGGGCATCTGCGCGGTCAGGTCGGGGTGCACGCCCCCGAACTCGACGCGCCGATGGCGGGGTTGATCGCCGATATCGAGAGCGTCACCGAGCACGCGCACCTCGAGCACGACCGGGTGCGCTACACGCTGGAATCGCTGCGCGCGCATCTGGACGTGGATCGCGACCGGACGGTGAAGGTGCTGACCACCGTCACCGCCGCGCTGCTCACCCCCACCCTGCTCGCCGCGCTCTACGGCTTGCGCGCCGGCCTGCCGGACTGGGAGTACGGCGTGCTGATCGCGCTGCCCGCCGCGGTGCTGACCGTCGTCGCGGTCTCGGTGTACGTCGCGCGACGCGGCGGTCCGCGCTAGGCGCACCGTCCGTTCACGGGGGCGATGCCTCGAATTCATCCGTGCCGGAGTCGAATTCGGCGTGTCCCCGATACGGCGCGCGCATCCTGGTACTGGTGGTGGCGGTGGGCAGTCCGCTCGGCTTGGCGGGGTCGGTGACCGCGGGCGTGGTGAGCGCGCTGGGTCGCGCCGTCCCGGTGTCCTCGCGCCGGGCGGGGCGCGTCATCGAGGACGTCATCCAGACCGACGCGGCCTCGGTGCCGGGGAATTGCGGTGGCGCGCCGGCCGATTCGCGAGGAAGGGTGATCGGGGTGGTGACGCGCGTGGCCGGGGTCGGACTCGGGCTCGCGGTGCCGATCAACGCCACCACACGCCGCATCGTGGACACCTTGCGCGCCGACGGGCGCATCCGGCGGGCCTATCTCGGCGTGGTCGGGGTGCCCGCGTCGAACTCGCCGAACGCGCCAGCGCCTCGACCGGGGTGCGGGTGGTCGAAGTGGTGCGCGGCGGACCGGCCGAACAGGCCGGGGTGCGCCGCGGGGATCTGGTGCTGCGGATGGCCGAGGACCGGGTGCGCGACGCGCAGGGCATCCAACGACAACTGGGCGATGAAGCTCAGTAGGCGATGAAGAGGATCTCTTCGCGGCTGTAGTCGTGGCCGGGGTGCTTCTCGGCGAGGTGGGCCTGGGTCTTGGCGACCAGGTCGTCCTCGTCCACGCCGACGATGGATTCGCCGCAGGGGCAGTTGAGGTTGCGCTTCACGTGCTGTCCTTCCTCCGGATTCGACGGCCCGCGCGTGCGGATGCCCGCGGCGACGCGGGCTGGGCTGACACGAGCGAGCGCTTGGTCATCGTAGCCGGCCGGGGCGAGCGGACGGAAGGGCCGCCCGGGGTCGCCGGTGCGCGGCGGGCGCGCACCGGCGACGCGCGGTCACGGCGTGGAGTAGCCGATCAGCGCTCCGATGCCCGCCCCGATCGGGACGGTGACCAGCGCGCCGACGCCGCCGAGGAAGAACCCGATGACCGCGCCGATGCCCGCGCCGATCACCGCGCCCACGCCCGCGTTGTACTGCTTGCGGGCCAAGGTGTCGGCGGCCTCGTCGATCGCCTGCGCGGTCTGGGCGGCCTCGGCGTGCGGACGCAGCGTCAGCGTGCGGCCGTCCGCGTCGATGCCGGGGGTGAGCGCGATCGTCGTGCCCGCGGCCTGCAGGCCCAGCGGCACGGTGGCGACCACGGCGCCCGCGGCGTCGGTGAGGGTCACCGACCGACTGTCGGCGGCCGGCAGGAACCGTCCCGACTCGACGGTGGCGGTGATTCCCCGGCCGTCGGCGGTGGGCGCGGCGACGTAGCTGACGCCGCGATCGACCCCGCGCACGGCGAATTCCGACGATGGAACAGGTTGTGCCGCGGCCACGCCCGCGGTGACGCCGGTCGCGGCGACCGCGAGTAGAGCAGTGGCGGCGAACTTCTTCACTGTCATTGTCTTTCCCCACTTTTCCGTCGGCGCCGACGCGCCGACACATCCCCTCGATGCCGGATCTCGGCACGACCATTCTCGCCCAGTCCCGCTCGGGCGCGTGAGTTTTCGCGTCAGCGGAGATGTTTTCGAGAGGAAACACACAATCCGGGTTCACGGGCAACCCGCCGGGAATGGCACGCCGAGGTTGGGGCGCAGTCGGATTCGCGGGCGCGTACCGTGCAGGTGAACCGGCACCGGTTCGGCTCAACACCAGGAAGGGAACACGGGGATGTCGGACGCATCGGTCGAGGTGCTGCTGGACGACTTCGAGAGCAAGAACAACTGGGATCTCGCCGGTCCGGGCGCGGACCGCACGCATATCACCACTTTCGTGGAGGGGGCTCCCAGCAAGAATCCGGGCAAGTACGCCGACGGTGCGGCGGGCGCCGACCACCGCGCCGTGGCCCTGCTGGTCCGCGCGGCCGCCGAGGGCCTCGACATCGAGCTCACGCCCAAGCCCGGTAAGAGTTTCGAGATCCCGGGCCTGCTGGGCGGGCTGAACCTGTGGATCCGCTCGCCGCACGCCGCGCTGCACGTCTACGCCCGCGTCGGCACCGCCGAGGACCCGGCCGAAGTGCTGCTGGGCCGGGTGTCCGCGGGCGCGGAATGGCAGCGCGCCGAGCACGTGCTCACCGCGCCGCTCACCGACGCCGCCGTGCTCGGTCTGCGGCTGCGCCTCACCGAGATCGTCAAGCGCAGCGGCGAGGTCATGATCCTGCTCGACGACCTCACCGCCAGCGCGGCCCGCTGATCCGCCGCACCCCGGCATCGCCGACGGCTCGGGCGGTGCGGGCGGTGCGGGCGGGCCTCATCCCGCCGCGCCGCCCGCGGCATCGGGTGCGGGCGCGTCGGACTGCTTCGGCGCGGCGGGCACCCACCCGCGCAGCGGTTGCACCACCGAACCGTAGAACGCGTCCACCGCGGCGGTCACCGTCGTGATGAAACTCGCGGCGGTGCCGGATCGCCTGCCGCCCATCGTGAAAGCCTGTTCCAGCCCGAAAGTCGCCAGTGGTCCGGAGCGTCCCTCGGTCAGCGTCTTCGGATTCGTCCGCACCGTGCTGAGCAGTTCGCAGGTGACCCCGCCGCGTTCGGCGAAACTCGCCTCGACCTGGACCTCGCCCGGCGCGTCGGCCAGTTGGCGCACCAGCCACGAGACCCGACGACCGGGGGTGCCCTCGTCGGGGGCGTCCAGCGCGATCCGGCAGCGGATCCGATTGGTCCGCACATCCGCGACCACCACCAGGTCGCCGGCGGTGTCGGGGATGCGCAGCACCGCCTCGAACACGCCGTCGGCGGCCAGTCGGTCGGCGACGGCGGCGTTGCGGGCGGCCGGGTCGGACTGGTGCCTGCGCGGCAGCACGTGTTTGACGGTGACGCCGAGTTCGGCGGTCAGTCGCAGCGCCAGGTGCCGCGACAGCGACACCCACCGTTCGGCGACCGCCGCGCCCTTCTGGTCGCCCGCGCGCAGGGTACCCGCCGTGATCGCCTCCCGGACCGCGACCCAGTGCCTGCCCATGTCCACGAATTCGGTGACCCCCGAGCGTGGATGTTCCAGGTAGCGCAGGAATTCCCCGGTCAGCCACGTTTGCAGGTCGTCTTCGATGCCGCCGTGCGCGAGCAGCATCCTGACCTCGTGGGCGACCTCCGCCCAGGACAGGTGCCGCAGTGCCACTTTGGCGAGTTTGCGGCGGTCGACCTCGACCGGCAGTTCGCCCGCACCCGCGGGAACGTCGTTGGTCAGGCTGATGACGGCGTCGTACTTCTTGCGACGGGCCACGTCGAGGTAGCTCTCCAATTGTTCGCGCCGCAGTTTTCCGGTGCCGGTCTTGACCTCGAGCAGGCCGGTCCACACCCGCCCGCCCCGCACGACCTTGAGCACCGCGTCCGGGATGACCGTGGAATCCCCGCGCTCGTAGCGCACCTCCACGTATCCCTCGAACGCGCCCGCGGGCGCGCCCATCCGCGCGCACAGCGCCCGCGCCAACGGCCGCACCGCCTGCATGGTGGCGATCAACGCCGAGGTGGCGCGCTGTTCCTGCTCCTCGCCCGCCCCGACCCCGAACACCGAGAACAGTCGCGCGGGCTGCCAGGTGTCGACCTCGGCGAGTTCGAACTTGATCGGCTTGGGTTTGCGGGCCACCCGCTTGGCGGTGCGAACTCCCGAACGCCGGCCGACTTCTCCCGCGCGCCTGGTGGCGGGCTTCGCCGATAGATCTCGCCGAAGACGAAGGCCGATTCGACGGTGGCGTCGGCGGTGACGTACTCGGCCAGCAGATAGCCCGCCGAATCCACCACGCGGAAGGCGAGTTTGCCGAGGTCGCCGAAGGTGCCGGTGGCGACGCTGCCCGCCAGCGCGATCGTCTCCACGCCCGCGGGGACCGTCGTCAGGTCGATCGCGATGCGGGCCTGCGCGCCGTCCTCGGTGGTGGAACGGCCGAGAAAGCGCACCGAGCCGTCGGCCGATTCGGGCTGGTTGTAGAACACGAAATCGGCGTCGGAGCCGACCTTTCCGCCGGCGCCGAGCAGCAGCGCGGACGCGTCGACCTCGATATCGGATTCGGTCCATCCGAGCACCACGTCGATTCCGGTCGCCTCCTCCGGGAGCGGTGCGTTCTGGCCTTTGGACAGCATCGGAGTCGTCACGATCATCCCCATCTGAATTCGACACGCGCGGTAAGTGAATTCCGAGCGGCGGGTCGGGTTCCGATCCGCGTTCGGCGGCACCGCATTTCGGCGGCGCAGTGATAGTCGGGCCGGTCCGTGTGGCTGTTACATCACATTTCGGGCACGTGCGAACGGGTGGACCCGCCGCGACGGAGAGGTGGTCGCGGCGCGAATCCGCCGGGGGTTTTCGGGGGCGTGCCCGCGCTGTCCGGAAAACGAAACTCGCGACGATTCGGCGGCGCGTTTCGTGGTGAATGCCGAGTTCGCGCGGAATTGTCCAGACAAAATTATCCGACCGGTTGGTTCAATTCAACGCGCGGATTCCGCGACCGTTTTCCTCGCGTCGAGTGCGGGCAGCGGCGGCGGATTCCACCGCGCGTCGACCAGTAGCCCGAGCAGGCCGACCGCGATACAGATCCCCGAGACGACGAGCATGGCGGGATGGGTCCCGCCGGTGAGCGCGTCGGCGAGGATCACGGTGGCCACGGTGCCCGGCAGTGATCCCACCAGCGAGGCGATCAGATACGGCCAGAAACGGACCGAGGACAGCCCGCAGCAGTAGTTGACGATCGAGAACGGCGCGAACGAGATCAGTCGCAGCGAGCCCACGGCCAACCATCCCCGTCGTTCCAGGCGCGCGTCGATCGCGCGGACGGCGGGGTGGGTCAGGCGGGAGGCGACCTGGTCGCGGTCCAGCGCCCGCACCAGCAGCAGGGCCAGTGCGGCCGCCACGGTGGTGGCCCCTAGCGCGATCGCGCTGCCCAGGTACGAGCCGAACAGAATGCCGCAACTGATCGTGAGGACCGTGCGCGGGATCGGCGCGGTCGCGGCCAGGGCGTAGATCACGAAGAAGACCGGCGGCAACCAAGGGCCCGCCGACCCGGCCCAGTCCTGGATACGCTGCGGGGTGGGCAGCGGGGCCGGCATCGCGACGACGAAGACGACGCCGAGGCCGAACAGCAGCGCGACGATACGCCGGTTGCGCGAGAGCCAGGTCACCCGCGACAGGTTACCGGTTGGTAGTGGCGGTCAGCGTCAACCGTCAGGCGTGATGGCGCTAGCATCAGTGGAAACGAGGCGAATGCTCGTTAACCGAAGTGCTCGCTGAGCTGGGCGAATGCTGGTGTTGCGAGAGTGCACCAGCGGTGTGCCCGGCTCGAGTGGAGAGGGAAAGCAGTGCCGATTGCTTCAGATCCGGCCGCGACGCCGGTGCCTGAGTACGCCGCTTGGCGTAAGGGAGTGGCCGGCGTGCTGGCGAAGACCCGTCGGGTCGATATCGCGGAATTGCCGGAGGAACCCGAGCACCTGCTCGCGGAGACCACCTACGACGGACTCACCGTCGCCCCCCTGTACACCCGACGCGACGAGTTGCCCGAGCAGCCGCTGCCCGGTGCGTTCCCGTTCGTGCGCGGCCGCGACGCCCTGCGCGACGTGCACCAGGGGTGGTACGTGACCGCTCCGGTCACCGCCGCCGACGGCGCCGCCGCCAACCGCGAGATCCTGGCGGGTCTCGAGGTCGGTCACAGCGCTGTGTGGCTGGACGCGGGCGAGCGCGGAGTTCCGGTGGACCAGGTGCCCGCCGCCGTGGCCGGCCTGCTGTTCGAGCTGGCCCCGCTGACGCTGCGGGCGGGCGCACAGGTCACCGCGGCCGCAGGCCACCTCTACACCGCGCTGGACGACTACCGGACCCCGGATCGCTCGGCCGTCGTGGTCGCCCTCGGCGCCGCCCCGCTGACCAGCCGCTTCGCCGGCGTCGCCGATGTCGAGCTGTCCGAAGCCCTCGCCCTCGCCCGCGCCGCGATCGCGCGCCCGGAGACGGTCCGCGCCCTGACCGTCGACGGCACCGCCTTCCACGACGCGGGTGCCTCCGACGCCCAGGAACTGGGCGCGGCCGTCGCCGCCGGACTCGAATACCTGCGCGCGCTGACCGCCGACGGCGTCGACATCGCCGACGCGCTCGGGCAACTCGCCTTCCGCTTCGCCGCCACCGACGACCAGTTCGCCACCATCGCCAAGTTCCGCGCGGCCCGGCAGTTGTGGGCGCGGGTCGCCCAGGTCTGCGGCGCCCCCGACTTCGGCGGCGCGCCCCAGCACGCGGTCACCTCCGCGGCGATGATGACCCAGCGCGATCCGTGGGTGAACATGCTGCGCACCACGCTGGCCGCCTTCGGCGCGGGCGTCGGCGGCGCGGACACCGTCACCGTGCTGCCCTTCGACGCCGCGCTGCCCCCGGGCGAGCTGGGCGTGTCGAAGTCCTTCGCCGACCGCATGGCCCGCAACACCCAGTTGCTGCTGCTCGAGGAGTCGCACCTGGGTCACGTGCGCGATCCCGGCGCCGGTTCCTGGTACGTCGAGGAGCTGACTTCGGCGCTGGCGGGCGCGGCGTGGACGTTCATGCGTGAGATCGAGGCCGCGGGCGGCTACCTGGCCGCGCTGGAATCCGGAGCGCTGGCCGAGAAGATCGAGGCCACCCGGACCGCGCGCGACGCCGACGTGGCGCACCGCCGTTTCGCGGTGACCGGTGTCAACGAATTCCCGAATCTGGCCGAGAAGCCGCTCTCGGAGCAGGCGCGGGCCGCGGGTCTGGCCGCCCGCTACGGCGCGTCCTTCGAGAGCCTGCGTGACCGCTCCGACGCCCACTTGGCCGCGCACGGGTCGCGTCCCAAGGCGCTGCTGGTGCCGCTGGGCACCGTCGCCGAGCACAACGTGCGCGTCACGTTCATCGCCAACCTGCTCGCCTCGGGCGGCATCGAATCGGTCAACCCCGGTCCGCTCGCGGTGGACGGAATCGCCGCGGCCGCGAAACAAGCGGGCGCGTCGATCGCGGTGCTGTGCGGCGCGGACAAGCGCTACGCCACCGAAGCGGGCCCCGCCGCCGAGGCCCTGCGCGCGGCGGGCGTGACGACGGTACTGCTGGCCGGGGCCGCCAAGGCCGTCGCCGAGCTGAGTGAGACCCAGCGCCCGGACGGATTCCTGGCCGCGAAGATCGACGCGGTCGCGGCGCTGTCCGACCTGCTGGAGAAGGTGGGAGCCTGATGACCACACGCGAAGTCGACCACGTGATCGGCAGTTTCGCCGATGTGCCGCTGCACGAGCGCGCCCCCGAGGCCGCCGACGTGGACGCCGGGCAGAAAGAGCGCTTCGTCGCCGAGGCGGCCGCCGCCACGAACTACGCGCCCGAACAACTGATCTGGTCGACCCCGGAGGGCATCGACGTGCCGCCGGTGTTCACCAAGGCCGACCGCGACGCGGTGGTCGAGCAGGGCTACCCGCTCGACAGCGTGCCCGGCGTCGCGCCGTTCCTGCGCGGCCCGTACCCGACGATGTACGTCAATCAGCCGTGGACCATCCGCCAGTACGCGGGCTTCTCCACGGCGGCCGACTCCAACGCCTTCTACCGCCGCAACCTCCAGGCGGGCCAGAAGGGCCTGTCGGTGGCCTTCGACCTGGCCACCCACCGCGGCTACGACTCCGACCACCCGCGCGTGCAGGGCGATGTCGGCATGGCGGGCGTGGCGATCGACTCGATCCTGGACATGCGCCAGCTCTTCGATCACATTCCGCTGGACCAGGTCTCGGTGTCGATGACGATGAACGGCGCGGTGCTGCCGATCCTCGCCCTCTACGTGGTGGCCGCCGAGGAACAGGGCGTCACCCCCGAACAGTTGGCCGGAACCATTCAGAACGACATTCTGAAAGAGTTCATGGTCCGCAACACCTACATCTACCCGCCCAAGCCGTCCATGCGGATCATCTCCGACATCTTCGCCTACACCAGCGCGAAGATGCCGAAGTTCAACTCGATCTCGATCTCGGGCTACCACATCCAGGAAGCGGGCGCGACCGCCGATCTTGAGTTGGCCTACACCCTGGCCGACGGTGTCGAGTACATCCGCGCGGGCATCGACGCCGGCATGGAGGTCGACAAGTTCGCGCCGCGGCTGTCGTTCTTCTGGGCGATCGGCATGAACTTCTTCATGGAGGTCGCCAAACTGCGGGCCGGGCGCCTGCTCTGGAGCGAACTGGTCGCGAAGTTCAACCCGAAGAGCGCGAAATCGCTGTCGCTGCGCACCCATTCGCAGACCTCGGGCTGGTCGCTGACCGCGCAGGACGCCTACAACAACGTGGCGCGCACCTGCATCGAGGCGATGGCCGCGACCCAGGGGCACACCCAGTCGCTGCACACCAACGCCCTGGACGAGGCGCTGGCGCTGCCCACCGACTTCTCGGCCCGCATCGCCCGCAACACCCAGCTGCTCATCCAGCAGGAGTCCAACACCACCCGCCCGATCGACCCGTGGGGCGGTTCCTACTACGTCGAGTGGCTGACCCACCAGCTGGCCGACCGGGCCCGCGCGCACATCGCCGAGGTCGAGGCACACGGTGGCATGGCCCAGGCCATCGGCGAAGGCATCCCGAAGCTGCGCATCGAGGAGGCCGCGGCCCGCACCCAGGCGCGCATCGACACCGGCCAGCAGCCGGTGATCGGCGTCAACAAGTACCAGGTCGAAGAGGACCAGCAGGTCGAGGTTCTCAAGGTCGAGAACTCGCGGGTGCGCGCCGAGCAGATCGACAAACTGCGCAGGCTGCGTGAGGAACGCGACGCCGACGCCGTCGAGCGCGCGCTGAACGAACTGACCCGCGCCGCCGCCTCGTCCGAAGGCGGCATGGAGAACAACCTGCTGGCCCTGGCCATCGACGCCGCGCGCGCCAAAGCCACGGTCGGCGAGATCTCCGACGCCCTCGAGAAGGTCTACGGCAGGCATCAGGCCGAGATCCGTACCCTCTCGGGTGTGTACCGGGACGAGGCAGGAAAGGTCACCAACATCACCGCCGCGAGTGGACTGGTCGAGGAATTCGCCGAGGCCGAAGGACGTCGTCCGCGCATCCTGGTCGCCAAGATGGGTCAGGACGGCCACGACCGCGGCCAGAAGGTGATCGCCACGGCCTTCGCCGACCTCGGCTTCGACGTCGACGTGGGCCCGCTGTTCCAGACCCCCGAAGAGGTGGCGCGGCAGGCGGCCGACAACGACGTGCACGTCGTCGGCGTGTCCTCGCTGGCGGCCGGCCACCTCACGCTGGTGCCCGCCCTGCGGCAGGCACTGGCCGATGTCGGTCGCCCCGACATCATGGTCATCGTCGGCGGCGTCATCCCGCCCGGTGACTTCGAGGAGCTCTACCAGGCGGGCGCGGCCGCGATCTTCCCGCCCGGCACCGTGATCGCCGACGCGGCGATCGACCTGCTGAAGAAGCTGGGGGCCGCCCTCGGCCACGGCGCGGGCGAATGACCGAGGCAGGGTCGGCCACTGGACCCGGAGTGGCCACACGCCGCGGCATCGATGTCGACGCACTCGCCGAGTCGGTCCGGTCCGGTGACCGGGCCGCCTTGGCGCGCGCGATCACCCTGGTCGAATCCACCCGCGCCGACCACCGGGACCTCGCCCAGCGACTGCTGCTGGAACTGACACCGCAGGAAGGGGATTCGGCCACGGCCGCGGTCTCCAACCGGGTCGGCATCACGGGTGTGCCCGGCGTCGGCAAGTCGACCTTCATCGACGCGCTGGGCATGTCGCTGATCGGCAAGGGGCACCGGGTCGCGGTGCTGGCGGTGGACCCGTCCTCCACCCGCACGGGCGGTTCCATCCTCGGCGACAAGACCCGTATGGCGCGGTTGTCGCTGGAACGCGACGCCTTCATCCGCCCCTCGCCCACCGCGGGCACGCTCGGCGGCGTCGCGAAGGCGACCCGCGAGACCATCGTGCTGTTGGAGGCGGCGGGCTACGACGTGATCCTGGTGGAGACCGTCGGTGTCGGCCAGTCCGAGGTGACGGTCGCCAACATGGTCGACGTGTTCTGCTTCCTCACCCTGGCCCGTACCGGTGACCAGTTGCAGGGCATCAAGAAGGGCGTGCTGGAACTGGCCGATCTGGTCGCGGTCAACAAGGCCGACGGCAAGCACGAGATCGAGGCCAAGGCCGCCGCCCGCGAACTCGCGGGCGCGCTGCGCCTGATCCACCCGCACGACGCGCTGTGGCGGCCGCCGGTGCTGACCATGAGCGGCCTGGAAGGGCTCGGTCTGGACAAGTTCTGGGACACCGTCCTGGAACACCGGCGGGTGCTCACCGACGCGGGGGAGTTCGACGAGAAGCGCCGCCGTCAGCAGGTCGACTGGACCTGGACGATGGTCAACGACCAATTGCTGCGCAGACTGGCGCAGAATCCGGCCGTCAAGGCCCTGCGCGGCGAGGTCGAGCAGCAGGTCCGCGCGGGCACGCTGACCGCCGCGCTGGCCGCCGAACAGATCCTGAACGCCTTCGACGCCTGAGCCGCCCGGCCCCGTCAGGCGGGGTCGGGCAGCGCGCGGATCGCGTCGTGATCGTGGGTCGCGACGATGCGCACGGTGTGCCGCGCCAAGTGCAGGCGGTGCAGCGTCAGGAAGGTCAGGTCGCGGTCCACGTCGACCAGATCGCCCGGGAAACTCGACTTCTGCCGGACTTTGTCGATCTGTACGTGATGCCAGGCGGCGTCGCCGGCCAGCAGCACCCATCCGTGCCCGGTGTGCGCGAGCACGCCGACGCTGCCCGGCGTGTGACCGGCCAGATCGACCAGCACCACCGACCCGTCGCCGAACAAATCGTGGCTGCGGGTGAAGGTGAGCACCGGGGGGCCGTCCAGGTCGTAGTGGGTGATCGGCCGGTCGCGCAGCGCTTCTCGGACACCGCCCACGGGCGCCGTCGCGCCCGCGGAGATCCACCGGTGTTCGACGCGGTGCAGGCGCACCGGCAGATCGGGCAGATCCAGCAGACCGCACACGTGATCCCAGTGCGCGTGGGTGGGCAGCGCGAAATCCACGGTGGGCGCGTCGGGGAGTTCGCGCAACGCGGTGACCGTGGCGACGGTGTCGCGCGGCGGACGCACGGCCGCGCGCAGAAAGCCCGGAAGTTGGGACAGCGCGCGCCGTTCCACGTCCCGACAGACGGCCGGGTCGACCAGGATGCTCGCGTCGGGATGCCGGATCACGAACGAGGTCAGCACGCTCGGCACGCGGCGCGGTCGCCACACGCCTTCGGCGACGCCCGTGGTGGGGACCAGGCGCGGCACCTGCGGCAGGGCGCGCACATCGACCGTCGCGCGCGGTGTGGGAAGCCCGGCATCGGTCACCGTGCGCAGGAATCGCTCGTCCACCGGACGGGGACGCACCAGACCGCGGACCATGCCGCCCGCGGCGCGGCAGCAGTCGAGCAGACTCGGACGGGCGACCGGATCGGACGCGGGCTCGGGCATCTCGGCAGTATCTCCCGTTCGTGGTTCGCTGTGCCGGTACAGGTTTCGTGGACGTCGGGACCGGGCGACTCAGCTCCCGGCGGGCAACAGTCCGGCCACCGCGTCGGCGATCTCCGCGGCGCTGTCGCACGGTGACAGGTTGCGCGGATGCGCGCCGCGCGGGTCGTCCACGAGGATGTAGAGGGAACCGGCGGATGTCTCGATGTTGACCGTGCACCCGCCCGGGGTCTCCGGCCGTGCCTCGTAGCGCAGGGCGCGGCGTCCGCCGAAGCTCGCCTCCGTCGCGGTGGGGAAGCTCCGGCGTACCTGGTCCAGGGTGGTGTCGGTGGTCTGCACCAGGAAGGTGTAGCGCGCCCTGGTCAGATAGGCGCAGCCGCGCCAGGTGTGGCCGCCCGCCGTCGACTGTTTGCGTTCGGGAGCGCGCGCGTCCCACTGGTGCTCGGCCAGGAAGCCCTCGGTCAGCGCGACGCACGGATCGAATTCGCCGCCCGCCTCGGCCCGCGGGGGAGTGCTCGCCGCCGCGCCCGACGTCGTGGGCGTCGCACTCGCGGTCGTGGGCGTCGGTGTCGTCGCGTCTTCCCCGCAGGCCCCGAGCAGGACCGCCGCCGCGACCACGCCCACCGCGAGGAGCCCGCGCGCCGGACGCCGTGCCGGAACCCCTTGCCGTGCGGTCATATCCTGATCTCGCGCAACCGCCGGGCGAAATCCTCGTCGACGCGCGCGTAGGTCTCGCGCAGGGTGGTGAACAAGGTCTGCAACTCGGTGGCGACCGCGATGAAATCGGCGAGGGTGTCATAGGCGTTGTCGGGTCCGCCGAACGCCTTCTCGCGGAACAAGTTCACCAATTCGACCGCCGAGGTCAGGCGCGGATCGTCCTCGCCGAGGCCCCACCCCTGTTTCTCGCCGAGCGCGCGGGCGTCGAGCATCGCCACCGTCAGATCGTCCACGAACCGCTGACACGCGGCATCCAGATCGAGGAAGACCCGCGGTTCCATCCGCACGGTCAGCGCCCCCGACCCGGCCTGCGCCACATACGCCCCGAACGGGCTCTCCACGGCCATCCCTGTCGCCCCTTCCTCCGCTCGCACCTGTTCTGTGAGACGCACGGGCGCGCACGACGGTTCCATCGAAACACACCCGTGTCCGGAAAAGTCGGGCGATGCGGCGAGCGGTCGCGTCCGGTTGCGGCGGCAAGCGCGACCAGTACGTGGCCCCGCCCGCCGACGCCCGATCGAAGCCACCGTCTGACCCACCCACCGGAGGTCGGAACCGCTGCCACCCGCGGTTCCAACCTCGACCCTTTCGAATCACCCGGGTGCGCGGGGCCGTTCCGGTTCGCGGCCCCGCATCGGTCTACCGGACTGCCGAAAGCGCGCTGAGCAGATACCGTCGGCCGGGTGGCAGGATGCCGGGGTGGGTGATTTCTTCGAGCGGATCGTCGATGTCGAGGTGGACGCGGCCGAGGCGGGTGCGCTCGCCGAGCGCGTGGTGGAGTGGATGGTGTCGCGGGGGTGGTTGCTGCGCGAGACCTCGGGGGAGGCCATGTACAGCCTGCACGTCGAGCGAGGGTATGTGCCGGGGCCGGAATGGTCGCGGATCGCCGGGGACTGGGGTGCGGACTGGATTCCCGGGCCGGTCGCCGTCACCGTCGGTCGCCACGCCCACCATCCCGGTCAGGGCGACACCGAACCCGCCTCCGCGAACTGCCCGCGTTGCGGGAAGACCGCCGTCATCATCGACTACCCGCGGCGGTGGGAAGCCGATCCGGTTGTGTGGCAGCCGTTCTCGAACGCCATCGAGACCTGGGAACGCACAGGTGAGGGGCCGGTGGTCTGCCCCGCCTGCACCGCACCGAGCCCCGTCACGGCTTGGCGCTTCGCCGACGATTTCGCCCTGGGCGCGCTCGCGTTCGACTTCTGGGGCTGGCCACCCCTCACCGCCGATTTCCTGACCGAACTCACCGCCTGCCTCGGCCACCGAACCCGCCACCACACCGGCAAATTCTGAGACGATGCGTGCGGGCTCGGCCGATGAGTTCGGGGGCTCCGGGGGGTCATAGTTCTCGACACCCTAGGAAAGGACAGCGTCATGGCGGAGCTTCTGGTCGACTTCATCACCTCCCTCGACGGGTACGCCTCGGGCGAGGGATGGCCCGGGTTCTGGGGCCTCGAGGGGCCGGAGTACCTCGCGTGGCTCGGCGAGCAGCCGCAGGCCACGTATCTGATGGGGGCGAACACCTATCGCCTGATGTCGGGCTTCGCGGCCGGTCAGGTGCCCGATGGCCAGGACGAGTTCCGGCCGGAGGAGGAGGCGTCGGTCGACGAGCTCACCAAAGCGTCGAAGGTGGTGTTCTCCTCCTCACTGGAGGAGCCGCTGACCTGGGCCAACGCCACACTCGTCCGCGACGACGCCGTCGAGGCGGTCCGCGCCATGAAGGCGAGCGGTTCGGGGCTGCTCACCACGATCGGCAGCCTGAGCCTGTCCCGGTCCCTGCTGCGCGCCGGACTGGTCGACCGATTCCGGGTCGTGATGTTCCCGGTCATCACCGGCGCCACGGGCTCGGAACGCATCTACGACGGCTATCCGGACCTCGCCCTCGAGATGATCGAGCACCGCACCTTCGACGGCCGCATCCAGTTGGTCGAGTACAAGCCCCGCGTCCTCGAGCACCCGCCGCTCGGCGCTCCCGCGTGAGGTCGTCGGGCCACCGGCCGGCATTCGGGTACGCGCGGTGACCGGCCGGTCGCGAGACATGTCGTCGCCGCTGGGATCACCATGCTCAGCGTCGTTCCGGATCAGGCGCAGAATCCGGCTGGTGCCGGGACCGTAGCGGCGGTGGATGGTGCTAGTCCTCGGGAACCATCTGGATGGCGATGCCGCCGAAGTACGCCTCCTCCATGGTGGCGGGCCTGCCGCCGATGAGGCAGGCCCCGGTCCGGGTGACTTCGACGCACTCCTCTGAGGCGGGGTCGACCGTGTCGGCGTAATAGGCGATGAACCCGCCGCTCATATGGGTGTTGAACCCTTTCACGGGACGACCCGTGCGGTCGGTGGTGCGGGTCCGGCAGTCGGCGCAGACCGCGCGCGGGTAGCGGGGTTCGTAGTGTGCGGGGCTGCCGCAGCGCGGGCAGGGGCGGGTGTAGCGGCGGCCTGCGGTCGGACCTTCCAGCAAGTGGTCGTGGCGGGCGAACAGCGAACGCGCGGGGACGGTTCGGTCGCGGTGGCCGCGCAAGGTGAGCAGCGCGTAGTCGGCGTAATCGGCGGCGGCGTCGTCGAGCGCGGCGCGACCCGGCGCTTCGGCCACGCTGGTGAGGCCGGCGTCGTAGGCGTCCGCGGCGACGCGCAGAGCGGGCGAGAGTGCGCTGTCCGGGATGGTCCGATTCGCGTGCGCCGCTTCGGCCAAGTGGGCGGCGATCACCGCGTCCAGTGTGCGTCCGCTCCCGGACAGCAGTCCGCTGCCGTAGCCCTCCGTGGAGATCAGCACGTAGCCGTCGATGTCGCCGTCGCTGGTGGCGATGGTCTGGCGGAAGGCGAAACCTTTTCCGTGTTCGGCGTTCTCGAGTCCAGGATGCGGATACGGGACGAGGGTTTCGGGGTCGCCGGCCACCGCGTGCGCCATGAGCAACGCTTCGGCACGGGTCGTCGGCGGGGCCCACTCCGGACGGTTCATGCCCGCCAGCCTACGATTCCGCGCCGCCGCGTGACGAAATCTGCCGGCCCCGCGAAGTCATCGCTCGACGGCCGCCGGGATGCTCGGCTGCGGTCGGCGGAAGAACTTCGGGGACCACCAGTTGGCGGGGCCCATGAGTTGCACCAGGGCGGGGACCAGCAGCATGCGCACGAGTGTGGCGTCGATCAGCAGGGCGATGATCATGCCGAGGCCCAGGAAGCGCATCGGGGTCAGCGGGGACAGGGTGAACGCGCCGGTGACCAGGATCAGCAGTACCGCGGCGGCGGTGATGACGCGGGCGGTGCGGACGGTGCCGTCGCGGACGGCGGCGGCGGTGTCGGCCCCCTGGGCTTGGGCTTCGACCATGCGGGAGAGCAGGAAGACCTCGTAGTCGGTGGACAGGCCGAACACGACGGCGACGATCAGGACCAGCATGCCCGCCGCGATCGGCCCGGGTTCCACGCCGAGCGGTCCGGCCAGGTGACCGTCGGAGAAGATCCAGGTCAGGACGCCGAAGGTGGCGGCGAGGCTGAGGAAGGCCATGGCCACCGCCTTGACCGGCAGCAGGAGTGACCCGAAGGCCGTCCACAGCAGGATCAGGGTCGCCCCGACCATGACCAGGATCATCCAGGGCATGCCGCGCACGATGGAGTCGACGCTGTCCAGGGTGGCGGCGGTGTCGCCGCCGACGCGCAGGGTGGTGTCGGGCGGTGGTGTGAGGGAACGGATCTCGCGGACCGCCGTGGTGGCCGCTTCGCCGCGGTCGGTGGCGTCGAGCGTGGCGTGCAGGACGACGAGATCGTCCACGCGCCCGATCTGGGTCACCCGGTGCACCCCCGGCACGGCTTCGATCGCGTCGGTGACCTGGTCGACCGCCGCGGCCTGCGGCACTGCCCCCTCGACGCCGCCCAGCACGGTGGTGATGCCGCTGCCCGCCGCCGGGAAGTCCGCGGTGAGTTGTTCGACGGTCTGGCGCATGGTGTTGTCGGCGGGCAGCGCGCGGTGGTCGATGTCGCCGAGTCGGATGCCCAGCAGGGGGCTCGCCAGGGCGAGCAGTACCGCGCCGACCGCTACCGTGACGGCTCCCGGTCGGGTGAGCACCGCGTCCACGACCCGGCCCCAGAACCGTTCGGTGCGGGCTTTCGCGCCGCCGCGCCCGATGCGCGGGCCGAACAGGGCGAGCAGCGCGGGCAGGACGGTCAGCGACAGCAGCGCGGCCAGGGCGACCGCCGCGATCGCGCCGAAGCCCAGCGAGCGCAGCACCGCCTGCGGGAAGACGAAGGTGCCCGCGAAGGCGCAGATCAGCAGCAGCGCCGAGAAGCCGACGGTGCGGCCCGCGGTGGCGAGGGTGCGTTCGACGGCCGCGGCCACGTCCGCGCCGGGCGTGTATTCCTCGCGGAAGCGGGTGACCAGGAACAGCCCGTAGTCGATGGCCATGCCGAGTCCGAGCAGTGAGGCGATGTTGACCGCGAAGGTGCTGACCTGGGTGAGTTCGGTGAGCAGTCGCAGCGCGCCGAGTGCGCCGAGGACCGCGAGCGCGCCGACCGCCACCGGCAGTCCGGCCGCCGCGACCCCGCCGAAGATCAGCACGAGCACGAGCAGCGTCAAGGGCAGCGAGATCGATTCGGCGCGGATCAGGTCGTGTTGGGATTGTCGGGTGATCTCGGTGGAGATCGCGCCGTAGCCGGAGAAGCGCGTGTCGAGGCCGGGAACCCGCAGGGCGGCTTCGAGTTCGGGAAAGGCGGCGATGCGCTGATCTTCCTCGCCCGCCGCGAACACCACCGCGACCGCCTGCCTGCCGTCGGCGGAACGCAGCGACGGGGCGAGCAACGGTCCGCTGTGCCAATAGGTTTCGACGGGACGCGCCAACAGGTCGGGGTCGATGCCGTCGACCGCCCTACGCACCTCGGGACCGATGTCGTCGAGGGTGCGTCCTTCGGGCACGGTGTAGAGCGCGATGACATCGGGGGTGCGGGGCCCGAAACGCTCCTGCACCAGGCGATCCACCCGCGCGGACTCGCTGTGCGGGTCGGTGAAGCCCGCCGCGCTGACCCGCTCGGCGACGTCCGCGCCGAACAGGCCGAGCGCCACCATCAGCGCGACCACGACGACCAGGATCGTGCGCGGCCGCGCGAGCACCACGCGGGCCAGGATTCTCACGACGCCAGGTCCGCGCCGCGTCCGGCGACCCGCTCGAACATCGTGGCGATGTCGTCGAGCAGGGCTTCGAGCCGTTCTTCGACGCCCGCGCCGCCGCGCGCCGAGACGGTGAGATCGGTGTTGCCGCCGGATTCCATGATCCCGAACAGCAGGGGCATGGCGACGCTGTGCTGCGGCAGCACGTAGACGGCGGTGGGCCGGAATCCGGGGACGGCGAGTTCGGCGAGGTCGAAGCGACCCATGTGAGAGACGGTGGCCGAGGCCAGATTCCGGCCGAAGCGCACGCCGAGTCCGTTGAGGGCGCGCAGCAGCAGGCCGGTGGCGGGCTCGGGGACGTCGGTGAGCCGGGCGGCGGCCATCTGGTTCAGTTCGCGCCGTTCCCGCAGTCCGGCCTTGATCTGGTCCTTGACCTCGACCCAGTCCTGACCGGGGGCGATGTCCAGGAACAGTGGCAGGGCGAGGTTGGCGGTCGAGCGCAGGTCCGGGTCGTGGCGGCGCAGATCGACCGGCATCATGATCCGCGAGACACCGCGGGTGCGCCCGGCCAGCAGCGCGGCGACCCGCGCGACCGGTGCGTTCACCCGGACCGGAATCGAGCGGCGCCGCAACAGGTGTCGCGGCAGATCGGGATGCTGCCGGCCGGACGGGACGGCGGCGCGGAAGCGGGGGATCATCAGCGCCGGGAGTCCGGGCGCGCCGACACGGCGGACCAGTTGGGCGTCCGCGATCGGATCGGCGTGACCGATCGGCGCTTCCCCGCGCAGCGCGCGCAGGATCTCGCGCAGCCACAGCACCATCCCCATGCCGTCCATGACGCCGTGGAAGACGCGCAGTACCAAGGTGACCGGGTCGCCGTCGAGGACCAGCACCTCGGTGGTGGCTTCGGGTGAGGCGGCGATCGGCGCGGTGAGGATCGGATCGGCTTCCAGCGCGTGGCCCGGCGTGTGGCGCACCACCCGCACGTCCGGGGCGATCCCGCTGTCCACCCAGGTCGAGCCGGAGCGGACCAAGCGCGCGCCGGGGCAGGCCGCCGACGCGACCGCGACGGCCTCGCGCAACCGCCGCACATCGAGGTCGCCGACGCCGGGGACGACCAACTGCATGAGGAACGGCGGCGCGAGCCCGCGCATCGGGAAATACATGCGTTCGGTGGGGGACAGCGGTCGGCGGAACTCGGTGTCGCTCATCGCAGATCCTTGGTCAGTTCCGTCACGCCGCCCTCGGCCGCGAGCCAGTTCAGGAAGCTCGCGAGCCCTTCGGCGCGGGTCACGATCGGCCGGTAGCCGAGATCGCGCGCGGCGGCGGAGGTGTCGTAGGTGGCGCTGCGGGTCATCAGCGCGACCGCGTAGCGCGACAGCGGCGGCGACCAGCGGGTCGCGATCGCCGGTACCCGCCACAGGGTTTCGATGACCGCGACGACGGCGGCCAGCACGCGCGGATCGGGACGCCGGGTGGGACGCGGATAGCCGAGCAGGTCGGCGACCTCGCCGAGGAACCCCCACACGTCGGTGCGTTCGGCGTCGGCGAGGAAGTACGCCTTCCCGCCCACCGCGGGCGCGTCCAGGGCGCGCACGCAGGCGTCGACCACGTTGTCCACGTGGCACAGCGACGCGTGGACGGTCCGCCCGTAGGACAGGTCGGGCAGGTCGCCGGTGGCGGTGCGGTCGAGCAGACGCACGATCGGCCCCGACCGGTCGCCCGCGCCCCAGATCGCGCGCGGGCGCAGCGCGCAGGTGGTGAACTCGGCGGAGTTCGCGGCCAGCACGGCCCGTTCGGCGGCGGCCTTGGTCTCGGAGTACAGGTTGAGGTAGCGGCGCGGGTAGGGCAGTGATTCGTCCACGTCGAGCAGGTCGCCGCCGTCGCGTTCCATCAGCGCGCTGGGACTGGAGACGAATACGAACCGTCGCGCGCCGTGGGCGCGGGCCGAGGTGACCAGATCGACGGTGGCCCCGACGTTCTCGCGCTGGAACTGCGCGCGGGTGCCGCGCTCGTCGACCCGCGCGGCCGAATGCACGACCGCGTCCATTCCCCGGGTCGCCTCGGCCAGCGACGCCGGATCGGTCAGGTCGCCGAGGACCGGTCGCACCTCGCGCACCGAGCCGAGGTCGGCGAGGTTGCTGCCGCGGCGCACGAGGATCGACACGTCGTGTTCGCCGTCGGCCACCAACTTGCGCGTCAGCGCGCCGCCGAGGAATCCGGACGCGCCCGTCACCAGGACCTTCATCGCTTCGCCTCCGTCGTCTTCCAGTAGGTCAGTCCGAAGATCTGGGTGAGCGCGGCGGTCTCGAGCGGCGAGCGTCCGGCGCCGTGCGCGGCCCGCAGCGCCGCCGGGATCTGCGCGGCGTGCACGACGACGCTGAGGAACAGGTCGATCCACCACAGCGCCCGCCACATCCCGCGCGAGCGCGCGGCGACCAGCAGGTACAGCCAGCCGAGGACGGGGATCGCCCGCAGCGCGAGCACCCGCGGGCTCACCGCGCGCCGCCGTCCACGCGGGAACCGGCCCATTTCGCCAGCTGTTCGCGGCCGATCTTGGCGTTGTGCCGGATGTCGACCGGGAAGCCGGGGTGGACGAGGAAGTCCGCGATGTCCTCGGTCAGCGCGAATTGCGCGGCCCTGGCGCGCAGGCGCGGCAGGACGGTGTCGGCCTCGGCTGTCTCGGCGAGTTCGACGCACAGCACCGGGCGCTGCGCGTCGGGGACGCCGACGCCGACCAGCGCGGTGCGCGCGACGCCCTCGACCGGGGCGAAGATCTGCTCGACCTGCACCGTGAACAGCGGACCCGCCGCCGTGCGCACGCGCTGACTCTTGCGCCCGCAGAACCAGATCCGCTCGTGCTCGTCGATCCAGGCCAGATCGCCGGTGCGGTGCCAGATCACCTCGTCCTCGACGATCTTGCCGACGACGTTGGCGCGCTCGGGCCAGTAGTAGCGGGTGCTGACGTTGGGCCCGGCGACGACGAGTTCGCCGATGCCCGCGGTGGTGTCGAGTTCACCCGCGCGGCGCTGCGCGTCGGCCCAGGTGGGCAACGGCTCATCGGTGATGGCGACCAGTCGCGCCCGGATCCGGTCGGCCGGTCGCCCGATGCAGGTGCCCTCGCCGCGGTGCGCGCGCTCGACCAGTCCGTCGGCCAGTTCCCGTGATTCGATCATCGACAGCGGCAGCGCCTCGGTGGAGCCGTACCCCGCGTAGACCCGCACGTCCTCGGTGAGCTGTTCGCGCAGTCCGGTGATGCACCAGTCGGGGACGGGCGCGCCGCCGGAGAAGACGCTGCGCACGGTCTTCAGGTCGTCGGGGCGTTCGCGCAGGCGGCGCAGCAGCGGGATCAGCACGGCGGGCGAGGCGAACAGGGTGCGCACCCCGAAGCGGCCGATGGCGTCCACGACGTGGTCGGGGTCGGTGGCCCCTACCTTGCTCGGCACCAGCGGCGGCAGCACGCAGCGCGAGCCGAGCAGCAGATCGAGAACGCCGACCAGCGGCAGCGTGATCAGCGAGGTGTCCGGCGGTTGGTGCTCGCGCGCGGTGTCGACCTGTTCGACCATCGCGGCGAGGTTGCCGTGGGTGAGTTCGACCGCTTTGGCCGGACCGGTGCTGCCGGTGGTGAAGCCGATGACCAGCACGTCCTCGTCCGCGCCGACCGCCCGTTCGGGCAGCGCGGCGGCGGGGGTGCGACCCCACGCGGCGAGTCGGTCGCCGCCCCAGAACCAGCGCCTGCCGACGGTGACGGTGGTGCGCACCGAGCCGAATCCGCGGCGCACCAGCACGCGCAGCGCGTGCGCCTGCGGGATGCCGATGAACGCCTCGGCCCGCACCGCGCGCAGGCAGCGCACCATCTTGCGCACCCCCATGCCCGGATCGATGACGACCGGTACCGCGCCGATCTTCACCAGCCCGAACAGCAGGGCGTAGAGCTCGGGGCCGGGCAGCACCAACAAGATCGTGCGGGTTCCCGACCCCACGCCCGAGGCCAACAGCCGTTCGGCGATCGCGTCGGACCAGGCGTCGAGTTCCCGATAACTGACGTGCCGGTAGACCGGCAGCCCGTCGGGGCCCGTCCCGACCGGGTGGATGACCGCTTCCCGGTCCGGGTCCGCGGCGACCGCGTCGCGGAACCGATCCAAGGCCTTCCAGTAGGTGGCGGCGGTCACGAACCGGTCCCCGCCGGGAGGCGGTACAGCGCGGCGGCCGCGGTGGGTCCGGCGCCCGCCGCGACGAACAGGATCGCTTCCCGCCCGGTCAGGGCGTCCTCGACGACGGCGCGGTGGTAGGCCAGCGGCAACGCCGCGGTGTGCGGGTCGCCCTCGGCCGAATCGTGGGCGCGCACCGCGTCCTGGTCGATGCCCAGCGCGTCGGCCAGCAGTTTCGGGAACTGCGGGGTCGGGGTGGAGGCGATCACCGCGAGCCCGGTGACGTCGTCGACCTCGGCCAGCGCCGAGCGCGCCGCCTCGACCGCCACCGCGAGCAGGCGCTGCTCGAAATCGGGGTCGCGGACCACGGTCATGATCCCGCGACCGCGCGCGCCCATCGTCGCGGTGTCGACGTAGGCCTCGACGGCCGGGGTTCCGGTGGCGGCGGCGTGGTGCACCCGGCCGAAACCCTCGCCGTCCGGGGCGTCGGCGAGCAGCAGGGCAGCGCCGACGGTGGCGTAGGGGAATTCCTCGGTGGCCACGGAGGTGGTCAGCGACGGGTGGGTGTCGCCCGCCACGACCAGGACGTGCTCGGCGCTGCCGGTGGCCAGGATCGAGCCCGCGACGCGGACCGCGTCCAGCACCCCGACCGCGCCGTTCATGAGGTCGAAGGAGAAGGTGCGCGGATCGTCGGCGGCGTATTCGAGCCCGATGCCCGCCGCCTTCTGGATCAGCGCGGCGACGGCGGGTTCGACGGTGTTGGAGTCGCGGAAGATGCCGGTGTTGATCAGCACCCCGACCTGGTCGGCGCGAATACCGGCCCGCTCCAGCGCCTTACGGGCGGCGCGGCCGCTGTTCTCGACGATGCTGTTGGTGTCGCTCGCGCGACTGATGCCGGTGGCGATGATACGGACGCCCATGATGCGGACCCCTAGACTTTCAGCGAGGAGATGGTGGTCGAGACGAACCCGGTGACGATGCCCGAGGCGGCGGGGATCATCAGCAATTTCGATCCCGCGGGCAGGCTCTGCTGACTCAACTGGTCGTGCAGCACGATGAAATGCGAAGTGGTCGAGGTGTTCCCGTACTTGTCGATGACGCGCAGGTCCGGCGGCATCGGTGCCTTGAACTCGCGTTCGCAGATCGCGTTCATCCACGGGATCGCGGCCGCGCCGAACTGGTGGTGGATGACGTAGTCGAATGCCTCGTCGGCGAATTCGCGCCCGCGCGCGGCCAGGTAGGAGCGTTGGGCATTGGTGCCGAGCAGGAAGCGGTCCTCGTTGTGCATACGGCGGTTGTCGGTGTAGAGGGCGACACCGTTGGATTTGCCGCTGGGCATGCCCAGACACAGGTTGGAGTACTCCGAGGCGGTCATCAGTTCGATGTAGTGGATCTTGTCGGCGTCGTCCACGGCTTCGTCGAGGATGACCGCGGCGGCCGAATCGCCCACCGACAGCGAGGCGAACTGCAGGTCGTACTTCTCCGAGATCTCCGCGACGGCGGTGTCGGCGATGGGCGTGATGGCCTCGCCGCTGACGACCATGCCGTTGCGGACCGCGCCGGAGCGGATCATCCGGTCCAGAAGGTAGGTGCCGGTGAGCATTCCGGCGCAGGCGTTGGAGACGTCGAAGGAGATCGCCACGGGCGCGCCGAGTTCACGGGCCAGCGAGCCCGCGAAGGAGGGTTCCATGTACATGCGGGTGGCGTGGCGGCTGCGGGTGATCGAGGTGGAGATGATCACGTCGAGATCCGCTGCGGCATATCGTGATCGCGACAGGCAGTCCTGGGCGGCCTTGAGCGCGAGGGCGTAGGAGTCCTCGTAGTTGTCGGGGCTGGTGTCGTGGACCCGGCGTTCGCGTACGCCGGTGATCTTCTCCAGGTCGAAGGAGGGGGCCTGGGACAGCCGGGACAGCAGTTCCCGGGTGGTCAGGACCGTCGAGGGGAGGTAGGCACCGATGGATTCGAATCGAGAATGCGACACGAGCGCTCCTGGAGATCGCTGTCGGGACACGGTTCCGGGATCTGCGCTGATCGTCGGCGGGGCAGGACGTTACCCGAGAGTAACTACGAATGCGCAAGCTCGCGCGGCGGCGCTCGGAGCGTCGCGCGCGACTTGTCAAGGTTGGCGGCTCGTGAAGTCTCACGAACTTGTGACCGGCCGGCAATGGGAGGTGGTAGACCTCGAGAAGGGGGTGTCCGCAGCGACTTTCGCCGGCTCGTCGGCGAGTTGCGGCGTGGGCGATCGGCAATCTGGTTACCGATCGGCTAGCTGCATTGGCGCACAAGCCTTCTCGGGGAACGATGAGACCGTAGACGGATCTACTGTGAGGGACTTCACGTAACGGCGGTCGACTGCGGACCGTCTGGTTTCAGATTGTGAGACGTCCCAACGCCCCCGTGCGGGACGTCCCGCTAGGAGGTCTCCGACTCGGCGGGCGTCGAGCGCACCAGCGAGATGCCGACCAGTAGCCGGGTCGCGTGCTCGTCGAAGCGATCCCGCGGCACCGCGATCGAGCCCTCCAGCCACGGCCGGTACAAGTAGGCCAGCGTGCCGAAGATGGCGTTGGCGTTGAGGGTGCTGTCGAGCTGGTCGGGAGCCGGATCGCGGTAGTCGCCCGCGCCGATCGTCAACGCGATGGGGGCGGTGAACAATTCGATGAGCTCGTCGGCGTGCGCGGTGAGCGCGGGGGTGGCCTGGGATTCGACGAACATGATCCGGCCGCGGCGACGGTCCTCGGTGAGGTAGTCGGTGAAGGCCGACACGCAGTGACGGAACATGGCGTCGCGGTCGATCGGCGCGGTGGTCAGCGCGTCGAGCAGGCGATCGCGCGCGGCCAGCACCACCGTCTCGAGGACGGTGGTCAGCAGCGCGTCGAGGTTGGTGAAGCTCTCGTAGAAGTAGCGCTCGGTCAACTGCGCCTGACGGCAGATCCCGCGCATGGAGATCTCGGCCGCGCCCACGGTGCCCATCAGTTCGACCCCCGCGTTGATCAACTGTTCGCGGCGGGCGGTGATCCGCTCGGCGGGGGCCAGTCCGCGCCAGCGGCGCATACCGGGGGGAGTCGGTTCCGAATCGGCGACCATGCCCCGATCCTCTCATATCGAGAAGTTGACATCACGTGATGTTGACAGCACTTGATTTCAGTTTTACATTTCTGGGGTCCGGTTTCAGCGACGAGACGTGAGGACCACGAGATGGGTTCTGCCCCGTATGCCGATGAGGCACACGCCATCCATGCCCGCGATGTCGAGTTCGACTTCGATTCGGTGCCCATGCACTACATCCCGGGTGAGGTCATGGCGACCCACATCATCAATGTGATGCACCTGGTGCTGCCCGAAGGCGAACGCGCGATGGCGCAGGCGCTGTCGGAGGCGCTGCCCCTGATCGATGACGAACGGCTGGCCGAGGAGGTCCGCGGCTTCATCGGCCAGGAATCCATGCACGCCAGTTCGCACGAGAAGGCGCGACAGCAGCTCGAGAAGATCGGGCTCGAGGTCGGCCCGATGGTCGAGCTGATGTCCTGGATGGTCGACCGCCTGCTCGGCGACCACGGCCTGACCGGGCGCGCCAAGCACGCCTGGCTGTGCGAGCGCCTGGCCCTGTTCGCGGGCATGGAGCACTACACCGCCGTCATCGGCGAGTGGCTGCTCACCAACGACAAGCTCGAGGAAGCCGGAATGCACCCGGCGATGCTCGACCTGATCCGCTGGCACGGCGCCGAAGAGGTCGAGCACCGCAGTGTGGTCTACGACGCCTACATGTACGTCGACGGCAGTTATGCCCGTAAGGCCAGGCACGCCCTGCTCGCCTCGACCGGCCTGCTCGCGCTGTTCGTGGCCTCCAGCGGCTACCTGTTCGCCCGCGACCCCGAGCCCGCCAAAGGCCGCTGGTGGCCGTTGCAGCTGGCCAGTGCCTCGCTGCGCGGCGTCGTGCCGAGCTGGACCACCTTCTTCACCGAGATCCCGCGCTACCTGCGCCCCGGCTTCCACCCCTCCCAATTGGGGCCGATGGACAACGCGCTGCGCTACCTGGCGCAGTCGCCGGCCGCCCGCGGGAGCCAGTCGTGACCGAGGGCTACCGCCCGCACGCCGGCGTGCGCCTGATCGCCTCGGCGATGGACGCCTACAAGCTGGTCTTCGTGCAGACCGCCGCGGCCCGGGTGCTCTCGCGCCCGCGGCCGGTCCGGCGCAGCGGCTTCGACCGCACGGTGGTGATCGACCGGATCGAGCGCGAAGCCGAGGACGTGCTGAGCCTGACCCTGCGCGACCCGGCCCGCGACCTGCTGCCGGTCTGGACGCCCGGCGCGCATCTGGACGTCTTCCTGCCCTCGGGCAAGCAGCGGCAGTACTCGCTCAACGGCGATCCGGCCGACCGCGCGAGCTACCGGATCTCGGTGCGCCGCATCGAGGAGGGCGGCGGCGGTTCCCGCGAGGTGCACGACACCCTGCGCGTCGGCGACCGACTCCGCATTCGCGGCCCCCGCAATGCCTTTCCCTACATCACCGCCGCGTCCTACGTCTTCGTCGCGGGCGGCATCGGGATCACCCCGATCCTGCCCATGGTCGCCGAAGCGGCCCGCGCGGGCATCCCGTGGCGACTGGTCTACCTCGGCCGGTCCCGCGCGAGCATGCCGTTCCTGGCGGAATTGGAACGCCTGCCCGGCGGCGACCTGGTGGTCCGACCCGACGACGAATTCGGCCTCGCCGAACCCGCCGACCTCATCGACCGGGTGACCCCCGACGCCGCGGTCTACGTCTGCGGACCGCCGTCGATGATGGACGCCGCCTGGCTGCGACTGCGCGCCCTGAATCCCTCGGTCGCGCTCTACACCGAACGCTTCTCCCCGCTGCCGGTGCGCGACGGCGTCGAATTCGACGTGACCCTGCGCCGCACCGGCCGCACCGTGCGGGTCGGGGCGGACGAGACGGCCCTGGCGGCCATCCGCCGCGTCGTGCCCTCGGTGACCTACTCCTGCCGGCAGGGTTTCTGCGGCTCCTGCAAGGTCGCCGTCCTGGACGGGACGGTCGAGCACCGCGACCGGCTGCTGAGCGCGGCCGAGCGCGCGGACTCGATGCTGACCTGCGTATCCCGTTCGCGCGGTGGCGAACTCACGCTCGATCTGTAAAGGACTGGCTGACCCATGGCCGTTGACATTCCCGCCCACGTGTCCGTCGCCGTCATCGGCGCGGGGATCGCGGGCATCGGTCTCGCGGTGAAACTGCGCGAGGCGGGCATCGAGGACTTCCTGATCCTGGAACGCGCCGAGGACCTCGGCGGCACCTGGCTGGCGAACACCTATCCCGGCGCGGCCTGCGACGTCCCCTCGCACCTGTACTCCTATTCCTTCGCGCCCAACCCGAACTGGTCGCGCACCTACGGCACCCAACCCGAGATCCTGGCCTACCTGCGGCGCGTGGTCGCCGACCACGGCGTGCGCGGGCACATGCGCTTCGGCGCGGACCTGATCGAGGCGCACTGGGACGAGGACGCGAACCGCTGGCGGCTGCGCACGGGCGCGGGGGAGTTGACCGCCGACGTGCTGATCTCGGCCGTGGGTCCGTTCAGCGAGGCGCAGATCCCGGCGCTGCCCGGTCGGGAGAAGTTCGCGGGCGTCCAATTCCATTCGCTGCACTGGGATCACGACCACGACCTGACCGACCGCCGGGTGGCCGTCATCGGCACCGGGGCCTCTGCGGTGCAGTTCATCCCGGAGATCGCCCCGAAGGTCCGCACGCTGACGGTGTTCCAGCGTTCGGCCCCCTGGATCGTCTCGCGCCTGGACCGCACGACGACCGGCGTCGAACGCGCGATGCTGCGCCGGATGCCGGTGCTCGGCAAGGCCATTCGCGGCGCGGTCTACGCGGGAATCGAGGGCTTCGGCCTGGTCGGCTTCGTGGACAAGCGTTTCCGCCACCCCTTCGAGACGCTGTCGAAACTGCAACTGCTGCGCCAGGTCCGCGACCCCGAACTGCGCCGCAAACTCACCCCCGACTATGTCATCGGCTGCAAGCGCGCCATCTTCTCCGACGCCTACTTCCCGGCGTTGACCCGCCCCAACGTCGAGGTGGTCACCGCGGGGATCAAGGAGATCCGCGCGCACTCGATCGTGACCGCCGACGGCGTCGAACATCCCGTCGACACCCTGATCTGGGGAACCGGATTCGGCGTGCCCGCCGGTGTTTTCGAGCGCGTCCACGGCGCGGACGGCCGGTCCATCGCCGACCACTACCGTGAGCGGCCCAGCAGCTACCTCGGCGCGGCGGTGGCGGGCTTCCCGAACTTCTTCTGCACGCTGGGCCCGTTCGGCGCGGCGGGCAACCAGTCCGCGATCTTCATGATCGAGGCGCAGGTCCAGTACATCGTGGACGCGCTGAAGACGTTGCGCGAGCGCGGCGTGGCGCGCGTGGAGGTCAAGGACGAGGTGCAGGCGGCGTTCCTGGACGAAGTAGCCGAACGCAGTCGCGAGACGGCGTGGTTGACCGGCGGGTGCCGCAGCTACTACCAGACCGCCGACGGCCACAACGCCGGGCTGTACCCGAACTGGAGTTTCGAGTACCGCAACCGCACCCGCCGTTTCGACGCCGAATCCTACGAACTCGACACCTGCGAAGCGAGCCTGCGATGAACCTGGCCGACCTGCTCCCGTTGCGTCGCCTGCTGGCCGCGGCGCCCGCCCTGTCCCAGGGCGCGGGCGCCCTCGACCCGCGCGGCAAGGTCGTGCTGATCACCGGCGCGGCCACCGGGATCGGCCGGGCGCTGGCCGAGGACCTGATCGCGCGCGGTGCGTCGGTGGCGATCCTGGACATCGACGGCGCGGCCGCCGATGCCGCGGCGAAGGCGCTGGGCGACAACGCTTTCGCCCGCACCGCCGACGTGGCCGACCGGGCCGCCATGCGCGCCGCGGTCGAGGCGGTGCACGAGCGGTTCGGCCGCTTGGACGTGGTCGTCGCCAACGCGGGCGTGGTGCCGGAACCGGCCACCATCGCCACCATGGACCCGGCCGAATTCGATCGGGTGGTCGGCATCAACCTGGTCGGGGTGTTCAACACCGTGCATCCCGCGCTGCCGCACGTCATCGACGCGGGTGGGCACGTCGTGGTGGTGTCCTCGGCGGCGGCCTTCGCCCCCGGCATGGCCGGTTCGCCGTATATGACCACCAAGGCCGCCGTCGAGCAGTTCGGCCGCGCGCTGCGCGTCGAACTGGCCGCGGTCGGCGCCACCGCCGGGGTCGCCTACTTCGGCATCGTGGAGACCGCGATGACCCACGGCACCCTCGACGGCGACGAATTGGGCCGCGCGGTGGGCGAACTGCTGCCGTGGCCGCTCAACCGCCGCATCACCGCGGCCGAGGCGGCGACCTCGGTGGTCGAGGGCATCCTGCGTCGCGCGCCGCGCACCATCGCGCCCGCGCAGTGGGAGCCCTACGCGCTGTTCCGCGGCGCGATCAACGTCGTGCTGGACGACCGATTGACCCGCGATCCGCGCGTGCGCGAGTTGATCCACCGGGTCGAGGAGCGGGTGCGGGCCCGCCGGGCCGCTTCCTGAGCCCGCGTCTCACGGCTCGGCAAACAACCCGGGCAGCGTGAGCGCGTATTCGACGTCGGCCCGGGTGCCCAGGGTGGTCAACAGCACCCGGATCATGGTCAGCCGGGCCGCGGCGACCGTCTCCGGATCGGGTTGCGCCCCCGCGCCCGCCTCGGCGGAGATGCGATAGACCACGTACTCGCACACGTGCAGCGCCGCGTTCAGGTCCAGGGGACTGGGCACCGGCCTGCCGAGATCGGTGAAGGCCGTGCGGACCGCCGCGCGAATGTCGGCGAAGGCGAGTTCCCGGTAGTGCGAGACCGGGGAGGCCGGGTCGTGCAGTTCGGCGAACAGCGGGCGCAGCATCGGCCCGTGTCCGCGCGCCCAGTCCAGGTAGGCGTCGATCAGGCCGATGCCGAGTTCCACCGGTTGATCGGTGCCCGACAGCGCGCCGACGATCCCGCCGACCAGGCCCGCGTTGGACGCGGTGAGCAGGACGTGCAGCGGTTCCAGCGCGTTGGCGAAGTAGCGGTAGAAGGTGGGCCGCGCCAGACCGGCCTGTTCGATGATCTGGGCGACGCTGAGTCCGCGCGAGCCCCCGCGGGTGAACACCTCGGCGGTGGCGGCCACGATCCGGGCCCTGACCTCGTCGGCCTGCTCCCGTGTCTGCGGCGGCCTGCCGCGCCGCGCGGTGGCGGTGTCGGCGGCCGCTGAGCCCTCGATCGACATGGTGATCCCTCACATCGGCGGCCTGGCGGAACTGTGTCGGACACCGGAGAGCTTGACACGATCTCCGGCGACGGTATTAATCTAACACTAGTGTTCATTTAATAGCTGGGACCGTCCGCAGCACCCCGTCACCAGAGAGGTCGACCCATGACGACCACCGCACGGCAGGCCGCCGAACCCACCGCGCTGCCCTCGGCGCTGGTGGGACAACTGCTCGCGCACGCCGTCGCGGGCGGCGCGCCCTCGGTCGAGATCCACGCGCCCGCCACCGGCGCGAAGCTCGCCGACCTGCCCCAGTCCTCCACCGACGACATCGAACGCGCCTTCGCCACCGCGCGCGCCGCCCAGCGCGACTGGGCCCGCACGCCCGTGCGCGAGCGCGTCGCCGTTCTGCGCCGCCTGCACGACATCGTGCTCGCCGAACAGTCGACCATCCTCGACATCGTCCAGCTCGAGACCGGCAAATCGCGCGCGCACGCCTTCGACGAGGTCGGCGATGTCGCGGTCAACGCCCGCTACTACGCCTCGGTCGCCGCGCGCCTGCTGGCCGACCGCAAGCCGCGCGGCGTGCTGCCCGTGCTCACCAAGGTCGACGTGCGCCACCGCCCCAAGGGCGTCGTCGCGGTCATCTCGCCGTGGAACTATCCGCTCGCGCTCGCCGTCTCCGACGCCCTGCCCGCCCTGGTCGCCGGCAACGCGGTCGTCGCGCGACCGGACAACCAGACCGCGCTGACCGCGCTGTGGGCCATCGACGCCGCCGAACGCGCCGGACTGCCGCGCGGGCTGTGGCAGGCCGTGCTCGGGCGCGGATCGGTCATCGGCGGTGAGGTCATCGGCCGCGCCGACTACGTCGACTACACCGGTTCGAGCGCCACCGGACGCACCATCGCCCAGCAGGCCGGACAGCGCCTGATCGGCTACTCGCTCGAACTCGGCGGCAAGAACCCGCTGCTGGTGCTCGCCGACGCCGACGTCTCGCGCGCCGCCAGGATCGCGGTGCGCGCCTGCTTCGCCTCCGCCGGTCAGCTGTGCGAATCCATCGAACGCATCTACGTCCACCAGGACGTCCACGACCGCTTCGTCGCCGAATTCGTCGACCGGGTGCGCGCGCTGCGCCTCGGCAGCGGCTTGGACTACGACACCGACATCGGCTCGCTGACCTTCCCGCGCCAACTCGACACCGTCACCGAGCACGTGGACGACGCGGTCGCCAAGGGCGCCACCGTCCTCGCGGGCGGCAAGGCGCGCCCCGACCTGGGCCCGTACTTCTACGAGCCCACCGTGCTCGCCGACGTCGGCCCCGGCATGACGGTCTACCGCGAGGAGACCTTCGGCCCCGTCGTCTCGATCTACCGGGTCGGCAGCGACGACGAAGCCGTCGACGCCGCCAACGACACCGCCTACGGCCTCAACGCCAGCGTGTGGACCAAGGACACCGCCCGCGGCCGCGAGATCGCCGCGCGCATCGACGCGGGCTCGGTCAACGTCAACGAAGGGTTCATCGCGGCATGGGGCAGCGCCGACGCGCCCTCGGGCGGGCTCGGGATCTCCGGCACCGGCCGCAGGCACGGTCCCGAGGGGCTGCTCAAGTACGTCGACACCCAGACCATCGCGACCCAGCGGGTCCTGCCCATCGCGCCGCTGCCGGGCATGTCGGAACACCTGTGGGCCAAGACCATGACGCTGTACTTCGGCGTCATGAAGACGCTGCGGCAGAAGTGAGGAACGGACTCCGATGAAGCTCGAAACGGTCGCGGACAAGAAGGTGCTGGTCACCGGCGCGGCGATGGGACTGGGCAAGCTGTTCGCCGAACGCGCCGTGCGCGAGGGCGCCGCCGATGTCGTGCTGTGGGACATCGACGAAGCCCGGGTCAAGGAGACCGCCGCCGAACTGGCCGCGCTCGGCGGCCGGGTGCACCACCACGTGGTCGACGTGGCCGACCGCGACGCCATCGCGACGGCCGCCGCGGCGGTGCGCGAGCAGGTCGGCGACATCGACATCCTGGTCAACAACGCGGGCATCGTGCGCGGCAACAGCTACTTCTGGGAGACCACCGACCCCGCCGACATCGACAAGACCATGGCGATCAACTCCCTGGCCCCGATGCACATCACGCGGGAATTCCTGCCCGCGATGGTGCGCGGCAACGGCCAGGCGCGCGTGCTCACCATCGCCTCCTCGGCCGGGCTGGTGTCCAACCCGCGCATGAGCGTCTACGCGGCCTCGAAATGGGCGGCGCTGGGCTGGTCGGATTCGGTGCGCATCGAACTGGAACAGGCGGGCCACCAGCACGTCAAGGTGACCACGGTGTGCCCGACCTACATCGACACCGGCATGTTCGACGGCGCGAAAGGCTTCTGGTTCACCCCGATCCTGCGCCAGGACGCCGTGGTCGACACCTCCTGGAAGCAGATGAAGGCCGGCACACCGCTGGTCGTGCTGCCCTGGACCTCGCGCCTGAACAAGGCGCTCTCGGGCATCCTGCCGATCAAGGCGCGCGACCTGTTCCTCAACACCGTGGGCGTCTACCACTCGATGGACGCGTTCACCGGACGCGCCGAGTAATACCCCTGGGTACGGCGGTAATACCTTGGTATTATCGACACACAATGCAATACGAGTGGTGGTTCGGAGCCGGTGAACATCTCCGGCGGGCCGGGATCGAGTCATGGGAGGTCATGGAGGTCCTGTACTCGCCGCAACGCTGGCCACGGCCCGCCCGCACCCCCGAAGGACTCCCGGTCCTGACGGTGTGGGGGCGGACCGAGCAGGGGCGTCCGGTGGTCGTGCTGCTGCGGCAGCCCGCCCAGGGGGCGTGGGAGATCGTCATGGCGGCCCCGATGCGACCGCACCAGGTGCACGAGTACGAAGCATGGGAGGTCAGCGATGAAGGATCGACGCCCGAGCGAGGATCCGGGAGCATTCCTGGACTCGCTGACCTATGACGACACGGCCCCCACACCGGTCCTGCCCCCGACCAGTGCCGAACTCGAACAGGCCATGTCGGTGGTGCGCTCGCTGAAGATGTCCCCGGAACTGGACCGGCGGGTCAAGGAGACCGCCGCCGTCCACGGCGTCACCCAATCCATGCTGATCCGCCAATACATCGAAATGGGCCTGGCCGCCGAACAACCCGAACGCATGATCCCGCTCTCCGACGCCATCCGCGTCCTGTCCAACCTCCGCCCCTCCGCCTGAGAATCGGCCGCGAGCCCTCAGCCCGCCCCGTCGTCTCGGCGACCGAGGACCGCTGTCGCGTCGTGGTTCGCGGACGTGGCGATTCGCGCGGTGAGCCCGTGGCCGGCGAGGAGGGTGGCGGCGGAATCGGCTTGGGTCCGGCTCTCCTCGACCAGGAGCAGGCCGGCGGGAGCCAGCCAGGTCGGGGCGCTCGCCGCCACCCGGCGCAGGACGTCGAGGCCGTCGGGGCCGCCGTCGAGGGCGCGGCGGGGTTCGTGGTCGCGGGCTTCCGGCGGCATGCGGGCGATCATCGCGGTCGGGACGTACGGGGTGTTGCACAGCAGGACATCGATCCGGCCGCGCAGGACGGCGGGCAGCGGGGCGAACAGATCGCCTTCGAGGACGGTCGCGTCGAAGTCCGCGAGATTGGCGCGCGCGCAGGCCACCGACGCGGCATCGATGTCGGCCGCCCACACCTCCACCGCCACGCCCGCGCGGGTCAGCCGGGTGGCCAGCGCGGCGCCCAACGCGCCCGACCCGCAGCACAGGTCCAGGATCGTCGCGCGGTCGATCTCGCGGGTGAGCACAGCTTCGGCGGCCGAGGCGACCAGCCACACGCTGCGCTGCCGTGGCACGAACACGCCGGGCGCGACACCGATCCGCAGGCCGTCGAATTCCGCCCAGCCCACCAGATGTTCCAGCGGTTCGCCCGCGATCCGCCGCGTCACCAGTGCTTCCAAGCGAGGGGCATCGCCCGCGGACTCGATCAGCAGCGTCGCTTCGTCCTCGGCGAAGACACAGCCCGCCCCGCGTAGGCGCGCGGTGATCTCCGCGTGCGACGCGTTCACCTCGGCCGACCGGTCCCTGTCCACCGCGTCATCCTGCCCGCCCGCCGTCAGGCCCGCCAGGACATTTCGCGCGCCGCCCGCACCACCCGCGCCTACGAGGGAAGCGCAGGGGCCGCATCGTATGAGGGTGAGGCCGCTGTTCGGGCGATGTCCGCTGTTGGGGAATGACGCCGCCCGCCCCGAGGTTCGGGACGGGCGGGATCGGGGTGCGGGTCAGCGGGAGGTGGCGAGTTGGAAGGTGCGGGTGGCGTCGAGGTAGATGCCGCGCTGGTTGGGCCGCGAGGGCGGGGGCAGGTAGGAGACGAGCTGATCCATCGAGGTGGTCGCGCCGACGACGTTGGTGCCCGCGACGATGAAATCGGCCACCGCGCGGCGGATGTGGTTCGGGGAGGTGACCACCACCGCGCTGTTCGCGCCCAGGTCGCGCAGGAGCCTGGTGCTGAACAGGGCGTTCTGCACGGTCGACCCCGAGCGGGTCTCGGTGTACACGCGGTTGCCCGGCAGCCCGTGCCCGACCAGCCAGTTCCGCATGGCCTCGGCCTCGGTGATGCCGTTCTGCGGCGCGCCGCCGGTCACGATGACGGGGGACATGGGGGAGGCGACCGCTTGGATCCAGGCGGCCGTGAGCCTGTTGACCAGTTCGGGGCGCAGCGAGCCGTCCGGGAGCAGACCGTAGCCGAGCACCACGATCCCGGTCTGCGGACCCACCAGCGCGGGCAGCGGATTGGGCAGGGTGCCGACCGCGGCGGCGATGGCGCGCAGCACGTTGTCGGTGCCCGCGGCCATGCCGGGGTCGACGGCGTTGAGCCTGCCCATCGCGTCGGCGAGGGCGGGCAGGTCGTTGGCGAAATGCGACCAGATCGCCTGCAGGGACAGCGCCTCCACGTCGGCGGGGTCGGCGCCGATCAGCGCGCGCAGGTCGGCGCGTCCCGCGGCGTCGTCGCCGTCGGTGAAATTGCGCTGCGCGGAGTTGTAGAGCGCGTCGGTCTCGGGGCCCGCGTGGGCGGGCGTTCCGGCGACGCCGGTGAGGGCGAAGGCCGCGCACGACGCCGCGACCAGGGATTTCCAGTGCCTCGAGATCTTCACTACAGTTGACACCTTTCCACGTGCGAAACGGGTTTCGGCGAGTCAGTCGGCAGTGGCCGGGGGCAAACCGTCCTCACGATACGACCGGCGACCGGGTTCGCCGCGCAATTGCGCGGGGCTCGCGGAGGTGGTGTCGCGGGCGGGTCCGCGTCCCCCGATAGGGTGGGACCCCGTGGATACCGTTTCGCTGACCGGCAAGGAACTCGCCGCCGCCCTCAACGCCGACACCAAGGAGCGCGCCGCCGCGCTCACCGCGAGCGGTCCCGCGCCGCGCCTGGCCCTCGTCGTCGCCAACGACGACCCCGCCAGCGCCTGGTACGTCAACTCCCTGCGCAAAGCCGCCGAGCGGCTCGGAATCGCCTGCGACCGCATCGATCTGGGGGCCGAGGCGAGCGCGGCCGCGATCCGCGAGGAACTGACCGCGCGCGGCGGGGACGACGCCGTCGACGCGATCATGCTCCAGACGCCGCTGCCCGCCGGGGTCACCCTCGACGACGTGTCCTCGGCCATCGCCGCCCACAAGGACGTCGACGGTGTCGCTCCGCTGTCGCTGGGGCTGCTCGCGGCCGGGCTGGACGGATTCGTCCCGGCCACCTCCGAGGCGGTCGTGGAACTGCTCAAGCACCACGGGATCCCGCTGGCGGGCAAGCATGTCGCGGTGGTGGGGCGCTCCAATGTCGTCGGCAAGCCGCTGGCCCAGTTGCTGCTTGCCGAGAACGCGACGGTGACGATCGCGCATTCGCGCACCACCGACCTACCCGCCGTCACCTCGGCCGCCGATGTCGTGGTGGCGGCGGCCGGGCGCATCGGCCTGGTGACCGGCGCGCACGTCCGCGAGGGCGCGGTCGTGGTGGACGTGGGCACCAACGAGGCGGCCGACGGGAGCATCGTCGGCGACGTCGAGGCGGAGTCGGTGCGCGGCAAGGCCGCCGCGCTGAGTCCGGTGCCCGGCGGCGTCGGACCGGTGACCACGGCCCTGCTGATGCGCCACGTGGTCGTGGCGGCGGAGAAGGCGCGCGGCTGAGCCGCTAGGGCGCGGGCGCGATCCCGGTGATCAGCGTCCGGTCGCCCACCCGCGCGGTGCTCACGGCCTGGGTGTTGTAGGTGAACGCCGCGGTGCCCGGCCGGTATTCGGTGACCGTCACCAGGTATTGGCCCGTCACCGCGCCGGGCGTCATGCTCACGCAGTGCGTGGTGCCGGCCGGGATGGTGTCGATGCCCTGCTGGATGGCGGGCGCGGCCGACACCGCGGCCTGGTCGGAGACGGCCGTGCGGGCCAGCGTGCCCGACCGCGCGACGTAGTAGGCGTACTGGAAGGCGAAGATGGCGGCCGGGCCGGAGTCCAGGTTGCCGGCACCGTTGCCCTGGATGCGGTCGCCGACGCGTTCGGCCGGACAGCGGGCGGGGACCGGGTTGCCCGCGGCGGAGGCGGGCACGATGACGATCTCGGTCGGCGTGGCGGAGGCCACCGACTGCGGCGCGGGACCGCCGCGGAACTGGAGCAACGCCACCGCGAGCAGGACGGCGGCGGCGACCGACCCGGCCAGCGGGACCAGCCAGCGGGGCGCGCCGCGGCGGCGGCCGGATCGATCGATCAGGCGGGAGAAGGCGTCCGGTTCGCCCAGCGGCGTGGGATCGGGTGCGGGTCGCGGATCGGGTGCGGGATCGAAGCGCGGTAGGTGCAGGGGTTCGGTGGGCGCGTCGTCCATCCAGCGCGCCCAGCCCTCGGCCCGCCCCGGCCGCACGCCCATGTCGGGTCGATCCATTGCCCCGCCTCCATCAGGTCGCACCGTGAAGTTCGTTCCCACACGCTGTATGCCGCCCCCGGAACGATACTGCCAGTGTGCTTTCCCCGACATACCTCATCCGCGCGTGCGGTGAGCGGCGTATCGAAACCGTTCTGTCGCAGCCGATTCTATCCGGGGTTCGCGCGCGGCGTCGGGAACGTCCGCCCGGGTGCGCGCGGAAGTAGGCCGCGGATGGGTGATACTCGGTGTCACCGGCTGATTTCGGAAGGAGGCCCCCGTGCCCGGACCTCGCCTGCGCCGGATCTTCCGGTTGTTCGGCCCCTACCGTGGTCGGCTGGCGACGGTGCTGGCCCTGGTCGGGCTGTCCTCGCTGGTCGCGCTGGTCTCGCCGTTCCTGTTGCGCGCGATCCTCGACGACGCGCTGCCGCACGGCCGCACCGGCCTGCTGACGCTGCTGGCCGCGGGCATGGTCGCCGTCGCCGCGCTGACCAGCGTCTTCTCGGTGCTGCAGACCTATATCTCGACCGCGGTCGGGCAGGAGGTCATGCACGATCTGCGCGCGGCGGTCTACGCGGGCCTGCAGCGGATGCCGCTGTCGTTCTTCACCGCCACCCGCACCGGCGAGGTGCAGTCGCGCATCGCCAACGACATCGGCGGGATGCAGTCGACGGTGACCTCCACCGCCACCTCCCTGGTCGCGAACTTCACCACCGTGCTCGCCTCGGTGGTGGCGATGATCGCGCTGGACTGGCGGTTGACGCTGGTCTCGCTGGCGATGCTGCCGCTGTTCGTGTGGATCAGCCGCCGGGTCGGCGACGAACGCCGACGCATCACCGGGGAGCGCCAGCGCAAATTGGCCGCGATGTCGGCGCAGGTCGAGGAGTCGCTGTCGGTGAGCGGGGTGCTGCTGGGACGCACCATGGGCCGTGCGCCCGCCCTGGTCGAGAACTTCGCGCGCGAATCGCGCGGCCTGGTCGATCTGGAGATCCGGGCCAACATGGCGGGTCGCTGGCGGCAGTCGACCATCCAGATCGTGCTGGCCGCGATGCCCGCGGTGATCTACTGGGTGGCCGGGCTGACGATGACGGCAGGGACGCCGCTGGTCACCCTCGGCACCCTGGTCGCCTTCACCACCCTGCAAGCCGGCCTGCTGCGGCCGACGGTGATGTTGCTCGGCACGGGCGTCGCGCTGCAGAGTTCGCTGGCCCTGTTCGACCGCATCTTCGAGTATCTCGACCTCGAACCCGACATCCGGGAGGCCGCGGAGCCGACGCCGCTGCCGCGACCGCGCGGTGAGGTGCGGTTCGAAGGGGTCTGCTTCGCCTACGAACCGGGCGGGCGGGCCGTCCTGGACGACATCGACCTGACCGTCGCGGCGGGCAGCAGTCTGGCCGTGGTGGGGGAGACCGGGTCGGGCAAGACCACCCTGGGTTATCTGGTCGCCCGCCTCTACGATGTCGACCGCGGGCGCGTCACGATCGACGGCGTGGACGTGCGGGCGGTGTCGTTCGCGGATCTGGCCGCCGCGGTCGGCGTGGTCGCCCAGGAGACCTACCTGTTCCACGCCTCGGTCGCCGAGAATCTGCGCTTCGCGCGACCGGAGGCCACCGACGCCGATCTCGAGGCCGCCGCGCGCGCGGCGCGCATCCACGATCACATCGCCTCGCTGCCCCGCGGCTACGACACCGTCGTGGGCGAACGCGGCTACCGGTTCTCCGGCGGTGAGAAGCAGCGCTTGGCGGTGGCGCGCACGATCCTGCGCGATCCGCCGGTGCTGCTGCTGGACGAGGCCACCAGCGCGTTGGACACCCGCACCGAACGCGAGGTGCAGGCCGCGCTCGACGCGCTCTCGCGCGGGCGCACCACGATCACCATCGCGCACCGCCTCTCGACGGTCCGCGACGCGGATCAGATCGTGGTCCTCGACAAGGGCGCGATCATCGAGCGCGGCACGCACGCGGAGTTGCTGCGCGAAGGCGGTCGCTACGCCGAACTGCTCGCGCGCGACGAGACGACGCTGACCGTCGCCTGAGCGAACGAGGCGGCGGCGCAACCGGAATCGGCGCATCCGCGGATGCGCCGGTCCCGGAACGCGGTCACCAGTGGATGGTCACCGGGTCGCCGACGCTCGCGTTGGAGTAGTACCAGGCGGCGTCGTCGGGGGCCAGGTTGATGCACCCGTGGCTGACGTTGGCATAACCCTGCGAATCCACCGACCAGGGTGCGGAGTGCACGAAAACGCCGCCCCAGGTGAGCCTTTCGGCGTATTCACCCTGGATGTAGTAGCCCTCGGAGGAATTGCGCGGGATGCCGATGGTGCTCGAGTCGAACACCACCGAACGGAACTTCTCCAGGATCGGGAAGGTGCCGGTCGGGGTCTCCCAACCCGGTTTGCCGAACGACGCGGGCATCACCCACACCACCTGGCCGCCGACACTGACGGTGAAGGTGTGCGCGGACATGTCGCCCTCGGCGACGACGCCCGCGTTGGTGACGAATTCGGTGCGCGCCGTGCCGTACCGTACCGAGACGGTGGCGTTGGCGGGCAGGAAATCCTTTGGCGTCCAGGATAATTCGGTGTCGCCGGCACCCCACGAATAGGTGCCGGTGAGCGGTTGCGTCGAACGGATGTCGAGGTTGCTCTCGGCGCGGGCCTTGTCGGCGACGGGAGCGGCGAAACGGACTGTCACGGGATGTGCGATGCCCACCAAACGATCAGGCCCCGGCGTGATGGCCGTGACCTTGTCGAGGGTGGGTGTTCCGATCATGGTCGCTGCCGCCGCACCGGACCCGAACACGGCCATCGTGATGGCCACGAACGCGAGGAACAGATGGCGTAGGGCGCCCCTCATTGGCATCCACCCCTTTCGAGATGGTGTGGTACGCGGAAATCCAGACTACGCCTTCATGATCAACCCAGTCGAGCCGAACGGGGCAGACCTGTTTCAGATGTGACGGATGAGTTCGAGGGGAATCCGAGGACGCCGATCCGCGCCGCGCTCAGCGGGAATCGGACGCTGAAACGGCGGCGGACAGCACCGGACGACTCAGGCGCGCACCGAGCGCAGCACCTCGCCGTAGAGCGCCTCGGCGCGTGCCGCGATTCCCTCCACGCGCACCAGCGCGGGGGCGAAGCGGTCGCCGTCCTCGGGAGCCAGCGAGACCAGGTTGATCTCGATGTTGAGCCGGGAACTGGTCGCGGCGGCGCGGGCGGCGTCGGCGGCGGCCCCGATGTCGGTGACGACGTTCGGGTTGCCGATCGGCAGCAGTTCGGCGGCCAGCGACAGCACCTCGTCGGCCTCGTCCACCACGGCGGCGGGCACCCGGGCCGCCTCGATCAGCGCGACCGTGATCGCGGCCTTGCGCGCCGCGGTCTCCTCGTCGGTGGCCTTGGGCAGCTTGTAGGCGGCGCCGACGGCGGTGAACGCGGCGGCGTCGGCGTCGACCAAGGCCAGCGAGCGGGCCCTGGCGGCGTCGGCGGCGTCGATGATCCGCTCGACGACGGTGCGGTGCTCGGCGTCCTTGGCCCGGGTCGTGTAGCGGGCGACCATCGCGACCAGCGCGGCGCCCTGCGCGGCGTGCAGCGCGGCGACGGCCCCGCCGCCGGGGGCGGGCGCCTTCGCGGCCAGCTCCGCGAGGTACTGCCCGATCCCGGTCGCGCCGAACGAGGCGGTTTCCGGTGCCGTGGTTTCCTGGCCTGCGGTGCTTGGCTGCGACACGGGGCTGGGGGCCTTTCGCTCGGTGAGACGGTCGGTGATCGACGTTTCACGCTACTCCGCGCTCACCGGTGGCCGGTGCGCGAGGCGGGCTCGGGTCGTGCCGGTGCGACGGCGCGTCGCGCCCGGGGATATGTTGAGCTCATGCGGATCGGACTGAGCATCAACTATTCGGGGGGCTTCAAGGAGGCCGCCGCCGAGGTCGCCGACCTCGAGCGCGCCGGCCTCGACGTCGTCTTCGTCCCCGAGGCGTACTCCTTCGACGCGGTCAGCGCCTTGGGCTACCTGGCCGCCAAGACCGATCGGCTGCAACTGGCCTCCGGCATCCTCCAGCTCTACACCCGGACCCCCAGCCTGACCGCGATGACGGCGGCGGGCCTGGATTTCGTGTCCGACGGCCGCTACATCCTCGGGCTCGGCGCCTCCGGACCGCAGGTGATCGAGGGCTTCCACGGCGTCCCCTACGACGCGCCGATCGGCCGCACCCGGGAACTGGTGGAGATCTGCCGCAAGGTCTGGCGGCGCGAGAAGCTCGAATACCAGGGCAAGTACTACACCATCCCGCTGCCCGAGGGCTCCGGCACCGGACTGGGCAAGCCGCTCAAGCTGATCAATCATCCGGTGCGCGAGCGCATCCCGGTGCTGCTGGCGGCGCTGGGCCCCAAGAACGTGCAGTTGACCGCCGAGATCGCCGAGGGCTGGCAGCCGATCTTCTTCCTGCCCGAGAAGGCCAAGGACGTGTGGGGCGAATCGCTGGACGCCGGTCTGGCCAAGCGTGATCCGGCGCTGGGCACGCTCGACATCTACGCCGGTCCGGCGCTGGCGATCGGCGAGAACGTCACGCCGCTGCTGGAATTCGTCAAACCCGCGCTGGCGCTCTACATCGGCGGCATGGGCGCGAAGTCGAAGAACTTCTATCACACCCTGGCCACCCGTTACGGCTACGGCGCCGCCGCCGACCGCATCCAGGAGCTGTACCTGGCGGGCAAGAAGGAGGAGGCCGCCAAGGCGGTCCCCGACGAGTTGGTGCGTGACGTCTCGCTGGTCGGTCCGCGCGGGTTCGTCGCCGAGCGGGTCGCGGCCTTCCGCGAGGCCGGGGTCACCGTGCTCAACGTGACGCCGTTGGCGGGCACGCCGGGCGAGCGGGTCAAGCTGATCGAGGAACTGCGCGAACTGGTCTGATCCGGGCGCGAATGGACGAGGCCGGGCCCCGACGGGGGCCCGGCCTCGACTCGTTCGGGGGCTCGCTCAGCCGCGCAGGCCCTCCAGCGCCGCTTCCAGCGTGGAGTACAGCGCGAAGACCTGGTCCAGGCTGGTCATCTTGAGCTGGCGACTGGTGGCGGGTCCGTCGGCGACGACCGCGATGGTGGTCGCCTCACCCGCGCGCTGATGCGCGGCCACCAGGGCGGCCATCCCGGCCGAGGCGAGGAAACCGACCCCGGACAGGTCGATGATCAGGGCGGCGGGTTTGTCGCCGAGGATGCCCTCGATCGCCGACTCCAGCGCCGGCGCGGTCGCCAGGTCGACCTCGCCGGACACCGTCAGCACGGTCGCGCCGTCGTGGGTGGTGACGGTGGTGCTCATCGTGTCCGCGAGGGGATACGCGTCTCCGGAAGTATTGGTCACGCTTTTCACAGCACACGAACTCGGGCGAATTCGCAACTCCGAGTCGCGCACGTGGGCGAACCCGCCGGACCGCCGGGGTGTGCACAGCGGGGGCGGCGGGGTAGGGGTGGTCGGCCGACGTGCGAGAACCCGCGACGGGGGCTGTTCCGTCACGGGACGGCGGCGACCGACCACCGTCGGTCAGTCTTCGTGCGCCTCGGTGTAACGCTGCAGGTAGAGTGCCTCGCCGAGCTTCTCGACCAGGTCGAGTTCGGTCTCGAGGTAGTCGACGTGCTTCTCCTCGTCCTCGAGGATGACCTCGAAGATGCGCGCGGAGGTGACGTCGCCGCGCGAGCGCATGAGGTCGATGCCGCCGCGCAGACGTTCCACGGCCTCGAGTTCGATCGCCAGATCGGCTCGCAGCTGTTCGGGCACGCTCTGTCCGATGCGCAGCGGGTTGAGCTTCTGGTAGTTCGGGAGCCCCTCGAGGAACAGGATCCGATCGGTGAGGATCTCCGCGTGCTTCATCTCGTCGATGGATTCGTGACGGGTGTACCGAGCCAGCTTGGGGAAGCCCCAGTTCTCCTGCATCTTGGCGTGCAGGAAGTACTGGTTGATCGCCGTGAGTTCGGCCGTCAGCTGCTCGTTGAGCAGCGTGATGATGTCCTGGTCGCCTTCCATGTGAGTGATGGTGGCACAGATCAGGCCCGGTCGTGCATAGACGACCGGGTGTGTCGGGTCTGGCAGCCGGGTGTGTCGCGTGTCAGGCGGCGGGCGTGGCGAGCGCCGACGCGAGCCTGGCGGTGCCGATGACCTCGGCCAATCGCGATGTACAGCTGCCGCAGCCGGGTTTCCAGCCGCAGGCGTTCTTCACTTGTCGGACGGTGCACGCGCCCGCTGCCACGCAGTCGTGGATGTCTCCTTCGGAGACCGCGTTGCAGATACAGACGTACATGACACCCTCGTCGGCAGGATCGTTGTTCGGGGCGTGAGGCTGATCCTCACCGAAGGTTAGCCTCCACTCGAGAGGTAAGCCTCCCCTAATGTATAGCAGCCGGACCCGCGAAACGGAATCCCCCGCCGCTCGCGATCTGGTGTCGGATCCGCCACCTCGTATTCCCGCTTCGGCGTGTCGCAATGGGACGCGCCGCGACACGCCGGTGAGTAACAGCCCTTGACGCCCCGGAATGCGATTCAAGCGTGTCGAACGGGCGCGCCAGGGCATTACCGGCCGTGAAGAAGGAGGCACCCATGAGCATCTTGCGCAACGACAGATATCGGCGATCGGCCCCGTACAGTCGGCGGAGTCGATGGGGCGGTTCGGGCGGACGTACCCGCCGCGGCTGGGGCAGGCGCGCCAGCGACTACCGTCGACGCCGGTCCACCACCTCGAGCGGCGTCGAGACCGCCGCCCGGTTCGGATTCCTGGCCCGCGGCGTCGCATTCGGCGTCCTCGGCATCCTGGCCTTCATGCTGGCGATCGGCACCGCGGAACACGAACCCGACCCGGGCGGCGCGATGGCCGCCGTGGCGAGCAAGCCGCTGGGCTACCTGCTGCTGTGGATCCTGGTGTTCGGCTTCGCCGCGCTGGCGATCTGGCGGGCGGTGCAGGTCGCCAACGCGCGCCGGACCTACTCCGGCGCGCACCGCCTCTACGCGATCGTCTCGGGCGTCGTCTACGCCCTCGCCTTCCTGGCGACCCTGCGCTACGTCTGGAACGGTCGCACCCCCGCGCCCAGCGACGCCGTCGCCCGCGACCTGTCCACGCGCATCCTGAGCTGGGACGGCGGTCAGGTCGTCCTGCTGGTGCTCGGCATCGGCATCCTGGTCTTCGGGATCTGGCAGACCCTGCGCGGTCTGCGCGCCGACTTCGTCGACGACCTGCGCATGGGCTGGATGACCCACGGCGCGCGCAGCGCGGTGATCTGGCTGGGCCGCTTCGGCTACGCCGCGCGCGGCGTGATCGTCGTCGCGATCGGGTTCGCGGCCATGGTGGCGGCGCTGAACTACGACGCCGCCGAGGCCAAGGGCATCGACGCGGTCCTGCGCGATTTCGCCGACAACCCCTTCGGCCCGTGGCTGCTCATGCTGGTGGCGCTGGGCCTGATCGCCTTCGGCGCGCTGTCCTTCCTCGAGGCCAAGCACCGCCGGACCTACGGCGGCGTCCCGGTCTAGGACGCGACTCGACGCACCCGCGCCGACCAGGCGGCGGTGTCGACCGGCTCCCCGGACGGGAGCTGATCGGCATCGCCGTCTTCGTCGTTCAGGCCGCGGCCGCGATAGGTGGACAGCGTCAGGTCCTCGATCGCCCAGTCCGGTCCGGTGAAGGAGTCGCGGATGATCGAGGCCGGGATGCGGGGTCCGCGCCCCGGTTGGGTGTCGGACAGGGCGAGCACCAGCACCACCCCGCCCGGCACGACCAGGCGGGCCAGCCCGCGCACGTAGTCGGCGCGCTGCTCGGGTTCCGTGCCGAAGACGTGGAACAGGGCGCTGTCCAGGACGGTGTCGAAGTCGCCGGGGAGCGGTGTCGCCGGGTCGGCGAGCGCGAGCATGTCGACCTCGGCGAATTTCGCGTCCACGCCCTTGGCGGCGGCGTTGGCCCGCGCCACCGCCAAGGCGCTCGGGGAGAAGTCGACGCCGAGCACGTCGTAGCCCAGCGCGGTCAGCGCGATGGTGTGCTCGCCCGCCCCGGTGCCGGGATCGAGGACGCGGCCGCCGATGAACCCGGCGCGTTCCATGGCCAGCACGGCGGGCTGGGGTTCACCGATCACCCAGGGCGCGGTGTCGTCGTCGTAGACGGAGTTCCAGGTCTGCGGGTCGCGTGTCATGACTCCAGTGTCGGACCTCGAGTTCACTCGAGGTCAAGGGCGCGCGTCGGCCCGCGCGGAGTCGAGCACGCCCGCCACGACTCCGGCCATCCTGGCGCGGAACATCTCCGGGCCGAAACTCTCCGCGTGCGCGCGGATCGCGGCGGTGTCGTAGACCGTGCCGTCGTTCGCCAGGGCCTCGGCGAAGCCCTCGACCACCGCGTCGTCGGAACCGAACGGAACACGCACCCCGCTGACCCCGGGGACGACGGTGTCCAGCGCACCGCCCACCCCGACCGCGAACACCGGTGCGCCGCAGGCCATGGCCTCCACCGGCACGATCCCGAAATCCTCGACGCCCGGCATGAGCAGCGCCCGGCAGCGCCGGTACATGTCGACCAGCACGTGATCGGGCGCGGCGCCCAGGAAGGTGGTCTCCGGGCCCGCCATCGCCTCCAACTGGCGGCGGAACCGACCGTCGCCGACCACCACCAACCGGCAGCCCGCGCGGCGGGCGATCCGGATCGCCAGATCGGGGCGCTTGTAGGGGACCAAGCGGCCGGCGAAGAGCAGGAAGTCCTCGCGCGGGATCGCCGGATCGGGGGCGAAGCGGTCCAGGCGCACCGGCGGATGCACCACCGTCGAGTCCAGACCCCACCACTGGCGCACCCGGTCGGCGACCGCGCCGGAATTGGCGACCACCGCCGTCAGCCGCGGCGCGGCGGCCAGTTCGGCCCGTTTGGCCAGCGCGCCGAGCGCGGTCAGGGCGACGCGGCCCGCGAAACCGCCCGCTTCCCGCGCACGGAAGGCGGGCTCCCAGGCCCACCGGGCCGGGCTGTGCACGTAGGCCACGACCGGCGCGTCGGTCGCGAAGGCGGCCTGCACCGCGAACGCGTGATGGCTGAGCACGACCGCGTCGTAGTCGCGCAGGGGCAGACCGCGCAGCGCGCGGGGGACCAGCGGCAGCAGCGGCGCGTGCGAGCGCCGACCGGTGGCGGCGTAGGCGCGCGAGAGCCAGGTGTCGTTAATGGTGTCCCACGGCGGGTGGGCGATCGCCGGGGCGCTGCCGGGGTCGACGATCGGCGCGAACACCGCCGAACCCGGCCAGGTGCGGGCGAATTCACCCACCACCGCCTCCGAGCCGCCGTATTCGGTGAACCGTTCGTGGACCAACGCGATCCGCGGTTCGCTCATCGCACCACTCCTTCCAGGTGACGCGGCGCGGCGTGGCGACGCACGGCCGGGGCGACGGGACGGCCGCCGAGGTAGGGGAGCGCCGAGCCGTGCTCGAGCGCCTCGCGGTAGCGCCGCGCGGCCGCGCGGCAGGCGGCCACCGTGTGGTCGACGTCGGCGTCGGTGTGCGCGGCGGAGGTGACGAAGGACTGGCCCAGGACCCCGCGCGCGAGCAGTTCGCGCAGGAACAGCGTCCGGTACTCCTGCGACGGCGCGCCCGCCGGATCGAGGGTCTGGAAGATCAGGCACGACGAACGCCCCGCGATCCGCAGGTGCTCACCGATGCCGAGTTCGGCGGTGACCGCCTCGAAGCCCGCGCGCAGTCGGTCGCCCGCGCGTTCCATCCGGCCGATCGGGTCGGTGCCCGCGTAGGCGCGCACGACGGCGCGGAAGGCCGCCAGCGCACCGGTTTCCGGTCCGTGGGTGGTCGAGAGCAGGAAGACCCGGTCCCGGTCGGTGCGCAGCCCGCCCAGTTCCATGTACTCGCGGCGGCCCGCCAGCGCGGACAGCGGGAATCCGTTGCCCATCGCCTTGCCCCAGCACGACAGATCCGGCGCGACGCCGTAGACCTGCTGCGCCCCGCCCGCCGACCAGCGGAACCCGGTGATGATCTCGTCGAAGACCAGCAGCGCGCCGTAGCGGTCGCACAGCGCGCGCACACCGGGCAGATAGCCGGGCAGCGGTTCGTGCAGGGCGGTGGCCGCCTCCATGATCACGCACGCGATGTCGCCGCTCGCGAGCACCGCTTCCAGTGCGGGCAGGTCGTTGTAGGGGAAGCGCGTGGTCGCGGGCTTCGGGATGCCCGCGTCCATCTCGGTGGCGCCGATGAACCAGTCGTCGACGGAGAAGAACGGCTGTTCGCAGGCGGCGACCGTGCCGCGGCCGGTGACCGCGCGCGCCAACCGCACCGCCGCCGTGGTGACGTCGGAGCCGTTCTTGGCGAATTTCACCATGTCCGCGGCGGGGACCAGGGCCAGGAAGTCCTCGGCCGCCAGCAGTTCCAGTTCGGTGGGCCGGGAGAAGTTGACCCCGTCGGCGATGGCGGCGGCCACCGCGTCCACCACCGGGCGGTAGCCGTGGCCGAGAGTGACCGAGCGCAGACCCATGCCGTACTCGACGTATTCGTTGCCGTCGCGGTCCACGACGCGGCAGCCGTTGCCGCGCACCAGGATCGGCGCGAAATCCTCCGGGTACTGGTCGTCGCCGCGCGCGTAGGTGTGCGCGCCGCCCGGCACCAGGTCGTGCAGGCGGGCGCGCGCCTCGTCGCTGCGGGCCGAAGGCGGTGTCGGTGTCGGGTTCATCGGTCTTCCTCCGGTTTCAGCAGCCGAATTCGGTGGCGGCCTTGACGTATCCGGCGCTCTGCCGCAGGTACATCCACGTCCAGAACAGCGGACCGGACGGGCTCGGACTGGCGACCATGGTCAGCTCGCCGTCGAAGCAGCGGCCCACGATGAAGCGGGCGCGCGAGACGTGCGGCGTGAAGGTCACCACGATGATGTGACGCCAGCCCTCGGCCGCCGCGCGTCGCCGGATCTCCTCGGCCTCGCCGCGCGTCGTCCACGGGTCGGGCTCGAAACACGAGACCCGGAACGGGAATTCGCCGCGGCAGTAGCGGTCCATGCGCGGGTCGTCGAGCCCGGTGGAGGCCGAGATCACCAGTTCCGGGGCGTATCCGCGCCGCGCCAGGTCCAAGCCCAGGTCGAAGCGTTCGTAGGCGGTGCCGCCGAGCACGACGATCGCGTCGGCGCGGCGCAGCGGGTCGACCTGCGGGTGCACGAACACCGGCAGGCCGGCCAGGCCGAGCGCGACAAGCAGCGCGAGGCAGACGGCGAGCAGCACCCGCCGCCGTCCACGTCGCCGCGGCTTGTCCGCCGTGCGCTCGGCCACCGTGCTCACCGGTTCGGTCTGTCTCGGCCGAGCGGCGCGGACCCGAGCTCACCGGTCGGTGACACCGTCACGCGCCAGTAGCCGCCTTCGACATCGCGCAGGATCAACCCGGCGTCGGGACGGTCGGAGACGTAGGCGCCGTCGGAGAGCACCGAGGCCACCACCGCGCCGTCGGCGGCTTTGGCGCGCAGGATCTCCACGTCGCCGGGCCGCGCCTCGGCGGTGGTCGTGCCGGTCAATGTCGGACGGTGCACGCGGCCGCGCCCGATGACCTGCCAGGCGGGCGGGAACATCCCGGGCGGCAGATCGTCGGCGAGCCCGGAGACCAGGTTCACCGCCGTGCCGTCCGGGCAGCCCGCCGGATCGATGCGCAATTCCACCGGCCGCGATCCGGGATCGGGGTCGAAGCCGATATTCGCCAGATACGGCTGACGGCAGTGGTTGAGTTCCACGCCCGCCGTGCGCGCGGCCACCTTGCAGTTGACCATGCCGAATTGCGCGGGACCGCCCTTGCCCGCCGCCCCGACGGTGACCGCGACCTCCGCGCCCTCGAACCAGACGTTGGTCAGCCACCAGTTGTTGGCCGCGCCGTCGATGAGGATGTGGCGGTCGGTGGTGCCCGGATCGGTGTCGGAGACGAATTCCATGTTGGTCAGCGACAATCCGGCGTTGTGGTCGTTGCCGGTGCCGAGCACGCCGATGCGGTTGCTGGTGAATTTCGAGGAGCTGACGTAGTTCTGGATGCACGAGGTCTCCAGGCCGACGCCGAAATTGTTGATGTCGCAGTCGATGAAGGTGGTGCCGCCGGTGTTCTCCTCGAGCACCACCCCGCGTTGGGCGGAGTAGCGCGGGTGGTTGTCGCTGAGGTGGTTGCCGCGGATCAGCACCGAATCGAAGCTGCACCGGAAGCATTCGGTGAGCTTGATCGCGGTCGAGCGCGGGCCGGTCAGGTAGAAACCGAGGCGGGAGAAGCGGACCCGCTGGCGGCGGCGCAGCGAGACCAACGTGGTGTCGGTGTCGCAGAAGACGGTGGTGGCGTCCGCGCCGTCACCGTAGACCACCGCGAAATCCGGCAGGTCCGGCCACGCGGTGACCTTGTAGTCACCGGCGGGCAGGTAGATCACCGGGGGAGTGCCGTCGGTGGCGCAGGCCGCCGCGATCGCCGCGGTGTCGTCGGCCTTGCCGTCGCCGACCGCGCCGAAATCCCGGACGTCGCGCACCGTGGACGGTCCGTCCCCGATCCGCGCGCCGCCGCCGTCACCGCGGGCGGGGCCGGGAGCCTCGGCCTGGTCGCAGGCGACCAGCGGCACCGCGGCCACCCCGAGTCCGGCCGCGAGCAGGTGACGTCGCCGTAGTCCGGTCATCGGGCCGTTCTCCGCGTCCGTTCCGTCATCGGCGCTCCCGCCCGGCCCGACTCCACCGCGACGGCGTCGACACGGTGACGAATCCCGCGGCTTTCGCGCCCGCGGCGGTCAACGCCGCCCACCCCTGCGCGACCCGGTCGGCGTTCGGTCCGGGCAGCGGCAGGACCGCGACCGTGGTGTCGCATTTGGCGGCCACGGCCAGCGCGTCGGTGCCCGACGCGGCGACCAGCACGCGGTCGTAGCGGGCGGCCGCCTCGGTGAGCAGCGCGTCGAAGCGGACCGAGGCCAGCAGGTCCGGGGTGCGGGCGTCGGCTTCGCCGAGCGGCAGCAGGGCGTAGCCGCGCTCGTCGGCGAGCACCGAATCCTCGAGCGGGGCATCGCCGCGCAGCACGGCCGCCAGTCCACCGGAGGACTTGGGCCGCTGCGGCACGGAGGACTGATTCGCCTGCGCCCCGGCGGATTTGGGGTGCGCACCGGGGGATTGGTTCGCCGCCGCGGCGGGGGTCTCGGGCGCGTGGTCCGGGATCTTGCGCAGGTCGAGCACGGTGGTGCGTTGAGCGGCGTTCTCGTAGAGGCTCTCCGAGCCCGCGGCCTGCGCCGCGACGGCCGCATCGGGCATCCCGTTGCGCACCGGCCAATCGCCCTCGACCGCGGATTGCGGCGCGGCGACAGGCAGCGGCGCGACGATGGACGCGGCGGTCAGCGTCGGCGTCTCGGTGTCGACCACCAGCACCTTGCCGCCGGTCGCGGCGACGCTCTCGGCCAGTCCGGCGGCCAGTTCCGGCGCGCTGCCGCGCTCGAAGGCCGAGACCAGCACCGACTTCGCCTTGTGCGGCAGTCGGGTTCGCAGTGCCCGCAGATCGTCGAGCAGCGATTCCGACCCGGTGGTCAACGCGCCCAGCGGCGGCAGCAACCCGGAGACCTCGGACGCCTCGCGCACCCGGCGGTCCAGGCGCTCCCAGATCGCCGCGGCGGCCGCGCCCAGCAGCAGACCCGCGACCAGACCCAGCGCCAACGTCTTGGTGTCGGCGGGACCACTGGCCACGGTGGGCCGTTCGGCGCGGTCGACCACCGCGACCCGGGCGGCGGGCGCGGCGGTGCGCTCGATGGTCTCCAACTCGTCCACCAGCGCGCGGAACTGGGACACCACCTCGTCGGTGAGCAGACGCGCGCGCTCGGGCTGGGCATCGGTGACCGTCACCCGCAGCAGGGTGGTCGCGGGCGGGGAGTCGGCGCTGATCTCGGCGCGCAACTCCTCGCGCGACATCCGCAGCGCGAGTTGGCCGATGACCCGGTCCACCACCGTGTCGCTGGCCACCAGTTCCAGGTAGGAGCGCACCCGCTGCTGGGCGGCCAGACCGCCCTGGTAGGAGTCGGCGACCGAGGTGCCCGTCGCCATCGACACGTACATCGTGCTGGTCGCGCTGTAGGTCGTCGTCGCCGACTGGATCTGGAATCCCGCCACCGCCACGCCCAGGATCAGCCCGGCCGGCAAGGCGGGCCAGCGTCGGCGCGCGATGCGCAGATAGTCGACAAGTCCCATCATTGATTTCCTCTGCTTCCCACGACCGCCGGCGCCGGTGGCCCGGCCGTGGTCGTCGTCTTCTCCCGATAGCGCCGCCACTGCACGACCACCAGATTGGTGAGCCACGCGAGGACGACGACCTGCAAGTATTTGCCCAATGTCTCGGCGCTGCCGAGCATGCCGCGCTCGAACACCACGGGCACCTCGATCAGCGCGACGCCGAACATGACCGCCGTCAGATGCCGCGAGTACAGCGCCCGCGACCAGCCGACCAGGACGACGGCGGTGAACGCGACCCCGACGACGATCCCCGTGTGGCCGGCGACGACATAGCCTTCGTTGATGTTGCCCTCGGCCAGCGACACCGAGATCTGGCTCATGTCCACCGACGCGCCGCGCACTTCGTTCGCCCACGCGGTGCCCGAGTGCAGTTTCTCCTCCGCCAGCAGTTGACTGGGGATCATGCTGCGGGCGAGGTGACCGGCCACCTCGCCGGGCGAGAGCCACGACGAGGGACCGGTGTAGTACGCGTCGGTGGCGGCCTCGAGCAGGTCGAAGCGGCGCAGCAGACTCAGGAACGGCCGCACCGAATCCGGGTAGGCCGAGTCGATGACCGCCGACTGCGCCCGCAGGTACGGCGTGGACTTCAGCGACTGCAACCAGTCGAACGCGGCCACGCCCGCGACCGAGACCGCGCCGATGCCCGCCAGTTTCGCCCGCGACCACCCGGTCAGCGCGAAGCGCACCGCGATGGCCAGCGCCGCGCCGAGCACCGGGGTCTTGGACTGGATCGCGGTGGTCCACCACAGTTCGCCGAGCAGCACCGCCCCGAGCAGCACTGCCGTGGTGCGCGCCTCGGCGCGCAGGAACACGATCGCGCCGACCGCGCCGAGGGTGGCGGGCATGGTCAGCAGACTCAGGATCGGCGAGGCGCTCTCCACCTCGCCCGCCGCGCCCGCCGCGCCCACGGCCACCGAGGCCAGCCGGGCCAGCGTGCCGAGCACGTAGAGCACCCCGAGGGTCCACAACAGGTCGGGATCACCGGCCAGCGCGGCGAATCGCGGCGCGGGACGTGTGCGCGCCCACAGCACGTAGACCAGCATCAGCGCCGCGTAGACCGTCAGTCCGAAGGCGACCGGACGCAGCACCTCGCCGATCGCCACGTCGTAGCCGAGGTCGGCCAACCGGGGGTCGGCCACGTTGTCGCCGAAGCGTGGTTCCGGGTGCACCGACAGCAGCACCACCGGGCGGGCCACGTAGGACATCGCCCAGTACAGGGCTTGGGCGATCAGCAGGACCCGCAGCACGCCGGAGATCAGCGTCGCGGCGATCACCATCGTGGTCAGCGCCGCGAGGATGACCAGCAGTTCGGGTCCGAGGACGGGAGAACTCACCGGCGCACCACCGGGTCAGCCGAGCGCATGCAGGATCTCCCCGGCTCGGTCGAGATAGCTGTGCCCGCCCTCGACGATCCGGCGGTGACCGGCAGCGGCCACCTTGGCGACCTGGTCCGGGTAGCGGGTGCAGCGGTCCAGGATCTCGTCGAGTTCGTCGCGGCTGGAGAACAGGTACGCCTCGGAGCCGTCGTCGAGCAGTTCGGCGTGCTCGTCGGTGCGTTCGCCGACGAACAACCCGCCCGCCGCGGGCACCTCGAAGGTGCGGCAGGTGTGGGTGTCGCGGTTGTCGGAGTTGAGCAGCACCAGGTTCGCGGTCACCGCGGCCACCGTGATCGAGAAGTCCTCGCCGTAGACCGGCCCGGCGACCTCGGCGCGACTGGTGCGCAGCCTGCGCACCCGCCGCCAACCGGGGCCGGACACCAGCAGTTGCGAACCGTAGGTGCGCGCCAGCGAGACCATGCCGTCGAGCCGGTCCGGGCGGCACGCGCCGATGAAGCCGACCAGGAACTGGCGGGTGGTGCGGCGCGCGCACGGGTGGTGCCAGGCCGGGTCGTAGGCGCTGCGCACGAACAGCGTCCGCTGCGCGCCCCGCTCGAGCAGTTCGGGCACGTTGTGGCGTTTGGTGGTGACCACCAGATCCCATGCGGACTCGTGGGCGAGGTAGTCGGCGGTGGTGTTGTCCGGGTTCGCCACGTCGTCCGGGCTGTAGTGCACGTGCAGCGCCGCCGGGATGTCGAGCAGGCGGCGCTGGTCCAGGTACACCGATTTGAAGCCGAACACCAGGTCCGGGCGCAGTTCCGCGGCCGCGCGCTCGATGCGGGTGTGCACGTGCTCGATGCTCCACGGGGCGCGCCGCTCATGGGATTTGGCGTAGAACCACGACGGCGACAGGCGCGCGGGCAGGGTCGCCGGGGTCGAATCGATCACGATCACCTCGTGCCCGAGTCCGCGGAATCCTTCGGCGAGAGAGCGGGCATTGCTGCCGAGCCAGTCGTCGCCGACGAAGAGGATCTTCATCGTTGCTCACTTTCGAGCGCCGCCGCGGCGGCGCGCTCTCGCACGATCAACCCGCGCACCCGCGCGAGATACCAGACGGCCACCGCGATCTCGGCGGCGACGATGCCCCCGATCAGCGTCCACACCGAATGCGTCCGCAGTGCGAACAGCAGGGCGACCGCGGCCACGGAGGTGCCGGTCACCGCGCCGATCAGCACGCCGACGGTGTCCTGGCGCACGGGCAGGATCGCGGTGGTGACGAAGGAGGTCACCGTGGTGGCGGGCAGGATCAGCGCCTCGAGGCGCAGCACGTCGACCGCGCCGCGGAACTCCTCGCCGAAGACGAACACGATCACTGTCGGCGCGGCCAGCCACAGCGCGGCGCAGGCCACCGCCGCCGCCGCCACGCAGACCGCCAGCGCGCGCAGCGCGTCCGGCCAGAACCGTTCGTCGCCGCCGCGCCGCGCCATCCGGGGCAGCAGCGCGAAACCGATGGGGTCGAGCATGGATTGGACCGCGCGCACCAGGCGGTCGGAGGCGGAGTACAGGCCCAGCGACACCGCGTCGAGCACCGAGCCGTACACCGTCGCCGAACCCTGGCCGTAGCTGGTCACCATGAGACGCCCGGTGACCACCGGCGCGGCCACCTTCAGCAACGTGCCGATCTCGCGCGGCGGCGCGGGCCGCCCGAATCCGCGCCAACTGTCCCACCAGGTCAGCGCGACGCTCACCGCGGCCGAGGCGAGCAGACACAGCAGCGCCATCGAGGCCGTCGGCCAGCGCGGCAGCAGCACCAGCAGCAGTGCGAGGTACACCAGTCGGGCCACGCCCTGATACACGGTGGACGCGCCGAAACGGCCCTGCCCGATCAGTACCCAGTCCTCCGACATCGACCAGAAGCCGCCGACGAACAGGCCCAACAGGATCATGTGCACGTGTTCGGGCGCGCGCAGCGCGATCCCGACCGCCAGCGCCAGGGTGAGCAGGCCGAGGATGCCCGCGCGGATCGCCAGATAGGTGCCGCGCGTGCGGTTGACCTGGTCGCGCGAGGTCTCGGCCTCCTGCACCCGCGCGGCCAGGAACGAGGTGATGCCGAGGTCGACGAGCAGCGAGCCGAGGAAGTAGGAGGACATGCCGATGGCCAGCAGACCCAGGCCCGAGGCGCCGAGCACGCGGGCGATGATCGGCAGCGTGGCGACCGTGACCAGGTACTGGCCGTACTTGCCGAAGCTGACGTAGGCGATGTCGCGGAAGACGCCGAACAGTTCGCGGGCGCGCGAGGACGGTCCCGCCGTGGCGTCGGCCGCCTCGAGCATCGAGACGGTGATGACCGGCAGTTTGACCGTCGGCATGTCGGCGACCACCGACCGGACGGGCAGGACCTCGGTCGGCGGATCGTATTCCGGTACGCGCAGGCCGTCGAGGGGGACCGGATAGTAGCGGGGGATGATCCGGATCGGGACGGTGCGGTCGGCGAAGCGGGTCATCGCGACACCGCCGTGCGTCCGCGCGCGCACACCGTCGCGAGCAGCGCGCCCACGGTCTCGGCGGTGGCCTCGATCCCGAAGTCCGCGGCGCGTTCCCGGGCGCGCGCGCCCAGTCGCGTCCGCAGGTCGGGGTCGGCGACGAGTCGGTCCAACACTGCGGTCAGCGCGGCGGGATCACCGGGGGCGACCAGGACGCCGTCGACGTCGCCGCGCACGATCTCGGTCGGCCCGCCCGCGTCGGCGGCGACCACGGCGCAGCCCGCCCGCATCGCCTCCACCACCACCTGACCGAACGGTTCGGTGGTGATCGAGCAGTGCACGGCGATGTCGGCGTCGGCGAAATACGGCGTGGGATCCTCGACGTGGCCGGTGAATTCGACGGCCACCCCGAGGTCCGCGGCCAGCCGTTGCACCTCGGCGCGGTAGTCCTGCTCCCCGAAGAAGCTGCCGCCGACCAAGGTCAGCGCGGCGGGCCGCGCGCGCATCGCGGCGACCGCGCGCACCAGCACGTCCTGGCCCTTCCACGGGGTGAGCCTGCCGACCATCACGATCCGCACGCCCTCGGCGGGGCGCTGCGGCGACCGGGGGAGCCTCGGCGCGGGCTCCAGCCCCGGATACGCGATCGCGGCGGCCCGCCCGCGGGTGCGCAGCGTGTCCAGCGTCGCCCGACTGTTGGCCACGACCCCCCGCGCCACCACCCAGCCCAGCGTCCGCAGCACGAAAGCCAGCACCGCGCCGAAATAGTCGGCGGCGACCCGGTCGTGCACCTGCCACACCAGCGGCACCCGGGCGCGCCGCGCCGCGATCGCGCCCATGAGCAGCGCCTTGGTGCTCTGCGCCACGACGACGTCCGCGCCTGCCTCGCGCACCGCGCCGCCCAGTCGCAGGCCCAGTCGCGCCAATTCCAGCGCGCCGCCGAGCAGGCGCAGCGGACCGGAGCCCGCGATGCTCAGCGAGCCGCTCTCGAAATCGTTGCGCCACACCGTCACCGGGATGTCGCGGGCGCGCAGCAGCGCCACCAGCGGTCCGTCCTCGGTCACCAGCATCGACGGGCGCACCCGCGCGCCGCGGTCGAGCGCGGTGAGCAGGCGCAGCGTCGCCAACTCGGCCCCCGACGGCGCGGCGGTGTGGGTGAGGAAGACCGCGGTGATCACGCGACCAACTCCCGGTACAAGGCGAGGTGCCGGTCCGCGGCCACCGACCAGGAGAAGGTCTGCGCGTGCGCGCGGCAGCGCTCCCGATCGGGCAGCGCGCCGTGCAACGCCGCCGCCAGTCGCGCCGCCAGCGCCTCGACGTCACCGGAGGCGACGATGAGCGACGGGTCCAGGCCGCGCACCGAATCCGGCAGTCCGCCGCAGTCGGTCACGATCGGCGCGCGCCCGGAGGCCAGCGACTCCAGCGCGATCAGGCCGAAACCCTCGAGCGCCAGCGACGGCACGACCGTGCACGTCGAGCGCGCGTACAGTTCCGCCAACCGCTCGTCGCTGGTGTGCCCCTCGAACACCACACTGTCGCCCAGGCAGGCCGCCTGTTCGCGCAGTGCCGCTTCCGCGCTGCCGGTGCCGACCACGACTAGACGGGCCTCGGGATGTTCGGCGCGCACCGCCGGCCACGCGCGCAACAGCACGTCGATTCCCATGCGCTGTTCGAGCCTGCGCACGCACAGCACCGTCGGACCCGGTACGGCCTCGCGGGGTTCGCGCGGACGGAAACGGTCCAGGTCGACGCCGGGCGGAATTACCGCCACCGACTCCGAGCGCACCTTGTAGCGGGTCACCAGCAGATCGCGGAAATGCTCCGACAGCACCACGAATCGCCGCGCGCCGCTCGCGCGCAGGCGTTCCACCGCGAACTTCGCGCGCACCGCAAGCGGATGCTCGCCCGCGAGCGCGCTCTCGGCCGCCCACGGACCGTGGAAATGCACCACCAGCGACCCGCCCGCGCTCGGCGGGGGACCGTAGAGCGCGAAGTGCCGGTCCAGGATCCGCGGACCCGCCGCGTCGCGATCCCGGTAGGCCGTGCGGGCGCGACGCCACGTCGACCCGCCGGTCGGCCCCCAGGAACGTCCGCCCTCGGGCGCGTCGCCGAACGCCGCCGCCGACACCGTGACCTCGGGATGCGCCGCGAGGGCGGCGTGCAGGTCGGTGAAGTACCGGTTCAGCCCACCGGGGGCCGAACCGAACCACTCCGACCCGGTCATGTGCACCCGCAGCGGGGTCGACGGTCCGGTCATCGTCTCAGTCGCGTTCGCAACAGCGAGCCGGCGCGCACCCGGAGGCGGTGCAGCGCCGTGCGCGCCAACCGCAGATCGCCCACGGCCAGATCGAACGGGGACAGCAGGCGCGGGCAGTCCCGGGCCAGTCGGTGGTGGAAGCGCAGCATCTCGGTGAGTTTGCTGACCGAGGAGGTCTGGCTGCACAGGTTGAACGTGGAATCCCGCCAGGCGGCGGCGACTTCGGTGTGCCCGAAGAACAGGCCGAACTGGCCGACGCGGGCGAACAGGTCGACATCCATCGGGAAGACCAGATCCCCGCGCAGTCCGCCGACCCGGTCGAAATGCTCGCGGCGGAACATGGCCGCGGCGGTCGGCCCGAAATCGGCCGGGCCGCGCCGCACGATGGTGCGCGCCAGCGACCGCGGGCTGTGGACCCCGCGCAACCCGGGCAGGCCCAGGCCGGTCTCGAGCAGTTCGCCGCGTTCGTCGATGACCTGGAAGCGCGAGGAGCTGATCGCGAAGGCCGGGTCGTCCATGACCTCGAGTTGGGCGGCCACCGAGCCCGGCAGCAGGATGTCGTCGGCGCACACCACTTTCACCAGGTCGCCGGTCGAGAGCCGGATCGCCTTGTTCCAGTTGTCGCCGATCGGCAGGGTGGTCTCGTTGCGCTCGACGCGGACGCGCGGGTCGTCGAAGGACGCGGCGATCTCGCCGGTCGCGTCGGTGCTGGCGTTGTCCAGCACCAGCAGCTCGAAATCGACGTCCTGGTCGAGGATCGACCGCAGTGTGTCTTCCAGGGTGCGTCCGGCCTCGTAGGCGGGAACACATACCGAAAGGGTGCCCACATTCCCTCCTTCACCGGGATGAGCGTGCGTTCAGCAACATGTTGGCAATACGACGTGAATGATTCGGAAACAGACGGGGGCGAAAGGTCGTGCGGTCAGACCCTTTCGCGCGAAGGCGCGGAGATCTCGTCGGCTCGCGAGCGGAATCGCCTGTGACAGCCGGAAACGGTGTGTCGTGCGCGCGGCGGACGAGCGTGGCTCGATGCGGTGCCGTGTTCTCTCATACGTGCCCTCGTTGCGTGGAACTCTGGAAATTCCGAACGAGGAATCAGCAGAGCAATGAAAAAGCTATCTCGATTCGCCTGCGGTGGGAACCCCGTCGCACCGCACGTGGGCGACCTCACACCGGCATCGCCCCAGTTCACCGCCTATCGGGTCGCCCGCACCTCCGCGATCGCCGGAGGGGTGTCCAGCAGCCACCGACCGGCCAGTTCGGGGTACGCGGCCTCGACCTCGGCGCGCAGGTCGGGCACCGTCAGCAGCACCCGGTCCGGTTGCGCGGCCACCAGATCCGCGGGCGAGATGATCGGCACGTCGGTGCCGGGCATCCGCCTGCCCTGTTTGGCGGGGGAGGCGTCGGCGACCCCGTGCAGCAGTCCGCGGTGCACGCCCGCGCGGTGCAACAGCGCCACCGCCCGCGAGGCGGCACCGTAGGCGAACACCCGGCTACCTTCGGCGGCCGCGTCTTCCAGCACCTCGCGCAAGTTCTGCGCGTGCCGGTCCGCGGCCCGCTGGAGATCGCCCAGCGCCGCCGGGTCCTCGAGACCCGCCTCGCGGTCGTACACCCGCGCCACCCGCGGATCGGTCCCCCCGCGGTCGACGGCGGCGGTCGGTCGTTCGGCCGCGATCAGCACCGTGCCGCCGTAGAGGTCGAAATCCCACGCGGTGCGCACCGCCAAGCCCGCGCCGCGCAGCATGCCCGCCAGCGCGGACAGCGTGTAGTACGCGAAGTGTCCGTGCCGCAACGCATTCCACTGCCCCCCTGCCACGATCGTGTGCAGCGAATGGTACTGCACCAGCAGCAACCCGCCGGGCGCGGTGGCCGCGGCCCGCTCGACCACCGCCGCGTACTGATCGGGTTCGTGCATCAGCCCGAAACTGTCCAGGACCACCTCGGCCTGCCCGGTGACCGGCGTGAAGCCGCGCCTGGCCAGCAGATCCAGCCAGCTACCGCCGTGCGGACTGCCGAACTCGCGCACCGTGCGCCCGCGCAGAAGCCCCGCCCGCGCCACCCGGTCGACCGCGTCGGCGGCCTGCTCGCGCAGCGCCAGCGGCTCGATCCCGCGCGGTTCGGCGGTGTCGGTGTCGTCGGGACCGAGTTGGGCCAACCCGCATCCGCGACAACTGCGCATCGTCAGCGAGTGGGCCGCCTCCGCCGCGCGCACCGGTTGCCCGGCGGGCGGGAAGTGATCGGCCGCGGGCATCCGGCCCAGATCCAGCACCGTCACCAGATCCCGCCCCCGACAGGAACGGCACCTCGTGGCGAACCGATCACCGACCATCTCACCCACCGACCGTCACCGGTTCCACGCGACGCAGATCGGCGTCGACCACACCGCGCTCACCGAGCGCGCGCAGGCGTGCCAACCGCACGAAACGGTGCGCGAAATCCTCGGCCGTCAGGCCGCGGTCGCGATACTCGGCGTACAACTCCGCCGCGCCCCGCGCCACCGTCCAGTTCGCCTCGAAGCCGAGATCGCGGCGGGCGGCCGAGAAATCGACGCGGTAGGAGCGCGGATCGGCCCCCGACTCCCCGGTGATCTCCACCCGCGACCCGGGCACCACCTCGGCCACCGCCCGCGCGATCTGCGCCACGGTGACGTTGTTCGTCTCGGTCCCGATGTTGTAGGCGCGGCAGTGGATCGCCTCGACGGGCACCTCCAGGCAGACCGCGAAAGCGCGCGCGATGTCCTCGGCGTGCACCAGCGGACGCCACGGCGTGCCGTCGGAGAGCACCTTGACCACGCCGCCGAGCACCGCGTGCCCCACCAGGTTGTTCAGCACGATGTCCGCGCGCAGGCGCGGTGAGAACCCGAAGGCGGTGGCGTTGCGCAGGAACACCGGGTGGAACTCGTCGTCGGCCAGCGCCGTCAGGTCGTCCTCGACGCGCACCTTGCTCTGGGCGTAGGGCGTCAACGGGTTCAGCGGCGCGGATTCGTCGACCAGGCCGCTGCCCGCCGCGCCGTAGACCGAACACGTCGAGGCGTAGAGGAACCGCCGCACGCCCGCCCGCTTGGCCGAGCGCGCCAAGCGCACCGAGGCGTGGTGGTTGATGTCGTGGGTGATCTGCGGGACCAGCGCCCCCAGCGGATCGTTCGACAGCGCCGCCAGGTGCACGACCGCGTCGAAACCCGCCAGGTGTTCGGTCTCGACCTCGCGCAGGTCCAGCGCCAGACCCGGCGGGTCCTGCGGCGCCGCGCCCAGCACGCAGTCGGCGAAATAGCCGATGTCGAGTCCGGTCACCTCGTGCCCGCAGGCGCGCAGCACCGGCGTCATGACGGTGCCGAGGTAGCCGAGATGGCCGGTGACGAGTACACGCATGTTTCACACCCCTCCGGTATTTCCGAAATCCATGACCGCTTTGTCGAGCACGAACCCTTCCGCGTACGCGGCGTGGCACTGCACACCGCGAATGCGGGCCAGGCCCAGGAACGCCTCGTCGTCGAACCAGTCGCGCTGGGTCTGCGACGGGTAGCACTGCCGCAGCAGCGCCGCCTTCTCCCGCACGAGCTCGGGTGAAACCGGATGCAGCACATCAGGTCTCGGCGTGTCGGTCTCCCACTTCAATATCTCATAACCCAGGATCAGGTGATCGCGGAACTCCGTCGGGACCAGTTCGGCCAGCATCCGGTGGTCCTGGTGGGCGTCGTGCCGCTGCGGCGCGAACACCACCTGGGGTTCGACGCCGCGCCGGAACCGCGCCAGCGCGTCCTTGACCCGCGACCAGTGCGCGGGCGCGCGACCGTCGGGCACGTCGAGCACGGTCAGTTCCAGATCCGCGTTCGCGCAGAACGCTTCGAGCGCTTTGCGCTCCTCGGCGGCGCGGGGCGTGCCCGCACCCGAGAGCACCAGGGCGCGCACCCGCAACTCCGGGTGGGCGCGGGTCAGGGTGAGCAAGGTCGCGCCCATGCCGATCGCGATGTCGTCGCAGTGCGCGCCGAGAATCGCGATCTCGCCGAGCCGACCGGGGGAAAGGCCGATCACGACGTCGGTCGCTCCCACACCATCCACGGCCGCTCGCCCCGGTGGTAGGCGGCCTCGAGTTCGGCCCTTTCCTTGAACGTGTCGGCCGGCTTCCAGAACCCGAAGTGCTGGTAGCCGAGCAGACGTCCCTGGGAAGCCAGCGCGCCGCAGGCGTCCTCGACCAGGTCGCCGCCGGGCGGCAGGTGGTCGAAGATCTCCTGGGTGAGCACGAAATAGCCGCCGTTCTCCCAGATCGGCAGTTGCGCGACGGGCGTGATCTCCTTGATCTCGCCGCCGGGCGTCATCTCGACGCAGTGGAACGAGGACTGCGGCGGCACCACCATCATCGAGGCGGCGGCGCCGGAGGTGCGCAACCGGTCGATCATGGCGTCCAGCGGCGCGTCGGTCAGCACGTCGGAGTAGTTGGCCAGGAACACCTCGTCCTGACCCAGGTGCGGGCGCACCCGGCGCAGGCGTTCGCCGATGGCCGATTCGAGTCCGGTGTCGACGAAAGTGATGGTCCAGTCCGCGATATCGGAACCGAGCAGTTCCACTTTTCCGTCGCGGATCACGAAATCGTTGGACATCGTCTCCTGATAGCTCAGGAAATAGTCCTTGATGTGATGGGCCCCGTAGCCCAGGCACAGGATGAACTCCCGGTGGCCGAAATGCGCGTAGTAGCGCATGACATGCCAGATCAGCGGGCGCGGGCCCACCATCTGCATCGGTTTGGGGAGTACGTCGGTATCGCTGTGACGCATACGCATTCCGTATCCGCCGCAGAACAGCACGACCTTCATACCGGCACGACCTCCACGCCCTCGGAGCCGACCGCGTTCGGGTCGACCACCCGCACGGTGGGCATCGGATAGACCAGCAGTCCGCCCCACTCGCCGATGTGGCGCAGTTGGGCGGTGATCTCGGTTTCCAGATTCCACGGCAGCACTACCACGACATCGGGCCGGTCGGCGTCGATGCGTTCGGGGGCGTGGATGGGGATCCGGGTGCCCGGGGTGAAACGGCCGTGCTTGTAGGGATTGCGGTCGACGGTGTACTCGAGCAGATCCGGTCGGATGCCGCAGTAGTTCAACAGGGTGTTGCCCTTGCCCGGCGCGCCGTAGCCGACCACGCGCTTGCCCTGCGCGCGGCAGTCGAGCAGGAAACGCAGCAGGTCGTGGCGCACGGCCTCGGCCCGCCTGCGCAGCGGCGCGTACCCCCGCACCTCGTGCAGGCCCTCGGCGGCCTCGCGGGCCAGCAGGTCGCGCACCCGCTCGGTGGGTTCGGCCACCGCGCTCGGGCGCGCCCAGATCCGCAGCGAGCCGCCGTGGGTCGGCAGTTCGTCCACGTCGGCCACCGCGAGGTCGGCGGTCGCCAGCGCTCGCTGGGCGGCGGCGAGGGTGTAGTACTGGAAATGCTCGTGGTAGATGGTGTCGAACTGGCCGTGGCGCACCAGGTTCGACGCATGGTGCACCTCGAGGGAGATCCAGCCGTCCTCGGCGACGAGGGTGCGCAGCGACCGGGTGAAACCGAGCAGATCCGGAATGTGCGCGTAGACGTTGTTGGCGACCACCAGATCGGCCGGGCCGTGTTCGGCGCGCACCGCGGCGGCGGTCCGCTCGTCCAGGAACGCCGTCAAGGTCGGCACGCCCGCCTCGCGCGCGGCCGCGCCCACGTTGACCGACGGTTCGATGCCCAGGCACCGGATGCCCGCCTCGACGACTCCGCGCAGCAGATAGCCGTCGTTGCTGGCCGCTTCGACCACGAACGACTCCGCGTCCAGACCCAGTCGCCGCACCGCGCCGTCGACGAAATCGCGCGCGTGGCGGACCCAGGAGTCGGAATAGGAGGAGAAATAGGCGTACTCGGTGAAAGTCTCCTCGGGCGTGATCAACGCCGGGATCTGGAGCAGCAGGCAGTCCTGGCACACCCGCAGGTGCAGCGGGTAGGTCGGCTCGGGAAGGTCGAGTTCGTCCGCGGACAGGAACTTCTCACAGGGGGGTGTGGCTCCCAGATCCAGCACGCTCGACAGCCGGACCGAGTCACACAGACGACAACGCACGCGGGCTCCACTCGGAAATACATATTCTGATATCGGCGGCGCCCCGCAGCCGAGAAGCGGACTTCTCTGCCGATGACGGAAAAATTATCATCCGTGCGCCGGAATAGCGAGTCCGGGGGGCCGGAATTGTGCGATGCAATAGTGAACAGCACGTTTTCAGTTACCGTACTCACCGGTACCCATCGGTCGGTCACGCGGCGGTTCCGCGGGTGATATCGCCGCCGTACCTCGATACGCGGGCCGGATCGGATGTGACCTGGCTCGCAACACTTGTGCGGGACCGGGTGCGGGAGCAATACTTTCGCAACAGATCGACCCGGCTTCGAATCGTCTCGTGCACCGTCGCCGGACGCGCTGCCCGGACAGTGCTCGCGACGGGGTGCGAGCACCGATCGAATACGACGGTTCAATCTTCAAGCAGGTACTTTTCATGGCTCTCCCCCTCACGGCCCCCGGCACCGCCGTCGACCTCCGCCTGCACATGTCCACGCACGGTGATCGTGACGCCTGGCGAACTGGTTACATCCGCCGTCTGGCCGTCACCGACACCGCCGTCGTCGCCGTCGCGGCCGCCGCCGCCCAACTGTGCACCCTCGACATCGCCGCCGACTCCGCGCTGCGCTGGGACCCGGTGTTCGACCCGGCCACCACGCTGCTCTCGCTCGGCGTGATCGCGGGCTGGTCGATCCTGCTGGGCTGGAACGACTCCCGCTCCGCCCGCATCGTCGGCGCGGGCAGCGCCGAATACCGCCGACTCCTCTCGGCCAGCCTGCACCTGTTCGGCCTGATCGCCATCGTGTCGCTGGTCGGACGCGTCGAGATCACCCACGACAGCCTCGCGCTGACCCTCCCGCTCGGCCTGGCCGGTCTGGCCCTGTCGCGGGCGTTGTGGCGCTCGCACGCGGGCCGCCACCGCGCTCTCGGCCGCTACCGACACTCGGTGCTGGTCGTCGGCGGGGCCGACGCGGCGCGCGGCGTCGCCGCCGCCTTCTCGCGCAACCACCTGCACGGCTACCACGTCGTCGGCGTGTGCACCGCGGGCGGACCCGACCGGCCCGGCCAGACGCTGCGGGTCGGCGGACGCGACATCCCCGTGGCGGGCGACGACCGCTCGGTGGTCCGCGCCGCCCGCGCCACCGGCGCCGACACCGTCGTCGTGATCGCCACCGACCGCCTCGGCCCGCCCGACATCCGCAAACTGGCGTGGGATCTGGACACCTTCGGCGCGGAACTGATCGTCGCGCCCGGCGTCATGGACATCTCCGGCACCAGGATGTCGAGTCAGGTGCTGGCCGGAATGCCGATGCTGCACATCGAGAAACCGCGCTACGACCGCGCCCTGTCGCTGGGCAAGGCCGCCTTCGACCTGTGCTTCGCCGCGTTGGCGCTGACCCTGATCGCCCCCGCGCTGCTGGTCATCGCGCTGGCCGTGAAACTCACCAGCACCGGACCCGTGTTCTACCTGTCCGAGCGAATCGGCATGGACGGCAAGCCGTTCCGGATGATCAAGTTCCGCAGCATGTACCTCAACGCCGACCGGCACGTCAGCGCGCTGATCGCGGGCAACGGCGGCAACCCGCTGTTCTTCAAGCTGAAGAACGATCCGCGGGTCACACCCGTCGGGCGGTTCCTGCGCAAGTACAGCCTCGACGAACTGCCGCAGTTCCTCAACGTGCTGCTGCGCGATATGAGCGTGGTCGGTCCGCGCCCGCAGGTGCGCCGCGAAGTGCACTCCTACGACGGCGTCACCCGGCGTCGGCTGCTCGTTCGCCCCGGCATCACCGGGCTGTGGCAGGTCAGCGGACGCTCGGATCTGCCGCCCGCCGAATCCGTCGAACTCGACCTCTCCTACGTCGAGAACTGGTCGATGCTGCTGGACCTGCGCATCATCGCCAAGACCCTGCGCGCCGTCGCCGAAGGGGAGGGCGCGTACTGAATCGCGCCCTCGCGCAAGCGAAGACCCCGACCCGCGCCGTTGCGAATCGGGGCCTTCTCATTCACCGGCCTCGCGGAGTCAGTCCAGCGAGCATCCGGAGACCGGCTTGTCGGCGAGGCGGTCGAGCAAGTAGCCCACCGCGCTGTCCGGGCCGAACCCGTCGATGATCTCCGGACCGAAATGGTTCGGAATGGTGGTGCCGGGCAGGATCGGCGGCAGGTCGTTGGTGCGGAAGCTGACCGTCGCGCCGAGTCCGCACCAGTCCTGGGCGAGTTGACGCGCCTGCACGTAGGGCACGGTGTCGTCGTTGCGGCCGCTGGTGATGAACACCGGCGCGGCGGGACGCAGCGTGCCGATCCGCTGTTCGGCCAGCACCGGTCCCGCCTCCGGGATGCCGCGCAGATGGAACGACAGCGACTGGCCGTCGACGGTCATCGTGCTGGTCTCCAGGAATGGATGCCGCATGATGACGTCGCCGATGCACTCGTTGCTCAGCGTCTTCAACATCTCGCGCCCGGTGGGGTTGATGAGCTGATCGAACGGGCGGAACAACTCCGGGTAGCGATCCAGCAGGCCGTTGATCGCGAAACCGATCGCGCCGCTGATGAGCGCGCCGTCGATCTGACCGAGGATGGCCGCCAGGTCCGCGGTCGGGCCGCCCGCCCAGGTGCCCTTGAGATTGAGCTCGGGCGCGTAGTCGGGCTGCAACTCGGTGGCCGCCGCGACGGCGCCGCCGCCCTGGGAGTAACCCCAGAACGCCACCGGGGTGTCCGCGCCGACACCGGCGAGGCGGTGCGCCGCCCGCGCGCCGTCGAGCACCGCGTTCGCCGACTCCACGCGGTTGACGTAGGTGTGGATGCCCGGCGTGCCGAGGCCGATGTAGTCGGTGACCAGCACCCGCGCGCCCAGCGCGCTCCACACCGCCGCCGAAGGCGCTTCCTGATTCGCCGACAGTGACAGGTCGGGGGTGACGGTCACGCCGGTCGAGAACGCGACCGACATCGCGCACTGGTCGCCCTGGCCGGCGGTGCCGGGGCCGATCACGATGGTCGGGCGCGGACCCGCGCCCAGCCACGGACCCTTGGCGTCGATGAAGGTGCCGCTGACCGCGACGGGGGAGCCGTCCATCTTGTGCGAGACGTACATGATCCGCTGCGCCTGAGTGGGCCAGCCGTCGGCCTTCGGCACCGTGGCGAAGATCGACATCGGCTCGGTCTTGAGGATCGCGCCGGGATCGTTCGGAATGCTCGCGGGCGGTGTGTAGAACGCGCTCACCGGCGAGGCCGCGGCCTGCTGCGTGTCGATACCCACCCCGGCGACGGCCGTCGCGCAGGCCACCGCCACGGCGGCGGCGACGCGCCCCGCCTTCGGCAGCGCGCCCGTGCGGGTCCGACGCCCTAGTTGTCGTTGCATCGATAGTTCTCCGTAACTCCACCCGGCGTCGTCGCCGGAGTGCTCCAGGTCGCAGCGCGGACCGGACATGAGACCCGTCACAACCGCGCTGCCTACCGAACAGTAACACGGTTATTTCCGGCCCTTCCCCGCCTTCCCGGTGAACCCGACCCACCGGTATGCCCTCGGCTGGGTAGGCTGGCTGGCCGAGGGAGGAACAGCAGCCGTGTCGCTACGTCCGGGTGAGGTCTTCGCCGGCTACCGGATCGTGCGTCGAATCGGTTCCGGCGGAATGGGTGCGGTCTACCTGGCCGCACACCCGCGGCTACCGCGCCGCGACGCGCTGAAGATCCTCGACAGCGCGCTGGCCGCGGACGAGGAGTTCCGCGCCCGCTTCCGCCGCGAAGCCGAACTCGCCGCCCGCCTCGAACACCCCAACGTCGTCGCCATCTACGACCGCGGCGTCGAGAACGACGTGCTCTGGATCGCCATGCGCTACGTCGACGGCGTCGACGTAGCCGAACTGATCCGCCGCGGACCCGCCACCCTGCCGCCCGCCCGCACCGTGCGGATCCTCGCCGACGCCGCGCGCGGACTCGACGCCGCCCACCGCGGCGGACTGCTGCACCGCGACGTCAAACCCGCCAACATCCTCGTCTCGGCCGCCGACGACGGCGCCGACGTCGTCCGCATCACCGACTTCGGCATCGCCCGGTCCCTCGACGCCGCCGACACCACCCTCACCGCAGGCGGCGCGTTCCCCGCCAGCTTCGCCTACGCGGCCCCCGAGCAACTCACCGGCGCACCCCTCGACCACCGCGTAGACGTCTACGCCCTCGGCTGCACCCTCTACCAGATGCTCACCGGCACGGTCCCTTTCGGCCGCCGCGCCCCCGGCGCGATCATCCACGCCCACCTCTACGAACCCCCGCCCCGCCCGACCGCCGCCGTCCCCGGCCTGCCCGCCGCGTTGGACGAGGTGGTCGCCCGAGCCATGGCCAAGAATCCCGACCACCGCTACGCCTCGTGCGGCGAACTCGCGGCCGCCGCCCTGCGCGCGGTGGAGTCGAGCGGCCCCGGGGCGGGGTTTCTCGCGTGGCCGGACGCCGACGCGGCGGACCGATCCGAACCGAGGGCGGGTTTCGGCCAGGCGCTCGAACAGGGGCGTGACGCCTCGGTGTCCGGCGCGTCGGATTCGGGACAGGTCCCGCCGAATCGGTCCGGGGCCGTGCCGATGTCGTCGGCTACGCCCTCGAATCCGGGGCCTGCCGGGTCGAGTGGGCACGTTCCCGCGCCGCGCGGGTCGACACCGGGGCACATCGCCCCGAACCCGTGGGCGGGAGAGTCGTCCGGGCCGGGGTTCGCGAGGCCCGACCCGGGCATGCCCGCGACCGGACCGGTTTCGTCGGGTACAGCGTCCGAGGCGTCGTGGGGCGGGGGAGGGTCCTCGGGACAGGGACCGGTGACCGGGCCGTCGTGGGGTGTGCTGCCGGGCGGTGTGCAGTCCGGGCCGCCGTGGGTCGGGGGAGCGGTTTCGGGGCAAGGCCCGGTGACCGGGCCTTCGTGGGCCGGGTCCTCGGACGGAATGCCGTCGGGTCCGCGCGTCGGATCCGGTGCGGGCGCTACTGCCGGGCAAGGACTCTCGGCTTCGCGGATCGCGCTGCTCGCCGGTGCGGTGGTGCTGATCGTCGCCGCTGTCACGACCGTCGTGACGCTGCGGGTGGTGCGCGACGACGATCCCGTCGCACTCCCGACCACGACGACCGCCCCCACCGGAACCACGCGTCCGTCCGCGACCGCGACCACCGCCGCGCCGACCACGACCGTGTCCGCTGCCGCCGCGTGGGGCCCCGCCGCCTACATCGTGGACGCGTTCCCGGGATTGCTCCCGGCCGATCCGGCGGCCGCGGGCTACCAGGGGATGCGATGTGCGCTCAATGACGACCAGGGGGCCTGGCTGCACTGCCCGAGCGCGGACGACGACGGCATCAGCGTGAACATCCGCTGCGATCCGTCGCGACGTCCGGTCACCTACCGGCGCGACGTCACCGGCTACGCGAACGTGCGCGAAGAACGCTGGACCCGCCCCACCGGCACCGGCAGCGTGCGCTGGGCCAGCGACAGCATCGCCGGTTTCGGCCTGCTCGACGTCGCCTTCGACGACCCGGCCCGCAGTTTCTGCACCGTGGGGGCCTCCGGCGGGCGCGGCGGGCAGGATGTGTTCGACAGTTGGTGGGTCGGCGCGCCGATCTGACGGTGACGGGACGGATATGGCGCTGGACAACGGAACCCTGTTCGCGGGCTATCGCATCGAACGCAGGCTCGGCGCGGGCGGGATGGGCGTGGTCTACCTGGCGCGGCATCCGCGGCTGCCGAGGTCGGTGGCGCTGAAGGTCCTCGACAGCGGGGCCGGGGCCGACCCGGAGTTCCGCGCGCGCTTCGAGCGCGAAGCCGAACTGGCCGTCCGACTCGACCATCCCAACGTCGTGGAGATCTACGACCGCGGCGACGAGGACGGCACGCTGTGGATCGCCATGCGCTACGTCGCGGGCTCCGATGTCGCCCACCTGCTCGCCGAACACGGACCGCTGCCGCCGCGCCGCGCGCTGACCATCCTCTCGCGCGCCGCCGACGGCCTCGACGCCGCGCACCGCCGCGGCCTGCTGCACCGCGACGTCAAACCCGCCAACCTCCTGGTCGGCGCCGACGCCGACGGCGAGGACCAGGTCTTCGTCACCGATTTCGGCATCGCCCGCGGCGCCGACGACGGCACCGCCCTGACCGCCTCCGGTTCCATCGTCGCCACCCTCGGCTACGCCGCCCCCGAACAGATCCGCGGCGAGGACGTCGACCATCGCGCCGACGTCTACGCCCTCGGCATCACCCTGTTCCAGATGCTCACCGGCACCCTCCCTTTCGTCGGCCCGACCCCCGCCGCCGTCCTGCACGCCCACCTCGCCGAACCCCCGCCTCGCGCCACCACCCGCAACCCCGCGCTCCCGCCCGCCGTCGACCAGGTCCTCGCGATCGCCCTCGCCAAATACCCGGACCAGCGCTACGACTCCTGCCGCGCGCTCGCGACCGCCGCCGCCGAAGCCTTGTCGCCGTCCGCTCCGCGCCACGTGGCCGGCCCGGGTCTCCCCGTACATCGATCCACCGAACCGTCGGACGCGCAATCGCCGCCACCCGGCACCTCCTCGAACAGCCCGACGCGTCCGGGCGAAACCTCCGGCCCCGCCGCGCTGATTCCTGGTCTCGGACCGGTTGCCTCCGAACGCTCGGCGCGCGGAGCCGAATCCCGGTCGGCGGGCATGCGCCTGCCCTGGATAGCCGCGGCCGCCGCGATCCTGACGGTCCTGTGCCTGGGCGCGGCGATCGCGGTGGTCCGCCCGGAGATCATCACCGGCAGCGGCATTCCCGTCGCGGAGCCGTCGACCTCCACCGCCCCGACCACGTCCGCGAGCACCACGACCGCCCCGCCGACCACGACCACCCCGACGGTGACGGCGTGGGGTCGCGCCAACGACCTCGTCGCCCTGTTCCCGGCCCTGCTGCCCGCGACCCCGACCGACACCGGCTACCAGGGCGCGCGCTGCACCGACCTGAACGTGCTGAACAACGGCGGAGCGCCCGCCCTGGAATGCACGCAGGACAACGGAATCCACTACTACGTATGGTCCTTCCGCCGCGACGACCCGCGCCGCGATCAGACCTTCACCACCAACATCGACAACGACACCACCCGGCAGAGCACCTGGACCCGCCCGTCCGGTTCGGGTTCGGTGCGGTGGAGCTACTACCCGGGCGCGAACACCGGACTGCTCACCGTCCGCTTCGACGATCCGGCCCGCGCCTGGGTCGTCCTGGACGTCGGCTGGGACCACCACAGCGGCCAAGACCTGCTCGACCAGTGGTGGACCACCGCCCCGCTGTGAGTGCTCGTCCAACGCATGGGCCCCTACGGCTGCCCGCCCTCTTCCCCGCGCCTCCGGCACCGGCTTCGCCGCCTACTTCCCGGTTTCCCCGACCGCACTCTCGCCGCCGACCCCGCCGGGGCCACCTTCAGAACATCGCGGTGAACTCCGAGGCATAGGGACCGGTGGCGCAGGCCCTCCGCGCTGCCGCTCATGATGCTGATTCCCAAGCCTCGGCGAACATTTCGTGCAAAGGGATGGGCGGGAGCAGACGCAGGTAGGGGCCGATGATCTCCTTGTCGCGCACGGTGGCGCGGTAGCGGGCGAGTTTGGCGGTTTCCAGGGGCAGGTGCGCGGTGTCCACCTTGTGTGTCCAGTCGCCGGGGAGGAAGACGGACCGTCCGGCGCGGGGGCGGCGGCCGGGTTCGACGAGGCGGCGCAGCAGCAGGTCGGTTTCGGCGTCCTTGTGCCGGGCCGATTTCCAGCCGTTCCAGAGACGGATGTTCCGGTCGGTGGGGCGGGCGAGGGTGAGCAGTTGCAGGTAGAGGGTGGCGGCGTCGGAGGCGATACCGAGGGTCGCGCCGACCTGTTCGACCAGGTCCGGGGCGCTGCGGCGCGGGTCGGCCTCGTAGCCGCCGGAGGCGACGGGGGTGGCGTCCGCGCGGTCGACCACGCGGGCCAAGCCGTCGACCAGGACGTGTTCGCAGCGCACGGCGTGGGCGAGCGCGTCCATGCCGTGCTCGCCGCACAGTCGCACGGTGTGTTCGACCAGCGCGGTGTCGGCCAAGCCCGCGGTGCGCAAGTAGGGGTATTGGTAATTCTGGCTCGCGTCCACGACGAGCAGACCGTTGTCGTGGACCGGCCGATCGGAGGTGAACCGGGGATGGGTGCGTGGGCCGAAGACGGCGGCGTCCACGCGCAGCAGGCCCAGTGCCGCGAGCAGGTCCGGGGTCGACAGACGGGCGCGCAACGCGGCGTAGGTCTCGGCGGCTCGCGCGGCGAGCGTTTCACCGACCGGACGTTCGGTCAGGGCCCAGGCGAGTGCCGTGGCGAGTCCTCGATACAGGTTGCGCCGTCCGTAGAGCACCTCCCCGCTGCCCCGGGCGGTGGCCGAGACCCTGTCCCACTCGTACCGCAGGTCGTGGGTGACGATTTCGGTGGTCAGGGTCGACGTCGTCGGCTCGAGCAATGCGACGGCGACGGTCTCGGGCAGTCCGGTGGCCTTTTCCAGCGCGACGGCTGTCTCCTCCGGCACCGGCGTACGATGTCCCACCAGGTCGTTCCAGACGATCGCGACCCGTTCGGCCGCGGCGATATCGGCGTCCTCGGCCCACAATTCGGCGGGATCGTCGGGGACGCCACCTGCGAGCAACGTGAGGCGACCGGCGGATTGCAGTCGATCGCCGAGTCGGCCGAATTCGCCGACCGCGCGTTCGGTCATCCCGTACGGCGCCGCCCGCAGCGCTTTCTTCGCCGACGGCGACATCACCTCGAAGTAGGGGAATGCCTCAAGGACCAGCCGCGCCACCGCATGACGGACTCCGGTGCGTGTGGAGAACACCGTGATCGCGCGATCCGACACCGTCAACGGGCCGAATTCGTCCAGTAGGTCGGCGAATCGGAGCAGCCGGGCCGAATCGTCGCGGGTGACGACGACCGAACGCACCTCCCGGGCTTCGGCGGGCACCGCGATCGCCGCGTTGTGCAGGTACCGCTTCCCCGCCACATTCAGAATGCGCGGGTCGCGTTCCAGCGGATAGCGGGTTCCAGTGCGCCATGTGCCCGGCCGGGCCAAGCGCTGCCCGGCCCACGCGCGCAGCAGGGCCAGCAGTGCGCGACGGTGCTGGTCGGATGTGCGGGCGGCGGCCGCGCGCCAGATCACCGCGTCGATGTGACCGAGCAGCGGCGTCCAGTCGGCCGGATGACCCGCCGGTCGTGCGACCCGCGCCAGTTCGCCGGGATCGCCCGCGAAGAACAGATCGCTGCCCGCCACCGACAGCAGAGTGGCGGGGGTAGGGGAGAACTGGTGTTCCGGCGCGAACGGCAGCAATCCGTCCAGCGCGGGACGCAGCACGGTATCGGGAATATTCGGCACGTCGACGGACACCTCCCGATTATGTCGGCGGCCTCCGACAGCCCTCACTTCTCCCGTCCCACCAGAAGACCGGCGGCCCGAGATGATCTCGGGCCGCCGGTCTCGGATGTCCTTTGTCCGGGCGGGATTCGTCGGCTGCTCCGATCACGGAGAACGATCGTCGCTACTTGATCGCGGCGGCCAGTTTTTCGGCGTAGGGGGTGGTGAGTTTGCCGACGAGGGGGAGTTCGGCGCGGTGTCCGCCGGTTTTGTTGGCTTGGAGCATGGCCGTGATCCAGACGGCGAGGGCGAGCAGGCCGAGGGCGAGTCCGGCGAGGCTGAAGACGATGCCGAGAGCGCCGAGGAGTGAGCCGAGGACCGACAGGGCGATGTTGAGGACGGTGACCGCGCCGAAGAAGACGGTGGATTGGGCGGCGTGGTGTTTGATGTCGGGGTCGTTCTTGGCGATGTAGAGGAAGACGATGCCGGTGAGCCAGCCGAGGGCGTAGGAGAGGATGGCGCTGGTCTTCTTGTCGGGGCCGGTGGACTGCGGGGCGGGGTGCGGAGAAGTTGTCATGAGGTAAGTAGAGGCCGAACCGGCCACCTACCGATCCCAGGATTCCCGCGAACCGCAGGTCGGCGTTCGCGGGTCGCGCCGAGATCCTGCGCGGGCCGCTCTCTGTGGTCGGATCCGGCGATTTCGTGGATCCAGTGGAATTATCGGACCCGCGCGGTATCAAGGGCTATGCGCTTCACGTTGGACGGCGAGCCCTTCGAGCTGAGTCCCGAACTCGTCCTCGCCCGGCTCGAAGACGCTGCCCCCGAGAGCATTCGGGACCATTGGGTCGACATCGACGGTACGAGATGGCCCGTCAAGCAGGTGATCTCACTGGCGACCGGAGTGGTGAACCGGCAGCGTTTCCAGTCCTCGTCCGCGCGCCGATGGTTGGTGGGCCTGGGTTTCACGGTCGGAAGGGAGCGAGCAGGCTCGACTTCTCCGGTCACGCCCTCCAGGCCGGTTCTCGACCTTCCGGCGCGCCCGCACGCCGTGTTGATCGGTTGCGTGAAGAGCAAACTGGATCACGCGGCCGCCGCGAAGGATCTCTACACCTCCGGCTATTTCGCGAAGATGCGCCACTACGCGGAGGCGTCGGGTCTGCCGTGGTTCATCCTCTCGGCCGAACACGGCCTGCTCCGGCCCGGCGATCGGCTCGAGCCCTACGAACGCTATCTGCCGAAGACGACCCGCGAGTACCGCCTCGACTGGGGGTGACGGGTCGCGACACAACTCGAATCGGCGCTCGGTCCGCTCGCCGGTCTGACCTTCGAGGTGCACGCCGGGGCGGCATACGTCGAATCCCTCGCACCGCAACTGGATACCGCCGGAGCCCGGGTCGTCGACAAGCTGCACGGGCTCTCGATCGGCCACCGCCTCGCGTGGTACAAGCAGCGCGAGACGGAACCGGTGGCGGCCCGGCTGCGCGCGGGCGACCGGGCGTTGTCGCTGGACGACGTCCTGGCCTCGGCCGGTGCGGGCCTGCGTTCGCCGGGGATGTACAGCTGGTGGGTCGACGACGCGGGCGCCGCGGACCTCAGCGCGGGGCTCGGGCACGTCCTCGCCCCGGGACTCGTCTACGCCGGACTCGCCGGCGCGACCCGTAAAGGCGGCAGAGCGTCCTCGAACACGCTGTGGGGTCGCATCGCGACCATGCATCTCGGGAACAAGTACGAGTTCTCGACTCTGCGTCGCACGCTCGGTTCGATACTGGCGCACGCGAACGATCAGCCGAGCATCGAGGAAGCGCGACTCACGGCCTGGATGCGCGCGCACCTGCGCGTCGTCCTGATCCCGGTGGCGGACGCCGACACCCTCGACGCGCTCGAGACCGAGATTCTGCGCGAGCTGGACCCACCGTTGAACCTCGCCAAGGTCGACCGCACACCGCTTCGGCAGCGCGTCTCCGCGCTCCGGAAGCAGTACTCGTGAGCCCCCTGACGCGGCGGCGGCCTCAGATCAAGCCGAGTTCCTGCGCGCGGGCTCCGGCTTGGAAGCGGGAGTTCGCGCCGAGGGCGGTCATCAGTTCGGCGACGCGGCGGCGGTAGGTGCGGACCGAGAGGTCCAGGGTGCGGGCGGCGGCCTCGTCGGTGGCTCCGGTGTTGAGGCAGTCGAGGATCTGCGGGGCGAGTCGGCGCAGTTCGGCGGCGTCGCGGTCGTAGATCGCGAAGTCGGTGCCCGCCCGCCAGGTGGCCTCGAACAGCGACAGCACGCCGTGCACGATCTCGGGCACGGTGATGACGCTGTAGCTGCGTTCGCCGTGGGAGGTGTCACCGGCGAGGATGACCACCTTGCGGTCCAGGACGATGGTCTCGTTGATGTCGTCGTCGCTGACCCGCACGCCCGCCCCGCGCTCGACCATCGTGTGCAGGTGCTGCGCCAGCGAGGGGTCCAGCAGGGCGGAGGGCCGGTAGAGCTTGCGCAGCGCGACCCCGGGGCGCAGCCGGTCGTGACGGGCGTTGTTCCAGGTCACCAGGTCTTTGGCGGCGCAATCGAGGCTGGTGGTGGTGCGCTCGAACAGGTGGGAGGTGCTCTCGAACAGCTCGCGCGCCCCGCGCACGATCGTGACCTGCTGTGTCTGGACCATACGTCGAGTCTCGCGAGCGGCCCGGCGGCCGTCAACGCCTGGCAACATGTTGCCAACTCCAGCGCGCGGGAGGCGGGAAAGGCCAGGCTGAGGACATGACGGAGACGATTTCGGCCCGCGCGGCGGGTCAAGGACAGCTGGGACCGCTGCGGGTGAACCGGATGGGTTTCGGCGCCATGAAACTCACCGGGTGGCCCGCCGGGAAGCAACCGACCCGCGAGACCGCGCTGGCGCTGCTGCGCCGGGCGGTGGAACTGGGCGTGAACCACATCGACACCTCGCACTTCTACGACCGCGACGGCCTCAACGCCAACGACCTGATCCGCGAGGCCCTGCACCCCTACCCCGACGACCTCGTGCTGGTCACCAAATTCGCCGCGATCGAGCCGGGACTCACCCCCGACGGTCTGCGCAAGAGCGTGGAGGCGAACCTGCGCACCCTCGGCGTCGACCGACTCGACGTGGTGAACCTGCGCGTCGGCGACAACCTCGCCCCGGCGGAAGGCTCCTTGGAAGCCCCGCTCACCGCCTTGGCGCGCTTGCGGGACGAGGGCCTGATCCGGCACCTGGGCATCTCCAACGTCACCCGCACCCAGTTCGACCAGGCCCGCGACCTCGCGCCTTTCGTCTGCGTGCAGAACGCCTACAACGTCGCGACCCGCGGTGACGACCCGATCATCGATGCCTGCGAACGAGCCGGGATCGCGTTCGTCCCGTTCTTCCCGGTCGGCGGATTCCAGCCGCTCACCGCCGAACACCTGGCGACCGTCGCGGCCCGCCACGACGCGTCCATCCAGCAGGTGGCGTTGGCCTGGCTGCTGGCCCGGTCGCCGTCGATCCTGCTCATCCCCGGCACCTCCGACCCCGCCCACCTGGACCAGAACATCGCCGCGGCGAGCCTGGAACTCACCGACGAGGACCTCGCACTGATCGGCTGAACCGCCTCGGTATTCCGGCCGTGGTTCGTGCTGTCGTATCAGCGGGGCGAGTCGCCGTGCGAGTCCGGTGCGGCCAGCGCATAGGCGAGGATGGCTTGTGCTGTGCGGCAGAGGGTTTCGATGGATTCGGCGGCGGGCAGCCGAGCCACGTCGGTCAGCCATATGAAGGATTCGATCCCGGTCGCGGACCGGATGTCGATGGCCAGACGGCGAATGTCCACGTGGGGGTGGGTGTCGCGCAGCGGGGTCAGCGCTTGTTCGATCCAGTCGATGGCGCGTCCTCGGCGCAGCGGGGTCGGGGCGGCGGGATCGGGTTCCAGCGACAGGCGCAGTGAGGTGCGCAGTTCGGGTTCCCATTCGGTGGTGATGCGGACGCATTCCCGCATGACCACCTCGAGACGTTCGAACGGATCGGTCGGGGCGGGTTCGGTGAGCAGCGACGGCTCATCGATCTCGGGATGGACGGCAGCCAGCAGGGCTCGCTGATTCGGGAAATAGCGATAGGCCGTCGTCCTGGAGATGGATGCCGCCTCGCTGGAGGCAGCCATGTGCATCGATCCCATCGCCGTCAACCCCGACCTCTACCGCGTGATCTTCGAGAACGACCGCGTCCGCGTGCTCGAGTACCGGGACAAACCCGGCGACCGCACCCTTCCGCACACCCATCCCGACAGCGTCCTCTACCCGCTGGCCTCGTTCCGTCGTCGTATCTCCTCCGGCGGGCAGCAGGTCGAGGTCGAATTGACCGCCGGACAGATCCGGTGGGTCTCGGCCCAGGAACACGCGGGCGAGAACATCGGCGACACCGACTCGCACGCCCTGTTCATCGAACTCAAGGAACCGTCCCCGACCCCCGCTCCGTCCGCGCTCGGGCCGAGCGGGAACTGAGGCGACCAGAAGCGTTCGGCGTCGAGAATGCTTCGGCGGCAGTGACGTTCCCGAATCCCCACCGTCGAGGAAGGTAACCGAACGGCGAGGTTACCGGTGACTTCCACTGCGGGCGTGCCCGATACGCGCTCGGCTCGGTCCGCTGAGGTGGGAATCGGTCGGTCTGATTCGACGCGAACCCGTGCACGTCGACGGTTTGTCAGCCGTTGAGGACTTCGAGGACTCGCGAGGCTTGGTGGTTGGCGCCGAGTTGGTTGGGGTGGAACGGCAACGCGGGCCGGGGGGATCGCTGGTGTAGGGGATCAGACCTTCGACCCAGCGGATGCCGGGTGGGCGGCAGGCGTCGTGGCCTTCGCTGGTGGTGTAGGTGTCGACGAATTCGACGTCGGTGGCGGTGGCGACGCGGCGGAGCATGGCGTCTAGTTCGGCGAGTTTGTCGGCGAGCCAGTCGGTGTCGACGGGGGAGATGGGGATGGTGGGCCAGCAGCCGCCGTCAGGGGCCACGCCGTCGAGGTAGTTGAGCAGGAGGATGCGGGCGGCGGGGGAGCGTTGGCGGATGCCCGCGATGGTGGCGGCGACGTGGGGTTCGGCGGCGGCGATGTTCTGGGACATGCGGTCGACGCCGTCGACGATCCAGGTCTGTTGGCAGGGGGAGACGGCGGGGTCGGGTGTGAGGCAGCCGCGGACGGCGGCGGCGAGTCCGACGTCGTTGCCGCCGATGAGCAGGGTGACCAGGTCGGTGGTGGGGGTGAGGCGGTCGAATTGGGGTGTGTTCGCGCCGGGCCACAGGTCGCGCCCGACCGGTTGGTCCTCGGTCATGTCGGCGGTGGTGGCGCCGGCGCACGCGGCGTCGCGAAAAGTGGTGACGCCCAACGCCGCCGCGACCTGGCGCGAATAGTTGTCGTAGCGCTGCACGCAGCCGAGGGGCACGAATTCGGCGGTGAGCAGCGCCGGGTTCAGGGTGGCGTCGGCGGCCCAGGAATCGCCCAGCGCGACGTATTCGTCGTAGGGCGGGTCGGCGGCGGCGGGCCCGGCGAGCACTCCGGCGACGGTGGCGCACAGCGCGGCCAGGACGAGGACACTTCTCATGAACGCCTCCGGAGATCGGGCCCCGCGCGGGCGGGAGTGGGCGTGCGAGCGAGCCGCCTCGAACCTAGCAGTCGCCGGGCGAACTCCCCGCGAATCGCGGGCGTGAGGCGTGCCGCGGGGCACGACGGCGGTGGTCGGGCCGCGTGTCAGGACAGGCGGCGGTGGGTTCCGCGCAACGGGTTGGCGACCGGTGATTTGATGGCGGGCAGCGTGATCGACATCCGCACCCGGGTGCCCGTGTCGGTGTGTTCGATCTCGAGTTCCTCGGTGAGCGCGCGCATCATGTCGATGCCGCGCCCGCGGTGGCCGGGGTCGGCCGAGCGCGGTTTCCAGGCTCCCGTGTCGGTGACGACGATCTCGACGGTCTGGGTGCCGCACGTGGCGGTCAGGTCGACGGCGGGTTCGTCGCCCGACCCGTCGAGGTAGGCGTGCTCGATGCTGTTGCTGCACGCCTCGTTCGCCGCGGCCACCAGATCCGAGGCGAGGTCGTGGGGGACCGCCGCCGCCGCGAACCACGCCTTGAGCGCGCGGCGCAGCCCCGCGAGCCGGTCGGCCAGCGCGGGCACGCTCAGGTGCAAGGGGGCGGGCGGCTGACGGTAGACGACCATGGCGACGTCGTCGTCGTAACCGGCGGCGGGCCGCAGGCGCGAGAGCACGGCGTCGGCGACCTCGCGGGGCAGTTTGCCCGAGGTCTCGGCCAGCGTGGCGGCGATCTTGTCGAAACCGTCGTCGATGTCGATGCCGCGCTGTTCGACCAACCCGTCGGTGAACAGCACCATGGTCGCGCCGGGGGACAGGGTGGCACTCGCCTCGGGGCGTTCGAGTTCGAAAGTGGCCAGCGGCACCGACCGTCCGTCTTCGAGCAGGCGGCCCTTCTCGCCGACGTCGGCGACGATCGCGGGCATGTGGCCCGCGCTGCTGTAGCGGAGCAGGCCGCGGACCGGGTCGAGGACCGCGGCGAAGACCGTCGTGCACATCGCGCCCGGGATGCGTCCGGCGACCGCGTCGAGTTCGGACAGCAGTTGGGCGGGACCGGTGTGCCGCAGCAGCAGGGCGCGCGCGGCCGTGCGCAATTGGCCCATGACGACGGCGGCGGACAGACCGCGGCCCACGCAGTCGCCGACGACGACGCCGATGGTGCCGTCCTTGAGCGGCACCACGTCGTACCAGTCGCCGCCGATCTCGAGCGGCGGCAGCGCGGGTTCGTAGTGCACGGAGAAGCGCGGCGGCAGTTCGATCGGCCCGAGCATGGCGCGTTGCAGGGTCAGCGACGTCGAGCGCGCCTGGTCGAAGTTGCGCGCCCGCTGCACCGCGAGGCTGAGGTGACCGATCAGCAGCGAGAACATCGTCCAGTCGGCGGCGGTGATCGCGCGGGGTGCGGCGAAGCGCAACCACAGGGCGGTGTCGCCGGTCTCGCCGAGCGGTGCGACGATGCCCTCCGAACTCTCCGCGCCTTCCGGCAGCGCGGCCAGACTGCGCGGCGGACGGCGGCGCGCCCGTTCGAGCAACGCCATCGCCTCCGGTTCCAGGACCGGGCTCTCGGTGTTGCTGACCCCGGGGGCGACCGTGCCGGACATGTAGATCTCGGGGGAGCCGTGGCCGTTGGGCCACACCGCGACGACCGCGGACGCCGCGCCGACGGTGCGGCGCAACTCGTCCAGTCCGACCGAGAGCACCTCGACCACGCTGGTGGAGGTGCCGACGGCGGTGGCCAGTCGCGAGGCGGCCTGGTCACGGGCCTGGGCGTCGTGTTCGGCGGTGACGTCGCGGATGGTGCCGACGAAGATCCGCTCGTTGTTCTCCGGTTCGATCAGCGTGCTGGTGCTGACCGCCAGCCACAGCGCGCGGCCGTCGCGATGCCGGATGGGGATCACGAAACGCGAAGCCTCGGTGCCCAGATCGGGATAGCGCGGCCCCGAGGCCATCGACCACGGGTGCGGCAACGGGTAGGGGACCTCGGCCGCGCCGTAGCCGGTGAGCGCGCCGAAGGCGGAGTTGACCTCGATGATGGCGCCGTGGGCGTCGGCGACGAAGAAGCCGTCCTGCAACGATTCCACCAGGGCGGTGCGGAAGGCGTCGCGTTGGTCGAGATCGTCGGCGCGGGAACGCTGTTGCTCGTAGCGGCGGGTGCCGTCGAGATAGCCGCGGGTGGCGATGTCGAGGGCGGCCAGGGTCTGCAACAGGAATTCCAGCGCGCTCTCGGCCAGGCGCGGGTCGTTGCCCGCCGCGGCCTCGGCGCCGACCAGTCGGAAGTGGTGTTCGGTCAGGTCCAGCAGGCTGATGTCCTCGACCAGGGCGCGCCTGCCCAGTTCGTAACCCTCGGACAGGGTGTCGTGGGTCGGCGCCTCGAGGTGACCGCGCAGCGCGGTCGTGTAGGCGTCGAGGAAAGCGGCGAGAACCGTTGTCACAGCACCCCGTTCGAGGTACTGCCGCGGTGGCGGGCCGCGAGCACCAGCGCGTCGTCGGTGTCCTTGGCGAAGCGGGCCAGGATGTCGGCGGTGATGTCGGCGGTGGATTTGGACAGGTCGATGCTCTCGGCGGATTCGGCGACGATGCCGTCGGTGGACATCAGCAGCAGATCGCCGGGCCGCACGTGCACCGTCTGCGGTTGCAGGTTCGCGGGCAGTCGGTAGCCGACGATGCCGCCGGTGAGCAGGACCGTCGCGCGGATGCTGAGCCCGGCGGGGCCGACGCTGAGCACCCGCGACTCGACGTTGCCGACCCCGAGCCAACTGATCGCGTCGCCGATCCCGAACTGCGCCAACGAGACCGCCGCGCCGCGGGTGTCGGCCATGGCCCGGTGGCACAGCACCATCAGCACGTCCAGCGGTTCGGCCCGGTTCTCCGAGAGCACCTGCGCGGCGCGGTCGGCCGCGTCGGCCGCCGCCGCACCGTGACCGAGACCGTCGAGGACCGCGAACAGCACACCGCCGCCGCCCGCGTCGAGCACCACGCAGCGATCACCGGAAATGTGTTGCCCCGGAAGCGCGCGACCGGCCACCGCCCACTCGATCCGGCCGATGAACCCGTCTTCATGCACCGTTGGGCACCCACTTCCACATTTCCACCAAGGTGCCGCGACCGGGCGCGGATTCGACGATGAGGCGGTCCATGAGCCGCTGCGCCCCGGGCAGGCCGAGACCGAGCCCGCGGCCGGTGGAGTAGCCGTCGTCGAGCGCGCGGGCGATGTCGCGGATGCCGGGCCCTTGGTCCTGGGCCTGCACCACCAGCGCCCGCCGTCCTTCGCGGTCACCGACCAGCAACCGGATCTCCCCGCTGCCCGCGTAACTGGTGATGTTGCGGGCGATCTCGGAGATCGCCGTGGAGATCATGGTCCGGTCGGTGAGGGAGAAGCCGAGTTCCGCTGCCAACTCCCGTCCGGCTTGACGCGCGGTCACGATGTCCTCGGACACCACCACCGCGATCACCATGCTCTCAGCGGCCACTGTCACGACCGTCTCGCTGGCGACGTCCGGAGGCCTTGCGATCCAGCCACGCGAGTCCCTCTTCCAGGTCGAGGGCGGTGTGCATGTCCTCGAATGTCAAGCCCAGTTGCACCATGGCGAAGGCGACTTCGGGCTGTAGACCGACGATCACGGTCTCCGCCCCGCGCAACTGGGTCATGTGCGCGATGGTGCGCAGCGAACGAGCGGCGAACGAGTCCATCACGTCGATCGCGGTGACGTCGACGATGATGCCGTGCGCCCGGTATCTGCTGACCTGGGTCATCAGATCGTCTTGCAGGCGCTCGGTATCGGCGTCGGTCAGCGCGGACTGCACCGAGGCGATGAGATACGTGCCCTGTTTGAGGATGGGTACCGGCATGATCGGACCGATCAGCGCCCGTCGCGCTCGGCGAGCCGATCGGTCACGCGGGTGACCTCGTAGCCGAGCAGTCGCTCGGCCTCCTCGATACCGCCCTGGAGGTCGCCGACGGCGTTCATCTTCGACAGGTCCAGGCCGATGGTGACCAGGGTCAGCGCGATCTCCGAGGACAGGCCGGTGATGATGACGTTGGCGCCCATCAGGCCGGAGGCGTCGACCGTCTGCACGAGGTGGTTGGCCACGGTGGAGTCGATCTCGGGGACGCCGGTGATGTCGATGACGACGACCTTGGCGCGGTTGGCGCGGATCGCGCGCAGCAGCTGTTCGGTGAGCTGGCGGGCGCGCTGGCTGTCGAGCACGCCGATGATGGGGAGGATGAGCAGCTGTTCGCGCACCTGGAGCACCGGGGTGGACAGCTCGCGGATGGCTTCCTGCTGCTGGCGGATGACGCGTTCGCGTTCCTGCACGAAGGAGATGGCCACGGTGCTGGCGATGCGGTTGGCGGCCGGTTCGTAGGCGTCCAAGACGTGGTTGAGCAGCTCGAAGTTGGACTGGTACTTCTCGAACAGCGAGCGGGCCAGCACGTCGCGCAGCAGCAGCACGATGCCGAGGACCTCGTCGGTCTCGACGCCTCGCGGGATGATGCGTTCGGACAGGTCGCGGGCGTAGGCCTGCAGGGCCTCGACGCTACCGGTCTCGAGCACCTCGACGTAGTTGTCGTAGACCGAGGTGGCCTCGGAGAAGACTTCCTCCGGAGTCATCGCGGTGAGCAGCTGGGCATCGGTGATGCGACGTGCCCATTCCTCGCGCAGGGCGGTGCGATTCTGGCGCAGGTGCTCGACCAACTGCGGCAGCAGGTTGTCGACCGGTCCCGCGGCGAGCGAATCCGCCGAAAGGCTCATGGACACCTCGGACATGGAAATTCCAGCCCCTTTCGACGGGTATGTCGGGATCATCGTGCGTGTGGCTGCCTAGCCGCTACCGAGCCTAGTCATACCCCGCGTCGATTGGCCACGAAACCTGCGGGTAGCCAGGGCGGCGGGGTTCATTCGCGGAAGCCGCGTTCGAGCGCGGCCAGGGCGCGGTCGAGGTAGACGGTGAGGTCGGCGTCGGCGGCGGTGAGCCAGGCGTCGAAGGCGGCGCGGGCCGCGGCCAGGGTGGTGCGGCCGACCGCGAGCGGGATGAGCGCGTCCTCGGACTGGTCGAGGCGGCGCGCGGCGAAGGCGCTGACCGCGCGTTCCCACGCGTCGTAGTGCGCGCCCGCGGTGGCCGCGAGCGCGGGGACGGTGCTGATCAGGTGCATCCGGGTGCGCAGTTCGGGCACGTCCTCGGCGCGGTAGCGGTTGGCGTCGACCACGACCCGGCGCACGGCCGCCATCATGGGTTCCTCGGCGGTGACGGCGGCGAAAGCGGTGCGCAGGCCGCCGACTTCGTCGTCGAACTGCGACCACAGGACCTCGGCCTTGGTGGGGAAGTAGCGGAAGAAGGTCCGGCCGCTGACACCGGCCGCGGCGGCGATCTGTTCGACGGTGGTGTCGTCGAATCCCTGGGCGCTGAACAGGCGCATCGCGATGAGTTCGAGTTCGCGTTTGCTGGTGCCGCGCGGGCGGCCGCGGCCCGCCGGGCCCGATGTGGTCACCGCAGCAGTATGGCAGCGCGCGGACTCCTTGATTTTGTCAGTGACTGACGTTAATCTCGGCCCATGACAGTGGCGGATCTCACCTGGCCGGAGGTCGGCGCATACCGACCCCCGGATGTGATCCTCGTCGTCCCGCTCGGGGCTACCGAACAGCACGGGCCGCACCTGCCGCTGTCCACCGACACCGACCTGGCCCGGGCGCTGTGCGCGGGGCTGGCCGAACGCCGACCCGATGTCCTGGTCGCGCCCGCCGTCCCCTACGGCTCGAGCGGGGAGCACGACGGATTCCCCGGCACGCTGTCCATCGGCCAGGCCGCGCTGGAACTGCTGCTGGTCGAACTGTGCCGCTCGGCCACCGCGACCTACGGGCGGATCGTGCTGGTCAGCGCGCACGGCGGCAACGCCGAGCCGCTGCGCCGCGCCGAGGCCCTGCTGCGCTCGGAATCCCGCGACGTGCGCGCCTACCTGCCCCGCTACGGCGGCGACCCGCACGCGGGCCGCACCGAGACCTCCTTGATGCTCGCGCTGCGCCCCGACCTCGTGCGCGTCGACCGCGCCGAACCCGGCGACACCCGACCGCTCGCCGAAACCCTGCCCCTGCTGCGCGCGGGCGGGGTCCGCGCGGTCAGCGCCAACGGCGTCCTCGGCGATCCCACCGGCGCGCACGCCGCCGAGGGACGCGCCCTGCTCGACGCCTCGATCACCGACCTGTACGACACGACCCGGCTGTGGTGGCCGGTGGCCGCACCCGAAAGGATCCACCGATGAATCCCTGGTTCGAAACCGTCGCCGAGGCGCAGCGCCGCGCGAAGAAGCGCCTGCCCCGATCGGTCTACGGCGCGCTCATCGCCGGGTCCGAACGCGGCCAGACCATCGACGAGAACCAGGCCGCCTTCACCGAACTCGGCTTCGCGCCGCACTGCGCGGGCCCGATCGGCGACCGCGACCAGTCCACGACGCTGCTCGGCCAGTCGCTGTCGATGCCGGTGATGATCTCGCCCACCGGCGTGCAGGCCGTGCACCCCGACGGCGAGGTGGCCGTGGCCCGCGCTGCCGCCGCGCGCGGAATTCCCATGGGGCTCAGTTCCTTCGCCAGCAAACCCGTCGAGGAGGTGATCGCGGCCAACCCCGCCACCTTCTTCCAGCTGTACTGGTGCGGCGGCAAGGACGAGATCGTCGAACGCATGGCGCGGGCCAAGGCCGCGGGCGCGGTCGGGCTGATCCTCACCCTGGACTGGTCCTTCTCACACGGCCGCGACTGGGGCAGCCCCGTCATTCCCGAAAAGCTCGACCTGCGCACCATGCTGAAATTCGCGCCGCAGACCTTGGCGCGGCCGCGTTGGCTGGCCACCTACGCCCGCTCCGGCCACATCCCCGACCTGACCGCGCCGAACATGGCCGTCAACGGCGGCGCGGCCCCCGGGTTCTTCGGCGCCTACGGCGAATGGATGGGCACGCCCGCCCCCGACTGGGACGACGTGCGCTGGGTGGTCGAGCAATGGGGCGGCCCGGTCATGCTCAAGGGCGTCATCCGCGTCGACGACGCGCACCGGGCCGTGGACGCGGGCGTCGCGGCGATCTCGGTGTCCAACCACGGCGGCAACAACCTCGACGGCACCCCGGCCTCGATCCGGGCGCTGCCGGTCATCGCCGAGGCGGTCGGCTCGCAGATCGAGGTCGTGCTCGACGGCGGCGTGCGCCGTGGCAGCGATGTGGTCAAGGCGGTCGCGCTGGGCGCGCGGGCGGTGCTGATCGGCCGCGCCTACCTGTGGGGTCTGGCGGCCAACGGTCAGGCGGGCGTGGAGAACGTGCTCGACATCCTGCGCGGCGGCATCGATTCCGCGCTGCTGGGCTTGCGCAAGACCAGTGTGGCCGAGTTGGATCGCGGCGATCTGGTGGTGCCCGCGGGATTCGAGCGCGCGCTGGGCGTTCCGGCGCGCGCGGCGGTCGCCGAGGTGAGCTGAGCGGGTCGGGTCAGGATTCCCGCGCGGGTCTTCGATGGTGGGCCAGCAACGTGTCGTAGATGTCGGCGAGCGCGGTCAACTGGTCGCGGTCCAGGGCGTCGATCATGTGCCTGCGCACGCTGTGCACGTGCGCGGGCGCGGCCGTGCCCAGCGCCTCGATCCCGCGCGGGGTCAGGCGGGCGGCGGTGCGGCGCGCGTCGTCGGGAATCGGTTCGCGCGCGACCAGTCCGCGCTTCTCCATCCGGGTGATCTGATGGGAGAGCCGACTCTGCGACCACTCCAGCGACTCCGCCAATTCGGCGAAGGTCAACCGGGAATCGGGGGAGGTCGCCAGATTCGCCAGGACCGAGTACTCGACATAGGTGAGGTTGGAGTGGCGCGCCGAATCCCGGCCCACCGCGGCGGCGATCAGATCGCGCGTGCGCACGAATCCGAGCCACGCGCGCATTTCGACATCGTCCAGCCATTGTGGTTCGTTCACGACACCGCCTCGCTGTGCTCGGTCACGGCGGGCCCCTCCAAACTCGAATGCTCACAGATAAGTCCGGCCCGACCGGGCCGCGATGGTGCTGGAACGAGTGGTAGCACCGCCGGGGTTGAACGTGCAACCTTTGCGGTCGACCCGCGTGGGTAGGGTTGCCTAACCCATTCGGCCGCGGGACCGGTGGATAGGCTCGCTGTGCTCGAGCCCAGCCGAGCGACCGAGCCCCAGTTCCGCCCGAAGGAGAGCGATCCGTGACCGCGCCGGAATTCCGCTATTCAGATCTGCTGCCGATCGGCGCGGACGACACCCCCTACCGGTTGCTCACCACCGAGGGCGTGAGCACCTTCGAGGTCGACGGCCGGACCTTCCTCCGGGTCGATCCCGAGGCGCTGCGTCTGCTGACCGCCGAGGCGATGCACGACATCAGCCACTACCTGCGGCCCGCGCACCTCTCCCAATTGCGCCGGATCATCGACGATCCCGAATCCTCGGGCAACGACCGGTTCGTGGCGCTGGACCTGCTCAAGAACGTCAACATCTCCGCGGGCGGCATCCTGCCGATGTGCCAGGACACCGGCACCGCGATCGTCATGGGCAAGAAGTCCGAGGGGGTGCTGACCGGCGCGGACGACGCCGAATGGATCAGCCGCGGCGTATTCGACGCGTACACGAAATTGAATCTGCGCTATTCCCAGCTCGCGCCCCTCACGATGTGGGACGAGAAGAACACCGGCACCAACCTGCCCGCGCAGATCGAGTTGTATTCCACCCCGGGTGATCCCGCGCATCCGGCCTACAAATTCCTGTTCATGGCCAAGGGCGGCGGTTCGGCGAACAAATCGTTCCTGTACCAGGAGACCAAGGCGGTGTTGAATCCGACCCGCATGCTGGAATTCCTGGACGAGAAGATCCGCTCGCTGGGCACCGCGGCCTGCCCGCCGTACCACCTGGCCGTCGTGATCGGCGGAACCAGCGCCGAATTCGCGCTCAAGACCGCGAAATACGCCTCGGCGCACTATCTGGACACTCTGCCGACCGAGGGGTCGATGACGGCGCACGCCTTCCGCGACCTCGAACTCGAGCAGCAGGTGTTCGAGCTGACCCAGTCCTTCGGAATCGGCGCGCAGTTCGGCGGCAAGTACTTCTGCCACGACGTGCGCGTGGTGCGCCTGCCCCGGCACGGCGCGAGTTGCCCGGTGGCGCTGGCGGTCTCGTGCTCGGCCGACCGGCAGGCGCTGGCCAAGATCACCGCCGAGGGCGTCTTCCTGGAACAGCTCGAACGCGAGCCCGCCCAGTACCTGCCCGAGCAGACCGACGCGATCCTGGGCGGCGACGTCGTGCGCGTCGACCTGAACCGTCCGATGGACGAGATCCGCGCCGAACTGAGCAGGTACCCGGTCAAGACGCGGCTGTCGCTGTCGGGTCCGCTGGTGGTGGCCCGCGACATCGCGCACGCCAAGATCAAGGAGCGCCTCGACGCGGGCGAATCGATGCCGCAGTACCTGCGCGACATGGCCGTCTACTACGCCGGACCGGCCAAGACCCCCGACGGCTACGCCTCGGGCTCCTTCGGGCCGACCACGGCGGGCCGGATGGACTCCTACGTCGACCAGTTCCAGGCCGCGGGCGGCTCGTTCGTCATGCTGGCCAAGGGCAACCGCTCGGCCCAGGTGACCAAGGCGTGCAAGGAGCACGGCGGTTTCTACCTCGGGTCCATCGGCGGCCCGGCGGCGCGCTTGGCCCTGGACTGCATCAAGTCGGTCGAGGTCCTCGAGTACCCCGAACTGGGTATGGAGGCCGTGTGGAAGATCGAGGTCGAGGATTTCCCCGCCTTCATCGTCGTCGATGACAAGGGCAACGATTTCTTCGCCGAGACCCAGAAGCCGATCGCGCTACGGGTGCGTACCCGGAGCGCGGAACGCGTGTAGGACTACGCGGAGCGGGACAGCGTTAGGATTGCTGACATGTTGCTAGATGGTGTGCGGTTCCGTCGGCGGGTGGTATTGGGTCTGCTGACGGTCCTCACCCCCGCGGTCGTGGCCGCGACCGGGCCCACCGCCGCCGCCGAGGACCAACGCGAGGTACTGGCCCTCGCGACCGGCACCGACGGGCTCATCGCCCCGCTCGCCCTGGCCTACTCGCTGGCCGAGGACTCCGCCCACGCCCAGGGCGTCCCCCTCTACCTCAACTCCGGCTACCGCACCTGGGCCGAACAGCAACAACTCTGGGAAGACGGCATCGCCACCTACGGCAGCCCCGACGCCGCCCGCCGCTGGGTGCTGCCCCCCGAGGAATCCAGCCACGTCGCAGGCGAGGCGATCGACGTCGGCCCCGAGGCCGGCGCCCAATGGCTCGAAACCCACGGCAACCGCTGGGGCCTGTGCCGCACTTTCATCAACGAATGGTGGCACTTCCAGATAGCCACCGTCCCCGGCGGCGCCTGCCCACCCATGCTCCCCGACGCCAGCGAACGCTGACCGTTCTTGCCCTTGTGAAAAAGCGCATCGGGACGGTGAACTAATCGAAGCGGAAGCCGAACAGTCCGCCCGTCTCCGTTTCGTCGGTCAGTCGCTGGTCGATGACGTAGGGTTCGGCATCGAACGCTCCGTCACTCTGCGCTTCGACACTGTCGAGGAAATCGGAGTTCAAGGCGACGATGTACTGGAATCCGTATTCGTCGGCGAGCCGCGCTCCGATATTCAGGCAGGATGCCACCTGACGCGAATCGATCGCATCGAACAGATGGCTGTCGTGGACGAGGATTCGCGGTCCGCGTTCGGCCTTGATCGCGGCGAGTGTGCAGACGAGGTCGAGCATGAACGTCTCGACGCTGCGTACCCCGGAACTGGCATCCCCCGAGATCCGTGGCTCGACCTTGAGTATCCCCTTCGGGGATGGAGCGATGTACAGCGAAGCCTCGCGGTCGGAATAGATCTCCGTGCCCAGTTCATTGAACAGCGCTATCGATTCGTCCAGACGATCCGCGCGTTCCTGGGTTTCGGCGCGGACCGCTGCCACCAGTTCAGCGGTCTTGATCTTGATGGTGTCGTTGATCGAGCTCATCGTTCGAGCGGCGTCGAGACGGCGTTCGATGTCGGCGACGTCGGCTTCGAGCGCGGCGAGGTCGCGTTGCGCGGTGAGGAAGGTATCCAGCGCGACTGTCTCCCGGAGCAGCCCGATCACTCGGGCACGTCGCCGGTCGAGATCGAGACGCTCGCTGTCGATGGCTCGCAGGCGAGACCTTGCCGCCTCGAGTTCCTGCTGCAAGAACATGCGCCGGTTGCGTACGACCGATTCGTGGAATGCGGCGACCTCGGAGAAGCGATGTGTCACCGAGTGCGGGAGTACGAGGCCGATCTCGGTGTAGACCCTTTTCACTCGCTCGGTCAGCTCGCTGCTCGAGGTGACGGTCACCTCGTCGCGTAGGGTCCGTTCGAGTTCCCGTGTTCGGCGCTGCAACAGCAGGCCCTCGCTGTTGAGTTCCTCGATCTCGGCGGTGAGTGCGTCGGCTTCGCGCTGATGGTCACCGTACTGCTCGTCGACGCGGAAGCCGTGCAGGTGGTTTTGCATCCGGTCCCGGTGCCGCCGCGCGGCGGCAAGTCGGGCACGTAGGTCGGGTTCATCCAGGGACAGGTGACTGAAGGCGCCTTCTTTGACGGCTTTGCGAATGGCGCGGCCTTGTTTGTCGAGGCGATCGAGTTCGCCTGCCTTGCTCAGCGTCTGGGGCGACAGGCCGAGCATGAAGCCGAGTCGCACGCCCGATTCCCAGTCGGATTCGGCATGAAAGCCTTTGACCGGATTACCGAAAGCCGTGCGGATCAACTGTGCCCACAACTGACCGGTGGTCGGTCGGTCGGCGTCAGCGGGGATGTTGAACAAGAACTTGGCCTGCATGGCCTTCCAGTCGTCCACCTTGGTCTCGGAACTGTGCGCTACCGCCTCCCAGCCGTCAATCCGCACCCGATTGCCGGACTGGACGGCACGAGCAACCGTGGTCGACGGGGACTGTGGCTTTCCGGGAACAGGGAGCGCAAGGTGCGCCGTGAACACATGCTGCTCGAGATGTGGCGACTTGAATTCAAGTGGTAGGTCGCCGCCGACCAGGTAGCGCAGGATCTTCACGAAACTGGTCTTGCCGCTGCTGTTGCGGCTCTCGCCCTGGTCGGAGACCTCGGTGCGTTCGGCGACGAGAATATTGAGGCCCGGGCGAAAGGTCAGCGTTTTGAATCGCTCGTCCGAGCACGTCAGCTTACCGAGGAACATTTGCCCGCCGGAGGTAGCCGTCGGCCGCGGCATCGATGAGCCCCATCGCGAAGAGGGCGGCCAGTGACAGAGAGAACCAGTCGAATGTGATGCGTCCGGCGTTCGGCGAGGATCGTTGCCGTGCGCTGTAGCGGTCCCAGAGCGCCGAGACCGAGAGTGGATCGCTGAGTTCCTCCAGCAAGTCCGCGCCGATCGTGATCAAGGCTCGATCGGCCGATATCCCCTTAGTGGGCAACAGCACTGGGAACCTCCTCACCGGAAACCGGGAACGGGCTGGGCGGCTCCTCGAAGATATGGCATGAATCGAAGAAGTACGAGACTACGGCGTAGGCCGCGTTTGCCCGTGTCGCGTCCATGCGCACGTCCGATCCGGCCAGACCCACGTAGAGTCGTTCCAAGATCTCGGCCGGTCGCGTCGTCACAGCGCGGGCTCCCCGGTACAACGCTCGGAAGCGTTCGCCGTGGCTGTCCGCGAGAGCCGGATCGGAGGCACCCGCGTACCACTCGGAGATGCGAGGGGCCAGTAGGCGGCCGCTGTTGAATTCGACGCGACTGCTCTCGGGAAGCGCATTGAACTCCATCTTGTCCGGCGGGACCGGTCGGATCGTGTCCGCGACATACGTCGCCGAATCCACGGTGCCGAGTTTGTCGAGCAGCGGAATGAGATCGCGCAGTTCGACATTGGCCGCACCGGGCACCCCGGGAAACAGATCGTTCAGCACGTCAATGTCCAGCGTGCTCACCACGTCGGTCCACAGCTTGTCGGTGTCGAACAGGCGAATCCGTACCGGGCGGACGGGATGTGCCCCATGGGTCTGCTGGAGTTCGGTCAACACCTCGCCCGCCTTGGGGCCGTAGGGGGCGTTGGTCACGAACCGCCAGGTGTGGAATGTGCGCCATTCTCGGTGGGCCCGGTCGAAGTCGTCACGGATCTTCTTTGCGAGTTCCGTTTCGGCGTTACGGCCGGGGCGCTGGCCGTAACAGGCGTAGGCGATCGTGCCCGCTTCCGCCAGACCGTCGCACCCGCCATCGCCGAACGTCCCGGTGGGAGCGGGATTGATGAAATCGTCGTGGAACCGAGCCAGAACGCCGGTCACGTACTCCTCGTACGGAGTGCCCGATCGAAAGCATTCCTCCCGATGGCGAAATCGATACCAGTCGCGCCAATTCGCGGACGACAGCCCCATGCGACCCCCTGTGTCTCCCCGTGACAGTGTCTTCATCGTACCGGCGCATCGGCCGGCTTCAGTGGCAACGAGCATGAAACATGCTCTCGTGCCGATGTTCTGGTTGACGGTGTCGCATCGGCGATCGGCTGCCGTCGTCCACCTGTCGAGCCGAAGATACAGTGGCACAACGAGGTTCCGTGTGCCAACTACGCGTGCCGTACCTGCATGTCGGGCGAAGTCGGAGCGTCGTGTCCGCGACGTGATCCTAGTTGCTCGAAGCCAACGGCAACCGCAGGGGACTGTGCCGCGCCTTTGCCGACGAATCGTGGCATTTCGAGCTCGCCACAGCACCCGGGTCGGACGGTCCGCCGGCAGCGACGCGGAGGGGCGAGTGCAGTCTCCATGCCTGCCGCCTCACACCGGCTGACGTGCTGTTCCCGGCATGTCGTCGAGGGTGAGGCCGCCTTCGATGCCCGCGGGGACGCGGCGGCGGTCGGGGGAGCCGAGGGCGGTGGGGAGGTCGCCGCCGTCGTGTTCGGCCAGGAGTTCGCCGCTGTCCCAGACCAGTAGGGTGGCGCTGACGGTGTGTTCGGCGGCCGAGTGGGCCAGGTCGTAGTGGGCGCAGCCGGGGACGTGGGCGTAGGTGATCCACAGGTCGTAGCCGGTCATGAACAGGTCGAGGTCGAATTGCACGCTCAGACCGAGCAATTCGCTGCGACCGTTGTCGTCGACGCCGGCGAACGCCTCGTCCAGGGCCAGCAGGCGCGGGGCCTGGGGGTCGGCCGAATCCAGCATGACGTGCGCCGCGGCGAACAGCGGCAGGTGCAGGGAGACCGATTGTTCGCCGCCGGAGAGCGCGCTGTGGCGGGCCACGGTGAGCTTGTCCTCGCTGCCGTCGGCGCCGACCAGGGTGAAGGAGAACACCCGCCAACTGCGGTAATCCAGTGTCGCGCCGAGGATCTCGGGATAGGAGCGTTCGGGGTGCGCGGCCCGCGCGTTGCGGATCTCGGCGGCGAAGTGCGCGCGCACGGTCGCCAGGTCCTCGGCGCTCAGTGCCGCGGCGTCGCGTTCGAGCAGTCTGCTCACCGCCCGCGCGGCGTCGGAGAGCGCGTCGGCGGGCACCCAGTGCACCCCGATGGTGTTGCCCGAGGACATGCGACGCTTCTTCATCTCCGCGCCCATCCTGGCGATGAGATCGCGGGCGTCGCCGGTGCGTTCGTGGATCTGCTGGGCGAGTCCGGTGAGCAGGGCGTCCTCGAGGATGCGGCGTTCGGCGTCGGTGAGCAGCAGTTCCTGGTCCTGGCGGGCCCGGTCGAGACGACCCGCGAAATCGGCGAGCGCGGACAGTCCCTGCTCGTCCTGGACGTGCACGACGGTGAGGCCGTCGGCGGCGTCCCAGTGCAACCGGTAGTCGCGGCCCGAACCGGCCAGCGCGGCATCGAATTCCTGGAGCGCGGCGGTGACGGCGCTGCGGGTCGATTTGCGCGCCGCCTCACCCGCGCGCACCGAGGCGGTGGCGGCGGCCAACGCCTCGAACAGGTCGGCCACCTCCTCGGGCAGCACCCGGGGTTCGGATTCCGGTCCGGCCTGGGAGATCCGGTACAGCAACTGTTCCGGGGTCGACCAGGCCGCTTCGCTGCCGGGCCAGCGGCAGTGTTCGGGTGCGCCGAGCAGACGCAGCAGATCGGGACGGGCGTACGGGGCGAGGGCGCGCACTTCGGCGAGGACCTCGGTGAGCGCGGTCCCCAATGATTCGTGCGCGGTGCGGTAGGCGGCCTCGGCGTCGCCGACGGCTTCGATCGCGGCGTTGGCCGCTTTGCGCGCGGCCTTCTGTTCGGCCCTGGTGGCCTCGATCCGCTCGCGGGCGGCCTCGAGTTCGCGGTCGATGTCGGCCGCTCCCGCGCCCAGCGCCTCGCGCAGCGTCTCGAGTTTGCGGACCTGCTCCTGGTAGCCGGCCTGCGCGGATTCGGCCTCCTCGGCGAATGCCTCGGCCAGGTCGCGGGCCTCCTCGAAGCGGTCGGCGCCTTCGCGGTGCCGTTCGCGTTCGCGGTCGTGATCGGCGCGCGCCCGCAGCAGCGCGGACCCGGTGTTCTCGAAATGGCGGATGGCGGCGGCGAGGGCGTCGAGTTCGGCGGCGGTGCGCGGCGCGCGGTGTTCGGCGGCGACCGCGCGCACCTTCTTCTCTGCCGCCGCGGCCTCGGCCACCGCCTGGTCGAGGTCGCGTTCGGCCTGCGCGGCGCTCTCGGACCGGGACCGCAGCATTCCCGCCGCCTCGGCCACCGCCCGCGACGCCGCGCTCACGGCGGGTCGCGGCATCGCCTTGGCCGCGGCGGCCAGCGCGCGCAATTCCTCGGCGGCGGTGCGCTCCTCGGTCTCGGCGGCCTCGCGGTCGGATTCGACGGCGGCGAGTTCGGCGGTCAGCTCGTCCAGACGGTGCGCGCGACGGCGGGCGCGCGCGGTCGCGCCGATGAACTCGGCGTCGGCTTTGCCGTGCCTGCCGACCTGCACGCCCTGCCGGAACGCGCCGCCCGCGTCGACGGCCACGCCCGTGCCGGCGTGCGCGTCCTCGACCACCGCGATCGAGGCCAGAACCTCGGCGACGGCCGTGCTCGGCACGGTCAGGTCGGCCGCGTCCTGTTCCACCACGAGGACATCGGCGAGGGTCCGACCGGTCGGACGTTCGCCGACGGGCAGCGGCACCAGGAACCGATCGGACCGGAACTCGGGCAGCGACTCGGGTGCGCAGATCCAGGCGTCGAGCAGACCGGCCGCGTGCAGGGCCGCCTCGAGTCCGGCGGCGTCGGCGGGGGAGACGTCCTCGGCGAAACGCACCGACCGCCACAGCGGCGCGCCCGCCCGGCCGTCGCGGTCGTCGGTGCGCGACGGGTTCGGCGGGGGCGCGTCGGCGCGTTCGGCGGCGACCCGATCGTGTTCGGTCCGCAGGTCGGCGGCGCGCTGTTCGGCCGCCTCCGCGCGGGTGCGCGCATTCTGCCGTCGCGCGCGGATCGTGTCGAGCAGCGGTTCGGTGCGTTCGGCGAGGATTTCCGCGAGACCGACGGCCTCCGCCTGATCGGTCGCGCCCACGGCCGAGACGAGCGCGTCGCGCAAATCCGTCCCGAGCGCGGCGTACCGGTCGCGGTGGGCATCCCACCAGGTGCGCACCGCGCCCGCGGCGTCGGCGCGGGCCACCGCCACCGCCGCTTCCGCCGCGGCGACCTCGGCGGCGGCGGACTCCCGCGCTCCGGTCGCGCGTTCGGCGGCGCGTTCGGCGCGCGACCGTTCGGTCGTCGCGGTCTCCGACCCGGTCAGCACGCGCCGGGTCGCGCGCACGTCGGCGTCGCGTTCCTCCGCGCGCGCCCGCACCGCCGCGGTCAGCGCGTCGGGGCGGGGCTCGGCGGGGTCGGTCCAGGTGATGCCCGCTGCCTCGGCGGCGGCGCGCAGATCGTCCTCGGCGCGGGCCAGCGCGGCGGCGGCGTTGTCCACCGCGGTCGCGGCGCGTTCGGCCTCCTGGGCGCGCTGATCCAGCGTCTGGTTCGCCTTGAGCGCCTTGTCGCGGTGCACGCCGGCCGAGGTCTCCAGCCTGCGCACCGCGTCGGCGAGATCGTCGAGTTGCTGTTTGCCCTCGTAGGCGCTGGATCGCTGGAGCGTCTCGCGATCGGTCATGGCCTGTTCGTAGGCGCGGTCGGCGTCCTCGGCGCGCGCCTCGGCGGTCGTGCGCTCGGCGTCGCGACGCCGCCGCAGCGCGGTCGCGGCGAACAGGGCGGTGCTCGCGTGGGTGACCGCGTCCAGGCGCGCGCGCACCTGGTCCACGTCCGTGCGGGCCTGCACCGCGAGGTAGCGCCGGTAGACCTGCACGAACGAACTGGTCGCGGTGTCGGCCCGCACCAATCCCTCAAGGGTGCGCCCGACCTCCTCCATATCGCTGAACGAACGCGCCGCGTCCAGGATCAGTTGATCGTCCAGCGGGCGCAGGCCGTCGGTCAGCGCCTGGGACAGCCCGCGCGGGTCCAGGTTCTTGGCCAACTGCGGACGGCGCAGCGTCAGGATCAGGGTGATCAACTGGTCGTAGCGCTGCGCCCCCAACCCGAACATCCGCGCGTCGATGGCGGCGCGGTACTCGACCGGGCGGTCCACGATGGCGTCGGTGCCGATCTGCTCGGCCAACTGCTTGCGGGTCAGCGGCCGGTCGTCGGGGCCGATGAGCGAGAAGTCGACGCCCACCCGCCCGTCGGCGACGAAATACCAGCGGGTGACCTTGTCCGAGGACCGACTCGCGCGCATCCCGATCCCGACGGTGACCGTCTCCGGATCGTCCCACCGCCCGCGCGCGAACTCCATCCACACATACGAGTACGCCGAATCCTGCTTGCGGTAGAGCAGATTGGATTTCATGGTGCGTTCCTCGCCCGCGAACGGGTTGAGCCTGCGCGGCTCGATCCGACCGTCGAGCACGAACGGGAACAGCACCTCGAGCGCTTTGGTCTTGCCGGAACCGTTGGGCCCGCGCAGCACCAGGCGACCGTCGGCGAAACAGAACTCCTGGTCGCGGTAGTCCCACAGGTTGACGATGCCCGCGCGGGTCGGGACGAAGCGCACCCCGCCGTGGATGACAGTCATGCTCGGATCCCTTCGGTGTCGGCGGCGGTGACGAACAGTTCCTCGGCCCGGCGGGTGCGCACGGTCACCACCGCGCCCCGGTAGCGGGCCAGCGCCGGAAGTACCAGCAGCCCATCGGGACACGGGCGGATCAAGCGCAGTCGCCGCAGCAGCGCCAGTACTTCGGCGGTCAGTCCGGGCACGTCGGCCTGCCACTGCGCGGCGAAGGTGACGCCGTAGCGGTCGGTCAGCGCCCGCACCGTGGTGGCGACCCAGTCGGCGTCCAGGAAGGGGAGGTCGGGCGGGTCGTGCGCGGGGATCGGCTCCGTGTCCTCGAACGGCACCTCGTCGTCCTCGGCCAGCGCGTCGAACACCGTCGCCGCCGGGATGGCCGCGTCGAGTTCGGCGAGCAGATCGTCCTCGGCGTCGAGCACGTCGGGCCTGCGCGCGGGCGGATCGTCCAGATCCAGGACCCGATCGGCGATCTCGCCGACCAGCAGCAACGCCACCTGCGCGAGCGTCCCGGCGCCGGGGAACCGCACATCGGACAGACGGCCCGAGGAATCGATGAGCACGACCCCCTCGGCGCGGCGCTCGGCCGCCAACCCGGTCACCGCCTCGACCTCCGCGACCACCCGGTCCTGGGCCAGCAGCGTCCGCTCCGACGGCGACAGTTCCGCCGCGTACACGGCGGGCCGTTCGACCAGCGCCCGCCGCACCCGTCGCGCCGCCTCGGCGGACCGTTCGTCGTCGGCGTCCGCGAGCAGACCCCGCACACTGCGCAGGTGCTGCAACGCCAGCGGCGGACGGAACAGCGCGAACACCACCGGGCGGTCGATGTCGTAGAGCGCTTCGCCGACCTCGGGGTCGCCCGCCCACCCGGAGGCGTCGCCGTCGGCGAGGGTGAGCGCGCCGCGGGTGGCCAGCCAGCCGACCGCGTCCACGAACGCGTCGCGGTCGGCGGCCCGGTCCGGCGCGAGTTCGAGCCCGTCGACGCGCGCGGTGTAGTCGGCGACCTGTTCGGCCAGTTCCGAGAGGGTGATCTGATCGCCGGCGCGGCCCAGCGCGGCCAGCGCCAGCGCGAGATAGGCGTAGCGGCGGCGATCGAAGACGCGCTCGCCCGCCGTGCGCGCGGGCCGCCCCGGTTCCAGACGGTCCGCGACGGGGAACAACCGCGCGGTGGTCTCGGTGACCTCCAGGCGATAGCCGAACAACTCGGCCAGATCCTCGCGCAGTTCGGTGGCCCACCGCCGGATCAGCGGGAGCGCCATGCGATCGGGATAGGTCCTGGTGATCAGGTGGTTGGCCAGGATCACCCGGGCCGCGCGCTGGTAGTTGTCCAGCGCGAGGGGATCGATGCGACGCGCGTGGATCATCCGCGCCCGCCCGCCTTGCGGGGCCGGTGCGCCCGCACCGACAGGATGCGCCGATCCAGGTGCAGCAGACCGCGTTCGGTGCGCACCACCGTTGACCCGGGATGCGGCGACACCGTCAAGGTGACGCCGTTGTCCGAGCCGGTGGTGCCCTCGACCCGGCCGCTGACCGGCACCCACGCCGTCGAGGCCGCGTCCAGCAGTCGCAGCAGCACCTCGGTCTCGCGGGCGTCGAGTTCGCGGCCGTGCACGTCGGTCGCCGCCAGCGACCGCGCGGCCTCGGCGCGGGCGCGCTGTGCCGCCAACTGGGATTCGCGCAGTCTGCGCAGGCTCGCGTCGTTGCGCTGGATGCGCGCGGGCGCGCCCGCCGTCGGCGCGCGACCCGTCTCGGCCAGGGTGCGCGAGATCTCCAACGGCGGTGCGTCCCACCAGGACCGCGTCGGCGGGACGATATCGGCGTCGGGATGCTCCATCGCCAGATGGCGCGGCCTGCCCAGGCCGAACACCACCTCGAACAGAGCGTGGGCGCTGTCCGCGCTCGGCGTCGCGGTGAACCAGCCCGCCAGGTGCACCAGCGCCGATTCCCGGCTGACCCCGCCGCGTCGGGTCTCGGTCACCCGCCGCAGCAGCGACAGCACGGCCGCGATCGCGCTCATCGTCGCCTCGCGCAACCGGTCGGCCTCGGTCGACTCGCTCTCACCCGGCTTGCCGGAGTCCGGGGCGACGAACCAGGTCCGCAGACCGTGCCAGCGCGCGGCCCAGTCGGCGCGCCGCTGGGCGGCGGTGAGCAGCACCCGCTCGTCGCAGGAGGCCGCGCGCTCCACCAACTCCTCGACGCCGGTCGCTTCGATCTCGCCGATCACGTCGGCCAGGCGCGGGGCGAAACGGGCCAGGTCCATGCTGAATTCGCGCATGTGCGCCAGCAGCGCGTCCTTGTGGGCGAGGAAGGACTCCGGGGTGATCTCGGTGGTGCGCACCAGATCACCCAGGGACAGATAGAAATGCGCGGCGCGGGCCGCCATGTCGGTGAGCGCGGCGTCCAGACGGCGCAGCGTCCGGTACACCACTTCGGCGTCGCCGACCCGGTTCGCCTCGGCCAAGGTGCGCAGGTCCGCGAGCAGTTCCGGCAGCACGAGTCGGGACAGCGCCGCCTCGTCGAGTCGCGCGTCCAGTACGCCCGCGACCGCGCGGTACGCCTGGTAGCCGGCCTGGGAGAACTGGTAGACGTAGTGGCGGTTGCGGTATTCGGCCAGTGTCGCGGCCCTGGTGCCGTCGTAGCTGCGTTCCAGCACGCCCCAGCGGTGGAGTTGGTCGAGCAGCACCCGGATCTCGGCCGCGCCCAGCGCTTGCGCGACCGCCGCGAGGTCCGCGTCCGGTGTCGCGGCGCCGCCGGGGGCGGCCGCCGCGTCCGGCCCGCCCTCGCGTTCGCGCCGGATCCAGTCCGCGACATCGTCGGCGTGCAGCAGCACCACGTAGGCGGCCCGCGCGCTGTCGAAGGCCCGCAGCACCCACAGGTACTCGGCGCGCTTCTCGGCCGTGGCGAAGGAGAACAGCCGGAGGCGTTCGTCCCACACGGTCTCGGCGCTCGGCGGCGCGGCGGAGTCGGTCACCGACAACAGGGTAGTAGCGGGCTGGTCGCTGCCTTCACGAAGAACCCTTGTTCGGCGTGGCAGCGTCCGGTTTGCCGCTCTTGCCACCCGCTCGACACGCCGTGCCCGACGCGCCGACGACGCGCGGTGTGCGGCCGACACGACGGCGCCCGTCCCGGAAATGCTCTCCGGAACGGGCGCTTTCGCAAGTCTGACAGACCAGGTGGTCTCTATTCTGCGGCGACAGTCCGCAATCGGTCCAGATACTCCAGCGTGCGCGGATCGTCCGGGTACTGGTCCATCAGTTCGCGGGCGGCCTCGCCCGCGACCCACATCAGCGACGGCAGCGAGCGGCGGCGACCCGCCAAGGCCAGCGCGCCCTCGTGCACCGCGCGTTCGAGATCCTTGTCGCGCACCGCCACCACGGCCAGGGTGAGATGGGCCTCGGCGACCCGCATCGGGTTGCGGACACTGCCGTCGGCGCCGGTCGAGGTGCGAATCACCTCGCGCGCGAACGATTCCGCGCGGCGGTTGTCCCCGGCCACCCGGCAGCAGTCCATGGCGTAGAAATCGAACTTCTGCGGGTCGACCACGAAATGGTTGTCCAGATCGGTCGGATAGTCGAGTCGGTCCAGGATCGCGCGACCCTGGTCCAGAGCGGCCTGCGCCTGCACGGACTCGCCGAGTCGGGCGAACGCCTTGGCCCGCTGCGCGGCGAGTTGCACGCCCACGCCGAGATCGGCGCAGTCGGCGGGCGCGGTGTCGACGGCCTCGATGGCCCCGCGATAGTTGCCCTGGGTCAACGCGAACCAGGACGCCATCTCCGCGGCCCACCCGACGATCTCGGGATTGCCGGACTCGGTCCCCAGCGACCAGGCCGCCCGGCGGGTCGCCTCGGCCGAAGTGCGTCGCCCCAGGTCGTAGTCGACACAGCCGACCAGCAGCGCGACCCATCCGGCCAGCACGAGGATTTCGCGGTGCTGGGCCAGGGTGAGCCGACCGTCGAGCAGGGAGGTGATGCGACGCAACCAGGCCGTGCCCTCGGTGTGCAGGTCGTGCGGATCGGCGAAGGAGTATTCGCAGCACAGGCGTTCGGCGGTGATCCGGATGGCGTCCAGGGTGGACGCGGACACATCCGACATCCGCAGTCGGCCGATGAATTCGAGGGTGTCCATGCCGGTGGCCGACAGTAACTCGTCGTCCCGGTTCGGTCGCGCCTTCGGGAAGAAGGCCGCGGTGACGGTGTCGAAAGCCGCCGCGATGATCGGTGCGTAGAAGTCGTCCGGTCTCGACTCGCCGGACTCCCACCGACGCCAGTTACGTAGCAGCGTACTGTCGGTCGGCAGGTTGTGGGTGGACTTGGCGCGCATGACGCGCACCGCATCCGCTTGTGACCACCCCCTCGCATCGCGTTCGGAACGCATTCGGACTGCCCAGACGGGCCGATCGTCTCCTAGGGACACCCCGGTAGTATCGCACCAGTTAACCTCCGGCGGTCCTGGTAGGGCATACCGATGTCCGTGGGTTGACATCTGCATCCGCACTGTGTCTTCCGCGATCCTGAAGGCGGAAGCGGAGAATTTGCTAGACCGTAGTGCTCGACGAGGTGAACAGCGGCCCAATCCAATGGAGGTTCGGGTGGAAGCGTTGATCTATGGGTACGTGCGCGACGATCTGGCCGAGGACCGCGGCGCGGAATTCGAAGTCGCCATGAGCGCGTTGGCGCGCGAGATCGGGCTGTGCTTCGCCGCGACCTTCCACGAGTCACCGACGGCCGACGGCACCGCCTTCGCCGAACTGACCCGCGAGCTACGCCGGGCCGACGCCCACCACGTCGTGGTTCCCTCGCTGGAACATCTTGCCGGGCAGACCATCCCGCGCGAGATCCTGCTGGCCAAACTCGCCAAGGAGGCCGCGGCCCGGGTCTGGACCATCGAGTCGGTCACCGCCATGGCCGCGCTGCGTCCCACCGGCACCGCATGAGCGCGGGGCGGGTGCGCGCCTCGCGCACCCGCCCCGCACGAAGAACTTCAGAGCCCGAAACTGCCGGGACCGCGCCTGCGCAGGTACTTCTCGAACTCCGCGGCGATGGCGTCGCCGTCGATCTTGGCCATCGTGTCGTTGAGATCGATCGCCGCGTCGCCGCGCTCCTCGAGCGAGCGCACGTACTCGCTGATCTCCTCGTCGCCGACGGTCATCTCGTTGACGGCGGTCTCCCAGTCCTCGGCCTGCTTGGGCAACTCGCCCAGCGGCACCTCGATGTCGAGCACGTCCTCGACCCGGTGCAGCAGCGCGATGGTGGCCTTCGGGTTGGGCGGCTGGGACACGTAGTGCGGAACCGCGGCCCAGAACGACACCGCGGGCACCCCCGCCTTGACGCACTGGTCCTGCAGGACGCCGGTGATCCCGGTCGGGCCTTCGTAGCGGGTCTGCTCGAGGGCGAAACGTTCGGCGGCTTCCTTGCTGTAGGCCGATCCGGTGACCGGCACGGGCCGGGTGTGCGGGGTGTCGGCCAGCAGCGCGCCGAGGATCACCACGGTCTCCACGCCGAGTTGTTCGATGAATTCCAGCAGATCGGCGCAGAAGCTGCGCCAGCGCATATTCGGCTCGATGCCCCGCAGCAGGACCACGTCGCGCTCGCTGCCGGGCGGCGAGCACACCGACAGCATCGTCGAAGGCCACTGGATCTCCCTGGTCACGCCGTCGACCTGGCGCACCGTGGGACGGTTGACCTGGTAGTCGTAGTAGTCCTCGGAATCGAGTTCGGCTAGCGGTTCGGCGTCCCAGATCAGCTCCAGATGTTCGACGGCACCGCTGGCGGCATCACCGGCGTCGTTCCAGCCCTCGAAGGCCGCGACCAGCACCGGATCCCGCAACGTCGGCAGTTCCGAATCGGGGGTTTCACTGGGGTTCACCCGGTCAGCCTAATGTCTGCGCAGCATCGGTGTGCACGCGACGCGGAGCGTTTCCACGCACCGTCGGCCGGAAAATTTCCGGTCCGAAGCATCGGACGCGCCGTGTGCGGCGGGTGTTGCGCCGGACACATCGGGGGTCGGGCTTCGGGCACAGCCGTCCGGGATGTCGGTCGCGCCCACTACCCTTGTATCCATGTCTGTGTCCGACTCCGCCGCCTTCGACACCACGATCCTGGACACGCTCGCGCGTCGTGTCGTCATCGGGGACGGTGCGATGGGCACCATGTTGCAGGCCGCCGATCTCACCCTCGACGATTTCCGCGGGTTGGAGGGCTGCAACGAGATCCTCAACGACACACGTCCCGATGTCCTGCGCCACATCCACCGGGCCTACTTCGAGGCCGGGGCCGACGCCGTGGAGACCAACACCTTCGGCTGCAACCTGCCCAACCTGGCCGACTACGACATCGCCGACCGCATCCGCGACCTGTCCGAACGCGGCACCAGGCTGGCCCGCGAAGTGGCCGACGAGATGGGGCCCGGCGCCGACGGCGCCCCTCGCTACGTGCTCGGGTCGATGGGGCCGGGCACCAAATTGCCCACCCTCGGTCACGCCCCCTATACCGCGCTGCGCGACGCCTACACCGAGGCGGCGCTGGGCATGCTCGACGGCGGCGCCGACGCGATCCTGATCGAGACCTGCCAGGACCTGCTCCAGGTCAAGGCGGCGATCACCGGCAGCAGGCGGGCGATGGCCGACGCCGGCCGCCGCATCCCGATCATCACCCACGTCACCGTGGAGACCACCGGCACGATGCTGGTCGGCAGCGAGATCGGCGCGGCGCTGACCGCGCTCGAACCGCTGGGCATCGACATGATCGGCCTGAACTGCGCGACCGGCCCCGACGAGATGAGCGAACATCTGCGCCACCTGTCGCGGCACGCGCAGATCCCGGTGTCGGTGATGCCGAACGCGGGCCTTCCGGTGCTCGGCGCGAACGGCGCGGAGTACCCGCTCTCGCCGGAGGAACTGGCGCTGGCGCTGCGCGGCTTCGTCGCCGAATTCGGGTTGGCCCTGGTCGGCGGCTGCTGCGGCACCACACCCGAGCACATCCGCCAGGTCGCCGCGGCGGTGCGCGAGGTCGAGCCCACCCTGCCCGCGCCCGTCGAACGCCGTCACCCGGAGCACGAGCCGAGCGTGTCGAGCATGTACACGGCGGTGCCTTTCGAGCAGGACGCCTCGGTGCTGATGATCGGTGAGCGCACCAACGCCAACGGCTCCAAGGCCTTCCGCGAGGCGATGCTGGCCGAGGACTGGCAGAAATGCCTCGACATCGCCAAGGACCAGACCCGCGACGGCGCGCACATGCTCGACCTGTGCGTGGACTACGTGGGCCGCGACGGCACCGCCGACATGCGGGAACTGGCCTCGCGCCTGGCCACCGCCTCGACGCTGCCGATCATGCTCGACTCCACCGAGACCCCGGTGCTGCGCGCGGGCCTGGAACATCTGGGCGGACGCTGCGCGGTCAACTCGGTGAACTACGAGGACGGCGACGGCCCCGACTCGCGCTTCCAGCAGACCATGGCACTGGTCGCCGAACACGGCGCGGCGGTGGTCGCGCTGACCATCGACGAAGAGGGGCAGGCCCGCACCGCCGAGAAGAAGGTGGAGATCGCCGAACGGCTGATCGAGGACATCACCGGCAACTGGGGGGTGCTGGAGAGCGACATCATCATCGATACGCTCACCTTCACCCTGGGCACCGGCCAGGAGGAGTCGCGCCGCGACGGCATCGAGACGATCGAAGCCATCCGCGAACTCAAGCGCCGTCACCCGGCGGTGCAGACCACCCTGGGTCTGTCCAACATCTCCTTCGGTCTGAATCCGGCGGCACGCCAGGTGCTGAACTCGGTGTTCATGCACGAATGCGTGCAGGCGGGGCTGGATTCGGCGATCGTGCACGCCTCCAAGATCCTGCCGATGGCCCGCATCCCCGACGAACAGCGCGAGGTCGCGCTGGATCTGGTCTACGACCGCCGCGGCGAGGACTACGACCCGCTGCAGAAGCTGATGGGCCTGTTCGAGGGCGTCTCGGCGTCCTCCTCGCGGGCCTCGCGCGCCGAGGAGTTGGCCGCGCTGCCGCTGTTCGAGCGGTTGGAACGGCGCATCGTCGACGGCGAGAAGGCCGGGATGGACGCCGACCTGGACGCCGCGATGACGGAGGTCCCGCCGCTGCGCATCATCAACGAGACGCTGCTGTCCGGGATGAAGACGGTCGGCGAACTGTTCGGCTCCGGGCAGATGCAGTTGCCGTTCGTGTTGCAGTCGGCCGAGGTGATGAAGACCGCCGTGGCCTACCTGGAGCCGCACATGGAGGCCACCGACGATTCCGGCAAGGGCCGGATCGTGCTGGCCACCGTCAAGGGCGACGTGCACGACATCGGCAAGAACCTGGTCGACATCATCCTGTCCAACAACGGCTACGAGGTGGTCAACCTCGGTATCAAGCAGCCGATCGCGACCATCCTCGACGCCGCGGTGGACAAGAAGGCCGACGTCATCGGCATGTCCGGACTGCTGGTGAAGTCGACGGTGATCATGAAGGAGAACCTGGAGGAGCTCAACGCCAAGGGCGTGGCCGACCAGTTCCCGGTGCTGCTCGGCGGCGCGGCGCTGACCCGCGCCTACGTGGAGAACGACCTCACCGACGTCTACCTGGGCGATGTGCACTACGCGCGCGACGCCTTCGAGGGCCTGCGGTTGATGGACGAGATCATGACCGTCAAGCGCGGCGGCGGCCTCGACCCCGACAGCCCGCAGGCGGTGGCCGAACGGGAGAAGGCCGCCGAGCGCAAGGCCCGGCACGAACGGTCCAAGCGCATCGCCGAGAAGCGCAAGGCCGCCGAGGTGCCGGTGGAGGTGCCCGAGCGCTCCGACGTGGCCGCCGACCTGCCGGTCCCGGCGCCGCCGTTCTGGGGGACCAGGGTGATCAAGGGTCTCGCGGTTCAGGAGTACTCGGGTCTGCTCGACGAGCGCGCGCTGTTCCTGGGGCAGTGGGGGCTGCGCGGGCAGCGCGGCGGCGACGGCCCGAGCTACGAGGAACTCGTCGAGACGGAGGGCAGGCCGCGCCTGCGCTATTGGTTGGACAGGTTGGCGACCGAAGGCGTGTTGCAGCACGCCGCCGTGGTCTACGGGTACTTCCCGGCCGTGTCCGAAGGCGACGACGTCATCGTGCTGACCGAACCGCACGCCGACGCGCCGGAGCGCTACCGCTTCACCTTCCCGCGTCAGCAGCGCGACAGGTTCCTGTGCATCGCCGATTTCGTCCGCTCGCGCGCGCTGGCCCGCGAGACGGGGCAGGTGGATGTGCTGCCGTTCCAGCTGGTCACGATGGGGCAGCCGATCGCCGATTTCGCCAACGAACTGTTCGCGGGCGACAACTACCGCGACTACCTCGAGGTGCACGGCATCGGCGTGCAGTTGACCGAGGCGCTGGCCGAGTACTGGCACCGCCGCGTCCGCGAGGAACTGGTGCTCGAAGGTCACGCGGTCGCCGACTCCGATCCCAGCGACGTGCAGGACTACTTCAAGCTCGGCTATCGCGGCGCGCGCTACTCCTTCGGTTACGGCGCGTGCCCGGAGTTGGAGGACCGGGCCAAGCTGGTCGACCTGCTCGAGGCGGACCGGATCGGCGTGGTGCTCTCGGAGGAGTTGCAGTTGCATCCCGAGCAGTCCACCGACGCGTTCGTGCTGCTGCATCCGGAGGCCAAGTACTTCAACGCCTGAGGTGTTCGTCGGGTCCGAGCGTCGCTGTCCCGGCGCGGCACTCGGGCCGCTCGGCGTGGCGACATGCGGAGGGTGAGATCTTGTGACGGTGCTCACCAAGGCCGTGTCCGCCGATGTCCCCGGCCCGCGCGCGTCGACCGGGCGCACCCGTAAAGCGCTGGTGTCGAAGGGATATCGGCGCACGTCGCGGCAGTCGTGCGGCCGCGATGGCGCAGCGCGGCCGTCGGCTCCGACGCGCCGAGGAACTGACCGGCCGTGTCGTGGCTGGATGTCTGTCGGTCGGGTATGTCATTGTCGAATGCGTTGCAACTGCATCCGGAGCAGTCGGCGGATGCGAACGCTGAGCTGTTCGGGTGGCAAAGCACTACGGCGCGTAGGATTTTCGGTCACACCGTTCGGTCCGATCCGCGGTGGTGCTGGATGGCTCGGTGTCAGGTAGGAGGCACAACCACATGACGGCGGATCGGTTGATCGCTGGACGGTATCGGCTCGCGGACCCGATCGGCAGCGGTGCCATGGGGGTGGTCTGGCGGGGGACCGACGTCCGCCTGCGCCGCACCGTGGCCGTCAAACAGTTGTTGCTCGCGCCGAATCTCACCGGTTCGCAGGCGCTGGAGGCGAAACTGCGGGCGATGCGCGAGGGCCGGATCGCGGCCCGGTTGCACCATCCCAACGCCATCACCGTCTTCGACGTCGCCGAGGAGGACGGCCAGCCCTGGCTGGTGATGGAGTACATGGACGCGCCGAGTCTGGCGGCGCGCCTGTCGGGCAAGCGCACGCTGCCGCCGCTCGAGGTCGCCAAGATCGGCGCGCAGGCGGCGGCCGCGCTGTCGGCCGCGCACGCGGCGGGCATCATGCACCGCGACGTCAAACCGGCGAACCTGCTGGTCGCCGACGACGGCACGGTGAAGATCACCGATTTCGGCATCTCGCGCGCGGTCGGCGACGTGACGGTGACGGCCACCGGATTCCTCGCGGGCACCCCGGCCTATCTCGCGCCCGAGGTGGCGCGCGGGGAGAACCCGGAACCGGCCTCGGACGTGTTCGCGCTCGGGTCCACGCTCTACGCGGCCGTCGAGGGCGGCCCGCCCTTCGGCGAGGGCGACAATCCGCTGGCGGTACTGCACGCGGTGGCCCGCGGCGAGATCCCGCCCCCGCGGCACGCCGACACCCTCGGCCCGGTGCTGCTGCGCCTGCTCGCCGACACCGTCGACGCGCGGCCCACCATGCAGGAGGCCAGGGAGGCCCTGGAAGCGGTCGCCGCCGGTCGCGCACCCGCCTTGGCCGCCGCGCCGGTGACGACGAAGGTGATGCCCGCGCCGGGGTCGATCGCGGGCGCCACCACGGTGCTGCCGTCCACCGCGGCCGGCCGCGGCGCGGACGGTTCCGGCCCCACCGAGGTCGTTCCGTCGCCCGCCGCCGTCTCCGGCCGCGGCGCTGCTTCCGGTCCCGCCGCGTTCGCCGGCCCCGCGGCGGCCCCTGCCGGGCGAGCCGGGTCGACGCTGACCGGTCCGGGGGCGGGCGGCGGAGGCGGCGGTCTCGACCGGCGCGTGCTCGGCGCGGCGGCGGCCATCGTGTTGGTGCTGGCCTTGGTGGTCGGCGTGATCCTCACGGTGCAGAACCGCGACGGCGGCTCCGACGACACCGCCGCACCGCCCGGTGTGGACACCTCCGCGGAGGCCGCGCCGGGGCCGGGTGGGTCGATCATGGAGAACCCGCGCGCGAGCGCCACGACTCCCGCGCCGACGAGCAGCGCGCCGCCGACCACCACCGCGCCGCCGACCACGACGCCCCCGCCGACCACGCCCGCGGGTCCGCCCACCCCGGAGCGGGTGGCCGGCTTCATCCAGGGCTACTACGGGATGCTGCCGGGCAACATCAACGGCGCGTGGGAACAGCTCTCCCCGGCCTACCAGGCCCAGACCGGCGGATTCGCCGCCTACCGGTCCTGGTGGTCCACGATCCGCTCGGTGCGCGTCAACGGGATCACCCCGGCGGGCAACGACGCGGCCACGGCGTCGCTGACCTACGTGAAGGCCGACGGCAGCACCGCCACCGAGAACCGCTGGCTCCAGGTCGCCGCCGACGGCTCCCGCTTGGTCATCGCCGCCTCCAGCGCCTGAGCCCACCGAGCCGTCGTCGGACGGTGACAGCCTGCCGGGGTCGAGACTGCCGCGTCTGCCTGCCGGGTCGGGACGGCCCGACTGCCGCGTCTGCCTGCCGGGTCGGGTCGACGCCGCGTGACCTCGGCGATGACCGGGGAAGGGTGTCGGTGATCGGCCTCACTCGGCCGGTCCGGGGCGGGTGTTCGCGGTGGCGGTGTCGATAGCCTGGTGCGGGGCGATCATCCGACGGGGAGGTCACCGGAGCAGAGGAGACATCGGCACGTGAACGCGCCACTCGCCGCGGTCCTGTGGGACATGGACGGCACGTTGCTGGACTCGGAGAAGCTCTGGGATGTCGCGGTGCGCGAACTCGCGGTGGAGTTCGGCGGGGTGATGACCGACGCGATCCGGCATTCGCTGATCGGGGCGTCGGGGCCGAACGCGTTGCGCATCGTGTTCGCGGGGCTGGGCATCGACCCGACCGAGGACGATCTGCGCGCGGCGGGCCGGTTCCTCGAGCTTCGGGTGACGGAGTTGATGACGGGGCCGATCCCGTGGCGGCCAGGGGCCGAGGACGCGCTGGGCATGGTGCGCGCGGAGGGGCTGCCGAGCGCGCTGGTGACCAACACCAAGCGTTCGCTGACCGAGTTCGGCCTCGACACCTTGGGCCGCGATTTCTTCGACGTGTCGGTGTGCGGTGACGAGGTGCCCGAGGGCAAGCCGGAGCCCGACGTGTACTTGCGCGCGGCCGAACTGCTCGGGGTCGATCCGAAAGCGTGTGTGGCGATCGAGGATTCGCCGACGGGTGCGCTCGCGGCCCAGGCGGCGGGCTGCGCGGTGATCGTGGTGCCGTGTGAGATCGCGGTGCCCAGTGCCCCCGGGCGGGTGTTCCGCGACACGTTGGTCGGGCTGACCGGCTCGCATCTGCGCGAGGCGCTGCGGGACCGGCGGTGAGCACCGCGCGCGGACAGCGCCCGGGAACGGTCCGGCGGCCCGTCCGCCCACATCCGTTGTCCCGTAACGGTTCCGCGTCCGGCGCGCGGTCCGACACACCGGACACGCCCGACTGCGGCATACCGAGAGTTACTGTCCCGCAACGCTTGTGAGCAGGCAGGGAGGTGTGATTACAGTCACGGGCTATCTTTCCGAATCCCGGGCGTGTCGGTCGGTTTCTCGATCAGAATTACGCCATGGCAGTTACGGGCGTTCTCGACGAGATCGTAGACACCGCACGGTATCCGCTCGCCGACGCCGAGGGCGTCGAGCGGGCGGCGGTGGTCGAGCGGGCGCGAGCCGAATTGGCCGCGAGCGGATGCACCGTACTGCGTGAGTTCATCCGCCCCGCGCTGATCGAGACGCTGCGCGCCGAGGGGGAGCGGATGGCCCCGCACGCCTACTACGAGGTGCAGCGGGTCAACGCCTACAACATCCCGCTCGACACCGAACTGCCGGAGGATCATCCGGGCCGGATCGTGTTCGACCGCGGCAACGCTTTCGTGCCGCGCGACCGGATCCCCGCCGACGCGCTGATCCACCGCCTCTACACCAGCGGCGAGTTCCAGCGGTTCGTGGCCGACTGCTTCGGCTTGGCCGAACTCCACGAATTCGCCGACCCGCTGGCCGGACTGTGCCTGAACGTGGTCGCGCCGGGGATGTCGCATCCGTGGCATTTCGACACCAACGAATTCACCGTCAGCATGCTGACCCAGCCCGCGGGGGACGGCGGCGTGTTCGAGTACTGCCCGAACATCCGCTCGCCGCGCGCCGAGAATCTCGACGACGTGCGCGCGGTGCTGACCGGAGCGGGCGAGGGCCTGGTGCGCGGACTCGATCTGCGTCCGGGTGACCTGCAACTGTTCCAGGGGCGCTTCTCGCTGCATCGCGTCTCGCCGGTGTCGGGCCCCGACCAACGGCATTCGGCGATCTTCGCCTACACCGACCGGCCCGGTGTCATCGGCACCGTGGAACGGACCCGCCAACTGTTCGGTCGGGTCCTACCCGACCACTTGGCCGCGGCGGATGCCGTCCGCGGCGACCGGCTACTCGACTAGCCGATCCCGCGATCGATCGAGAGGAACGACAAGCGTGCCAGTGCCGTTGCATACGACCGGGAAAGCTTCCTTCGACCACATCTACGACCGACCGGATCCCCGCGAGTACTACGCCCGGATGTCCGAACTGGACTATCGGATCCCGGAACTGGCGAAGCCGTTCTTCGAGCAGCAGATCACCGAGTTGCGCGCCGCCGCGCCCGACCGCTCGCCGACCGTCCTGGACATCGGCTGTTCCTACGGGGTGAACACCGCGCTCTTACTCTCGGGCGTCGGCATCGACGCCCTGTCCGCGCACTACCGCGACGCGGGCGAGATCGACCGCGCCGCCCTGCTGGAGCGGGACCGGTCGCGACTGGCCCGCGGCGAGCGCTACGACGACGTCCGTTTCATCGGCGTGGACGCCTCCCGTCCGGCGCTGGACTACGCCGCGGCGGCCGGTTTCGTGCACGAGACCGTGCACGCCGACCTCGAGGCCACCGATCCCACCGACGAGCAGCGCGCCGTGCTGGCCACCGCCGATCTGGTGATCTCCACCGGGTGCATCGGCTACGTCACCGAGAAGACGTTGGTGCGCATCGCCACCGCCGACGCCGACCGCAGGCCCTGGATGGCCCATTTCGTGCTGCGCATGTTCGATTTCGACCCGATCGCCGAGGAATTGGCCGCGCTCGGCTACCGCACCGAGCGACTGCCCGGTCTGTACGAGCAGCGCCGCTTCGCCTCCGACTCCGAACGCGAGCAGGTGCTGAACACGCTGGCGGACAAGGGCGTCGACACCGCCGGACGCGAAGACTACGGGTGGCTCTACGCTGCCCTGTACGTGTCGCGACCCGCCTGAATCGCCGCGACACGCCTCCCGGCCCTTTCCAAACTTCGGCGCTACGCCGAGGATCAGTGGTGAGCCGGCGCGCCCGTGCGCGCCGGCCTCGCCGCAGTCTCTCCGAATCCACCCACGCACCCGAGGAATCCGACTTGAGCGACCGCACCTTCGCCGCCGAAGACCATCTGCCGCGGGTACCGCTGCCCACCTTGCAGGACACCGCCGCGCGGTTCCTGGAGTGGTCCGCGCCGTTGCTGACCGACGACGAACTCGCCACCACCAGGGCGGCCGTGGACGATCTGCTGCGCGCCGACGGTCCCGGCGCGACACTGCACGAGGCATTGCGCGAGTACGACGCGACGCCGGGCGTCGGCAGTTGGCTCGACCTGTTCTGGCCGTCGCGCTACCTGGGCAGGCGGGACCGGATCGCGCTGAACGCCAACTTCTTCTTCCTCTTCCGCGACGACACCGTGCTGGCCGCCTCGACGGGCGCGAGCCAGGTCGAGCGCGCGGCGGCGCTGATCGCGGCGGCCGTGGACTACAAGCTGGCCCTGGACGAGGAGGCCATCCCGCCGGTCACCCAGCGCGGTCAGCAGTTGTCGATGTGGCAGAACAAGTACCTGTTCTCCGAGACCCGCATCCCGGGCGCGGAACAGGACAGCGTGCGGGTGCCCTACAGCGAGGCCGAACCCGGCCCGTCGCAGGCCCGCCACATCGCCGTGTTCTACCGGGGCAACCTGTTCGCCGTCGACGTGATCGGCCCGGAGGGCGCGCCCTACACGCCCGAGGATCTCGCCGCGGGCCTGACGGCGGTCAAGCAGCGTGGCGAACAGCGGGTCGCGGCCGATTCCGCCGTCGGCCACCTGACCACCAAGGCGCGCGCCGACTGGGCGGCCGACCGGGCGGCGCTGCTGTCCGTGCCCGCCAACGTCACGGCGCTGGACACCCTGGAGACGGCGCTGTTCTGCGTCTGCCTCGAGGATTTCGCGCCGACCGACACCCAGCACGCCTGCGACCAGTTGCTGCACGGCGACAGCGGCAACCGCTGGTTCGACAAGTCGGTCTCGTTCCTGGTCTTCGAGGACGGCACCGCCGGCATCAACGTCGAGCACTGCGGCCTGGACGGCACCACCATCCTGTCGTTCGTGGACACCCTGCTCGAGACCACGGCGGCCGAACACGCCGCGCGCTCGGGCGCCCAGCAGCAGGGCGTGCCCGCGATCGCGCCGATCGAGTTCGTCCTCGACGACGCGCTGCGCTCGTCGATCGCGGCGGCGGGCGTCGACTTCGCGGCCTACGCGGCGGCCAACGCCACCGAGACGCTCTCGTTCCCGGATTTCGGCACCGCGCGGGCCAAGCAGCTCAAGATCTCGCCGGACGCCTTCGCGCAACTGGCCTACCAGGTGGCCCACCGGCGCACCAAGGGGCTCACCGGGGCGACCTACGAATCCATCGCCACCCGCCAGTACCGCAACGGCCGCACCGAGGCGATGCGGGTGGTGACGCCGCAGATGATCGCCTTCGTGGACGCGATGGTCGATCCCGAGGGCGACGACGCCACCCGACTGGCCGCCGCTCGCACCGCCGCGACCGTGCACGTCGAGCGGGCCAAGCAGTGCCAGGCCGGCGACGCGCCCGAGCAGCACCTGTGGGAGTTGCAGTGGATCCAGCGCCGTCGGGGCGCGGAACTGGGCGTCACCGAGCCGCTGCCGCTGTTCGACAGCCCCGGCTGGGTGATCATGCGCGACGACTACCTCTCGACCAGTTCGGCCCCGTCGGTCAACATCGAGTTCTTCGGTTTCGGCTCCACCAGCCCGACCTGCATCGGCATCGCCTACGTGCTGCTGCCGGACCGGTGGAACCTCTACCTGGCCACCCCGGAGCCGGTCGCGGACCAGATGCACGCCTTCGCCGGGCACCTGCGCACCGCCGTCGCCGAACTCGAGGCGCTGCTCGCCCAGGGCTGAGACGCACCGCACACCCCGTCCCGCACCACCCCGTCGGCCCGGACCGGCGGGGTGGTGCGGTGTGCGGGGAGTGTGCGGGGGTCTGAAAGAATGGTCCTCCGTGAAGAACTTCGAGTCCCTGTTCGCCGAGTTGCAGGACCGTGCCCTCACCCGTCCCGAGGGTTCGGGCACCGTGGCCGCGCTGGAGGCAGGCGTGCACACGCAGGGCAAGAAGGTGCTCGAGGAAGCCGGGGAAGTGTGGCTGGCCGCCGAGCACGAGAGCGACGAATCGCTGGCCGAGGAGATCTCCCAGTTGCTGTACTGGGTCCAGGTGCTGATGGTCGGCAGGGGACTGACCCTCGAGGACGTGTACCGACATCTGTGACGGCCCGCGGCCGACCGCCGATCCCACCCGTCGCCTCCTCCGAAAGGACCCATCCCCATGCTGCGCGTCGCAGTCCCCAACAAAGGCGCACTCTCCGAATCGGCCACCTCGATCCTCGTCGAGGCCGGATACCGCAAGCGCACCGATTCGCGCGACCTGACCGTCCTCGACCCGGCCAACCAGGTCGAATTCTTCTTCCTCCGCCCCAAGGACATCGCGATCTACGTCGGGTCCGGCGAACTCGACCTCGGGATCACCGGACGTGATCTGGCCCTGGACTCCGGCGCTCCGGTGCAGGAGCGCATCGCCCTCGGCTTCGGGCGGTCCACGTTCCGCTACGCGGGCCCGGCGGGCCGGGAGTGGAAGGTCGAGGACCTCTACGACAAGCGCATCGCCACCTCCTACCCGAACCTGGTGCTCACCGATCTGGCGCGGCGCGGCATCCAGGCCGAGGTGATCCGTCTCGACGGCGCGGTGGAGATCTCCATCCAACTCGGCGTGGCCGACGCCATCGCCGACGTGGTCGGCTCCGGGCGCACCCTGCGTCAGCACAACCTGGTCGCCTTCGGGGAGAGCCTGTGCGATTCGGAGGGCGTGCTGATCGAGGCGGTCGGCGCCGACCGCGACGATCGCGCCCGCAACCAGTTGGTCGCGCGCATCCAGGGCGTGGTCTTCGCCCAGCAGTACCTGATGCTGGACTACGACTGCCCGAAGGATCTGCTCGAGCAGGCGGTGCGCATCACCCCGGGCCTGGAGTCGCCGACGGTGTCGCCGCTGGCCGACGAGACCTGGGTGGCCGTGCGCGCGCTGGTGCCGCGCAAGCAGGGCAACGAACTCATGGACCAGCTCGCCGAACTCGGCGCGAAGGCCATCCTGGCCACCGACATCCGGTCCTGCCGCGCGTTCTGACGGCCCGGCCGCAACTCTTGCGCCGATTGCCCCGCACCGCTGATTGATTCACGGTGAGGGCAATCGGTGCGGGTGCTCGCGCGCCGCCGATACGCTCCTGGCTGGCCGAGATCTTCGACCTGTCGCGGCCTCGGGCGCGATCGCGGGGGAGCAGGCGCTCCAGATCGCGACGATCGTCAAGACCACGCAGAACGCGTTGATCGGCCTGGTGGCGATCGCGCTGACCGCCTGGTTCACCTTGCGCGTGGAACGCACCCCGGACGCGCCGCGCCCCTCGGCGCGCCAATTCTGGGACCGCTTCCCGAAATTCGTGCTCGCGTTCATCGCCGCCTCCATCATCGGCACCCTGTATCTGCGATCGGTGGACAAGAAGACCGGCGCGGCGCACCTCGCGATCGTCACCGACCTGCGCACCTGGTTTCTGATCCTGGCCTTCGTCTCGATCGGGCTCGAATTCTCCGTGCGCGGACTGCGCGAAGCGGGGTGGCGGCCGATCGCGGTGTTCGGTTCGGCGGTGGTGGTCAACCTGCTCGTCGGGTTGGGGCTGTCGGTGCTGCTGTTCCGCGACTTCACGGTGTGAGTCAGTCCGCGACCGACTCGGCCAGCGTCTCGTCCGGCGATTCGGTGAGACCGTCGGTCGGGGGACCGGGGTACGGCGGCGGTGTGCCGCCGAACTCCGGGCACAGCGGTTTGTAGTCGCAGTAGGAGCACAGCCAGGTGCGCTGCGGCCGGAAATCGCCGGTGCGGGCCGCCTCCAGGATCGCCGCCCACAACGCGCTCAGCGTGCGCTCGAAACGCAGCAGTTCCTCCTCGTCGGGGGAGTAGGTGAGGATCTGCTCGTCGGCGAGGTAGAGCAGGCGCAGTTGGGCGGGCACGATGCCGCGCGTGCGCAGGACCACCAGCGCGTAGAACTTGAGTTGGAACAGCGCCTTGGTCTCCGAATTCGGGCCCGGCGCGCGCCCGGTCTTGTAGTCGACCACGCGCAGTTCCCCGGTGGGCGCGACATCGATGCGGTCGACGAAACCGCGCAACAGCACGCCGTCGGCCAGTTCCACCTCCACGCGCGCCTCCCGCGACTCGGGCTCGAAGCGTGTCGGGTCCTCCAGTCGGAAATAGCGGTCGACCAGCGCCGATACCTCGGACAGGAAACGCTGCCCACCGTCTTTGGCGACCAGTTCGCCGACTTCGGGGCGTTCGGTGAGGGTGCGGGTCCAGGCGGGCTCGACCAGATCCCGCGCGCGGTCAGGGGAACGCTGGGCGGCGGGCAGGCCGTAGAGATCCTCTAGCACGGCGTGCACCACCGTGCCGCGCACGGCGTGCACCGAGGGCGCCTCCGGGACCCGATCGATCGCGCGCAGCCGATATTTCAGCGGACACTGCTTGAAATCCATTGCCCGCGACGGGGACAGCGCGGGCCGTCGCCGTTGTCCGCCGGGGGTGTTCTCGGCATCGGCAGGGGGCGTGGACACGAGCGCTGACATACCTGGCAGGCTATCCGGCGGTACCGACACCGCGGCGCGACGGCGGTCGCCCCGTGCACGCGGGCGCTGACGAGCGCCGCGCACACAGCACGCGAGCGGAACGGAGATTCATGACGGCCAGAAGGACCGGGCCCTTCACCATCGGTGACCGGGTGCAACTGACCGATGCCAAGGGGCGGCTCTACACGGTCGTGCTGGAACCGGGCAAGGAGTTCCACACCCACCGCGGCGGGATCAAACACGACAGCCTGATCGGCGCGGACGAGGGCAGTGTGGTGAATTCCACGAACGGCACCCCGTATCTGGCGTTGCGGCCGCTGCTCATCGACTACGTGCTGTCGATGCCGCGCGGCGCGGCGGTGATCTACCCGAAGGACGCCGCGCAGATCGTGCACGAGGGCGACGTGTTCCCCGGCGCGCGGGTGCTCGAGGCGGGGGCGGGCTCGGGCGCGCTGACCTGTTCGCTGCTGCGGGCCGTCGGTCCCGAGGGCAAAGTGGTCTCCTACGAGATCCGTGAGGACCACGCCGAGCACGCGGTGCGCAACGTCGAGACCTTCTTCGGCGAGCGGCCCGCCAACTGGGAACTGACCGTCGGCGATGTGGCCGCCTACACGGGCGAGCCGGTGGACCGGGCGGTGCTGGACATGCTCGCGCCGTGGGACGCGCTGCCCACGGTGTCGAAGGCGCTGGTGCCGGGCGGTGTGCTGATCGTCTATGTGGCGACCGTCACGCAGTTGTCCAAAGTCGTCGAGGCGCTGCGCGAGCAGGAGTGCTGGACCGAACCCCGGTCCTGGGAGTCGATGGTGCGCGGCTGGCACGTGGTCGGCCTCGCGGTGCGCCCGGAACATCGGATGCAGGGCCACACGGCCTTCCTGGTGAGCGCGCGACGGCTGGCCGAGGGCACTGTCA